>CAYMAO010000048.1:0-44782 GCA_964388415.1 uncultured Planctomycetaceae bacterium | reverse complement strand
TACATCATCGGCTCGGTCGTCGGCCCGCATCCGTTTCCGATGATGGTCCGTGATTTTCAGGCGGTGATCGGCCGCGAAGCCCGGGCCCAGTCGCTGGACATGATCGGCCGGCTGCCCGATGAAGTCGTGGCCTGCGTCGGCGGCGGTTCGAACTCCGCCGGGATGTTCTACCCCTTCGTGGATGACGACGGCGTGAAACTGACCGGTGTCGAAGCCGGCGGCCGCAGTTCCAAACCCGGTGATCACGCCAGTACGCTGTCGTTCGGCAACAAGGGGGTGCTGCACGGCAGTTACAGCTATGTCTTGCAGGATGAAGACGGCCAGACGGCGGACGTGCATTCCATCTCCGCTGGCCTCGACTACCCGGGCGTTGGCCCCGAACACAGCTACTGGCACGACACAGGACGGGTGCAGTACGTCAACATCCGCGACGACGACGCCCTCGCCGCGCTGCAATTCACGGCGAAAACCGAAGGCATTTTGCCGGCGATGGAAAGTTCCCATGCCCTGGCCTATGCCATGCAACGGGCGAAGCAGTTGCCGGCGGACAAGACGATTGTCGTTTGTCTGTCGGGCCGCGGGGATAAAGACGTGAATGAAGTGGCGCGGCTGACGGGGCGGGAGTTGTGAGCATCGTTACACCAGCCCGCAGCGCCAGCCAGGGCCGTATTCAATGATTCAATAGCCACGGGCTGGTAATCGTTTCTTGAGGTAATATCTTGTCCGCACCCTCCCGCATCGCCGCCGTTTTTGCCGCGCTGAAACAAAAACAGCAGCAGGCCTTCATGCCGTTTATCACCGCGGGCGATCCCGATCTGCCGTGGACACCGCGGCTCGTGAAAGAACTCTCCGCCAGCGGGGCCGACCTGATCGAAATCGGGTTCCCCTACAGCGATCCCATCGCCGACGGCCCGGTGATCCAGGCGTCGTACACTCGGGCGCTCAACAAGCACATCAAGGTGAAGGACATCTTTGCCGAGATTGGCCAGGTCTCAAAGACAATCCCCACGCCGTTGGTGGCGATGGTATCGTATGCCCTCATCTTTCGCAGCGGAACGGAAACGTTTCTGAAAAATGCCGCCGCGGCCGGATTCGCCGGGTTGATCGTTCCCGACTTGCCGGGCGATGAAGCCGAGACGTTTGCCGCGCTAGTCAAGCAACGCGGTCTCGATCTGATTCAACTCGTGGCCCCGACGACGCCGGCCGATCGGATGTTGCGGATCGTCAAAAATGCGTCGGGGTTCGTCTACTGCATCGCTGTGGCAGGAACGACCGGCGTCCGCGAAGGTTTGGCCCCGGAATTATCGTCGATGCTGAAGACGCTCAGGCAACAGACGGCGTTGCCGCTCTGCGTAGGGTTCGGCATCAGTCAACCGGAACAGGTTGCCCAGTTGAAAGGCCAGGCCGACGGGATCATCGTCGGCTCGGCAATCGTCCGGCAGATGGAATCGCTGGCAACGGACGGCGACAAATCGCTCGGCGAGATTCGCGCGTTCGCAAAATCTCTCGCCGACGCGGCCCATGCTGTTTCGCCCCGGCTTTAACTGATTCGCACTCACCACGCGTATTCCTGCGTGAGCACGGCTTTTCCATCGGTAAACCGCACCGGAACCAGCAGTTCTTTCTTCCCGGCGGCTTCCCGGATCGTCGGTTTCTCGGCGGACTTCAGCCGCATCGTCCAGACGTTGTCGATGCGGTACGCTCCGTCTCCGGAGTCTTCGATCGCGCCGGCGAGGGCGGCGCGGTACCACACGTCGGTTCCGTTGCCGGACAGATTCAACGTGCGCCGCAAGCCGGGATATTTCTCGCCGTCTTTCACCAACGGTTCGGGGTGGTCTTCAATGGTGATCTCGCCGAAGCGGTAGCGAAACGTCGGCCGTTGCTGTTTGTCGAGCGTGTATCCGAGAAATCGAAAGCCTGCAACCCGGCCGGGTTGCGTCGGCCAGGAATCGTTGACAGAACCAAGCTTCGCGAATGAGGGCTGCGGTCCCAGGTCGATCAGGTTGTCGCCGAGCGGGCCGATCTTCCCTTCGCCGCGGCCGCTCCAATGGCGAGACGCATCGAGAAACTGTCCGTGCCAGATCAGGGCCAGGCGGAAATCGTTGGCGTCAAACGCGAGATTCAATTGCTCGGGATAGCCGACGGCGATCGCGCGATTCCCGACCCCTTCCAGGAAGTTGCGATAAATGATCGGCGATGTCGTCGGCTTCAATTCAATCGGTTCACGGACCAGGCCGACCGGGATCGCCGCTTTCTCCGCATCCGCGAGATATTTCCAGACGGCCCGAATCTGCAATGACGTATCGGCATGGAGGACGTCGGTGATGCTGGCCCGGCCGTTGGGCCACGGGGCCGGCATGCGGGTTCCGGGGCGGAACTCTAACGGGTTGAGCATGTAGCGTTGGAACCAGTCTTCTCTGAGGCGGCGGGTCATCGTGGTCAGGCTGATGGCGCGAATCCCGGTGGACGGATATTCGCGGAAGTCGTGGCACTTGATGCAGGAGAGAGCCGCGCCGCCGACGAGTTGCCGGCCTGCGGCTTTGATCCGGTAGTCCGGCTCCGGGAATTCCTTGGGCGTCGCGGCGACGGGCTGCTGATCGGCCTTCACGAACAGTGCGGTCAACGAGCCGACGTTGGCGATCCCGAACTTGGGCATCTTCGCCACCATGTAGTTCTTGCGATCCTCGGTGCTGTGTTCCAGGATGTGACGAATCCAGGCCTCGTTGAGTTTGTCGCCCGCGCCGGTCAAGGTCGGCGGCAAACGGCTTTCGTCGCCCATTTCCTTGATGAGCGACTCGAAAGAGGCGTTGCGTCCTTCTTCCACGCCGCCCCAGCCATCGCGTGAATGGCAGGCGTAACAATTGAACGTCAGCAGCGTCCGGTGAATCGACTGCGACGCCGTCTCCGCGGCGGGCGTCGTCAGCGCGGCGGCCAGCTCGCTGCGCTGGGCATCGGAGAGATGATAATTCGGTACAGCGGCCGGCGGCGTCTCGGCGAGGCAGCCTTCAGTCGATCGCAACGACGCTTGCGGTTTCGCCGTCTTGAGTGAAGCCAGGCGCTGTCCGCCTTGATTCAGCGTATGACACGCGGCACACCCGATGGTGACGAAGACCTGCTTGCCTTTTTCCGCCAGTTCCGGCTGAACGGCAAACGCCGGCTTGGCACTGGGCACGGCTTCCTTGCGTTCCCGCGTCAACAGGCTCCCCAATGGCTGACGGCCCAAGCCGTTTCCTTCGAACTCCACGGACAGCGTCGATTCGCCGCCCCCTTGAATGTAATCGACCAGCACGTCATGCCAGCCGGCGGTCAGCTCGGCCTGGGCCGATTTCTCCGTATGCGGGTGGACTCCGTCGTTATCAATGATCCGCTTGTCATCGATCACCAGTCGGGAGCCATCGTCCGACCCGAGATGAAAGGCGTACTTGCCCGCCTTGGCGAGTTGAAGTTGTCCGCGGAAGCGAATGCCGAAATCATTGGTCCGGCCGGCGACGCTGAGATCAAACCCGCCCGAGGAATCTTGTCGGACCGGTTTCAACGCGGCGAAATCGGGAATCGTGCTCCATCCGCCATGATAGACAGCGAAGTCGACGTTCGGCTCGACGGCGACGTCCTTCACCAGGTACTGGCCGAGGTCGCGAAACTGCTGGTCGTTCAGCGAGAACGTCGGCATCCGGCCCGACGGCCGCGACTTGTGCGTTTCCTTGAGAAACGCCGTCAGGCTCCGGGAACTGTACTTCGCCGAGAGATTCGGCAGCGCCTGCGATGTAGCCAGCGACGGCGGCGCGTCGCCCGCCTGCGGATCATGGCAGGCGACGCAGCCCACCTTGTGGAAGAGATCCTTCCCGCGCTGGGCGGCGGCCGCGTCACGAATGACATCGGCAGTCCGGCCGGTGCTCGCCAGGAAATGAACCAGCGCTTCGACCGCCTCTGCCTTCTGGGCCGGTGTAACGCCCTGGAACACGTCCGGCATCGTCGAGCCGGACTTCGCGGCATGTGTGTCGAGCAGATAACTCCTGAGCCAGTCGACTTTCACTCGGCTGCCGACTTCATCCAGGATCGGCGCCTGCTTCGGAGAGACGAATGGCTTCAGTTCGTCGCTGGCCGCATGGCACGACAGGCAATTCAATTCCCCCAGCAGCACCCGGCCTTCGAGCGCCGGATCGCGCGGAATCTTTGTTCCCGGCGCGGGGTCGTCATCGTCTTCGGCCGTCTTCGGCTTGGCCGATTCGATCCGCAGCCGATCCAGTCCCGGCACGCGCGGATGTTCGGCTGTGCAGATTGTCTCGGAAGTCAACGCCAGAAAAAAGACGCCGTACAGCGCCCATCCATACCAAGTCCGTCGATTCCACATCGATGCTATCCCAAGGGCCAGAGTTTTTTTTGGTGATTGAGGCCCGTATGATAGCGACTCTGCAAACGCGGGACAATTCGCACGACGCGCTCTCCCATGCTCACATGCTCATCTCTCTCCGCCGGGGCTGCGGTTGCATTTTGATTTGGCTCTGAGTTCGCTATTCTGCTGGTGTACAGCGCGTCCCGAGATCGCACGTTGGAGCCCGAAGCCGTCCATGCCCCAAATCACGAAACTGCTTGTTGCTAATCGCAGCGAAATTGCCATCCGCATCTTTCGCAGCGCTCATGAATTGAAGATCACGACCGTCGCGATTTACACGCATGAAGACCGGTACGCCCTGCATCGATTCAAGGCCGATGAAGCCTACATGATCGGCAAGCCGGGCGAGCCGATCCGGGCCTATCTCGACATCCCGGCCGTCATTCGGATCGCCAAAGACTGCCAGGCCGACGCCATCCATCCGGGCTACGGGTTTCTCTCGGAGAATCCGGCACTGGCGCAAGCCTGTGAAGACGCCGGGATCACGTTTGTCGGCCCGACGGTGAAAATTCTCGAGCAACTGGGCGACAAGATCACGGCCCGCGAGATCGCCAAGAAGGCCGGCGTCCCCGTACTGGGGGGCAGCAGCGCCCCGATCAGCAGCGTCGCCGACGGCCTCTCGCTGGCGAAATCGCTGAAGTTCCCGATCATTCTGAAGGCCGCCAAGGGGGGCGGCGGCCGCGGAATGCGGGTCGTCAACACGCCGGGCGAATTCGCCCCGCTGTTCGAGCAGGCCCAGCGAGAATCGCTGAATGCCTTCGGCAGCCCAGACATCTTCGTCGAGAAGTTCATCCCGCAGCCCCGGCACATCGAGGTCCAACTGCTGGGAGATACGCACGGAAATCTCGTTCATCTCTGGGAACGCGATTGTTCCGTTCAGCGCCGCCATCAGAAAGTCGTCGAGATCGCCCCGGCGCCGTTTCTCGACGCCAAGATTCGGGCCGAGATCTGCGATTCGGCGATCAAGATCGGCAAGGCCGTCGGCTACCGCAACGCCGGCACCGTGGAATTCCTCTACGACACCGACGGCAAAACATTCTACTTCATCGAAGTCAACCCCCGAATTCAGGTCGAACACACCGTGACTGAGGAAGTCACCGGGGTCGACCTGGTCAAGTCGCAAATCCTCGTGGCAAAAGGGATGCAGCTCGCCGACCCCGAGATCAACCTGGGCGACCAGCAAGAGATCAAGACCAACGGTTACGCCATTCAATGCCGCGTCACCACGGAAGACCCGGCCAATAATTTCATGCCCGATTACGGCCGGTTGTCGCACTACCGATCGGGCGGGGGAGCCGGGGTCAGGCTGGATGGCGGCAGCGCCTTTTCCGGGGCAGTCGTCAATCCGTTCTACGATTCGCTGCTGGTCAAGGTGACGGTCCGCGGACGGAGATTTTCCGACGCCTGCAGCCGCATGGATCGCGTCCTGCAGGAGTTCCGCATCCGCGGCGTCAAGACGAACATCCCGTTTCTGATCAAGGTGATGGCGCATCCGAAGTTCATCGCCGGGAACTTCACCACGCGCTTCATCGACGAAACTCCGGAACTCTTCCAATTCGCCCCCCGAAAAGACCGGGCGACGAAGGTGCTGACGTTTCTAAGCGACACCATCGTCAACGGTTCGAGCGGCATCGAGACGTCGCTGGCTTCGAAAGTCGTGCGCGACGCAGCTCCTCTGCCGGACGTCGATTACAATCGCCCCATCCCTCCGGGCACCCGGGACAAGCTGATCGAACTCGGCCCGAAGAAATTCGCCGAGTGGGTGCTCGCTCAGCAGCGTCTTTTGATGACCGACACCACGTTTCGCGACGCCCACCAGTCGCTGCTGGCGACGCGGTTCCGCACGTATGACCTGCTGCAGATCGCCGACGCCTATGCCCGGAATTGTCCGCAGCTCTTCTCGCTGGAAATGTGGGGCGGAGCGACATTTGACACGGCGATGCGGTTTCTGAAGGAGTCGCCCTGGGATCGCCTCGCGCAGCTGCGGCAGAAGGTTCCGAACATCCTGTTTCAAATGTTGCTGCGCGCATCGAACGCCGTCGGCTACACGAATTATCCGGACAATGTCGTTCAAGAATTCGTGAAAGAGGCGGCGAGCGAGGGGATTGACGTCTTTCGCGTCTTCGATTCGCTGAACTGGATCCCGAATATGCAGGTGGCGATGGACGCCGTGCTGCAGAACAACAACGCGATTTGCGAAGCCGCCATCTGTTATTCCGGCGACATCCTCAACCCGGACCGTCCCAAGTACAGCCTGAAATATTACGTCGACTTGGCAAAACAGCTCGAAAAGATGGGCGCCCACATCCTGGCCATCAAGGATATGGCCGGCTTGTGTAAACCGCAGGCGGCGAAATTGCTGGTGAAGGAATTGAAACAGACGGTCGGCATTCCAATTCACTTTCACACGCACGATACCGCCGGGATTCAAGCCGGGGCAATTCTTGCCGCGAGCGAAGTCGGCCTGGACATCGCCGACGGAGCCGTCGCCTCGATGTCCGGCGGGACGTCGCAGCCGAATCTGAACGGCCTCGTCGAAGCCCTGCGGTTCAGCGACCGGCCGACGGAACTGTCTTCGGACCGGCTCGATGAATTCTCCCGCTACTGGGAAGTCGTTCGCGGGTATTACAAGCCGTTTGAAACCGTGATGCTGCCGGCGACGTCGGACTTGTACCGCCACGAGATGCCGGGCGGACAATATACGAACCTGTATCAACAGGCGAAGTCGCTGGGCCTGGCCGACCGCTGGCCGGAAATCTGCAACGTCTATGCCGACGTGAACCAGCTCTTCGGCGACATTGTCAAAGTCACGCCGAGCTCGAAGTCGGTCGGCGACATGGCGTTGTTCATGGTGGCCAACGGGTTGACTCCGGCCGATATTCTCGATGAAAAACGCGAATTGTCGTTTCCGGAATCGGTGCTGGACCTGATCGGCGGCAAGATGGGCCAGCCGCCCGGCGGGTTCCCGGAAGCCGTGGTACGGAGGGTCATGCGCGACAAGCCCGTGCTGAAAGACCGGCCCGGCGCGCACCTGCCGCCGGCCGATTTTGCCCAGGCGACACAGACGGTGCGCAACCTGCTCAAGCGCGAGCCGACGCCTCAGGACGTGGTGACGTGGATCTTGTATCCGAAGGTGTTCGAAGAATTCACGACGCATCAGTTGAAGTACTCGGACACCAGCGGCCTGCCGACGCCGGTGTTTTTCTACGGGCAACTGCCGGGCGAAGAAATCGCCATCGACATCGAGCCCGGGAAGACGTTGATTGTCAAGTTTCTCACCGTCGGCGACCCGCACCCGGACGGCAAGCGAACCGTTTTCTTCGAACTCAACGGTCAGCCCCGGGATGTCACCGTCGTCGATAAAACACTGGAACCCGACCGGCCGACCAACGTCAAAGCGGAACCCGGAAATGCCAAGCACGTCGGAGCCAGCATGCCGGGGATGGTCGTTACGGTCGCCGTGCAGCCTGGAAATGTCGTGATCAAAGGCCAGAAGTTGTTAAGCCTGGAAGCGATGAAGATGGAAACGAACCTCTACGCGGAAGCCGACGGCAAGATCGGTCAGGTACTGGTGCGCCCGGGGCTGCAAGTCTCGGCCGGCGACCTGCTGTTGACGTTTGCGTGACCAAAGCCCGCCGTCGGCGATGGCGAGACCAGTCCGGGCGATGCCGTCGCCGGGCTTTGGGGCCGATGACAGCATGACCCACCACGACATTCCCCGCGATCTGACATCCTGTTTGCGGCAGATCGAACGGGAGACCTTCATTCGCCGGGCCGAGTGGTTCATGGAACTCGCGTCGACAAACTCCCAGGCGATGACGCTGGCAGGGCAAGACGAGAGTGCATTGCCGCTGCTGATCGGCGCAATCCGGCAATCGGCAGGGCGCGGCCGGGGGCAGAACGCCTGGTGGTCTGCGGACGGGGCGCTGACGTTTTCGCTGCTGTTCAATCCGCTCGAGCATGGCCTGCCGTTTTCGCGCTGGCCGCAAATCGCATTGGCGACAGGACTCGCCGTGGCCGACACGCTGGAATCTTACCTCCCTCCGGCGAGCGTGCAGCTCAAATGGCCGAACGACGTGTATGCCGCCGGCCGCAAAATCTGCGGCATCCTCACGGAAGTTCCCTCCGGCCGGACCGATCGGCTGGTCGTGGGCATCGGCGTGAATGTTCGCAATTCTCTCCGGGAAGCGCCTGCGGAACTGCAATCCACGGCGGTGTCGCTGATCGATCTGCTCGGCGACAGTTGCCCGCTGCTGGGCGAGATTCTTTTTGCGATGGTCACCCGCTGGCACGCCTGGCTGCAGCGTCTGGCTGCTGGCGAGATCGACTTTCCGACCCTGTGGCGAACGAAGTGCTACCTGACGGGACACCAGGTAACGGTCTCCCAAGGCCCCGAGACTCTCTCGGGAACGTGCCTCGGCCTCGACCGCGACGGGACGCTCTTGCTGGAATCCGACGGCGGTGTGCAACGAATCCTCGCCGGGACAATCCGGCGGAGGTAATGGAATCCCCGCGTGGACGGTTCAAGACAGCAATAAGGCTGGGTGGCCGGGATCGGACCACCTGCCGTCACGCCAGAATCCCCTCGACGATGCGGCCGTGGATATCGGTGAGCCGGTATTGGCGGCCCTGGTAGCGGAACGTCAGTTTGGTGTGGTCGATGCCGCAGAGGTGCAACAGCGTGGCCTGCATGTCGTGGACGTGGACGGGGTTTTCGGTGATGTTCCAGGCAAAATCGTCGGTGGCGCCGTAGACTGTGCCCGGCTTAACGCCGCCGCCGGCGAGCCACCAACTGTAGGCCCGGCCGAAGTGGTCTCGGCCGCGCGGATTGGCCGGATCGCCCTGGCCGAACGGCGTGCGTCCGAACTCGCCGCCCCAGACGACGAGCGTGTCGTCCAACATGCCGCGGTCTTTCAAATCCTGGACGAGCGCGGCCGAGGGGCCCTCCGTGTCCTTGCACTGCGCTTCGAGCTGCGTGTGCAGGTTGTTGTGCTGGTCCCAGCCGGCGTGCATCAACTGGACGAAGCCGACGCCGCGCTCCAGCAGGCGGCGGGCGATCAGGCAGTTGTTTGCAAACGTACCTTTGACGAGGGCGTCTTCGCCGTAGCGGTCGAGCGTGGCCTTGGTTTCCCCGGAGAAATCGGTCAGCTCGGGGACGCTGGTCTGCATGCGGAACGCCATTTCATACTGCGCGATGCGGGTCTCGATCTCGGGATCGCCGTAATCGGCGAGATGCTCGGCGTTGAGGGCGGCGATGTCATCGAGCAGCGCCCGGCGCGCGGCCGGACTCACGCCCGGGGGATTGTAGAGGTACGGCACCGGGTCGCCCGTGTTGCGGAACCGGACGCCCTGATAGCGGCTCGGCAGGAAGCCGCTGCCCCAGTAGTAATCGAAGAACAACTGGCCGCACGTCTTGCCCTTGTCGCTGGACGTCATCACTACGAAGGAGGGCAGGTTGTCGGTCTCGCTTCCCAGGCCGTAGTTCAGCCAGGCTCCCATGCTGGGCCGGCCGGGAACCTGCGATCCCGTCATGAACAGAGTCACGCCGGGCGCGTGATTGACGGCTTCAGTGTGCATGCTGCGCACGAGACAAATCTGGTCGGCGAGCGAACCGACGCTGGGCAGCATCTCGCTCAAAGGCATGCCGCATTGTCCGTATTTCTTGAACGGCTTAATCGCCGGCTGACAGGGCCACTTGGCGTATCCGGCCGACATGGTCGACAGCCGCGTCGTGCCTCGGATGGAATCGGGGATGTCTTTGCCGAAGTTTTCGCGCAGCGCGGGCTTGTCGTCGAACAAATCGACATGCGACGGACCGCCTCCCTGCCAGAGAACGACCACCCGCTTTGCCTTGGGCAGATGATGCGGCAGCCCGGGAAGCGGAGGCGCTCCGCGGCGACCCTCCGCCGCAGGCGCGGACTTGCCCAACAACGAGGCGAGCGCCGCGACGCCGATGCCCGTCGCCGTCGAGCCGAACAATTGCCGTCGCGTCACCCGGGCGATGTTTTGTCGTTGAAGTTCGTGCATCATCCAGTTCCGGTTCTTGAATCTCGGTTGAAAAGTACGGCACGGTTTCGGTAATGCAGGAAATCGTCTTCTGCCTGGTTTTCCCTGTATCACTCTTTAATACGGCTTGTCCGTTTTTGTCGCCGCACCCGGCAAGGGGTCGGCGCTATCGCCGATTTGAACTAGAAAATCGAACCATTCCCCGCGGCGGATTCCGTCGAGCGTGGCGTCGATGGCGACCATTCTCATGCCATCGGCGGCCTTCTTGTCGGCCGTCAATTTCACGCGGTAGGTGGTGAACCCGTTGGCTTCCGTCGTGCCGGTCATGACGGGAGTATCGACGCCCAGTCCGGCCGGGAGATGCAGCGACAACCGGTGCGGCACGGGCTTCGTGAGCCAGTTGCGCACGCGAATGATGATCTCGCCGCTTTCGCCAGCCTGAAGTCGGCTGCGATACGGATACGCTTCTACCTGGTAGGGGTCGAACGTCAGGCGGTAGTCGTCTTCGGTGCAGAGTTTCTGGAAGCAGTCACGGAGGGCCAACATGCGAACCCGCAGGCGTTCGATGAGGGCGGCGGGATTCGCCATGGCCCAGCAGTGGCCGCCGATGAGCAAGTCGGGGCCGAGCGTGTGCAGATAATTGGCCGCGTACAAATAACCTTCTTCGAGCACGCCGCCGTTGCGGGCCAGCACGCATTCATTGCCGCCCTGCTTGGGGTCCCTCGGGTTGGCGAACAGGTTGTCGCCGGTGAAGGCCACCACCTGGCCATCGATTTCGCCGTGCAGGCACGAATGATATTTGGTCTGGCCGGGCATCCAGTCGCAGGTGAAATGAAAGCCTTCCCAGTCGAACGATTCCCCGTCGGCCAGCACGCGGTCGAACATCAGCGGGGCCGAATCGTCTTTGCCGTACATAGGCAAGAGCGCGGACAAATCGTAATCGTAGGGATGCTCGAACTTGTCGACGACGCCTTTCATGCCCCAGAGTTCGGCTCCGTATTTCTTTCGCACGTGATCGGCGTCGAGCGCATGATCGCCGTGCATGTGGGTGACGAAAATAGCGTCGATGTGCTTTAGCCCGAGCCGCTGCTGCATCTGCTCGATGGTGCGGTCGAGGAAGGCGCGATCGAACAGGCCGCAATCGACGAGGAACGCCCGGCCGGAATCGCTGAGCACCATCCCGAAATTCACCCAGTAGTTCGGCCCGCGAAACTTGAACAGATGGGGCGACGCCTGCCACAAGTGAGGCACCTTGCTGGGCCGCGAGACGGGGTCCTGATCGCAGCCGGAAAAACGATTGATGTCATACCCGCGGACATAGTATTCGCCGAGTTCGCGCAGCTGAACGACGTACTCATCCAGTTGCTGTTTGACATTCTTGATGACCGGGCCGTGCGACGGATACAGAACCTCGGCGTCATACCCGGCGAGCTGCCCGGCGCTGTTGCCGAGGGCGTACAACCCGGCGGCGAATCCGTAGTCCCACTCGACGTCGAACCAGGTGTGCAGCTTGGAGCCATCGCACATCAGGTCGCCGCTGAAGGCCCGCCAGCGGTTCCCCTTTTGCCAGCAATACGTCATGTGCCCCGGGCTGTTGCCGGGAGTCTCGATGCACCAGAACTCGCGGCCCCGCCATTCGAACGTGTCCATCTTCGTAAACGTGCGGTCGATGGCGATCGGCGTCACCGGCGGGCGAACGTAACTGGTGCCGTGAACCGTGAACGGGTCGCCGAGCTTCGGCAACATGCGGCGGAAGTTGCCGGGCTGCTCGAAAAACTGCTTTTCATTCGCCCCGCACGCTACCCGGGCGCCGAGTTTGGCGAGCTTCGCGCCCCCCTGGCATTGTTCGCGGTGATGATGCGTGAACAGGACCCACTCGATCTGCTTGACGCCGATTTCGTCGAGATGGTCGAGCACCGAACCGTCACCCAGGTCGATGAGCAGTCCGCGGTCGCCGTCTTTGATGATGTAGCTGTGGCAAGTCGTCGTCCATTGGAAGACGCCCGGTTCCACCTGGCGAAACGTCGGCATGACAAATCCTCCTTCAAAGTCCAGCGATGGCATCGACGGGTCCCGCCGTCGCCGACGGCGGGCGTCATTCGCGGGTCAACGCTTCATCCAGATTCAGCATCGCCAGGCAGACGGCGGACAACGCCGCATGTTCGGCGACATGCAATGAGTCATCCCTCTGCGACGCACCGACAGAAAGAAATGCTTGGGCGCTCTCTGCGTCCTTCGCGAAAATCTCCAGTTGCCGCTCATAGGCGCCTCGCAAACGTAGCAGGTCGCGCTCCGTCGGCGGCCGGCACAACACGCGGCGGAAGGCGAATGTCAGGCGGTTGGGAAGATCGCTGTGCGACTTCAAACTTTTTTCCGCCAGCACGCGGGCCGTTTCCACCCAGGTCGGATCGTTGAGCGTCGTCAGTGCATGCAGCGGCGTGCTGGTCGTGCCGAGCCGGACGCGGCACGTCTGCCGGTTGGATGCGTCGAACATGTTGGCCGGGCCGACGGTACGCCGCCAGAACGTGTACAGGCTGCGGCGATACAGGTCCTTGCCGGTTGACGCCGGGTACGTGAAATCCCGCTCCTTCGTGATGGCCAGCGACTCCCAGACGGCGTCCGGCTGATACGGATAGACGGGTGATCCGCCGACCTGATTCTGCAGCAGACCAGAGGACGCCAGCGCCCAGTCGCGCAAGATCAACGAAGGCATTCGGAATCGGCTGGCGCGGGCGTACCAGCGATTTTCGATGTCGCGGGATTTCAATTCGGGCGTTACCCGGCTGGACTGCCGATAGGTTGCACTTGTGACAATCAGCCGGTGCATGTGTTTCATGCTCCAGCCCCGTTCGCGGAATTCAACGGCAAGCCAGTCGAGCAAAGGGCCGTGGATCGGATACTCGCTTTGCACGCCGAAGTCTTCCGACGTCTTCACGATGCCGGCTCCGAAATAGTGCTGCCACAACCGGTTCACCTGGACGCGGGCCGTGAGCGGGTGATTCGGCGCGACAAGCCACTGGGCGAATCCCAGCCGGTTCGGCGGCGCGCCGTCAGGCAGCGGCGGCAGAAACGAAGGCGTGGCGAACGAGATTTTCTCCTTCGGCTTCAGGTACTCGCCCCGGTCGAGTATGGACGTCTCGCGAGACTGCGCATCGCTCATGATCATGACGCGCGGCAGCTTGTCGCCGCGGTAGGCGTTCAATTCTTTACGCAGTCCGTCGGCCGCCGCAATGGCCGGGATCTTACCCGAAAGCGTCGGGCGGACTTTTTCATCGAAGTGCTTGCGCAATCCGGGATCGACGGATTGCTTTTCCGCATCGGTCCGTTCACCGTCCGGCTTCTTCAACACGGCGGCCAAGGCATCAGGCAGACCTTTTCCTTCGAACGGCTTGCCGTCTGCGAAGATGCCGATCCGCCAGCCTTCATAGGCGACATCCGCCGCAGCTTTGGCCTCGCCGTCGGCCGTCGCGATCTTCGCTTCGAACTCGGCGATGCGAGTTTTGTTCTCTTCCGTCGGCATTTCCAGGAACGGGGCCGCCACGCGGATCCGCGACGAGAAAAACTGAGGCGTCCCCGATTCCGGCAGCCGATTGAAGGCATCCATCAGGCTGTAATAATCCCGCATCGTGAGGGGGTCGTACTTATGGTCGTGGCATTGGGCGCACGCCATCGTCAGGCCCAGCCAGGTCGTCGCTGTAGTGTCCATCCGGTCGAACAGATTCACGAAGCGCTGCTCTTCCGCGATGGCGCCCCCTTCGCCGTTGAGCAAATGATTCCGGTTGAACCCGCTGGCGATTTTCTGATCGGTCGTGGCGTCGGGCAAGAGATCGCCGGCGAGCTGCCAGATCGTAAACTGATCGAACGGCAAGTCGGCGTTGAGCGATTTCACGACCCAGTCGCGCCAGATCCATTGCCAGGTGTCGCCGTCCTGCTGAAAACCATTGCTGTCGGCGTAACGGGCCGCATCGAGCCAGGGCAGCGCCATCCGTTCACCGTAGTGCGGGCTCTCCAGCAGCCGGTTGACGAGCTTTTCATAGGCCTGGGGATCGGCATCGGCGACAAAGGCGTCGACTTCCGCGGGCGACGGTGGCAGACCGGTGAGATCGATCGACAGCCGCTTGATCAGCGTCGCACGGTGCGCTTCCGGCGATGGCGACAACCCCTCGGCTTCGAGTTTCGCCAGGACGAAACGGTCGATCGGGTTGCGCGGCCACTCCGCGCGCTGGACGGCCGGTTCCGTCGGACGGACCGGCGCAACGAACGCCCAATGCGGGGCATACTCGGCCCCTTCCTTGATCCAGCGTTCCAGCAGTTGCTTCTGCTCGGCGTTGAGCTTCCGGTTCGACTTCGGCGGCGGCATTTGCTCGTCGGCGCTGTCGGACCGGATGCGCTGAATCAATGAGCTGGCCGCCAGGTCGCCCGGCACAATCGCCCCGAGTTCCAGGGCGGCAGCGCGCACATCGAGCCGCAAGTCGGCCTGACGCTTATTGACGTCCTGGCCGTGACAATAAAAGCAGTTCTCGGCCAGAATCGGCCGGATGTCGCGGTTGAAATTGATTCGTTCTTCCGCCGCGATCGCTTCGCTGGCAGCGATCATCGTGCCGGATATCAGCAGCCAGAATCGGATTGCAGACGTTCGACACCCAATCATTCGCTTCGCGTCCCCGTTCATCGCTGCGCCTCGCGTGACAGTGAATCCCCGAGCCTTTATCATACACATCCGCGAAACCGTTTTCAGCCATGATTTTCGCCACCCGCAGGACGGTTCCGAATTTCAAGAACGACTGGGCGAGTCTCACTTCACACAAGGCCTCTTTTCCATGACGAAGCACGTTCGCATCGGCCTGATCGTCATCGCCGGTATGGCCATGACACACTCCGTCTTCGGCGCGGACGAAAAAAAGCCGGTGCCGACGCTGGCCAATGTTCCTTACGGTCAACACGAGCGGCAGGTGCTCGATTTCTACCAGGCGCAGTCCGACAAGCCGACGCCCGTGGTGTTTTTCATTCACGGCGGCGGCTGGGTTGCAGGCGACAAGAGCGGCGTCGGCGATGTGCCCGGCTATCTCAAGGCCGGCATTTCCGTGGCGGCGATCAACTATCGATACTGCTGGCAGGCGCAGCTGGCCGGGGTCAAGCCGCCGGTGGAATGGCCGATTCACGACGCGGCCCGGGCCTTGCAGTTCGTGCGTGCCAAGTCGGGCGAATGGAAACTCGACAAACAACGGATCGGCGCGACCGGGGGCTCGGCCGGCGCGTGTTCCAGCCTGTGGCTCGCGCTGCACGAGGATTTGGCACGCTCGGACAGCGACGATCCGGTGTCGCGAGAATCGACTCGGCTCTGGTGTGCGGCGGTGGCCGGCGCGCAGACCTCGCTCGATCCGGCCCAGTTGAAAGAATGGACGCCCAACAGCCGGTACGGCGGCCATGCGTTCGGTTTCATGGACCCGAAAGACCTGAAAACCCGCGACACGCGGTTCGCGGAATTTCTGGCCGCGCGCGAGGACGTGTTGCCTTGGATCAAAGAGTACTCGCCGTACGAACACGCCTCGAAAGACGATCCGCCGATTTACCTGCATTACACTTCGGCCCCGGCGCTCGGCCAAGAGCAACCCGATCCGACGCATACGGCGAATTACGGCGTCAAGCTGCAGGAAAAGCTGCGCAGCGTCGGCGTCGACTGCGATCTGGTCTATCCTGAAGCGCCCGGCGTAAAGCACGCCACGATCAGTGCGTACCTCGTTGACCGGCTGCGGGCACCGTGACGACTGTTCCCCGCGTGGCGCGCCGTCTCAGACGGCTGCCGCCGCCGCGGTCACGGATTGCATGTAGTCTTCCAGCGCGGCGGCGACTTTTTCCGGGGCCATCAGCCCCAGGCGAATCAGGATCGTCGCCAGTTGATTCGGATCCTCTTGCTGCCAGGCTAACAGTCGCGACAGTTGGCATTCCGTCAGCCAGGTCCGTTGGATGGCCAACTCGCCGAATCGAAGCGAGGGCTGCTTTTCCTGCATGGCGAGGATCGAGGCCACTTGGTCCGGCGTCAGCAGTTGATGCTTGACAGCCAATTCGCCAATCCGCAAGGTCGACGGCTGGCATTCCACCATCGCCTTCGAGATCACGGGGATGTCGATCAGGTCGCGCGCCACCAACCAGCGGCTGAATCGCTGCTGGGATAACTGCAACAGCAACCGGCGATCATCCTCGCCGATCAGGGATCGCACCGTGACCCGGTTGCGGCCTGCCTGCTTGGATTCGTACAGGCAAGCATCTGCCGCGGCGATCAGGGTTTTGTCGGCGTTCTTGGCCAAGCGTCCCGGTACCACAACGGCCGCTCCGAGACTGATGGTGACGCGTACCGGCACTCCCTTGAACTCGAACGCTTCCGACGCCACACGTTCGCGGATGCGGTTCGCCAGCTTCTCTACCCCTTTTTCCGTCGGCTGGCTCGCCAGGATCACAAATTCCTCGCCTCCGTACCGAGCCACCGTATCAGACTCGCGGACCGCGTCATTGAACAGCACGGCGATCCGCTGCAGTACGGCATCACCGGCCTGGTGGCCGTAGGTGTCGTTCAGACGTTTGAAAAAGTCGACGTCGGCGAAGAGGACTCCCACCGGCGAAGCCGTCCGAATGCAGCGGTTGATTTCTTTTTCGAGCACTTCGTCAAAGAAATGGCGATTGTAAAGTTTCGTCAGCGGGTCGTGGACCGCCTGTTTCTGCAACTCCACGTTCCGGGTTTCCAAGGCCTTAATTTCGGCCTCGGCGTTCATCTGCCGCACGGCGGCTTGCCTGCCGGCCAGATGTTCCTTCATGGTCAACTGCGACAATTGCTCGTTCGCTTCGGTCATCAAGTCAGTGGGAGAGCCAAGCTGCGTCATGTCGACCTTGAACAGATCGCCGGCCTGCTTGCAACGCTCGTCCACTTGCTGCAGGAACTGATCGAGGTCTGCCGCCGTCATCTGCCAGCGGGCTTGTGTCAGTTGCTGTAACCGATCCAGGGCTTCCCCTTTGCGGGGCGAGCAGAAGTAGCTGCCGACGTTCGCCGCCGCCACCATGGCCGTCACCAGCGATTCTTGCGTCTGGCCTTGCAACGCCGCCAGGTCGTCCAGAGGTGCATGATGGTACTTCGCCGCCTGCACCATCACGCTCGGCAGCTTCCAGTTTTCCAGCAGCTTGCCGCCGATGTCGACATGATTGAAGCCCAGGGATTCCGTCTCGCATTCAAAGAGCGGCTTCTGTCCCGACCGCGCAGTATCCAGAACCGGAATGTACTGGCGAGGAATGGTCTTGAGCATGGCGAGACGGCCGAGATCGAGCAGCAGGCCGCAGAGGAAGTACTCCCCGGCAAGCGTCTTGTCCTGCCGGAGCGCCAAGAGTTCAGCGGCAGCAGCCTGTACGATCGATTGCCGCCAGTAGGACTGATAATGTTCTGCCACCGGACCTCGAGACATCGCGTCGTCGGTCAGCGAGAACGACAGCGCCAGCGAAGTCGAAACTGTGGTTCCTAAAAGCGGTACGGCCTTTTCCAGCGTGCGGACTTCGCTGCTCAACCCAAAAAACGACGAATTCGCCGCCTTGAGAATCTTGGCTGCGATCGCCGGGTCGGAATTGATGACCTCGATCACCTGGCGAATCTCCGTTTCCGGGTCTCTCGTCAGTTCGAGCAATCTCACGGCGACGCTGGGCAGCGTCGGCAACTGGGACGACATCCAGATTCGTTTGGGATCAAGCATGATCGTTGGTCGATTCTCTACGGAGGCCATTGATTAGGACGGCACGATGCCCTTGCCGGCTACGCCTTGACGCCCACCCATTTTTCGAGTTTCGCCTTCAAATCGTCCGGGGTGAACGGTTTCACCAGGTAATCGGAGACGCCTGCCTGAATGGCCAGCACGACGCGCGCTCGTTCGGCTTCCGTCGTGACCATCACGATCGGAATCTCGCGGTTCTTCGTGCGGATCTCTTTCAACAGCGTCAGCCCGTCCATGTTCGGCATGTTCCAGTCGGTCAGCACGATGTCAAACGTGTCCTTGACGAACACGTCGAGCGCCTGCCGGCCGTCTTCCGCCTCGGTGATGTCTTGGATGCCCAGCTTATTGAGACAGCGGTGCTGAATCGTCCGCATCGTCGCAGAGTCGTCGACAAGCAATACTTTCATGATTCTCGAATCCTTACGCGGAACTGGAATGTAGAGAGATGGGAAACGGGGTCGGTACCGCAGCGCAGCGGCGTCAGATTCCGGTAAACCCGACTTCAATCGTCAACGGGCCGATCTCCGACTCGAACGAGATGATCATCGGCTGCACGTCTGATGGAAAATGGATCACGTGATCGCTGCCGGAAATCACATTCGGCAGGCTCATCGAAAGTTCATATTTCGCGAGCTGCGCCTTGGCGGAGCCGGCGATCATATTTGTCAGTTCGCCGACGGCGTCGCACACTTCGCGATTGATTGCGGTCGCCTGGATGCCGACCATGCGTTCCAGCACCTCGCAGGCGGCGTGCTGCGAGAGGTTTAACACGATTGTGCCGGCCGCCTTGCCGGTGATCCCGATGACGGCACTCATCTCGTGACGTTGATCATCGGCGGATCGGAGACGCAACCCAGTGCGAACCGGCACGCAGTTCAGCATCATTTCAAAGACGCTTCGCGTCGCGGTGATCACAGGATTGACGTATTCGGCCGTCAGCGTGGAGGAGCGAGCCGGCGACACTAGGGTCGGCATAACAAGATCTTTCCGGTTCTAAAGGATGTGGCTGCCAGGAATCGTGCCGCGTGGCATTTTGTCCCGACGATGTCACTATAGGTCGGCTTCCGGGATGTGCCAAAAAAACATCACCGATCGGTGCCGATTTCGTCTGACAATTCCGAGGGTGCCAATTGTATTGACCGGAAGACCCCAGGCTCGGGCATCAGTCGTCTTAAGCCTCAGACTTTCTGATGAGTTACGCTCCCAGGCCTTCCTTCAAAACAGGGAATACAGCCCATGGAAAACTCCAGGAACCGCCGACCTGAAAAAATCGTAACTTGTCACCTTGAAAAGGGTTGTAAAATCAGGCAGAATTCGTGTATCTTTATGGCATAAATATGCATTGATTGATGCGGTAACTTCTGGCCTGCTCCTTTTTCCGGCCAACTCTGTTCGATCTTGCGGTTATTCACAGCGGCGGAGCGGTCATGCACAATACAGTGATTCCAACTGCTCATGGCATCAGGCCGCTCTTGCCGGGATTGGAGTCAGGAACCATGACAACCAACCAAGTTCGGGTGGTGCTTGTTGATGATCATACGATGGTCAGGGAGTCGCTGGCAGAGCGGCTGTCCGCCAACCCGCGGATCGAAATCGTCGGCTTGGCCAGCGACAGCGACGAAGCGTTTCAGGTGATCACCGATCAAAAGCCGGACGTGGCGCTGCTGGATGTCGATCTTCCCGGGCGGGGAACGTTTGACCTGGCGGACGACCTGGTTTCTCGCTTGCCGGATACCAAGTTGATTTTCGTCACCGGCTTTCAGTCGGACGCGTATCTTGCACAGGCGTTGAAGCTGAATGTGTCTGGCTACCTACTGAAGGGAGATCCGATCGATTTTCTGACGGATGCCATCTTGAAGGCCATGTCGGGCGGGGTCACTTATTCCCCTGCGGTGGCCGAACGGTTGGCGTATGATCCCCAGACGCAACACTATTCCCTGAAGGCGGAATCTCCGCTGACCAGTCTAACGGGGCGGCAACTGGAAGTGTTGAAGCATCTGGCCCGCGGTGAAAGCGTGAAGGAAATTGCGCGGCTGATGCATTTGTCGCAGAAATCGATCGACAGCCACAAATACCGCATCATGAACAAATTGGGGATTCACGACCGCGTCGAGCTGGCCCGTTTCGCCATCCGCGAAGGCCTCTCCAGTCCCTGGACCAATTGAAGGGACTCTGGCCGGTGTCCGACATGCCGCCCTTGAGTCCTTCCGTCACGGTGACCACCGGAGCCAGGCTGCATTTCGGATTGCTGGTCCGCGGTGAACCGGACCGGCGCACCTATGGCGGCATGGGCCTGATGATCGACCAGCCGCATTGCTCACTCACGGTCCGATCTGCCGTGGTGGACCACTTCACGGCATCTGCTGCGACGGCGGAGCGCTTGCGCGAATTCCTTTTGCGCTGGCGAATGACGGAACAAACGCCGCCGTGCGACATCACGATCCACGAAGAGATTCCCCCTCATGCCGGCCTGGGTTCGGGGACGCAATGGGCGCTCGCACTGGCCGCTGCGTTGCGTCGAAAGCAACATCGACATGACGTTGACATCACAGAACTCGCGATGCTGACGGGGCGGGGACGCCGTTCGGCGATCGGGACCGTCGGCTTTACCGCTGGAGGGCTGATCCTCGATGAGGGGCGTCCGGTCGGCGACGCGATGAAAACCAACACGACCCGGCATGAATTTCCCGCAGAATGGCGATTCGTCTTGATCACGCCGACCGCTCAGCAGGGGCTGTCCGGCGATTCCGAGCGGCTAGCCTTTCAGCAATTGCCCCCGATGAACGATGGCCTGTTGAGCCGATTAGCGCAGATCATGCATCAGTTACCGGCGGACGCTGCCCGGCGCGATTTCCCGGCGAGTTGCGAGGCTCTCTGGGAGTTCGGCCAGCGCGTCGGCGAGTACTTCTCTCCGATGCAAGGCGGCGTCTTTGCAAGTTCCGTTATGGCAGAAACAGCGATTCGCCTTCGCACGAGGGGCATCACGGGCGTTGGCCAATCCTCCTGGGGACCCACGATCTTTGTGCTGTGCGACGGCATGGAAATGGCGGAATCGGTCGCCTCCATGATGAACCTGTGGGAAAGTTGGACGTGTCACACGCGGATCGTCGCTCCGCTCAATCACGGTGCGATCATCCACGCGGGGTGAAGGTCCCGGCGTCGCCGACGCCGGGCTTGGGATCAGCGCACCGGGGGATAGAATCGGGCAAGCCGATCGGGCGGCACACCCAGGTGGGCCAAGGTCAGCAGCACCCAGTTCCGTAGAGTCTGCCGGAGGAGGCCGGCTTTCTGCCAGCGGCGGGCGGACACCAGAATCGGCGCGTCCAAAGCGACAAATCGGCCGGCACGCCGAAGTTGTTTGACGAAGTACAAATCTTCCATCAGTTTCAGATCGGGAAATCCGCCGAGCGATTCGAAGACCGAACGCCTGACAAAAATCCCCTGATCGCCGTAGGCCCAGCCCAGGCAGCGGACGCGGGCCGCATTGCCCCGTTCCATCAGGCGAAACTTCCAACCTGCCGCGTCGATCACCTGGCGAAAACATCCGCCTACCGTTTGCGGATTCTCCATCGCCGCAGTCATCGCTTCCAGGCAACCCGGTTGTACGCGGCAATCGGCATGGAGAAACAGCAGCACATCGCCCGATGACGCCTTCGCACCGGCATTCTGCTGCCGGGCGCGGCCGCGGTCGGACTTCAACCGAACATCGGCCGTCGCGGACTGTTGCCAGGTGTCGTCCGTGCTGCCGCCATCGACGACGATGATTTCGCACTCGCCCAGACGCCGCGTGGAATCGATGAGCGGGCTGAGGTTGGCTGCTTCGTTGAGGACGGGGATGATGATCGAAATCGTCATGGAACGAAATGAAGGCGTGCGAACTCGCAAGCGTTGGCGTGGCGTGTTAAGTGGATGGGGCTGAGGTCATCGGCTGAGCCAGCCGCCGTCGATGGCCACGCAACTGCCGTGCATGTAGTTCGCGGCGTCCGAAGCGAGGAACACGCACGTGCCGGCGAGTTCGTCCGGGTTCCCCCAGCGCCCGACCGGTATCCGGTCCAACAGTTGCGGGCCGCGTACCGGGTCGTCTTGCAGGATATCGGCAAGAGGGGTCTCGAAGTATCCCGGACAAATGCAGTTCACGTTGATCCCCTGCTTGCTCCAGGAGTTGGCCAGCGACTTCGTCAACCCGGCGATACCGTGTTTGGCCGCCGCATACGCCGGGATATTCCAGCCCCCTTCGTAGCTCATGACCGAACCGATGTTGATGATTTTTCCGCGGCCGCGGGGCAGCATGTGCCTGGCGGCCTGCTGCGACAGGTCAAACGCCGCGAAAAGGTGCACCTCCATCACTTCGCGGAATTGCGCCATCGGATAGACCTCCGGCGGATGCCGGCCCGAGATCCCGGCATTGTTGACCAGAATATCCAGCCGGCCTGTCTGCTCGACGATGCGGTCGATCAAACCCTCCCGGTCGGCAGGAATGGCTAAGTCGCCCGTGAATGCCCAGAAGTGACGGCCCGCAGCGCGAACACGATCGGCGGTCTCGGCACAATCGCCGGAGCGTGTCACGGTGACGATGTCAGCACCGGCCTCCGCGAGTCCGACTGCCATGGCCTGCCCCAGACCGCGTCCGGCTCCCGTCACCAATGCCACCCGGTCGTTCAGTTTGAACAGGTCGAGAATCATGATGCTGCCGCCTGCGGAGAAAAAAATTGTTCTAAGGGGATGTGCCTCAAGATACGAACAATCGACAGTCAGTGACAGCCTCCCGGCGGAAATGTCTCCGTCAACGGCGTTCCCCGACTTGGGCAGAGGGAACTTGTCCGATGTTAGTCATCGGCGTCAAAAATTCATTTCCGTCCTTGGCCTGGGATTGGTAGAGTGACATGAACAGTTCCTGGTGGTCACGTTTCTGCAAAGGATGGGGCATGTCGTCGGCGGAGCCGCAACTGCAAGCAATGGAAGATGCGGTCTCTCGGCGGGAGTTTCTCCGCGCCGGGGGGCTGGGCATGGTCGGCTTGGGCTTGACCGATCATTCCGTCTGGGGAGGGTTTCTGCACGGCGACAGCCGAAGGAACTGCATTCTGGTCCTCATGACGGGCGGCCCCAGCCAACTGGAGACGTTCGATCCCAAACCGGAAGCCTCGGCGGAGTTTCGCGGCACGCTGGGGGCGATCGACACCTCGGCGCCGGGCATGTTCCTGAGCGAAACTTTGCCGTATTTGGCGCAAAGGGCGCATCGATTCAGCCTGATCCGGTCGGTACAGCATACCGGGGCGCCGATTCACGAAACCGGGCTGCAACTCCTGCAGACAGGGCGGTTGTCCCGAAAAGGGGTCAGGTTTCCGCACGTCGGGGAAGTCCTCGCCCAGGCCGGCGGCACGGCAGCGCGGCCAATCTCCGTGGTCTGGCCTCAGCCGCTCAAGAACACCGGAGTCACGGCGTATCTTGGCCAGGAAGCCGTTGGGCAGGAAGACCAGGTGCTGCCTCAATTCCCGGAGATTGCCAGCCGGGACGCGGAACCCGCACGGCGGATGTACGGCGCTTCGCGATTTGGCGAACTCTTGTGGCAATCACGGCTGATGATCGAGCAGGGTTTCCGCTGCGTGACGGTAAACCTGTTTGACGAACTCGGGCCGCGAGTCACCTGGGATGCGCACGGCGACCCGGTCAGCGGCCCAGCGACAATCGCCGATTGCCGCGATCTGCTCTGCCCGGCGTTTGACCGGGCTCTCTCGGGCTTGCTGGACGATCTGTCGCAGCGCAGCCTGCTGGACGACACCCTCGTGCTCGTCGCCGGGGAAATGGGCCGCACGCCAAAAATCAATCCGCAGGGGGGCCGCGATCATTGGACTCAAAGCTTTTCGGCCTTGGTGGCCGGCGGCGGAATCCTCGGCGGCCAGATCCTCGGCGGCAGCGACGACATTGGCGCGTATCCCGTGGATCGGCCCGTCGAACTGGCGGAACTCCCGGCGACGATGCTGCATTGGTTCGGCATCGACAGCCGCAAACTGACAGCCGTCGTTGGCAAACAGCAGCTTCCGCTGATCCCCCATAGCCCGATTCACGAATTGTGGGGATCAAGACCGGCGGAACACTTGCCGTCCGAACTGGTGGCCGGCAACATCTGACAGCGAAGCAGAAGTCTGCCCAAGGCGATCGTTCCCCCGCGGCGCGCGGAATTCTCTGCGGGCCGCCGTGGTCTTTTCGCCGCGCGGCAACGCCCGGCCGGTCGCGGTCCGCCCGCCAATCGTTCGCAAAACCGCGAAATAAACCGCGGGCTCGCGAAAATTTTCTCGCCCCGCCGAACCCGGCGGCGTAGATGAGTTCTGAGGCGGCGCGGACTCGCGCGGCACCTCGTTTTTCCCGTCCTTGACCGGCTTCAGCGATGGTTCGTAGGATGATGCCTGGAGCCGGTCGATTTCCGTGTCCTTCGGACACATCATTTTAGAATCGCAGACCTCATGTCGAACCCTGCTGATGAAGTTCCTCCGCCGCAAAACCCTGACCAGCCCGGTTCTGGCGGTCCGTCGGAGAACGCCCCTCCGGCTCAATCTCCCGACGTGAACGCCTCAATGACGGACGGAGGCGAAGCTCCGCCGGGGGACGGCCTGCCCGAATGGGAGCCATTGACGCCGGAACTGGTCGAGGATGAGGCGATCCGCGGCGACTTTGTCATGCGCTGGGCCGTCGTTGGGCTGGCCATTCTACTCGGCTGCTCGCAGATCGCGGAAACGAAAACGCTCATTCATATCCGCAGCGGCGAGTACCTGGCCCAACACGGATTCCTGCCCCCTGCCAAAGATGTCTTCTCCTACACGCGTGCTGAGGCCCCCTGGGTCAATCTGTCGTGGCTGTTCGATCTGCTGGCAGCGGGCGTTCATGGCCTGGGCGGCGGAATTGCGCTGACGGTGTTTCAAACGCTCGTGGCGGCGGCCATATTCGGATTCGTCGTGCACACGGTACGGCCCGGTATCCGCACCTGGTGGGGTTCGATCTGCGCGGCGCTCGCGCTTTTGGCCTGTTTCCGGCAATTCACCATTCAGCCCGAATTGATCACGCTGCTCGGCACGGCTGCGGTGCTGTGGCTGCTCGTGCGGACTCAGGAAGGGACTGACAGCCGCGGCCAGTGGGCGCTGATTCCGATCCTTTGGGCCTGGAGCCAGCTTGATTCGCGGGCGTTTCTGGGATGGGGCCTCTTGCTTCTGTTCGGCGTCGGCGAGGCCATCGGCGCAGCGGCCGGCCGGCCCGGTTTTCGCGAACCGGCTCGTCGCAGGCAATTCTGGCTGATCGCGGGCGGGTGCTTCCTCGTCGCCGGCCTGCACCCGTTTACGTATCAGTCTTGGCTGTCGCCCGGGCGGTTGTACGGGGTGGAATATCCCGCGTGGCGAGAGGCCTATCCGCAGATGACCAGGATCGAATTGTCCGTGGTGTCGATGTTGTCGGGCCGATATTGGTCCGCCATCAATTTTGAGGGGGTGGCGGGGATCTATCTGGCGTTTGCCGCCCTGGCGGCGATGCTGCTCAACGCCCGTCGTGTGCCGATTGCGCATCTATTGATGTTCGCGGGGATCAATGCCGCCGCGGTGCTGGCCAGCCATGAACTCGCGTCGGCGAGCCTGGTGAACTGCGTGCTGGCGACGTTAAACGCCCAGGACTGGTTTCTGGCGACCTACGGTCAAACCTATTCCACCCAAGGAAGCTTCCTGCTGTTTTCCCGCGGCGGCCGAGCCGTGACGGTGCTTGGCATGTTCGCCCTGGCCTACGTGATTATCAGCGGGCGCATCGACGGCGCGAACGGCAAGCGGACCGGGATCGGCTTTGACCCGGAGTTGCAGCAGCAGATGTCGAGCTATGAACGGGCCGTCGTGGATACGTACGACGACCGGCCGTTTTCTTTTGTCGTCCGCCAGGGAGACCTGCTGATCTGGGCCGGTCAGAAGTCGTTCATCGACAGCCGGCTGGAATTGTTCCATTCCGGCTCAGCAGGCGATTCCAACGGAGAAGACACGATCCTTCGGTTGCACGACAAAACCCGCCGCTCGTTGCGAAAGCGCGACCCGGACCTGAAAGGGAGCGGCGACCGGCCGCATTGGCGCAAGCTGTTCGATCGCTACGAGATCACGCACGTCATGCCGCGAATGAGCGGGTTGTCTCTGAGTCCCAACTACCGCACGTTCGACGACCTGCTGAGATCTCAAGATTGGAAATTGACGCGCTTGACGCCTGCGCTGGCCGTTTTTTACCGCGCGGACAAGCGCCAGGACAAAGCCTTGAAGGCTTACGTGGACAGCCATCATTGGAATGCGGTGCAGTTGGCGTTCCGGCTGGATGGCGAACCCGTCAAAACGGACGACAAAGACAAGGCCGAAGCGCATGTCTGGCCGGCGAGCACGTCCAGTTACCAGAAGTTCTTATCGCTGCCCAGAAATACCGTGCCCGGCGACGTCACGCAGAGCACGCACGAATTCCATTATGCCACGCAGGAGAACCTGGGCATGCCTCAACGGCTGGCAGCCCTGCACTTGGCGATTCGCGCCGCCCGCGCCGGACTGCGGGCCGATCCCAACAGTGCGGAGGGTTACCAGGTGCTGGGTTCGTCCTATTCCGTACTGGATCAACTGGAGGGCCTGGAACTGCGCCGCTTTGGCGTGGAGTTGCCTCAGATGCTGAGGTATTACCAGATTGCCGCCGCCCGGCAGAGCCTGACGCTGCTCGAACCCAACGACCCGTTCGTGCATCAAGAGCTGGCGTCTTTCTATGGCCGGTTGAAAAAGCTCGATCTCGCGCTCAGGCATCTCAAGGAGTACATGCGTTTGCAGAGCGAACGCCCGTCGGAGAAGAATGACGAAGCCAAAACCCAGCAGTTGGATCAACTGTCCATGATGGCCGATCAGATCGAGCAACGGGTCGCCCAAGTGCACGAGCAGATTAGCCTGCACCTGGCAAACAGTGAAAGCCGCGTCAACGTCGCCCTGTTCGCCTACCAGAACGGCGCGGTGCTCGCCGCGATCCGGCTGCTGGACGAAGACAAAATTGCGCTGCTGGAGTCTCCGCCGGCGCAGGTGATGTACGCTGGCTGGCTGATTGAGGCCGGCCGGGCCGAAGAAGCCGATCAGACGCTGCGCACGGTAGAACAGCAGGTCGGCCCGGGAGTGGACCAACTCGCGGGCTGGAGGGACAACGCCGTCTCCGCCGCATGGGCGCAGGGAAACTATGAACGCGTCGTCCAATTGTACGAGGACGCTGTCGTCAGCGGCGAGAAGCGCCGGCTGGAACTGGCGTTGATGTCGGGACCGTTCCTGACGTCCTCTACGGTCGGGCTGAGCCCCGATCGCTATCCTTGGCTCCATGCGGCAGCCGTCGAAGAAGTGAGCCGGGACCGTCCCTATGAACTGGGATCGACGCTCTTCAACCTGGCGTTATGCCGGCTGGAACAAGGCGACCTTCCCGCCGCCCAGGCAGCGCTGAAGCAGGCGCTCGACCGGGCGCCCGACTCGCCGCTGCGTCCGTTGCTGATTCTGTACTGGCAGTGCCTGACGGATGAAATCCTGGAACCGGAACCGCCGTCCGAATGGATTCCGATCAGCACCGACCTGTTCGCCGCGGAAGACCAGCCCTGATTCACCGCGCGGTTTGCGCGCCGCTCGCGAAAACAATCCTCCAAAGCCCGGCGTCGGCGACGCCGGGACCAGCCTGGAAAAGGCCGTGCTATGGATTCCATCGCCCTTCGCCGGGGATTCCAGAACCCTGGAATTGCAGCGGTCTTCGTTCGCCGCTTGCTGTGGCCCGGGCTGCTGGCGATGGCAGCCTCTTGTGCGCCGCCGGCTGCCAAACTGCCATCCAGAGAATCAGAGACATTGCCGACATCTGCTGCCCGGTCGCAGACGTCTTCGGAGGAACCCACGGGCGGCTCACAGACACCTGCCCGTCCCACCGATGATACAGCCCTGGCCATGTTCGAGCAGCGCATCCTGCCGATCTTTCAGTCCGCCAAGCCCTCGAGTTGTTCGGAATGCCATTTGAGCGGCGTCGATCTAAAAGAGTACATCCGGCCGACGCAACAAGAGACGTTCGTGTCGCTCGTCGCGGGAGGCATGATCGACGTAAAACAGCCGGACGATTCGAAGATCCTGAAGTTCATCAATCGCGCGCCGGAAAAACCCAGCCCGGTGACGGACGAGATCCGAAGACAGGAGTCGGATGCGTTCCGGGCCTGGATCCACGCTGCGGTGGCTGATCCGCAACTGGCGGCCGAAAAAGCCGTGGCGGCCCCGATTGGTCCGCAGCTTCCTCGGGAAGTGATCCGCCACGCCCGGCAGGATCGGGTCCTGGCTTCCTTTATCGACAACATCTGGAACGAAGTCGGCCGCTGCGCCGCCTGCCATTCGCCCGACCGCAACCAGAAGCAGGTTCAAGAACATGGAGCACAGGTTTCCTGGATCACATTGCGTGATCCCGAGGCGACGCTCAGGTACATGGTCGCGAACAAGCTCATTCACCCCGACGATCCGCCCAAGAGCCTGCTCTTGATGAAGCCGACGATGCAGGTCAAGCACGGGGGCGGCCAGAAAATGGTTGTCGGAGATCGAACATACCAGCAATTTCGCCGGTTTATCGATGATTATGCCGCGGTCGTGCACGGCAAGTACGATCGCGGCGAACAGTTGCCGAAACCCAACGACGAAGTTTCCTCGGGATCGGACATCTGGCTGAAAATTGAAGGAGTCCCCGCCGAATATGACCAACTGCTGCTGCAGGCCGATCTCTACCGAAAGACGGACTCCGGTTGGACGGACTACCGTGTCGCCACGTCGGACCGCCCCGTCTTCGGCAAGGGGAATCTCTGGCAGCATTCGCTCAGTTTCACGGCGCCGCGCGGCACGAAATGGGCGGACGACATGCGCTCTGCCCAATTGCCGCCGGGCCGATATCTCGTGAAACTTTACGTCGACCAGCAGGGCAAGTTGGCACAGGATTTTGCGGCGAGTCTCGGACCCGACGAATTCGTCGGCCAGGTCGAGGTGGAGAGCCGGTGGCCTGCCGGTTATGGGCAGATGACCGCCGTGAAATACCCCGCGAAATAACGGACAGCCTCTCTCGGGCGTCTCGACGACCCGGCCACTCTTGCCAACTAGACCGCGGGCGCCAGGGCTTTGGCTGAGATCATCCCCACGTCGACCGAGAGCGAACCCCATTGGCTTTGAAACGGAAGGCTGATCGGCTGACTGCCAGGGGGGAACGTGATGAAGTGCATATGTTCTTTCACCACGCGCGGCAAACCCATCGAGATATTCGCGCGACGGAACTTGGCCCGGGCCTGGCCGCCGATGATGTTCACCAGTTCGCCAACAACGTCGACGACATCGACGTTGATGTCGTGAACGGGTTCCTCCAGCCAAACCTTACTTGCAGCTAACGCCACCTGCCGGCTGAGGTTCAGCACGATGGTGGCCTGGACGTCGCCGGAGAGCTCGATGATCCCGCTGACGCCCCGGTACGGCTCCTGCGGCGATTGAAGCGCCAGGGCTCCGCGCTCGAGCGGGCAATTCAGCATCCGGTCAAACAGCGTCACGGTCGCGGTGACGAACGGATTGACGTAGCGGACATCCATCGGCATGGCCCACAGAGATTGAGGTCGCCCTGAAATCTAGCTGCGCAATGTCAACATGCCATAAAAAACATGCGCCCCGAGGCTCCGCTCGAAAAAAATCAACGCTCAGAACCGGTTGTGTAAGCTCTGACGCGGCCTGGGCCTGCCCGGACGACTGGCATTTCACGGCGATGCGTCAGAATCATGATATCCGGAATTGCCGGACTATTTGACCTGCAGCCGAATCGCCGCCGACGCCTGGTTCCCTTGCGTCTGGGCGACGGCGTCGATGACGTGCGTCGTGGAAGGGACCCACGGGCGTGCCGTCAGGAAGATCTGCCTTTCGGTTTCGTTGGCGCGGACGAGAATCCCCGACAAGCCGATGTTGTCGACGATGATGCCGTGCGGCAGGCCGTCCACGTCGAACCGCACATCGCCGTCGTAACCGCTGCGTTCCACTTTGAGCATCGCCGTAATCGTCGTGCCGGGAACGATGACCAGTCCTCCGTCATCGGACGTGAATGCCGGGTTGTCGGCCTGCAAGGTGACGCGGATCGTCGGCGGTTTTTCCAGCGTGATCTCCCCCAAGTGGCCGACCGTTTTCGTGACAGCCTGCCCGTTGATAACGGCCGTCGCCGAAATTTTGAGTTGTTCCCAGATCTCCTTCGCGACGGGTTGAGCCGTCGAGTTGGCCGTGATCACGCTGGTGGCCTTGAGATGCCCGGCTTGAAAGAAAATCGGCGTGGCGACGTGATAACCGGCCGGCACGTCGGTGATGTCCAGGCGAATCTGATCATCGAAATTGTCGATCCGGTCGAGAGAAAATGTCAGCCGCTGGCCGCTGCCGGCGGGGACTTTCGCATTCAGCGTGTCGACGTTGACTTTGAAATCCGGCTGCGGAGGCCGCACCGTCAGGCTGTATTTGAAGTTGTCGCCGGAAAAACCGCGCGTGTCGGTGACGCGGACGAGGTACGTGCCGTCGCCCGGCGCGGTGAATGTCAGTCGGGAATCATTGCCAAGTTCGCGTTCGCCATCGTCTTCATTCAGGTAATACAGCGGGAAAACGGGGAGTCCGTTTTCGACGATGGACGACCCCGGCGGATAGGCTTCCACGATATACACCGGCTGGTCTTTCGCCTGGCCGGTGGCGCTGGTGTCGAAGTAGCAGCGGCGTTTTCCTTGATTCTGGTACAGCGACCAGCCGGAATCGGGGCCTCGCGGCGCGAGAAAGAGCTTGGTCACCTCGCCGTTCATGTAGAGGAACTGGTTCTGATCCATCTCTTCCCAGAACTCCAGACGGACGTCGCCGCTGGAAGAATCGATCGGACGGAAGTTGATCCACGAATCTCTCACAGCTTGCAAGAGCGCCCGCAGCACCGGCCGTCCGTCGGCGTGCAATACTTCCAGCTTCGTATCCGCCGGCGACTGGCTGCGCGCGGCGTTGGTCTCCAAAATCCAGGTCTGCCCGGCTTTCGCTTCCAGGCGATACAAATCCGCATCGCCATTTGTCTTTCCGTTGAGCAGCCCGCTGACCGTCGCCGGCCATTGAACCGGCATCGCTTCCGAAGGGGCGTCGTTCGGTTCGACTTCGGCAATGTCTGTCAACGGACGAACGGGCACACCCTGCGCGGAGGGCGTCGCCGACAAGCGTTCCAATTCCGCCGGGCGGTCGCCCCAGGCGGGGTTCATCTCGAGGAGGGCCAGTGAACCGTCCATCCGACCGACGAACAGCGTGCGGCTGTCGGAGGAAAAGGCAAGCGAGGCAGCCCAATCGGGCTGACGGTCGAACAGGGCAACCTGCGTAAATGACTGCGTCTCCCAGACCTTGATTCGCGAATCCTGAGAGGAAGACGCCAACAGCCGGCCGTCCGGCGAGAACACGACTTTCAATACGGGGCCCTCATGAGCGAACCGGGCATAGCGAATCGGGTTGGTTCCTTCCTTCCCCGTTTCGGAGATGTCCCAGACACGGACCCGGTTGTCGACGCCGCCGGCGACCACCAGCCGGCCATCCGGGCTGAAGGCCACCGTGTTCTGTTCTTTCGATGGCTGCGAAAACGTATCGAGCCGGTTGCCCGATGCGACATCCCACAGCTTGACCGTCCGATCACCGCTGGCGCTGGCCAGCAGGTGTCCTCGCACGGGATGAAACGCCAAGCTGAAGACGGCGTCGTTATGGCCGAGCAAGGACGCGAGTAATTTCCCGGCGACGCCGTCGCCGGGCTTTGCCGGCTCTTGATCCTTGATTTCCCACGTGTGAATTTCTTTGTCATAACTCGCCGTGGCGAGCGTCTTCCCGTCGGGAGAAAGTACCGCGGAATACAGCGCGTCGCGGTGGCCCGTGATGACGGGGCCGCGCGTCCAGTCGGCCGTATTCCACAGCGTTGCTTCGCCGGCGAGTCCGATTTCTCCAGCGGCGACTGCCAGCCGTTTGCCATCTGCGGAAACCGTCACGTCGGCGATCCCTCCGGAATGCCCGGTCAATTTCGCGACCACCGAGCCGGAAGCGTCAGCGACGGGAGCCTTCGGAAGCAACAGAATTTCCACTGCAGCCGGCCGCGCCACGGCCAGCCAGCGGCCCTTCGGATCGGCGGCCAGTGCCGTGATCGGTTCCCGAACTTTTCCCTTCGTCGCGATTTTCGGCGTCACCAACCCCGACGGTCCTTTCGTCGGCGCTTTGGCGCCGGCGTCAATCCAGGCCGCGATGATGGCGATCTCCTCCCCCTGCGGCGCCGGGCTGTCCTTCGGCGGCATCGCGGGCTTGGCTTTGCCCGTGAGGACTTGCCACAAGCGGCTTTGTTCGCTATTCCCCGCGGTCAAGACGGCCCCCCCCTCGCCTCCCTTCATGGTGCGCGCGTGGTCCTCCAGGATGAGCCCCCCTTCGGCCTCTTTCGCGTTATGGCAACCCAGGCAGTACTTGCGAAACACCGGCAACACGTCGGCATTGAAATCCGGCGGCTCCGCAGCGGCAACCAGCGACGAACCGAGAAGAATGCAAAGGCACATTACTCTGGGCATGATGAAAACTCGATTGGTGTTGAGTCAGGGTAAGACGTCGTTCACAGCGATTTCACCGGCACATCGGGAACCGCCGGAGGCAGCCGCGCAGCGAATATCCTCGACGAAGGTGTCTCAGGAATGGTTGCCATCGGTTCGCCTCCGAAACGTATCAATGCTGAAACAAAAACTCGCGGCTGGTCAGCACGCTCCAGAACAAATCTTCCAGGACGGCCCGCCTTTCCTCCGCCGGCGCTTCAGCGAGAACGGAAGCCAGTTTCTGCGACTCGTCCTGCGTCGGTTTCCGCGATAACGCGCCGAGGTACAGGCTGTCGATGATCTGATCGGCCGGCGTGTTGTCGGCAAGAAGTTTCGCGATCAGGCCCTCGTTGGATTCGAGCTTCTCCAGCAGCGTCTTGCCGTTGGCCAGGTGCAACACCTGAGTCATGCTCGGTTCGTCAGACCGTTCGCAGGTGCAGGTGAGAATCCGCTCGGGCTTGCCGAACGTTTCCAGAAAGTATGAGGCGAGCGCCGAGTCTCGCAATTGCATCGCCCGCGTGCCGATCGGAAGATCCTTTTTCGCGGCTTCATCGCGAAACGTCGTCGGGACGCCGGTGACTTGCGAAACGGCGTCGAGCAGCACTTCGGCCTTCAGCCGGCGCGGATAACTGCGGGCATGAAAGCGGTCATCGGCGGCGTTTTCCGGCAGCGTGATGCTGGACCGCTGATACGTCTCCGACAAGAGAATCTTCCGCATCAGCGATTTCAGATCGTACCGGTTTTGCGAGACGTCCGTGGCGAGCGCGGTCAAGAGACGTTCATTACTCGGGGGATTGGTGAGCCGGAGATCATCCACCTTATTCACCAGCCCGATTCCGAAATAATTCGCCCAGATGCGGTTGACGATGGACCGGCTGAAATACGGGTTCTCCGCCGCGGTCAGCCATTTCGCCAGCGCGAGGCGGCGATCTTCCGAGGAATCGAACGAAGAAACTTCTCCGTTCAACGGGCGCGGCGGCTGCGGCCGGCCGATGCGGGGCTGCAAAACTTCGCCGGCATCCGCCAGGAAGATCACGCGGTTGCCGTCGCCCGAACGGCGGTCGCCCCCCCAGCCTTTGCCGCGAACGCGGGCGAACAAACTCGCCATCCCGTAGTAGTCGTCGTTGGTCCATTTTTCGAGGGGATGGTCATGGCAGCGGGCACAGTTGATGGACATGCCGAGGAAAGCCATCGACACCGTTTCCGACATTTCCTGCGGGTCTTGATGCAGCGAGTAGAAATTCGCGGCCCCATTCTCGACGGCGCTCCCTTTCGCCAGGAGGATGCCCTGGACGAGTTCATCCCAAGGCGTGTTGGCTTCCACACGCTGCCGGAGCCAGCCGTAAAACGCCTCGATGGCCTGCGGACGCAGCTTGTTGCCGGAGACCAGCAGCAGGTCACACCACTGATACGTCCAATAGTCGACGTACTCCGGCCGGGCCAGCAGTTGTTCTACCAGCGCAGATCGCTTGTCGGGATCGGCCCGATTCAGAAATTCCTGCGATTCTTCCGCTGTCGGCAACACGCCCAGCGTGTCGAGATACGCCCGGCGAAGGAATTCCGCATCGCTGCAGCGCGGCGACGGCGCCAAATTCAACGCTTGCAGTTTCGCCAGCACCAGTTCATCAATGACATTCGCGCGTGCTGCCGCGGTGAAAGTCTCTGGAGGGATCGCGTGCTGATACGGGGACGTGACGGTCGCCATCACGTTCTGGGCGAGATACCACGCCGCGATGGACCCTTCCCCGCTGCCCGTGACCTTCACCAACCCGGCATCATCGACCTGGGCCACGGCGAAATGAGTCGACGTGTATTTGGCCCACGGCGTCACGTCTTCCGTATGCCCGTCGTTGAAGTGGGCCAGCACCAGCATCTGCTGCACGTCGCCGGCTTTCAAACGGACCGTCGGCGGCAGAATCTCCAGTCGTTCGATTCGCGGATCTTCCGGTGTTGGCGAGGGATGCCCCTGGGCAATCCATTCCGACAGGACGCGATATTCCCCGGAGTTCTCCTCGAATCGCACCCCCCCTTTGTGCGGAATGATGCCCGTCGGCTTGGTGAGCACGAGACTGCGTCCGGGATCGTGCGCGACAATCCGCCGTCCGCGCGCCTGCCGGGTCAACGCCTGAAAATCGGCTTCCGGGTCGTAACCCCGGAGTGACAACTTGAACCCATTCTTCCCGGCGACCGCCCCGTGACACGCCCCGCCATTGCAGCCGGTCTTCGTGAGAACCGACTGCACCTGGTTGCGGAAACTCCAGACGTGCGGCTCGCCGAATTTCTCGACGGTCACCGGAATCGATTTCGTAACGTCATTCGCGGAGACCGTGCAAGTTGCCGACCCGTCGCCCGCCGGAACCACGACGCCGTTCTCGATTCTGATGACGGCCTCATCGGACGATTGATACGTCACGCCGTCACGGAATTGCTTGCCGATCAGCGGACCGTCCGTTTCCTGCACGATCACCCGCTGCCGGGCTTCCGGCCCGGTGAGGCGGATTTCGCGAGGGAAGACGGCGATCTCGGCGGCGGCGAGCGTACCGGGGATGCCCAGGATAAGGAGCCAGTAGACGTAGGGTGGGACGAGTCTTCGAGTTCCACCTCTCTTGCGGATAACATTCATGAATCGCTCGCCTTTTCGTAGGGTGGGACGAGTCTTCGAGTCCCACCGTTTTCATTGAGGATATCGATACACCGGATTGGTGAGACTCGCAAAGCCTCAGCCCACCCTACGCATCAGAACCGCTACACTTCAGAACAACTCCCCGATCGGTTTCGTCCCGGAGTCCACCAAAGGGAATGGACGGCCGGCGGGGCCGGGGAGGTGGGCTTCCACGTCGAAACCCAGGCTGTGGAAGATCGTGGCGATGACTTCCGCTGGGACGACGGGCCGCTCAGCCGGGTAGCCGCCGATGGGGTCGCTCTTGCCGACCACGCGGCCGCCCTGCACGCCGCCGCCGGCGAAGTAGCTCGTCCAGCATTGCGGCCAATGGTCGCGGCCGCCGGCCGGATTGACGCGCGGCGTTCGACCAAACTCGGAGACGTTCGTCACCAGCGTGTCGCCCAGCAACCCGCGCTGGTCCAAGTCTTCAATCAATGCTGTGTACGCCGTGTCGTACATCGGGGCGATGATGTTCTTCATTCCCTCGATCGACGTGAACGGTGCCGTCCCGTGGATATCCCACGTCACTTCGTTGAACACGGTGAGAAACGTATTGATCGTGACGAACCGCACGCCGGCTTCCACCAGACGGCGAGCTAACAGGCAGCATTGCCCGAAGCGGTTCATGCCGTAGCGCTCCCGGACGGCGGTCGGCTCTTTCGTGAGATCAAAGGCTTCTCTGGCCTGAGTGCTCGTCATCAGCCGGAACGCCGATTGGAAGTTCTCATCCAGGAGTGCCGCGTTTTCGCTCTTCTCAAACGCGCTGATGGTCGAGTCCACCACGTTGCGTAATTTGCGGCGGCGATCCAGCCGCGCGTTGCCGATCTGTTTCGGCGGCAATAAATCGGGAACCTGGAAATCGGGCTTGGACGGATCGGCGTTCAACACGAACGGATCAAACGCCTTGCCCAGAAACCCGCCCGCCTGACCGTTCGGCATGTCCCCGCCGCCGGAGCCCATTCGCTCGGGCAGCACGGCAAACGCGGGCAAGTCGGTGCGGCGCCCCATCAGGTAAGACGCCACCGCTCCGGCATGAGGCGTGTTGATGCCGCCCGTGAAGAACCGGCCTGTCTGCATCATCTGCCAGCCGGCGTCGTGCACGGCCGGCGAGTTGTGGTTACAACTGCGAACCAGCGAAAACTTATCCGCGATTGCCGCATGTTTCGGGAAGATTTCGCTCAGGTCGATGTCGCCGGACTTCGTCTTGATCGGCTGGAACGGTCCGCGAATTTCCGCCGCGGCATCCGGCTTCGGATCGAACGTATCGATTTGGCTGGGCGCGCCGAGATTGAAAATCATGATGACCGATCGCCGGTCGTTCCCGGGTTTGTTTCCAGTTTCCGCGGCGCGGGCTTCCAGCGCCGCAAGATCGGCCAGCGTCAATCCGGCGGCGCCAAGCGCGCCGACCTGCATGAAATCCCTGCGCGTCAAGCCGTCGCAGGTTTGCGCGGTTCCGTTACCCAGCAGATTCAACATGGTCCGTCACTCCACCAAGGATTACCAAGCGGCCGTGTTCGAAAAACAATCTCGAAAAGATTCTACCCGATTTCCCGGCCGGTCTGCATCGGTAAAACGTGATTCAGCGGGGGAGCCTCCCTCCCTGACGGTCGGGGCTATCGAATGATTTCGTCGCAACGGGATCAACGAAAAAACGCCGCCTTGAACCGGAGTTCAAAACGGCGTTTGAGGCAGCAACTCAATTCGCACCAGCCGCGGCGATTATTCGCCCGCGTGGCTGGAACCGTTCCCGTGCGGGTCCGACGGAGCGACCCCCGAGCATAACTCTTCCCGCACGATGTTCATGTCGCGCGGCGCTTCAATGCCGAGCCGGACGGTATTCGGCCCGATCCGCACGATGGTGATTGTGACATTCTCCCCGATGAGAATTTTTTCGCCTGGCTTCCTTGATAGCACCAACATACCTCATTCCCCTTTCTGAGTTCGAAGCTTCCATGACTTCGCGGAAGACGTGATCCACCCCGGACCGCATCCTTCCATCTCGTTCTCCGCCCGCACGACTTGTCGAAGGAACTCTCTGCGGAAACGGCCGACAGATGTTCTCGCCAAGCTGTCGTCAGTTGGACAACGTGATCACAAAGATAACGCAGCGGCTGGTTGGAAATCCAGTAAAATTCGCGATTTCGTCAAAATCGCGACAGAATATCCTTGCGGCCCGACCGTCGTAACTAAAACCAAGTCGTGATCATATGTTTATGTTGTTCACGTTGCCCGGTTTTTAAGCAGGGCGAGTTGCCTGGAATGCGGGCAGCGGGAAGTTGCGATTCTCTGCTGACAAATTGGCAGTCGCAGGCTTGCATTTCTGCACTGCGGCCACAATCCTAAGTGCTGATTTTTCAATCAATTGAGGCCGAGGCCGGCAGTTGCTGCGTCTCGGGCGGATTCGATGCAGGAGAGGGAATCAATGGTCCGGATTGGGATCGTGGGCATCGGCTTCATGGGCTGGACCCATTTCGCAGGGGCCACCAAGATCAGCGAACAGGGCAAGCCGACGGGGTCCAAACTCAAAGGCGGGGCCATCACGGCGATCTGCACCCGCAGCCCGGAAAAGCTCGCCGGTGACTGGACCAGCATCCAGGGAAATTTCGGTCCCCGCGGGCCGAAGCTCGACCTGGCAAAAGTCAGCGCCTACGACAATTCTCGCGATCTGCTTGCCGACCCGGACATTGATCTCGTGGATGTCTGCCTGCCGAACGATCAGCATGAATCCGTGGCGATTGCCGCGCTGCAGGCCGGCAAGCATGTGCTCGTCGAAAAACCGATCTCGACCGATCTGAAATCGGCCGAGCGGATGGTCGCGGCGGCGAAAAAGGCCGGCCGGCTGCTGATGGTCGCCCAGGTGCTGCCGTTCTTTCCCGAATTTCAGTTCGCGGCGGATTGCGTGGCGACGAAGAAATACGGCAAGCTGCTTGCCGCGCACTTTCGCCGCGTTATCTCGCCGCCGAAATGGTCGGGCGACATGTCCGACTTTCGCAAGCTGGGCGGCTGGGGCATCGATCTCCACATCCACGACAACCACTTCATCAGCCTGATCGGGGGCACTCCGACCCAAGTCTATTCGCGCGGGCTGCTGGAAGACGGCCTGGTGAACCACGTCCATACACAGTACGTCTTTGCCGATCCCGGCCTCACGATTTCCGCGGTCAGCGGGGGCATCGCCGCCGAGGGGCTGGCGTTCGCTCACGGCTACGAATTGTATTTCGAGAAAGCGACGCTGCTGCTTTCGGCCGGCACCATTGGCGGGCAATGGTGCGTTGACCGGCCATTGACGCTGATCCAGGGGAGCAAGATTTCGTCGCCGAAACTCAAAGGGGGCGGCGAATGGTGCTCGGCCTTTACCGCGGAATTGCAGACCGCGATCGACGCCGTGAAAACCGGCCAGCCGCCGCGGCTGTTATCCGGTGAACTGGCCCTGGATGCACTCCGCGTCTGCACTGCCGAGGCGAAGAGCATCGCTGCCGGGAAGCCGGTGAAGGTGTGACGGCGAACCCGCATCGACATTGTCGACTCATAGATCGTAGAGAGTCGTCCCCCCGCTTGCGCTGAGTCGGCGCTTCGGACTTCGCTTCCTGATATGTACTTCCATGCTTGAAAACCTTCCTTTGCTGCGAATGGAACACTCCGGTCTGACGATCGAGGGATATTCGCGCGCCGCCGTTCAGAGTTATTGGCGAATTCCGGAACTCAAGATCGGGTTTGATCTCGGCGGCAGCCCGTGGGACTTCATGGGCACGCCGACGTTCTTCGTCACGCACGCCCATCTCGATCACATGGCGGCCTTGCCGGTGTATGTTGCACGCCGGCGCATGATGAAGATGGAGCCGCCGACGATCTACCTGCCGCACGAGAACGTCGACGCGGTCGACCGGCTGCTCAAGGCCTGGCAGAGGCTGGATCGGGGCCGCATGGTCTGCACGCTGACCGGCGTGAAGCCGGGCGACGAAATCGAACTGGGCCGCGATCATGCCGTCACGGTGTTCGAGACGACGCACACCGTGCCTTCGGTGGGATACCAGGTCTGGCTGCGTCGGAAGAAGCTGAAGCCGGAATATCAAGGGCTGACGGGCGACCAGATTCGCGACATCCGTTTGTCGGGAACGGAAGTCAGCGCGGAGATTCGCACGCCGCTGATCTGTTACATGGGCGACACGTCGCCGGCGGGGCTCGATAACAACCCGACGGTGTTTGAAAGCAAGATCCTGATCACCGAGTTGACGTTTTTCCGGCCGGAACACCGCAAGGACAAGATTCACAAGTTTGGTCATACGCACCTGGATGACCTCATCGAGCGGGCCGACAAGTTTCAAAACGATTTGATCATCGCCATGCACTTCAGCACGCGCTACCAGACGAACCAGATTGAACGAGCCGTGATGAAACGATTGCCGCCGCGACTGAAGGAACGAATCCGGCTCTGGCTGTAGGGGACGTGCGAATCCGCAAGCAATGAGGGCAAGCTGATCTTGCCCCGGGAACGCGGTTTCGACTACCTTTCGCGTCCTTCATCAAGCTGGAGGGATTCTGCGCGCAGCGACCAGGGACGGAACCTGCTGAATGACGTGCTTTGATCGATCAATTCGAGGGATCGCCGCGATGGCGGGGGTGTTGCTGCTCACCAGCGGCTGCCTGCCGCGCAACCAGTCCACCGACCTGCTGCACGCCCGGCTGCGGCAGAATGAAGACCACCTGGCCGAACTGCAATCGGAACTGCAGTCGTCGCAATCCCACTTGAAGCAGGCCCGCCGAGAGATTGACGCCCTGCGAACTCAGATGGCCGAATCCGGCCGGTCCAATCTTTCGCCGGAACAGGCTGCGGCGCTCGTTCAGGTAACCGGCATTGACGTGCAGCCGTGGCTCTCCGGCGGCGTCGACAAAGACGATTCCCCCGGAGATGACGGCCTCGTGGTCTACTTCACGCCCAAAGACGACCAGGGCGAACCCGTCAAGATGCCGGGGGAAGTTCGCATCACGTTGACGGACCCCGCGGCACCAGCCGGCGAACAGATCGTCGGAGAATGGACGTTCACGCCGGAAGAATGCCGCGAAGGCTGGACGCGTGGCTGGCTGGGAGGCGGTTACCAGTTCACGCTGCCTTGGCAGGAACACCCCGCGCGTTCGCGGCTGGTGGTGCACGTCGATTACGAAACGCCCGATGGCCGCTTATTTGATGACACGGAACTCGTCAAGGTGCATCCGTCGCCCGAAGCACTGGCGAAACGAAATCGTCCGGGAGGCCATTCGCATGCGGCTGACGACGAGCGTGACGAGGACTCCACCAGCATCCGTCAAGCCGGCCGGCATCAGGCGGTCAATCGGCCGCAACACCGCTCCGAGGAACTGGAAGACCGCCCAAAGACGCCGCACTCAGCGAACTGGACGGAAGAGACGATCCCCAGGCTGCGGTGAGGGGGGGTGGTCTTAGCCCGCGGCGGGCGGGATGATCATTTTTTCCAGCACGGTGTCGATCAGCCCGTACGCCTTGCCTTCTTCGGCCGTCATGAAGTTGTCCCGGTTCGTGTCCTGCTCGATTTTTTCGAGCGGCTGGCCGGTGTGCATCATCAGGATTTCGTTCATGCGGCGTTTTGTCTTCAGCACTTCCTTGGCGTGAATTTCCAGTTCGGTCGCCGTCCCCTGCATTCCGGCCAGCGGCTGGTGAATCATGATGCGGCTGTTCGGCAGGGCATAGCGTTTGCCCTTTTTCCCGGCCGTCAACAGAACGGCGCCCATGCTGGCACACTGGCCGATGCAGTACGTCGCCACGTCGCAGGTGAGGAACTGCATGGTGTCGTAGATCGCCATCCCCGCGGTGATCGATCCGCCGGGCGAGTTGATGTAGATGTTGATGTCGGACTTGCCGTCTTCAAATTGCAGGTACAGCAACTGGGCGACGACGATGTTCGCGATGTCGTCATTGATGGCGCTGCCGAGCAGGATGATGCGATCCCGAAGCAGACGGCTGTAGATGTCCATCGCCCGCTCTTCGCGGCCCGACTTTTCAACGACGAAGGGGACCAGAGAACTCATAACGGCTTTCGGGTTGAATGAGGGGTGAGGGATGAGAGAGGAGAGGTTCGGGGTCAGAGATGAACGACACACGGCAGAAGGATCGGCGTTGAGCCCTCTTCCCTGATCCAGTCTCAGCTCGCGGCCGGGGCCTTGTCTTTTTGCTGGCTCGCGCTCGACAGCAGTTCGTCGACCAGGCCGTATTCTTTCGCCTGCAGGGCGGTGAGGTAACGGTCGCGGTCGGTGTCTTTGGCAATGACGTCGAGCGGCTGCCCGGTGTGGCTGGCCAGAATCTGGTTCAAGACCTCGCGGGTTTCGAGGATCTCCCGGGCCTGAATTTCAATGTCGGACACCTGCCCGCCGACTTCGCCGTACGGCTGGTGAATCATCATCTTGGCATGAGGCAGAATGAAGCGTTTCCCTTTGGTCCCGCCGGCGACGAGAACCGCCGCCCCGCTGGCCGCCAAGCCGACGCAATACGTGGCAACCGGGCAGGTGAGGAATTGCATCGTGTCGTAAATCGCCATCGTCGCCGTGACCGAACCGCCCGGCGAGTTGATGTAGAAATGGACATCCTGGTGCCGGTTCTCCGACTGGAGAAACAGCAACTTCATCACGATGAGATTGGCACTGGCGTCGTGAATCGGGGTGTCGAGAAAGACGATCCGATTTTCCAGCAGCAGGTCGCCGATGCCCATCTGGCGCTGGCGGGAATAATCGCGGGCCGCATTCAAGGCGAGGCCGCGTCCGGCCGTCGGCGAATCAAACATCGAGAGCATCCTTCCGTTGAAATTTCCTGTGTGCACGCGGGCCTGTCTTTACCGCAACGCCGCTCACCCATTCCCTTCGGCACCTAGTGAATCGCCTGTGTCCTTTGAATCGCCCGTGTTCTCATTGACCGCCGCTTCAATCTCGAGCGTCGCAAGTCCCGGCTCGACCGGCGAAGTCACGCCTTTGAAGTACGCAGAGACGCAGCATCAACCATGATCGTGATGAGGACGGCCGCCGTGGTCATGGCTGTGATCATGATCATGTCCATGGTCGTGATCATGGGCAGCATCCAGCTCATGAACTTCCGGGAGAGACACCGTTCCGCAAATTGCCAGCGAAACGGATTCGATCTGATCGTTGTTCGTCTCGGGCATCGGCACATCGACAAACTCGGCGTGTTTCAGAATGAAGTCGACCGCCTTGCGTTCGCGGATCTGCGCTTCCAGGTTCTCGATCACGCCGCTTTTCTGCAGCCGCGCCCGCACGCGCCGCGGATTTTCGCCGCGCTGAATGGCCATCATCTGGATTTCCGCCTCGATATCGACCGGCGTCACGTCGATTTTTTCCGTCTCGGCGATCTTGTCGAGCACAAAATGCTCTTTGAGCGCCTGCCGGGTCGAAGACAGCGAATTCTTGCGAAGCTCGTTTTCCCGCGCGCGAATGTCGGCCGTGGTGAAGCCGGCTTGCTGCATTTCCAGAATCTCACGGTGCAACGCGTTCTCCACCTGTTTGCGGACCAAGTCTTCCGGCAGTTCCCACTTCGCCGACTCGGTGATCTTGGCCATCACCTGCTGCCGGGTGGATTGACGCTGTTCGTACTGCGTCTGGCGGTTCAACATGCTGAGAATTTCGGTTTCCAGGTCTTCTTCCGCTTCAAAGCCGATGCGATCCAGAAATTCTCGATTGAGTTCCGGCAGCCGCCGCGTCTTGACTTCCTTCACCGTGAACACGGCGGTCACCGCTTCGCCGCGCATCTCGACCGTTTCCGTTTCGGCCGAGATCATCACTTGCGCGGTTCGCGTCGCTCCGGGCACGGCTCCCGCCAGCAACGTATCAAAGCCGGCGAGTTCAGCGTCCTGGAAGCGGAGTTTCGGGCGAAGCTGCAGCGAGAGATCTTCCATGTGCCTGAGCGTTTGGCCCGGGTGCGAAAACGCAATGTCGGCCGTAATGAAGTCGCCCGGTTCCGCCGGCGCGTCTTTGGGCGTAAACGTCCCATATTGAGCGAGGAACCGTTCCTTGTAGCCCTGAACGTCCTCTTCCGTGATCTTCCGCGTCGGCCGCTTGATCTGCAGGCCGGAATAATTCGGCAAATCGAATTCCGGCCGGACTTCGACGTCGAATTCGTATTCAAAATCGCCTTCTTCAGGAATCTCCAGGCTCTCGATGTCGAAATTGGGCTGACCAATCGCGTCCAGCGACTTGTCGTCCGCCAATTGCTCCAGGCTCTCCAGGAGAATCCGCTGCCGCACCTGGTCAGACAATTCCTTGCGGAAGCGGCGCTCAATGAGTTTCAGAGGCACGCGGCCGACCCGGAAACCGGGGACGGCTGCCGAATTGGAGACCTCTTTCACTGCCACCTGCTGATAATGATCGATGTCGACGCGGGGAACCTTGATGCGGACATGCTTTCGACACGGGCCGACGTTCTTCATCTCGACTTCGAGCGACATCTTATACTTTGCCTCAGCGGCTTCCGCGCCAACTTCCGCAGTGGTTGCATCATTCGCCACGTTACTGTTCCCTCTGAATCCTGCGATGGACTTGCCGCGGTTCACCCCGAGGCTCGTATGTCTCAGCCTCTACCGGATGTTGGCAGTTGATGCAACGCAATGAGTTTGAACGGTCGGCTCCAGCGAACCGCCGCCAATTCCCAGCGCACCGTCCGTACAAAACACCTGACTAAAAATCCTGTGTTCCAACCGGGTTCGCGCCAATCCTGGGGACTGTGCCGAATCCGCGGAACCGGCGATCTGTTTTCAAACGCCTGACAAAAGCGGACGAAGGGACTCGAACCCTCGACCTCCACGATGGCAACGTGGCGCTCTACCAATTGAGCTACGTCCGCGGGCAACGTCCGACCGGCTCCGGTCGAGATTGCGATCAGAATTATGTCAGGTATGAAGAGAACGTCAAGCCAGTCAGAGGAAGTTGTCACTCGGGAATGACATTTCGAGGCAGACTCCTGAAATCGGTATCTTACGGTATGAGCTTCAGTCCAGCCGATTACGTCGCCAAGCTCCTTCAAGCCAGTATTGTTTTTCACGTTGCCGAATCTCAACACGAGGCAACACCATCGCGTATCACAACAAGTCTTTACGTAAAAATATCTTGCGTTCATAGACTCGCTTTCATCCGCACATCGGATGAGGCGAACCGTCAACAGTGACGTCCGCCGAATCACCGTGAATCGGCTGGTTGAAACCAATGCCAACCATATTTCGTAACATCAATTATTACATTGAGTTACGATAAATATATTTTACAAATTGTTCAATTCCTTGAACACTTTCCGCAGTTTGGCACACGGGGTGCTTTACAGAATGCTCATCAGA
>CAYMAO010000047.1:0-46100 GCA_964388415.1 uncultured Planctomycetaceae bacterium | reverse complement strand
GGGAGTCAACCTGGAAGAGCTGCTCGTCAGCCAGCCGAGCCACGGTGAAGAGGCTCTGGCGATCGCCGAGATGCTCATCAAGTCCAACGCCGTCGATTGCATCGTGATCGACTCGGTCGCCGCGCTCGTGCCGAAAGCCGAACTCGACGGCGAGATCGGCGACACGCACGTCGGCTTGCAGGCCCGCATGATGAGCCAGGCGATGCGCAAACTGACGGGCTGCATCTCCAAGGCGAAGGCCGTCGTCATTTTCATCAACCAGATTCGCGAAAAGATCGGCGTGATGTTCGGCAGCCCCGAAACCACGCCGGGCGGCCGCGCCCTGAAGTTCTACAGCTCGTGCCGCATTGATGTCCGCCGGCTCTCCACGCTGAAAGAAGGCGAGACGACGATCGGCATGAGAATGAAGGTGAAAATCGTCAAAAACAAGGTGGCCCCTCCCTTCCGGCAGTGTGAGTTTGATATGCTGAGCGACCGGGGCATCTGCGCCACGGGGGACATCCTTGACCTGGCCGCGGCCCAGAGGATTGTCGAACGGAGCGGAAGTTGGTTCACCTATGGCGAGCATCGGCTGGGCCAGGGCCGCGAAAAAGCAAGGGTCTTCCTCGACGAACACCCGGAACTGACGTCCGAATTGCGGGAAAAAGTTTTGGAGACCTTCATGGCCAACGGCCGCCGTTTGCCTGCGGAAGGCACGGCGGAAGCCGCCGAATAACCGGGAAGGGCTGTACGGCGAAGTCTGGCAGACGCCGCGGCACGTATGATTCGATGCGAGGGGCCGAGAGAATGAGAGTGAAAGAGAAGACGGCCTGTCCTCTCTCCTTCCCTCGCGTGCAAAGTTTCGACAGAGGATGCCATGACGCGGAGCTGTGGCGTGTGGAGTTTCGGGCTTCTGTGGCTGTGCTTTCAGCCGCAGTTGATCGCCGCCGAGCCGCCGTCTCCCGCGACGCAGCCGTTCCAGGCCGACACCATCAGCCGGATCGTGGAGCAGGTGGAACCGTCGGTGGTCAGCATTCTCCGGGTCCGGCATCGCCCGGAAGACAGCCGGCTGGATTCCTTCGAGTTGATCCGGACGCCCCGGCCGCCGGAAGATCGCGAACTCTTGCCGAATGATTACGGCGCCGGCGTCCTCGTGAAGTCCGATGACAGCGAGAAACTGTTCGTGCTGACCGCGTACCACCTGGTTCGCGGCGGCCGGGCCGTCGGCCAACCCGTCGCGCCGGACCAATCCGAACTGCAGCTCCGGTTTCATCATCAACGATCGTGCACGGCGGAGATCTTCGCGGCCGATCCCCGGAGCGACCTGGCCGTCTTGACGTTTTCGCCGAAAGAAGTCGACGGCGACCCGGCCGACCTCCGCCCCCTGGCGTGGCGCAGCAGCCCCCCGGTTCGCAAGGGGGAAATCGTCGTCTGCCTGGGGAATCCTTATGCGCTGGCGAGAGACGGTTCGGCCAGCGTCTCGTGGGGCATTGTCAGCAATCTGGCCCGGAGGCCGGTCTTTGCCGCCAACGCCGATCTCCCCTCTCGCCGCAATCCCGACCACCAGTCGCTGCAAAACCTGGGGACCGTGCTGCAAATCGACGCGCGATTGCAGCTCGGCGGCAGCGGCGGACCCGTCGTTAATTTGCAGGGGCAGTTGGTCGGCCTCAGTACCGCGCTGGCGGCCATCGAAGGCTATGAGAAGTCGTCAGGATTTGCCATCCCCGTCGCCCCCCCGATGCGCCGCGTCATCGACACGCTGCTCCTCGGGCAGGAGGTCGAATACGGCCTGCTCGGCATCAGCCCCGCAAATGTCACCACCGAGGAGATGCGACAGCGCAAACTCTATCACCTGCAGCCTTCCGCCGTCGAAGTGCGGGGAATTCCGGAAGGTTCCCCCGCAATCCAGGCCGGAATTCTCCGCAGCGACGTACTGCTCAAGATCAATGACCGCCCCGTTCTGTCGAGCGCAGACCTGATGCGCATCGTCGGGGAACTGCCGCCGGAAACGGAAGTCGCCGTGCAATTGTATCGTTCTGAGAGTCCGAATCGCGGCGAGGTGTTGACACGCCGGTCCAAACTCGGAAAATGGCCTGTCAAAGACGACGAGGGGATCATCGCCACGCAGCCGAAGTATCCCTCTTGGCGAGGATTACGGGTTGACTATTCCTCGGCACGCGAAAAGTTTGTCAATCTGGAACCTCGGTTTTTGCCCGGTGTCATTGTCGTCGAGATCGCCCCGTCCTCCCGCGCCGCCGAAGCCAGGCTGCAGCAGGGCGACGTGATTACCCATGTGCAGAAAATCCCCGTGCAGACTCCCGAACAATTTCAGCGCGCGGTCAAGTCCCTGCAAGGCGATGTCATCCTGAAATTGTTCGCCGAAAAACCGGGCGACCGCACGTCCGTTTCCCTTTCAGAATAGCCGCCGGTACCGCACACCCTCCCTTTTACTCCTGACAGGCATGGTAGCCGCATGATGAAAACGGATGAACTCCGCGAACGGTATCTCTCGTTTTTCGCATCCAAAGGCTGCGTCCGAAGGCCGTCCGACGTCCTCGTCCCCAAAGACGATCCGACCGTCCTCTTCACGCCCGCCGGCATGAACCAGTTCAAGAACCAGTTCCTCGGCATCGGCCCCCTCGAATTCACCAAGGCCACCACTTGTCAGAAATGCCTGCGCACCGGCGATATCGACAACGTCGGCGTGACGGCGTATCACCACACGTTCTTCGAGATGTTGGGCAACTTCTCGTTCGGCGATTACTTCAAGCGCGACGCCATTCACTGGGCCTGGGAGTTTCTCACCTCCAAGCAGTGGCTCGCCCTCGAACCCGGCCGGCTCTCCATCACGGTGTATCTCGACGACGATGAAGCCGCCAAAATCTGGCGCGACGAGGTTGGCATCCCCGCCGACAGGCTCACCCGCGAAGACGAGTACGAAAACTTCTGGCCTGCTGGCTCTCCCACCAACGGCCCCGACGGCGTCTGCGGCCCGTGCAGCGAAATCTACTATTCACCCCCGTCCGGCGGCAAGAAAGTCGAGATTTGGAACCTGGTCTTCACGCAGTTCAACCGTGTCGGCGCGCCGCCGAATAACCTGCGCCCCTTGCCGAAGAAAAACATCGACACGGGGATGGGCCTCGAACGAACCGCCGCCGTGCTGCAAGGATTCGAGAGCAATTTCGAGATCGACATCCTGCGCCCGCTGTGCGACGCCGCCGGCGACATCGTCGGCACCAAGTACGATTTCACCGGCCCAGAGGGACGCCCGCTTCGCCGCATCGCCGACCACATCCGCGCCTGCACATTCGCCATCCACGAAGGGTGCCTGCCCGGCAACGAGAAGGAAAATTACGTCATTCGGCTGCTATTGCGACGCGCGTCGATGGAAGCCTTCCGCCTCGGCAAGCACGAGCCGTGCCTTTCGAAGCTGGTGCCTCTCATCGCCGATTTGATGAAAGCCGTTTACCCCGAACTGAAACAGACGGTGCAAAACGTCAGCGTCGCCATTGAAGCCGAAGAAAAGCAATTCCTCGGCGTCGTCGACCGCGGCATCCAGAAATTCCGCAAGATGGTCGACCAGGCCCGGTCGAAGAATTTGGCAATGCTTTCCGGTGAAGAAGCGTTTGACCTGCATCAGACCGACGGCTTTCTGATCGAGTTGACGCAGTCATTGGCCGATGGCGAAGGGATGAAAGTCGACCGCGAGCGATTTCACCAGTTGATGGAAGACCACAAAAAAATCAGCGGCAGCGGCGCGTTTGCCGATTCCGTCATGTCGGAAGGCCCCATCGACACGCTGCGCAAGAAAGGCGGCACGCAGTTTCTCGGCTACGACGCCACGTCCGCCGAGGCCGAGATCGTCGGAATGATCGCCGAGAAACAACTCGTGTCGAACTACGAGCGAGGCAATGCGATCATCGGCATCGTCCTCAACAGAACTCCGTTCTACGGCGAGGCCGGCGGGCAAGTCGGCGACACGGGCCGGCTCGTAGGAGACGCGTGCGAGTTCGCCGTCGAAGACACGCAGCGCAACGGCGATTTGATCGTTCACATCGGCAAATTGACGTCGGGCAAACTCCAGGTCGGCGCGAAAATCCACGCCCATGTCGACGCCATCCGCCGGGAAGGCGTTCGCCGCGCGCACTCGGCGACACACCTCTTGCACCATGCGCTGCGAAAGTATCTCGGCGAGAATGCGACGCAACGCGGCTCGAAGGTCGAGCCCGACCAGTTGCGGTTCGATTATTCGCATCCGAAGTCCGTCGGGGAAGAGGAACTCCTGAAGATCGAAGACGAAATCAACGCCCGCGTTGCCGAAGGGGCCGGTGTGACGACCGCCGTGCTGCCGATTGCCGAGGCGAAGAAACTCGGCGCGATGGCGCTCTTCGGCGAGAAGTATCCGGACCATGTCCGTGTGGTGACGATGGGCAGTTTCAGCCGCGAATTGTGCGGCGGCACGCACCTGGCCAACACGGGCCAGGTCGGCTTGTGCCGGATTCTGAAAGACGAACTCATCGCCGCCGGCGTCCGCCGCATTACGTGCCTGACCGGCCCGAAAGCCCTGCATCGGATTCGCGAAACCGAAGCGCTGGTCGAGCAATTGGCGGGATTGTTGAAAGCCTCGCAGCCGGACGAACTGCCGCGCAAGGTGCAGCTCCTGCAGGAAGAGTTGCACGACGCGAAGCAGCAACTGTCGAAGTTTACGGCCCAGTCGCTGGCGGCAACCGCGGCGAAACTCGTCGCGGCCGCGGAGACCGTGAACGGCGTGAAACTGGTCGTGCATGAGGCCGATTGCCCGCGCGACAACCTGAAGGAGTTCGTTGACCGCATCCGCGAGCAGGCGCCGTCCATCGCCGTTCTGCTGGGCCTGGTGACCGACGGCAAAGTAGCCCTCATCGCCGGAGTGAGCAAAGACCTCGTTGCGAAGGGTGTCAGCGCGTCCGACGCCGTCAAGACGGCGGCGAAAGTCGCCGGCGGCGGCGGCGGCGGCCGGCCTGACCTTGCCGAAGCCGGCGGCAAGAATCCCGAAAAACTCGCGGAATCGCTCGCTGCCGGCGCGGCGTATTTCCAAGGGAAACTCTAACCGAGCCGCGAGCGCCAGCGATCGGTGACTTTCCACGCCAATTGAATAAACCGGTCGCTGACGCTCGCGGCTTGGTCCGGGCGCTTTTCGAGTTGCGAAGCGCGGCCGTGCAGTGGACAATGGATGGGAACCCGTTGGGCCGTGATCACTTAGGCTGCTTGGTCCCTCCTGATCGCCGGAAAAGCCGGGCGTTCGTTCGTAACGAACACGCCTCCTACCGCAATTTCCTCAGATAAAACAAACGCCGTGAAATTCCTGATTGTCGGGGTAAAGATGACTCTGTTCCGTCGTGCGTTGCCGGGTATTGCCGTCTGTGCGGTCCTGTTCTCCGCGGCCGTTTCCGGGCAGGAGATACGCCGCCTGGAAGGACATGCCGGGGCCGTGTATGCCATTCACACGACCAAGGATGGGAAAACAGTTCTCACCGGCGACGTGGCGGGCACAGTCATCGCGTGGGATTGGGAAACGCAAAAACCGCTGCAGAAATACGCCCTGGGAGACCGCGGGGCGCTGTCGCTGGCCGTTTCGCCCGATCTGCGTCAGTTTGCCGCCTGCGGTTTCGACGGGAACATTCGCCTGTGCGATGTTCCGCTGAGAAATCCGCTGGGAGTCATGGGCAATGCGGCGCCGGGCGTCGTGACGTCGTTCGCGACGACGCCGGACGGCCGGTTCGTGTTGGAGGGGGACCAGGGAAATATCGTCCGCATGTGGGACGCCAGCATCGGCACCCACATCCGCGATTTCAACGGAGCCGTCGGCGGCATTTCTGCGATTGCCCTGGACCCAAACCTTCCGATCGTGATGGCCGCGTCGATGGACGGCGCCGTTCGCGGGTGGAATCTCGAGAACGCCCAGCCCGTCGGCACCGTGCAAACGACTCCCTTGAAAGGTCTGATTGCCCTTCCCGGCGAGGCCACGCGGCTGGCAACGCTCGGCGATGACGGCTCGCTGAAACTCATCCGGTGGCCGCCCGTCGCGCCGCAAAACCTGCAGGGACATTCCAACCAGGTGGCCGGCGTTGCGGCATCTCCCGACGGCAAGTGGATTCTCACCGGCGGACTCGATCAGCAATTGAACCTATCCAAAGCCACAGACGGCACGTTTGTCAAATCCTTCGCCGGTCAGCCGGCCCCGACGACCTCCGTCGCCTTCAACGCTGACAGCACGCTGGTCGCCGCCGCCAACCCGACGGGCACGATCAAGTTCTGGAAGGTGGACGACGGCGCCGAGCAAGGCCTGATCGCCGGCCACACCGGCCCGGTCTTCGACATCGCGTTTCATGAAAAACGGAATGAATTGGTCAGCGCGGGAAATGACGGTTCCCTGCGGATCTGGAACGTCCCCAGCCCTCCGGCGGTTTGGGCCGGACCGACCGGGACGATCAACGAAATCGCCATGTCGGCCAAAGGCGATTTTCTCGCCAGCGTGGGGGCGGACAAGGCCGTGCGCTTGTTGAATCCGACGACCGGCGCGTTGACGAAAACTCTCGACGGCTTCGAGCAACCGCTGACCGCAGTCGCTCTCAGCGCCGATGACCAGTGGATTGCCGCCGGAGACGCCGTGGGCCAGATCCATCTGCGGAAAGTCTCCGACGGTTCCGTGGGGGGCGTCCGCAAAGCCTACGAGACGGCGATCGGCCGCCTCCTGTGGAAGCCGGACGGCAAACAAATCGTCGCCTGCGGACAAGACGGCAAGGTGAAAATTTATGCTGTCCCGTTCACCGATGCGGCGGATCCCTTGAAAGTCGTCGAAGCGGATACGGTCCGCATTTACGACCTTGCCCAGTCGAAAGACGGCGCTATCCTCTTTACCGCCGGCGAAGATAAATTGATCAAGCTCTGGTCTCCCGAGGGGCAGATGGTCCGGCAGATCGGGCCGTATGCCTCGGTCATTCGCCGGATGAAACTGAACGCCGAAGGGACCGCCATTGCCGCGGCGGGCGACCCCACCTCGGCACAGACGCACGCGATGATCTGGAATGTGGCGGATGGCCAGCCCATTCGCGATCTGGACGTCGCCGTCGGCATCACGGGGGGGGATTTCCTGCCGGATGGGACGTTTGTCGCCTACTGTGCAGACCGCAAAGTCCGGCGGTATGAACTCAAAACTCCGTTGTTGCTGGAAACTCTGGAATTTGCGACGCCCGTCACGGCGGCGCTTTCCCTGGCGGACGGCAAAGCCGTCATCGCCGGCGGCGCAGACACCAAGCTGTATCGGCTGAACTACAGTCTGAAACAGTTTCTCGTCGGCCATACCGGCCCGGTCAGAACAGTGGCATTCGATCAGGACGACGTCCTCTCCGGCGGCGATGACATGACGGTCCGCCGCTGGAAAGTCGCCGATCGCTCGATCTTGCAGACATTCCCCGGCCATGCCGGGGCCGTCTTTGATCTCGCCGTGAGTGAAACGCAAATTGCCACCGCCTGCGCCGATACGAACTTGCGCATCTATCCCCGGGCCAAAACCCCGGAGCAGCTTGCCGTCAAGGATGTGCCGGCAACGGCGACGATCAAACACCCGGTGATTGTCCGTTCGGTCACGGCCCACGGGCCGAATTTCGTCACGGGATCGGACGACAGCTTGATCCGCCGCTGGGCTCCCGGGATCGGCGAATTGGAACGGTGGGTCGGCCAGGCAGGTCAAATTCTCTCGCTGGCGGCGCTTTCCGACGGCCGGATCGTCTCCGGCGCTGGCGATAACACGGCCCGAAGATGGACGCCCCTGGTCATCGACGCAGTTTCGGTCGGTTCCGCCCAAGGGGTCAAACTGGCCGGCAGCACCGATGGCACTCGCCTTGTCGTGCTGGGCCGCGGACCGGCCGGCATGCCGGATCGGCTGACGGCGTGGAATCCCGAAAAGACGCTGGTGAAGATCGCCGGGCCGGTGGATCTTCCCGTGCCCGCCGAGGCGGTTGCCGTTCACTCCCAGGCCGGCTTGGTTGCCGTCGGCGCGGGGCCGGAACTGTCGCTGTGGAATCTTGCCGATCTGAAGAAACTGACGGCCGTCACCCTGACAACGCCCGTTTCGGGAATCGTGTTCTCTCAGCAGGGAAAACGGCTGACGGCGTCCACCGCCGGCCTGCTGATGCACTATGACATCGTCAAGAAGGGCGAGGCGCTGGAACTCGCCCTGCTGCAAGATTCCATCGGCCATCCCAACAATGTCGTCGCGCTGGCCATTGCGCCGGATGATCGGACGCTGTGGACGGCGGCCCAGGATAACATCGTCCGCAGATACCAATCGGCGTCGCCGTCGCCGCGCAAGGTTCTCCTGGGCGGGACTGGCCCGACGTATTCCGCGTCTTTCAGTGCCGATAACCGCTGGCTGGCATCGGGCGGGGCCGACGGTACGCTGCGCGTGTGGAACGTGGCAGCCGGAAAGGTGGCGGATGAAGCCCCAGCTCAACCGGCCGCGATCAACCAGGTGGCGTTTTCTCCCGCCGGAGACCTGCTGATCAGCGGCGGCAACGACGGCACCGTCCGGATCTGGAAGCTCGCCGTGCCGATGCCTGTGCCGAACGCCCCGCCGGTTCCTGCGGAAAAACTCACGGCGAAGCTGGAACCGCTGCACGAGTGGAAATGTCTCCAGGGAGGTCAACGGATGCCGGTGCGGAGCGCAATTCTCTCGGCCGACCTGAACTGGGTCGTTGCGGGGACGTCGCAGGGGGTGATGTTCGCCTGGAAAACGGCCGACCCGATGGCTGAACCGATCCGCATGGAAGCCCATAACGCGGCCGTCACTTCACTCCGGTACAACGTGGCGAACAACCGCCTCGCAAGTTTCGACGCCGCCGGCCACGTCGCCATCTGGAATCCCGCGAACTGGAGTTACCTCGCCTTCCAGCGCCTGCCGGCCGGCACATCTGGCGGCGGCGCGTATGCGTTGGACGGCATCACCTGGATTCTCGGCGACCGCAAAGGTCCCGTCGTCTTACCGCCCGTCGCCCCAGCCGGTCGGTGACAGAAATCGCCCCGTCGCTCGTTTGCGGTTTCGCCGTCCAATTCATTCAATCAAACATTCCCGGAGCCCCGCCTTGAACAATCTGCATATTACCGGCGCCACCAGCGCCATCACGCTCGGCCTGTTCGCCTTCGCCCTGACCGCCGCGGACCAGAAATCTCTGCCGCAAGAAAAAGCCACCGCCAAGGCCGCCATGCCGCTTCCGGAATACAACGCCGACGGCGCGCTGCTGCGGCCGGTCGGGTATGAAAAATGGATCGTCGTTGGCACATCGGTCGGGCTGGGTTATGAAGACGGCGACAAGAACGATCCGAACAACCCCGGCCAGTTTCATAACGTCTATCTGCAGCGCGAGGCGTTCGATCACTTCGTCGAAACGGGAGAATTCCCCGAACAGACCGTGTTCATCGTCACGAACCTGCCTTCGCGGTCTACGAAGAAAGACAAAGAAAAAGCCGACATCCTCCGCGCGGGGTTCTTCGCGGACCCGACCGTCGGCCTGGAAGTCTCCGTCAAGGACACCAAGCGGTTCCCCGACGGCTGGGCGTATTACATGTTCCACGACCAGCCGGGCCAGCCGAAACGCAAAGACCGCGACGCCGAGCAGCCGTTCGCGCGCAAAGCCTGTTACGACTGCCACGCCGAGCACGGCGCCGTCGACCACGTCTTCACGCAGTATTACTCGGTGCTGACGGAGGCCCGCGCGAAACGGCTGGCGGAGAAACAGTGACGAAGGCTTTGACGAAGCGAACCGTCTTCAGAACGTCGAATCGAAGTGGTTCGCCTCGATGACTCGGCAAACCCTACGAAACTGTGTCTTCGTTGAGCCGCGACGCGACGGCTTCGGAGCGAAACGCTTTCGTCACAGCGGCAACTTGTGTTCCTCCCCCGCGACCTCCCGCACATAGCGCGGGACCGCATATCCCGGCAGCCGGCGGCGCAGTTCGGCAATGAGACTTCGGCCCGTATCTTCGGGGACTTCGAAATGGGCCGAACCCTGCACGCGGTCTAATTGATGCAGGTAATACGGCAGCACGCCGAGATTCACCAGCCGTTCGCACAGGTCCGTCAGCACGTCGACGTCGTCATTCACGCCCTTCAAGAGCACCGCCTGGTTGAGCGTCGGAATCCCGGCGCGGACCAAGGTTTTCAGTGACGCCGCCACGTCGCTTGCGAGTTCGCACCCATGATTCGCATGAACCACCATGATCGGCGTCAGCCGCGTCCCCGTCAGGAGATCCAACAAATCCTCCGTCACCCGGCTCGGCAGCACAATCGGCAACCGGCTGTGAATGCGCAATCGAGTCAGATGCGGAATCGCGGCGAGAAGGTCCAGCAGATCGGCAAGCCGGCGATCCGTGAGCATCAACGGATCGCCGCCGCTGAGAATGATTTCGTGCAGCGAGTCGTCGGCCTGCAACGCCTGGAGAGCGGGCTCCCAATCGTCCAGCGCACGCGGCGCTTCACTGTAGGGAAAATGGCGGCGGAAGCAGTACCGGCAATGAATCGCACAGGCCCCAGTGGCGATCAGCAGTGCCCGGCCGGCATACTTCTGCAAGAGACCGGGAGCCAGTATCGCCTCCTGATCGCCGACAGCGTCGGCGGCGAAACCCGGCGACTCGATGAATTCGGCGTCCCACGGCAACACCTGCCTGAGCAGCGGATCGGTCGGATCGCCGGGCCGCATCCGGTTCAGATAACTTTCTGTGACCATCAGCGGAAAGAGTTTCGCCGCGTTCCGCGCCGGTTCGCGCAACGCCTCGGGCAGACCGAGCCGGTCGATCAGTTCGTCCGGATCGCGAACAGCCTCGGCGAGTTCGCGATGCCAGGTGGGAGCGGCGATGGGGAAGACGATCATGCGGGGTTTTCACTTCAGTTCAAATTTGCTAACTTACCCGAAACCCAACGCAAAGTGTCGGGGCCGCTCGGCGTGTCTTCCAAGGTACCTTTCAGCAAAGAAAAAGACCAATGGCGAATATGGATGTCGGCGAGCTTCGCAAAGGCTCCAAGGTGGTTGTCGAAGGCGAGCCGTTCGAAATGCTGATCGTCGATTTCGTGAAGCCCGGCAAAGGCCAGGCGCTCTACAAGTGCAAAATGCGGAACCTGCTTAAGGGGACTCTGCTCGACCGGACGTATAAGAGCGGCGAAACGATGGAAGCCGCCGACGTCCGCCGCAACGACGCCCAATACCTGTTCAAAGAAGCCGCCGGCTACGTCTTCATGGATCAAGGTTCGTTCGAGCAGTTCACCATCGCGCCGGAGACCGTCGGCGATCAGTCCCGCTTTCTGCAGGACGGCATCATCTGTGAATTATTGTACTGGAATGACACGCCGATCGGCGTGACGCTGCCGGGTTCGGTCGTGCTGACCGTCGTGTACACCGAACCGGCCGTTCGGGGAAACACTTCCAGCAACATCACCAAGGCGGCGACGGTGGACGGCAACGTCGAGATCCAGGTTCCCGCCTTCGTCGACACGGGCGACAAGGTGAAAGTCAACACGCAAACCGGCGAGTACATCGAACGCGTCCGGTGATTGTTTCGCGACGCTTCGCAGAAGCGAGGCTTGGTTTCCTCCTCGAAAGGATTCGAGGCATGAATCTGTGGACGATGATCATCTACGGCGTCGCCGCGGTGTTGGCCCTCCAGGGGCTGTTCACCCTGATGACGGCCCATCGCCGGCAATCGCTCGGCCGGTTCTTTGAGGAAGAACTTCGCCGCAGAGAAGAACTCGCAGCACAACCCCCTGAACCCAAAGCGGAAGAATCACGTCTGAAATCCAAGGCCGCATAGTCCATCGAAGCCCAGGGATTGCAATCCCTGGGCTTCATCGAGTCACAACTCATGTCCGCAGCACATAACGGCAAACTCTTCATCGAGACGGTCGGCTGTCAGATGAACATGCTCGACAGCGAACTGGTCGTCGCAGCGCTCAGGAAGCAGGGGTACGAACTCACGCCCGACATCGCCGCCGCAGACACCGTCCTCTTCAATACGTGCAGCGTCCGCGAACATGCCGAGCATAAGATTTACAGCGCACTGGGCCGGTTGCGGTACAGCAAGCAGGCGCGGCCGAATCAGGTGATCGGCGTCCTGGGCTGCATGGCCCAGAAGGACCAGGAGTTGATCTTTCAGAAAGCGCCGTTTGTCGACCTGGTCGTCGGGACGGGGCAACTCGGGGAAGTTCCCAGGCTGATTGAAGAAACGCGGCGAACTCGCAAGCGAGAAGTCGCCGTGAGTCTCGATCGCAGGGACGGCACTCGCAACGAAGTCTCGCAGAGTTTTCAGAGTTACGATCCGCTGCGCGAGCCGGAAATGCGGCCGACGCCGTTTCAGGCGTTTGTGCGGATCATGTTCGGCTGCGACAAGTTCTGCACCTACTGCGTCGTTCCGATGACCCGCGGCCCGGAACAAAGCCGGTCGCCGAAAGACATCCTCCACGAGTGCCGTGTCCTCGCAGACCAGGGCGTCAAAGAAGTCACGCTGATCGGTCAGACCGTCAACAGCTACAAGTTCACGGAAGACGGCGCCGCGTGGCGCTTAGCCGACCTGTTGTCCTCCATGCACGACATCCCCGGCCTCATTCGCTTGAAGTTCGTGACCAATTATCCCCGCGATATGACGGACGACCTCTTGCAAGCCGTGCGCGATTTGCCAAAGTGTTCGCGCTATCTGCACGTCCCCTTGCAGTCAGGGTGCGACGACGTCTTAAGGAGGATGAAGCGGGGCTACACCGTCGATCAGTACCGGGAAATGCACGGACGCATCAAAGCCACGCTGCCCGATGCCGCCGTGTCGAGCGATTTCATCGTCGGCTTCTGCGGCGAGACGGGCAGCGCACACCAGAAAAGCCTGGACCTCATCCGCGAATGCCGGTTCAAAAACAGCTTCATCTTCAAGTACAGCCCAAGGCCCGGCACCAAGGCGTTTGACATGCTGCCGGACGATATCCCCGAAGATGTGAAGCGGCATCGCAATCACGAGATGCTCGAGCTGCAGAACCAGATCAGCGCGGAAGACAACGCCGCGTTCATCGGCCGGCAGGTGGAAGTCCTCGTGGAAGGGCCGAGCCGCACCGCGGAAAAGCGCGGCGAGATCGAACCGACGTCCGGCCCGATTCAACTGGTTGGCAGAACCAGTTGCGACCGGATCGTCGTCTTCCCCGGCAACCCTCGGCTCGCCGGTTCACTCGCCCAGATTCTCGTGGAAGACGCCACGCCGACGACCCTGCTGGGAACAATTCTCACCCGTGAAGTGCAGCACGGCTCCTCGCCGCTGCTGCCGATCCTGGCGTGAGAATGTCGAGAGTCGAGAGCCAGTAAGAGGCGAGAGGACTTGGGGCTCGCGATCAGCCGCAAAGAGTGTCGGCCGGCACGAGAATTTCCCGAAACAGCGTGGTCGCATACACGCCGGGCGGCAAGGTAAAGTCGAACCGAAGACCCTCTGGTTCCGCGGCCACCCGCAAGTCGCCGGGCCGGATCACCAGGGGACGCCGGGTTCCAGACATCAAGTCTCCGAAACCGCCGAACTGGTCGATCGCCAGGCCCGTCTCGGCGAGAATCCGGGCTTCGCGTTCGGCGGGGATGCCGGCCGGCTGCTTCATTTTCGGCCCGAACATCGGACCGGTGATCACCGTTTCCGCGGCGTCACAACGGGCTTGCTCGACGGCAGGGTCTTCCGCGAGAAATTTTCCGCCGGACGCCGTCACTTCCATCACGTCGCCCGCGAGGACCGTATCGAGAAGCTGATCTCGCAATCTCTCGGCAAGCACCCGATTGAACAGCTCGGATTGAGCCGCAGACAGGCTCAGCCGGAGCAAAAACTTGCGCCGGGAGTAGGGGATGTCGCGCGGCGTTTTTCGCCCGGCAAGCAAATCGAAACCGAGGCTCAGCGTCTCGCCGTCCTGGCCGAACCGCTGGTCGCCGTAATAATTGGGAAACCCCCGGGCTTGAAGACGGGCCGCCATCTGCCCGGCAATGTCCATCGCCTCAAAGCCCGCCGTCGGCGACGGCGGGATCCCGGCAATGCCATCGCCGGAAACAGGCGATACAGAGCGGACGAGAATCGAAAAGCGGTTGCCCTTCAAATGTCCGGTGCGCAGCTTGTTGCCGTGACGGATTGAGCGAAGAATGTGAAACTGATCGCTGGCGAGAGTGCTGAGTTGCGGCTCGGTTCTTGCGGGGACGGATACCCATTGCCGGGTGACGGCGAAGCGATCCTTCAGGCCGGCGGAACCGATGTCGCCGGGGCTGATCTGCAATGCCCGGCCCAGCTGCCGGAGCAGTTGTTCGCCGGAGAGGTCGCGTTTTTCGATCCAGAGAAACAGATGTTCGCCGCTGCCGGAGGGTTCATAAGCCGGGATTTCCTCGACCAGGAAATCTTCCGGCGCCGTTTTCAGCCGGCCGGCAAGCTGCGGCAGATCGTCGTGCCAGCGCGGCAGTGTGCGCGCGGGTGACGCCGTTGGGTCGGGAGAGAGTTTCTCGGTGTCCAGGTCGGACATGGCGGTCTTTCCACGAAGAATCCTTGTCAGCCGTCCCGGCGGGGCCGAAACCAACTGTCCCCGATTGTAGGCAGCGCGCCGGCCGCTGTCAGTCGTCTTCGGGCAACGGTCACGAACTGCGGCAGCCGACGGGATGTCGACAAGACTTTCGGAGGAATCGTCGTATCTACAGAACTTGATATTGCCTGATTGAATCAACATGGGATAATTGGAGCGACGGGAGATTCTGAAGGACAGAGCCGATGGTGATGGCTGTGGGTTCAGGGTTCCCAATACGGAACAGAGTTCCGTCGGGATGAGGACTTGACCGGAAGTCTGTCTGGATGACGGAACCGAGTCGACTGCCAGGCGAACGAACGCTGCTGGTTTTTGATCTTTCCCACGCCCATCGGCCGAGACCACGGAAGGTCGAGCACCTCCCTGGGGAATTTCTCAGATTGGACGTCAGCCGGTTCCGGCTGCGCCGCAGGCTGTTTCCCGAAGACGGGCGGTTTTCGACCACGACCATTTTCCACGAAGGTCTGCCACGACGGATTTCAGTAAGGAGTCATGATGAGCACTGGACGCCAATTGCTGGATCAGTTTTCCGCCCGGCAAAAACCGGATGCCTATCGGCAGGAGCACTGGCAGGGATCGTTCGCGGATTATCTTGATCTTGTCCGCCAGCACCCGGAAATCACTCGTACCGCCCACCAGCGGATCTACGACATGATCATGTCGTACGGGACATACGAGGTCGACGAAGGCCGCCGCGACGGACTCCTGCGCTACAAGTTCTTCGACGACCCGGACCACGACGGCGAAGACGCCATCTTCGGCCTCACCGAGCCGCTCATGCAGCTCGTCAACGTCTTTCGCAGCGCAGCGCTGAAATACGGCAGCGAACGCCGCGTCCTCCTGCTGCACGGCCCGGTCGGCAGCTCGAAAAGCACTATCGCCCGGCTGCTCAAGCGCGGCGTCGAACGCTATGCCCGCACGGCGGACGGCGCGCTCTACACATTTGGCTGGAAGGAAAGCGACGGCACGATCACCTGGGACCCGATGCACGGCGAGCCGCTGCAACTGGTCCCCCTGGCGTCCCGCGAAGAAATCTGCCGGCAACTGAACGAAGGCCGCGACCGAGACAAGCAATTCGTCATCGAGATCACCGGGGAAGTCTGTCCCTTGTCCAGGTTTTACTTCAAGCAGCGGCTCGACGAGTGCGACGGCGACTGGGTCAAGGTCCTGGAGTCCATCGTCGTCAAGCGGTTTTTCCTCTCCGAGCAGGACCGCATCGGCATCGGCACATTCCAGCCCAAGGACGAGAAGAACCAGGACAGCACCGAACTCACCGGCGACATCAACTATCGCAAAATCGCCGAGTTCGGCAGCGAATCCGACCCGCGGGCGTTCAACTTCGACGGCGAATTCAACGTCGCCAACCGCGGAATGATCGAGTTCATCGAGGTCCTCAAGCTCGATGTGGCGTTCCTGTACGACCTGCTCGGCGCGTCGCAGGAACACAAGATCAAACCGAAGAAGTTTGCCCAGACCGATATTGATACGGTGATCATCGGCCACACCAACGAGCCGGAATTCCGCAAGCTGCAATCCAACGAGTTCATGGAGGCGCTGCGAGACCGAACCGTAAAGATCGACGTTCCGTACGTGACGAAACTCACCAACGAACTGCGGATTTACGAGAAGGATTACAATGAACGCAGGGTGCGCGGCAAGCACATCGCGCCGCATACGCTGGAAGTCGCCGCGATGTGGGCCGTGCTCACCCGCCTCGAAGAACCCAAGCATCACGGCCTGACGCTGCTGCAGAAGCTGAAGCTCTACAACGGCAAGACCCTGCCCGGTTTCACGACGGAAAATGTCGAACAGCTTCGCCGGGAGGGGAAGCACGAAGGCCTGCAGGGAATCTCGCCCCGCTATGTGCAGGACAAAATTTCCAACTCGCTCGTCAACAACACGGAAGCGACGTGCCTGAATCCGTTCATGGTGCTGAATGAACTGGAAACCGGGCTAAGGCATCACTCGCTGATTCCCAACGAGGAAACCCGCGAGAATTACCGCCGGCTGATTTCCGTCGTCAAAGACGAGTACACCGACATCGTCAAGAACGAAGTCCAACGGGCCATCGCCGCCGACGAGGAAGCGCTGACCCGGCTGTGCTCGAATTACATCGACAACGTCAAGGCGTACACGCAGCGTGAAAAAGTCCGCAACAAGTTCACCGGCCAGGACGAGCAGCCGGACGAACGCCTGATGCGGTCGATCGAGGAACGGATCGACATTCCCGACCAGCGGAAAGACGACTTCCGCCGCGAGATCATGAACTACATCGGTGCGCTGGCCCTCGACGGCAAGAAATTCGACTACAAGACCAACGAACGGCTGCACAAGGCATTGGAGATGAAGCTGTTCGAGGACCAGAAAGACACGATCAAGCTCACCAGCCTGGTGTCGAACGTGATCGACAAAGACACGCAGGAAAAGATCGACGTGGTGAAAAGCCGGCTGATCCGAAACTTCGGTTACAACGACGAATCCGCAAACGACGTGCTGCAATACGTGGCCAGCATCTTCGCCCGCGGTGACGTGAAGGTGACGAATTGACGCCCCTTGTCGCTTGCGGTTTCGCCGGCGATCACAGCTCGACTTTGGTTCTGATAAACCGTGATGAAGTTGACGACGACCATCGTAGTAACCGAGGAACCCCGAGCCACTCGTGTGGTCGAACAGTTGGAAGGTCCATGCTCGTTTGTCGAACGAAATCGGAGAGAGGATGAGTTTCAAATTCTCGATCAGAACCAGGAGCCGCATTTCTTTGAATTGGCCGATGGCCGGATTGATTTTTTAGGGTGGCCCACATTGAGACATCAAAGAATCTGTGCCGAAATCGGCAGCGTCCTGTATCATCTGATGGGAGATCGCAACTTGGGTGAAGTGATTTGGGGAGTGTGCCCCATCCGCCTGAGGCCGAATCGGTGGGCGTCATCCGATATTTCCTGGCACGGCAGGGAGCGTATCGCCCAAAATCATCCCAAGGACTACTTTCACGGTGCAGGTGGAGTGATAGAAATTCTGGACGAAGATGATTCCGCGTGGCGCGAGTTAGACCAAGCGACAAAGCGGACCGACTACGCCCAGGCCGGCATCCCCGAATACTGGATCGTCGACCCCGAAACCGAAACCATTACCGTGCTGACGCTGCCCGCCGGGCAAACCGAATACGCGGTCCACGGCGAATACAAGCCCGGCCAGGCGGCGACGTCGAAATTGCTGGACAGGTTCACGGTCGATGTGACGGCGTGCTTCGCGGCGGGGAAGGGGAATCACGAACAGGCGAGTCGATGATCGGCTAATCGCTAGCGGTAATGTGTTTTCTGGCTCTCAACTCTCAACCATTAACCCTCAACCACCCCCATGACCCGTGCCATCGACCGCGACAACCAGCGCTTCAAAGAGATCGTCCGCGGGAAGGTCCGCGAGAATCTCAAGAAGTACATCACGCACGGCGAAGTCCTGGGCCGGAAGGGACGCGAAGTCGTCAGCATTCCCGTCCCAAATATCGAAATCCCCCATTTCCGACATGGGAACAAAGGGTCCGGCGGCGTCGGGCAGGGAGAAGGCGATGTCGGCCAACCGATCGGCAAGGGGGGCGATCCAGAAGACGGCGAAGGCCAGGCCGGCGATCAACCCGGCCAGCACATCCGCGAGACCGAACTCACGATCGATGAACTCGCCGAGATGCTGGCCCAGGAACTCGAATTGCCTGATATTGTTCCCAAAGGCCAGAACACGATCAAATCGATCAAGACGAAATACAACACCATCCGCCAGACCGGCCCCGACTCGCTCCGCCATTTCAAGCGGACGTACAAGCGGGCGCTGCGGCGGCTGATCGCGAGCGGTGAATACACGCCCACCCGGCCCATCGTCATTCCGACGCGCGAAGACGAATTGTTCCGCTCGTGGACCGACACCCCCTTTCCGCAGGCCAACGCCGCCGTGATCTACATCATGGACGTCTCCGGCTCAATGACCGACGATCAGAAGGAAATCGTGCGGACGGAATCGTTCTGGATCGACACCTGGCTGAAGAGCCAGTACGACGGGTTGCAGCGAAGGTATGTCGTCCATGACGCCGTGGCGCACGAAGTCGATGAAGACACGTTTTACCGAACCCGGGAATCGGGCGGGACGCGGATTTCCTCGGCCTACGGCAAGGCGAAACAGATCCTGGAACGCGACTTTCCGCCGGTCGACTGGAACATTTACGTCTTCCAGTTTTCCGACGGCGACAATTGGGGTGAAGACAACACATCGTGTTTGAAAGCGCTGCAGGAGTATTTTCTGCCGATCTGCAACCTGTTCTGTTACGGCCAGGTGGAAAGCCCGTATGGCTCCGGCGACTACTTGCGCGAACTGAAAAAAATCGCCGGCAACTGGGAGAACCTGGTTCTGTCCGAGATCAAGGACAAAGACGGGATCTACGAATCGATCAAGACATTTCTGGGGAAGGGGAAGTAACATCCATCGGGACAGATGCTCCTCCTTCAGGGCCAACGCCTTTTTGAAGCAGGGCAAGGCGTAGGGTGGGTCGAGTGCTTTGACGAGGCCCACCGACTTCAGAATCGAGGCGGATCGGTGGGCCTCGCGAAGCGCTCGACCGCACCCTGCTTTGAAAAAGGCGTTCGCCCTTCTCATTTTTCAAGAAGGATTGACAGATTTCATGGCCATTTCCACCCATCGCGCTTTGCCGCCTGAAATCCAGGACATTCAGCAGTCCATGGAAGCGCACGCGCGGGCCTACGGCCTGAACTGCTTCGAGACGATCTTCGAGATGCTCGACCTGGAAGAGCTGTGCATGTTCGCGGCGTACGGCGGGTTTCCGGTCCGCTATCCGCACTGGCGGTTCGGGGCCGAGTATGACGAACTGCTCAAGACCCACATGTACGGCCTGCAGCGCATCTACGAAATGGTGATCAACAACGATCCGTGCTATGCCTACCTCTTGAACACCAACCTGCTGTCGGATCAGAAGCTCGTCATCGCGCATGTTTACGGCCACTGCGATTTCTTCAAGAACAACGCCTGGTTCGCCCAGACGAACCGCAAAATGCTCAACGACATGGCCAACCACGCCACGCGGATCAACCGGTACGTCGACCGGCACGGGTACGAGAAGGTCGAAGAGTTCATCGACGCGTGCCTGTCGCTGGAAGATCTGATCGATCCGCATTCGGTGCACATCAAGCGGCCGGACGACATTGCCGCCGTGCCTCATGCCGCGCTGCTTCGCGACGACGATTTCGATTATCTCCAGCAGGAGTCTCGGTTCGCGTCCAAAGGGTACATGGACCCGTTCATCAATCCGCCCGACGTTCTGCAAAGAGAAGCCCGGCAGAAGAAGAAGGCGCGCGATGAAAAAGAGAAGAAACGGTCGTTCCCGGACGAACCGCAGCGCGACGTGCTGCTGTTCCTGCTGCAGCACGCGCCCCTCAAAGACTGGCAGCACGATATCCTCTCGATCATCCGCGACGAGGCATATTACTTCGCCCCGCAAGGCCAGACGAAAATCATGAATGAGGGCTGGGCCTGCTTCTGGCATACGCTGCTCATGACCCGGCACGGCCTCACCGATTCCGAAGTCATCGACTATGCCGACCATCATTCCGGCACGGTCGCCATGAGCCCGCAAAGGATCAACCCGTACAAGATCGGCCTGGAACTCTTCCGCGACATCGAAGAACGCTGGAATAAAGGCCAGTTTGGCGAAGAGTTTGACTCTTGCGACGACTACGAAACCAAGCGCAAGTGGGACAAGCAGCTTGGCCTGGGGCGGAAGAAGATTTTCGAGGTCCGCCAGGTTCACAACGATGTCACGTTCATCGACACGTTTCTCACGCCGGAGTTCTGCGCCAAGCACAAGATGTTTTCGTTCGCCTACGACGAAGCGTCGGACAATTATGAGATCGCGTCGCGGCAGTTCGAGGAAATTAAGCAGCAGTTGTTGACCAGCCTGACGAATCACGGCCGGCCGTTCATCTACGTCATGGACGCGAATTACCGCAATCGCGGCGAACTCTTCCTCGCGCACCGATTTCAGGGAATCGAACTGAAACAGGACTATGCTCGCGATTCGCTGGCCAATCTGCATAAACTATGGGCGCGTCCCGTGCACCTGGAAACCATCGTCGACGAGAAACCGACGGTGATCTCGTTCGACGGACAGAATCATCAGATGAAAGCAAAATGACAATCTCGCTGGAAGAACTGAACTTTCGGAAGTGGGTGGCGAAATCGCTCACGCGCCAGGTCGTGCTGCGCTTCCTGGGTGCGGTCGGCTGTTTTCTGGCGGCGTGCGCCGTCTTGTGGTTCACCTGGTGGGTGATTTTCGGCGTCGTCTGGTTCGTCACGGCGTCGTTCTCACTGTCGTCGACGGCGATCAGCGTCATTGCGTGGATTGTCTGGGGGCTGCTGTTCGTCGCCTATGGCACGGCGAATTGGCAGCATCTGGAAAAGCTGGAGTTTGAATCGCCGGCGAAACTCCGCGTGGCACGCGCCGCGGCTATTCTGGCGGATTCTCCGTTCCTGGCGTTGACCGGTCCGCAAACCGTCGGTTCGTTCGTCAAAGTCATCGCCGTGATTCTGCTCGTCGGGCCGGGCATGGCGTGGACGAGTTGGAAGCTCTTGCAGCAGGCCCTTGCCGCCTGGCGCGGTTCGCCGGATCACGTCTCCGAAATCCTCCAGACGCTCGCCACCGCGGGGGCAAGGGTCTCCTTGGAAGAACTGACCCGCGTCGATGCCCCGGAAAAAGTCGCGGCGACATTTGCCGCCGTCCGCCTCTTCGACGGCGTGATCTACCGCAGTTCCGAACCGGTCGGACTGGTCCTCTCCGACAGCCTGCGCGACGAACTGCTGGCGATGATCCCAAAAGAGAAACAGCAGTTGACGGCTGCGAAACCGCCGCCGGGTCGGGTATCATCACAGAAACCGCCGCAGGCGGTCGGTCCGGCGAAGCCCCGGCCTAAACCCCGCACTTGACTGTTTCCGCTCATCGCGTGCCGTCCATGTCGCTGTCCCTCGATCTTTCCGCGGCGCTGGCCCCGCTCATGGGCCAATCGTTTTCCCCGGCGCACACGGTCACCGTCTCTGATGGCACAGGCGTCACGCTGTCGGCCGATCTGCTGGCCGTCGAATATGTCGGCGTCGCGTGCGAGGAACTTCGGCTCGACGTTCCCACGCTGTCTGCGGCGAATCTCGACACCCTGAAAAAATGGGCCGATGGTCTCTGCCGCCGAATCACCTATCTGCTCGAAAATCTTGGTCCTTTGGAATATGACGCCCAGGGGAACGAAGTGCTGATCCGCTCGACGCCGCCGGACACGTCGTCCGCGCCGGGCCACACGAAATACTACGAAGTGCTGCTCTCCTCGCACGGAGCCGGCCGGTTCTCTTTGCGGCGTTTTCAAGCCGACCGCACGACCGGCGGCCGCGTCGCCGTGCCGCTCCGCATCACGCACGAGCAACTCGCCAAGCTGGTGAACGACTTGACGGCGACGCTCCCGGGTCCGTAGAGGCCTCCCGTACGCCGCGCGGCGTTCCAGGGGGACGAGCTTTCGATCTGGCCCGCGGTCTCTTTCGGTGATTACGCTGGAAGGATGGAGATTCCGCTTCCAAAATACACGTGGTGCCTGACGCACCAGGCCTCCGAGGACCAGATGAGTCCGGCGGGCTTGGTCTGTCCGGAATGCAAAAGGCGGCTCTACACGCGGCCGCCGGCCGGAGTGTTGCGGACGTTCTGGGAAAGCCAGCCGGGAGGCTGGACAGTCAGCCGAGAGCCGTGCTTCATTTATTCGCTGTTGTGGGACGATTACCGCATCCGGTCGATCCATCCGGCGGGGGCCGAGTTCGATGTGCGGTCGGTGAACGCCCCGGCGGAGTTGCCGCAATTCTCGCGATGAAAACGTCCGGCAACGCCCACCGTTAAGAAGGATCTGCCGAAAGAGAGATCGGTCTACTTTGCGCGCATGCGGTTGTCTCTCGGGAAATGCTCGACTTCGGCGAGGCCGAGGACTTCCATGACAGGCGGGACGTAGACACCGAACCGGCCGCGGAGGCCGCTTTTCAGTCCGTACCAGCCGCCGACGGGGTTGGCAGGCGATCGAGCCCAGGCTTCGACGGTCCCTTCGACGACGGGTTTCTGTTCATCGGCGGCGCCGAGCAGCATCCAGTCGCCATAGGCCTTGAGCATCTGGTGGAGATCGTCCAGGCATTGCAAATGGTATCGCAATTCGGTCGACCCGACGCGAACCACCAAGGCGGGCGGAAAGACCGATTCATCTCGAAACGCCTGAAACTCCGAACCGCCGGACGGAGTGCGGAGAACCCAGGGATTCTCGCGTGTTCCTGCGCCCGAACTCGGCAGCGTCGGTGCTGGCGGCGGCGGGGGGGCGACGGGAACCGGAGGCGGGGCGGTGACGTTCGCGCGGGCTGCAGGCTTTGGCTTTGCCACGGGCTTGGCGATGACGGGCGGCTTCGCCTTGACGACCGGCTTCTTCTTGGCCGGGGCGGTTTTCTTCACGGCCGATTTCGACTTGGCAGGAGTTTTCTTGGCGACGGATTTGGCCTTCTTCTGGGCCTTTTTCACCTTCTTTGCCGACTTGGCAACGACTTTCTTCTTCGACTGGGCGGCGGCCTTGGTCTTGGCCGGAGCCGACTTCTTGGCGGCTTTTTTCATGGTGCAGAGGCCTTCAACGTGGAAAAAATCGAGCCGGGAATGCCGGATCACACGCGACAGGAGTTGAGTATTTGATCGAATTGTCTCGGCGTTGTGAAGCCAACTTGGCCGGGAATCGAAAAATCGGGTAAGGTATCTGGTGATTTCATGACAGCCCTGACCGCGAGGGAAGGGCTGGCAGAAGCCCCTCCTCACGGTCGGGGCTGTCTCCGTTTCATCCCGCGGGCATTTCTCATGCGGATCGTCTTTCTCGGCACCGGCGGGTATCACCCGAACGAACGCCGGCACACGGCGTGCGTGATGTTGCCGGAATTGGGAATCGTCTTTGACGCCGGCACGGGATTTTTTCGCGTGCCGGAGCGCCTCGTCTCGACCGAATTGTCGGTGTTCCTCAGCCATGCACACCTGGACCACATCTGCGGCTTGACGTATCCCCTCGTCTCGCTGTTCACGGGGAAGATCACGCGACTTTCGGTCTTCGGCACACAGTCGACGCTGAACGCCGTGAAAACGCATCTCTTTGCTGAACCGGTATTTCCGGTCCCTTTGACGTGCGACTGGGTGGTTCTGCCGAACACGGTGGACGTCGGCCCGGCCCGCATCACCTCGGTGCCGCTGCATCATCCGGGAGGCGGCACGGGGTTCAAAGTCGCGTGGGAAGGACGTTCCCTGGCCTACATCACCGATACGACCGTGAGCGAAAGCTACCTTCCGTTTGTCCAAGGAGTGGATGTCCTGATCCACGAATGCAATTTCCCAGACGAGATGGCCCAATGGTGCGAGAAGACCGGGCACAGCCATACCTCGCAGGTGGCCGATCTGGCGAGGAAAGCCGGTGTCGGGCGGCTCATTCTGACGCACATCGATCCTCAGACCCCGGGCGACGACCCGATCGGCCTGGCAACGGCCCGTTCGAAATTCTCGAACACCGACGTTGCCGAGGATCTGCTGGAAATCGAGTGGGGATGATCTGATGATGAATGGCGTGAAGGCACCCCTCGTGTGTCCGGTCTGCGCAGGACCGCTCCATGATGAGGCGGGCGGCATCCTGTGCGCCGCGTGCACGCAGTCTTGGCCTGTCGTCGAGGGCATTCCCCGGTTCGTCGCGTCGCAGCACCTCGAAAGTTTCGGCCGGCAATGGACGAAATTCGAAGTCGCCCACGACGACGAAGACCGCGCCACGTTCCAGGCGAAAACCGGCTTGCGCTTCGCAGACCTGAATGGATTGCGAATTCTGGACGCCGGTTGCGGCGGCGGACGCTATTCCAAAGTCTGCGGCCAGGCCGGGGCGACCGTGATGGGAGCCGATCATACGCAAGCCGTGGAAAAGGCGTCGCAGTTGTGCGGACACTTGCCAAACGTCCGCTTCGTGCAGGCGGATTTGAAGCATCTGCCGTTTCCACCGGCGTCGTTTGATTTTGCGTTCTCAATCGGCGTGATGCACCACGACGTCGACACGCGGGCCGTCTTCGAGGCAGTCGCCCAAATGGTCAAGCCCGGCGGAAGGTACGCCGTCTGGCTGTATCGCCGCAATCGGCCCTGGCAGGAATGGATCAACGACGCACTCCGCCGCCGAACGACCAAAATGAATGCCGACCGGCTGGAGCGCTGGTGCGTCTGGGGGGCCCGGCTCGGCGGGATTCCCGTCGTCAACCAGACGCTGAATAAGCTGGTGAACTTCAGCGCCCATCCCAGTTTTGAGAACCGGGTCTGCGATACGTTCGACTGGTACGCCCCTTTGTACCAGTATCATCACACCGTGGCCGAACTGCTCGACTGGTTCGAGACGGCCGGCTTCACCGATCTCAAAGTCCTGCCGCCGGAAAAAACCGGCCGCCTGTACCGCTGGGTCTACGAACACGATTTTCTAATCGGCAGCGGCGTGAACGTGCTGGGGGTAAAGAGGTGACGAGGCGGCTCACTTCATGAGCAAGTCGAATTCCCAATTCCCGAGTTGGTCCCGTTCGCGGGTCAGACGGAACCTTTTTCCGAACACGCCGGAACTAATGAACCCCGCTGAGTCGGCATGCACGCTGACAAATCCATTCTTCCTGCGGCGATGAACGCGAAACAACAGTTCATCATCCTTGCGAGCGTCAATCAGCCAGAATTCTTACACGCCGGCGGCAAAGTAAGCCTGCGGCAATCGTCGGGTGTCCTTGGCGACCGACGACTTGCTGACGATTTCGACGACCAGATCAACCGCTCCTTCCAGTTCCAAGCACGAATCCGGCGTTCCCTGCTTGTCGGGAATCAATCGGACAATGCCGGCTTGCAGGCTTTCGAACGAGACGAAAATGACATCCGGCTCGCAGGAAAGATCGGCCAAACTATTGACGTATCGCATGCGATCAATGGCCAGATATCCGAGCTTCGCGGTATGAATCAAGGCTGCGAGCGTGCGCGCGATCGCGGTTTTCGGCCCGCTGTGCGAAAAGAACTGCTCGGGCGAAATGTCGACCTCGATGTTACCAGCGATGTAGTCAATCCGGCCGGTCTCCGGAAATGATGGCGACCGCATCCAAGTGCGGAACTGGCGCAGACTCCGCACATTCAGCGGAATTGCCAGGCGATCTTCGATCAACACGGAAGACATGGGGCGACCTGTGTGTCATGTCAGGCATTTGACGCGAGAATCTCTGTTTTCTAACGCCCAACGCCGAATACCGATCCCTCTTACTCCTTCACGTCATACACCAGCAGCGTATCCATATCGCGCAGGTAGAGTTTGCCGTTCGCCACAGCGGGGTGCGACCAGGCGGCGTTGCGGCTGCGGTCGGGCTGGTTGAAGCGGCCGACTTCCTGATACGCCTCGGCAGTCACCTTGGCCAGCGCCACCGGGCCCCCTTCGCTGCGGAGGAACAGCTTTCCGTCGGCGACAGTGAGCGAGCCTTTACCGACCGAACGGTCTTGCCACTGCACATTGCCGGACTGCATCTCCATGCAGGTGAGGACGTCTTCATCGAAGCCGTAAATGAAGCCGTCGACCGCGGCCATCCCGCCGTGATGATTTTTCATTTTGGGGGTGTGATAGGCGAGCGTGGATTTCATTCCCGAGTTGCTGCCGGCGAGCTTCACCAGGGCGCCGCCCGTCCCGTAGCCAGACGCGCTGAAAACGGTGTTGTCGGCAAAGAGGGGGGAGGAGCAGTTGGCGGTGCCGTTCGCCGATCTCCGTTCGCCCCAAAGGGGTTTGCCGTCGCGTGCACTGACGCCGACCAGTGCCGTATGAACAAAATTGACGTACTGCCGAACGCCGTTGACTTCGATGGCGATGGCCGACGAATACGCGGCCTGCGGCTGTCCTTGAATCATCGACCGCCAGACGGTTTTCCCGGTGTGTTTATCGAGGGCGGCGATCGTCGCCTGTTTTCCGCCGGGCGTGCAGATCACGTGGTCGCCGTCGACCAGGACCGATTCGCTGATTCCCCAGCCGATGTTTTGGCCGCCGAACTCATCGAGGATGTTGACATGCCAGACGATGTCCCCTTTTTCGGCGCCAGCACACACGAGATCGCCGTTGCCTCCCAGGGCGTAGACGCGGTCGGCATCAACCGCCGGTGTGCCGCGCGGACCGTCGCCGGTGTTATTGCGAAACGCTTTTCCGGTGCGGAGCGACCAGAGCTGTTCGCCAGTCGCCGCGTCCAAAGCGATCAGCATTTCATCGTTGCCTTTGTTTCCCATGGTGTAGACTTTGCCGTGGGCCACCGCCACGCTGGAATAGGCTTCACCGATGCCGGTCTGTTTCCAGGCCAGCTTCGGTCCGCCGTCTGGCCACTCGTCCAACAGGCCGGATTCCAGCGAGACATTGTCGCGATTCGGTCCTCGAAACTGGGGCCACTCGCCGGCAGCCGCGTCCTCCCCGGTTGTGGAGGGCTTCATGGGCTTCTTGCCGGACGGCTTGGGTTTTGCAGCGACTTTGCTCGCCGGGGGGCCGTCGTCCTCATCGTCAGGGGCTTTTCCTGTCGGTTTCTTGGCCGGCTTCTTCTCGGGCGGTTTTTTCTCGTTCGGCTTGGCGGCCGCCGTCCGTACGGTCAACTTGGTGACTTCGTCGATGCCGTTGGTCGTCACGGCAACCGTCTGGCCGACCTCCAGTTCATCGAGCGTCACGGGTTTGTTATCCACGGTGATGGTGGCCGAAGCCCGGACATTAAACGTCTGGGCTCTGTCCTTTCGGGCGATTTTCACGCTGATCTTGCGAGCCTCTCCGGACACATTTTCAATTGTTCCGGTGAAGACGCCCGCGTGAACGTCCAGGGGACACCATCCCGTCGCCGCCAGAAATCCCAGCAGGCAAGTGAACCGAAGGCCGCACATTGTTGAAGCTCCTGAAATAAGGGGTTTCACGATTCTGTAGCACGGCACGGGAAAGATCAAGACGGATGTCCAGCCGCGCGGTCCACGGTAGAGTATCGGCAAAATTTTCCTGGATATCATCGGCGGTGAGGATCGTGGAGTGAAGAAGACATGGGGCCATCACTCTTTGTGAAATATTGTACACGCAACTCGAAGCTGCCAACCTTTTCGCGACGCTGAAGATCGTCGCTGGTCAGCTAAGCGGCCCTAAATCGAATTTGACCGGTACCACAGGCCCATTGGCAATGCAAATACTGCACGGGACTAAACACGTCCCGGCTACGCCAGAATCGGCTTGACCACCTTCCCGTGGACGTCGGTCAGACGGTAGTCGCGGCCTTGGAAACGGAACGTCAGGCGTTCGTGGTCGTAGCCCAGGCAATGCAAAATCGTGGCGTTCAAGTCGTGGATAGGGACCGGGTCTTTCACGATGTTGTAGCCGTAGTCGTCCGTTTCGCCGTGCACGGTTCCGCCTCGAATCCCGCCGCCGGCGAGCCACATCGAAAAACAGCGGCCGTGATGGTCGCGGCCGTAATCGTCTTGGAGGCCGCCTTGTCCATACACCGTGCGACCGAACTCGCCGCCCCAGACGATCAGCGTGTCTTCAAACAGGCCCCGCTGTTTCAGGTCGGTGATGAGGGCCGCCTGCGCCTGGTCGATGTCCTGGCACTGCTTCGGAATGTTCGTCGGCAAGTTGCCGTGATTATCCCACCCGCGATGATACAACTGCACAAACCGGACACCCCGTTCCAGCAGCCTTCGGGCCAGTAAACAATTCGCCGCGAAGGAACCGGGCTTCTTCGCATCGTCGCCGTATTGTGCGAAAGTGGATGCCGGCTCCTTGGACAAGTCGGTCAGTTCGGGCACCGAGACCTGCATCCGGAAGGCCATCTCATATTGAGCGATTCGCGTGGCGATTTCCGGATCGCCCGATTGCTGCAATTGCTGGTCGTTGAGTTCGGCGAGACCGTCGAGCATCTGGCGGCGAAGTTCCCGATCGATCCCCGGCGGATCGGAGAGATACAGCACCGGGTCGCCGCTGGACCGAAGCTTCACGCCTTGATGGCTCGACGGCAGGAACCCGCTGCCCCACAGCCGTTCGAGCAGCCCCTGGTTGGCGTCTTTGCCGGAGCCGTGCGAGATGAGCACGACAAACGCGGGCAGGTCTTCCGCCTCGCTGCCGAGTCCGTAGCTGATCCAGGCCCCCAGCGAAGGCCGGCCCGGCTGCTGCGAACCGGTTTGAATGAACGTGATCGCCGGGTCGTGGTTGATGGCCTCGGTGTGCATCGACTTGATCAGGCAGACGTCGTCGATGACGGTCCCCGTGTGCGGCAACAGATCGCTGATCCAGGTGCCGTTCTGTCCGCACTGATGAAAGCCGAATTTCGGGGCGATGACGGGAAAGCTCTTCTGCCCGGACGTCATGCCGGTGAGGCGTTGTCCCTGACGGATGGAGTCCGGAAGTTCGGTCCCGTGCAGTTCCTTCAGCTTCGGCTTGTAATCGAGCAATTCCAGATGCGACGGCCCGCCCGACTGAAACAGGTAGACCACTCGTTTCGCCTTCGCCGGGAAATGCGGCTCGCCGACCGGCGCGGCCGCCTGCCCGGTTAGCGGCAACAGCGCCGCGACGCCGGTCCCCGATGCCTGAAGGAAATGACGGCGGGTCTGAGGGGAGATGAAATCGCGAAAGATGTTCATGGCTTCGAAATCGCCTCATCGAGATTGAGGAGCATGGTACAGACCGTCGTCCAGGCGGCGAGGTCCACGGGTGCGAATCGGTCGTCGCGGGGGGCTTGGCCCACGGAGAGAAGCCTTGTCGCTGCGTCGGGATCTTTCTCAAATCGCGTCCGAGCCGCGCGGTACAGCCCCAGCATCACGGCCGATTCCCTCGATGTCGGCGAGCGGCTCAGGACGATCCGATACGCACGCTGCAAGCGGCCGTCGGGCGCGTCCCCTGAGGACTGAATCCGTTCCGCCAGTTTTCGGGCCGCTTCGACATACGTCGGGTCGTTGAGCAGGATCAGCGCCTGCAAAGGGGTGTTGGTTCGCGCCCGGCGGATCACGCACGTCTCGCGGTCCGGCGCATCGAAGGCCGACATCGCAGGCGGCGGGCAGGTCCGCTTCCAAAACGTATACATGCTGCGGCGATAGACGCCGTCGCCCGTGTCAACCACGTATTTGTCCCTGCGTTCGACGGAGACGTCTTCCCAAAGACCCTCCGGCTGATACGGCTTGACGCTGGGCCCGCCGAGTTGCTCTTTCAAGAGGCCGCTGACGAACAGCGCGTTGTCTCGGACGGTCTCGGCGGGCAGGCGATACCGCGGACCGCGGGTGATCAGCCGGTTGCGCGGGTCGGCTTCCAACAGTTCCGGCGTGACGCGGGACGATTGCCGGTACGCCGCGGACAGCACGATCTGCTTCAGAATCTCCCGTTGATCCCACTTTCTCGCGACGAGTTCGGTCGCCAGCCAGTCGAGCAATTCGGGATGGCTGGGCGGCGCGCCTTGAATGCCGAAGTCTTCCACGGTCTCCACGATTCCTGTCCCGAACAGCAATTCCCACCACCGATTGACGGCGACGCGGGCCGTCAGCGGATGTGTCGGGCTGGTCAGCCATTCGGCGAGGCCGAGCCGATTGCGAGGCACATCCGCAGGCAACGGCGACAACACGGCCGGAACCCCCTCGGCCACTTCGTGCAGCGGCTGATCGTATTGGCCCCGGTTCAGCACGAAGATCTTTCGCTTCGGCTCTTGTTCAAACATCACCATCGTGACCGGAACCGCCTTGTCGATCTCCGCCAGCTCGCCGGTAGTCGCTGCTATCGAGATTCTCAATCGCCTCGACTCGAGGTCGATGTGATCCAGGAAATAATGACGCAATCGTTCCCGGTGCTCATCCGTTCGTTGATCCGCGGGAATGTCCAGCACGTCGCGCAGCTGCAACAGCAACTCGTCCCCGGCAATCACGTCCGAAGTGAGCGACTGCTCCCACGTCGCAATTTCCGGCTCAACGCTCTTCGCGCGCCGACTCAATGATTCCTTGAACTCCCCTGCGCGTGCTTGCAGTTTCGCAATCGCCTGCTGCTGCTCTTTCGACGGAACCTTCAGCAAAGGCTCCGCCATCCGCCCCTTGTTGTAACCGACGACGCGGTCCGGCACGTTGTTGAAGAACGCCGCGAATTCGTAATACTCCTGCTGAGAGATCGGGTCGTACTTGTGATCGTGGCAGCGGGCGCATTGCAGCGACAGACCGAGAAACACGGTCGCCGTGGTGTGCACCCGGTCGGCGACATACTCGACGTGATATTCCTCCTCGAAGATGCCCCCTTCCGTGGTGAGGACATGATTGCGATTGAACCCGGTCGCAACTTTTTGGTCCAGCGTGGCGTCGGGCAAGAGGTCGCCGGCGAGTTGCTCGCGGAGAAACTGGTCGTAGGGCATCCCCCCGGCGAAGGCCTCGATCACCCAGTCCCGCCATGGCCACATCGTGCGGGTTTCGTCATTGTTGTAGCCGTTCGTGTCGGCATACCGGGCCGCATCAAGCCAGTGCATGGCCATCCGCTCGGCAAAGCGAGGTGACTTCAACAGCCGGTCCGCGACCAGGGCAAACGCCTCGGCCGAGTCATCGGCCAGGAACTCGTCGAGTTCCTCCAGCGACGGCGGCAAACCGGTCAGATCCAGCGTCACGCGCCGCAGCCAGATTTCCTTCGGCGCGGCAGGCGACGGTTTCAATCCTTCCTGGTCGAGACGGTGCAGAATGAAGCGATCAATCTCGTTCCGACACCAATCGGGTTGTGACACGGGCGGCAACGCGGCTCGCTGCGGAGACACAAACGCCCAGTGCGGAGCAAACTCTGCACCGGCGGCGATCCAGTCACGCAGCAATTTCTTCTGGCGATCCGACAGCGGCTTCTGGGTCTCCGGCGGCGGCATGATGGTCTCCGCATCGGCCGACAGAATCCGTCTAAAAAGTTCGCTGTCGTCGGGCTTTCCCGGCACAATCGCCGGAGCATGATTCTCGCGTTTCGCGATGGCCGATTCCCGATCGCTGAGCTTCAGCCCCGCCGTCGGCTTATCCCGTCCATGACACCCCCAGCAGCGATCCGCCAGAATCGGCTGGATATCGCGGGTGAAGTTGATGGCTACCGGTTCCGCGGCGGAGAGCCGCACAGTCCACACAATCAAAACGCTGAGCAATGATCCGGCGTAGAGAGAAGAAGATGACATCGTCGTTTGCTTTCCGAAGGGCGGTGATTCCGTCTTCAGTTCAGCCGATGCTGCGGCCTGAGTCAACCTCGGCAGGACGATTGCAGCGCAGGGTGGGTCGAGCGCTTCGCGAGGCCCACCGATTGGTCTTGAATCTTCATCTGGACGGAAGCGAATCGGTGGGCCTCGTCAAAGCCCTCGACCCACCCTACGACGCAATCACTGCGCACACGCCTGCAAGACGTCCATCCAGCGCTGCACTTGAATCGCATCAAAATACGTCGCCCCCATCGGGACCGGTTGCACGCCGCGCACGACCCGGCAAAAGCACCGCAGTTCTTCGGCCATCATGCCGGTCGGGCCGTTGGCGTCGGTGCGGATTTCCAAGGGCATCGGCCAATGAGCTTTGTCGTCCCAGACTTCGATCGGCCGCGGATTCGGGTTGATCCGGGCCGACCAGCCCTCGCCGAACGCTTCCATCCGGTCGAACCCGCGCGGCGCCATTCCGGGCGGCGAGAGATACCCAGAGGCAAACGACGCCACGACGCCGTGCGGCCACTTCAACTGCGCCAAGGCGAGGTCAATCGCGCCGGCAGGCGTGCGGTGATATTGGCAACTGAAGTGGACCGGCTCGGCTCGATCCACCAGCATCTGCACGGCATACAAGTCGTGGACCATCGTCGCCACGAGCGGGTTCTCGCCGGCGAACTGCGTGACGATGCTCGCCGGGCGGTGCTTGACGCAGTCGATGAACGACAGGTTTCCCCGCCGTCGGACTTCCTCGCCAAGCACCCGGTATTCGGTGTTGAACAGAATGATGTGACCCAGCATCAGGTTGCGGGAATCGGGCTTCACCAGCGGTTTCAGGCTCTCAGCGTCGGCCAGGTGATCGGCGACCGGCTTTTCGAGCAGCACGGTCTTGCCGGCCGCGAGCAGCTTCTTCGTGACCGGCACATGATCGGCCGTGCTGCACGCCACGACCCACGCCTCGGCTCCGGATTCGCGAATGGCCTGGTCGAGATCGATCCAACCGGGGATCTCCGGCAATTCCTTTTGCAGCGCTTCGACGCTCTCCCGCCTCCGGGCCACGACGCCAACCAGTTGAGCTTCAGCGAGCGCGCTGATCGTCAACGAATGCAGCCGGCCGAATCGTCCCAGGCCGATCACACCGATTTTCACAGGGGACATCGTGGTCTTTCGTATGATTTGTAGGGTGGGTCGAGCGCTTTGCGAGGCCCACCGATTCGCTCGCGTTCCCATGGGAAGTTCTCGGCAACGCCCTCGAACCCTCCCGACTTCGCCTGTGTCTGCGCCCTGATCTTTTGAATTCGTTATGATACCCGTCGTTGCCCGCGATCTGAACTCTTGACGCCCCCATGACTGTCCCCCAGCGTGAATTCGCCTCCGATGTTGTTCGCCGTTTGCGCGAGAAGGGGTTTGTTGCGCTGTTTGCCGGCGGGTGCGTCCGGGATCTGCTGCTCAACCGGCCGGCGAAGGATTACGACGTCGCCACCACGGCGACGCCGGACGAAGTCCGCAAGCTGTTCGGCCATCGCCGGACGCTCGCCGTCGGGGCCAGTTTCGGCGTGATCATCGTGCTGGGGCCGCGTGACGGCCAGGGGTTGCAACCCCTGGGCGTCTTGCAGGTGGAAGTCGCCACGTTTCGCCGCGAGGGCGATTACTCCGACGGCCGACGGCCCGACCACGTGGAATTCTGCTCGCCCGAAGAAGATGCCCGGCGTCGGGATTTCACGATCAACGGCATGTTCTACGATCCGGTCGACAGCCGCGTGCTCGATTACGTCGGTGGCGAACACGATCTGGGCGCGGGGGTGGTCCGCGCGATCGGTGATCCTCATGACCGGATGCGGGAAGACAAGCTGCGCATGTTGCGAGCCGTGCGGTTCGCCGCGACGCTGGATTTTGAACTCGATGCGTCGACGGCAGCCGCCGTCCGGGAGATGGCGGGACAGTTGACGGTCGTCAGCGCGGAGCGGATCGCGCAAGAGCTGAAGAAGATGCTCGTCGATCAACATCGCCGGCGTGCGATGGAGTTGTGCTCCGATGTCGGCTTGTTGCCGGTGATCTTCCCCGAACTGACAAAGCCCGCCGATGGCATCGGCAGGACCAGTGATGCAGACGTATGCGTCCCGCCGTCGCCGACGGCGGGTTTTGAGACCGCGCTGCACATGCTGCATCTGTTGCGGGAACCACGGTTTGAATTGGCGCTGGCGGCGCTCTTGCATGCGCTGCCGGCCGAACCGACGGTCCGCGACATCTGCCTGCGTTTGAAACTCTCGAATGACGAGAAAGACCGCACAATCTGGCTGGTCGCGCAGCAAAACTCGCTGCGAGACCCGGCAAGTTTTTCTTTGGCGAAACTGAGGCGGGCCTTGTCGCACCCCTATCACCAGGATCAACTGCGCTTGCTCCACGTGAAATTGCTGGCGTCAGGAGCCGACCCGCAGCCGGCGTTGTTCTGCGAAGAATTCCTGGCCCGGACACCTGCGGAGGAAATCAATCCGCCGTCGTTCGTGACAGGGGACGACTTGATTCGCCTGGGTTTTTCGCCCGGCCCACGGTTCAAAGACCTCTTAGATCAGATTCGCGACGCCCAGCTCGACGGCGAACTGCTAACGAAGGAAGAGGCCCTGAAGTTCGCGGAACAGTTGCGAGACGCAAGCATCCGCGATACACCGTAGGGCTTCACAGATTTTCAACGCGGTCGGACGCCCAGGGATTGCGATCCCTGGGCGTCTTTTGGAGCGAAAAACATGACGTCCAAAGTTCGCATTGCCATCATCGGGGCCGGATTGGTGTCCGATTTTCATCATGTCCCGGGGATCAAGCTCGATCCGCGCGCGGAACTGGCCGCGGTGTGCGATCCCAACGAAGCGCTGCTCGAACAGCGCAAGAAAGAATGGGGGCCGGCGAAGTACACGACGAAGTACGAAGACATCGCCGCGGACAAATCGATCGACGCCGTCATCATCGCCACGCCGAATTTCACGCACAAGCCGATCGCGCTGGCGTGCATCGCCGCCGGGCAACACGTGATGTGCGAAAAACCGCTCGGCGTCAGTTACGAAGAAGCCCGCGACATGTACCTGGCGGCGAAAGCGAAAAACGTCCGGCACATGACGGCGTTCACCTACCGGTTCGCCCCGTCGATGCGCTATCTCAAGCACCTGCTGCAAACCGGCGGACTGGGCACGCCCCGGCATTTCCGCAGCCAACGGTTTCTCGATCTTCCCGAAACAAGCTGGGGCTGGCGGCAATACAAGAAACTCGCCGGCGCGGGCGATCTCTACGATATGACCATTCACCGCATCGACTTCGCCCAGGATCTCCTCGGGCCGATCAAATCCGTCTGCGGCGCGGTGAAAACCTTTGTCCCGCGGACGCAGACCCCCGACGGAAAACCGTGCGAGCCGTCCGATGTCGACGACTGGTCGGCCATGATCGGCCTGTTCGACAACGGAGCCGTCGGCGTCTGGGAGGGCAGCACGCTGATGAAGGGCCATCACAACGACGGCGTCGGTTTCGAATGGGCTGAAATCAACGGCAGCGAAGGCTCGGCGGTGTATCAGTTGGTTGATCCGAATCACATTCTCGTCGGCAAGCACAACGGTTCGATGCAGAAGGTCGCCGTCCCGAACGAGTTTCTCAAACCGGCCAGCAGCCCGCGCGACCCTTCGCAAGGCAAGCCGAGCACGGTGTTCCGGTATGACCTGGCCTGGGAGTTCGTCTCGGCGATTGTGGAAGGCCGCGAGGCATTGCCGGGGTTTGATCACGGGGCCAGTGCGCAAGCCGTCGCCGATGCCGTACTGGCCTCCTCGGCGGAGAAGAAGTGGGTGGAAGTGAGCCGAGTGAAATGACAGATCGGCGATTGGCAACCACGGGCGGCTATTACGCAGTCGGAATCGCGGCACGCCAATCGGATTTTCCTACCGGCTCGATTTCCAGCCGATTTTCTCTGACCGTGCGAAGACGCAGTCCCGTGGCGGGGCTGTCCAGCCATCCGTCAGCAGTGGGTTTACGGGCCGTCAACTGCTGACCGATGCGCGACCAGATTTCTACGGATTGCGTATCCCGATGGATGATCCAGACCTCCGGGACGCCCAGCGCTTCGTAGAAGCCGAGTTTCTCATACGATTCGTCGCCGGGGCTGTGAATTTCCACGACTGCGGTGGGCGGACCTTCGAAATACTCGTTGCAATCAATCTGAAAGCGGTCCGGCATCACGAGAATCAGATCAGGGATGCGGTAATCGTCCGGCCAACCGCCCGGCAACGCCAGATTGATTTGATGGTAGCCCCGACTGCCCGAAGGACGCGCCCAATACAATCGCAGCCAACCTTCGAGTTCCCCTTCGAGATTCTGATGTTCACGGTTCGGGGCCGCGGGCATGTGCAACACTCCGTCCCAACGCTCATCCCATTGGTCGGCGCCCTGCCGGCGGCGCTGTTCCAGGAACGAGGCAGGCAAATCCAGAATCACGGCCTTCATCAGTTCAGACCTCAATTGAGTGCTATTCACCCCGCGAGCAACTGCTGGGCCTGGTCCGACAGGTTCAGCGGCGACGGGCAGTTCCACCACCAGATGTAGGCCTCCACCCAGTTGCCATAAAACGGCACGATCTCGCAGGCGTATTGCAGAGGGGCATAGAATGCGACGATCCACCGCGAACCGCCGACGAACACCGCGCCGTACCAGGTCCAGAACATCGGCCCGATGGACAGAGTGTAGATCACCCAGAAGAGCGCCATCTGCAATGCCACGCCGCGCAGAGTGACCATCGGCGGTTTTCGTGTCGACGGCAGCGGATCGGACGTCATGTTGCCAGCATATCCCGTTGCCGGGGGCACGGTCAAACTGGCTCGTTCAGGCAGGGATCAACATCTCGAAATTGTCAGCCTGGATTCAACTGCTCACAAGGCGAGAGATCACATAGCGGGCGGCAGAACTTCTTGAAATCCGGTCTGGACGCCGCGGAGCATTTCCGATGTAATTCCCGTCTTGCCGGAAGGGTCGGGGGACCGGTCTGCCCGGAGGTCGGCGCTGGAGGCGCCTGTGGATTTCTCGCAAGGATGCAACGCCCCGTGGATACCTGGCTGCGACTGGCGAAATTCGCCTGGGCCTATCGGAGAAAGGTGATCGGATCGCTGGTGATCGGCGTGGTCGTTTCGCTGTTATGGAGCGCGGAACTGCTGCTGTCGTTTCCGGTGATCAAGGTCTTTCTGCAGGGCCAGTCGCTGACCGAATATTTTCATCAAGAACGCGAGTCCGCCCAGAAAGAGGTCACCAACTACCAGCAGGAAATCGACGAACTGCAGCTCGAACTCGCCGCGCTGCCCGCACACAACAGCCGCGACGTGGAATTGCGCCGCGTGAGGCTGCTGGAGAATCAGGCCCGCGGCCAGCGGCGGTTGAATGCGGCGTCGCGGCAACTGTGGTCGATCAGTTGGATTGAAACGCGGGTGCTGCCCCGGTTGCCGAAAGATCAATTTCATCTGCTCGCGGTGGTCTTTGTGCTGGTGCTGGCGGTGACGGTGCTCAAGGGCCTCTTCATGGTCTGGCAGGACACTCTCGCCGGGAGCATCGGCGAATTGACGGTGATCGACGTCCGCAAGGCGTTATTCCGGCGGACGCTCAAACTCGATCCGCAAACCGTGGCGATGGGGGGTGCCGCCCCGTTGATGTCCCGATTCACGTTCGACCTGCAGGCGTTGGCCCACGGGCTGTCCGAACTCTCGGGCCGCGTGGTGCGCGAGCCGCTCAAGGCGCTCGCCTGCATCTCGGCGGCGTTTTGGGTGAACTGGCGTCTGACGGCGCTTTCCCTGGCCTTTGTGCCGCTCGCCGGCTGGATGTTTCACCGCTTCGGCAAACGGCTCCGCCAGGCGACCCGGCGCGTGATGGACAGCATGTCGCAAATTTACCAGAACCTGGAAGAGACGTTCGACAACGCCAAGCTGATCGCGGCCTGCGACGGCGCCGGCATCCAGCGCCGGAAGTTTCATCGCCAGAATCGCGACTTCTATTTCAAGGCGATGAAAATCGTCCGCATCGACGCCCTGTGCGCGCCGTCCATCGAATTTCTGAGCATGATCGCCGTGCTTGTGGCGATTCTGCCGGGCGCTTACCTGGTGCTCAGGGAAGAAACCAGTCTCTGGGGCGTTCGCCTGTCAGCGAACCAGATGGATATTGCCGAACTCGCCGTGCTGTATGTGCTCCTGGCCGGCGTGGTCGATCCGTTGCGAAAGTCGTCGAAGTTTTACGCGATGATCAAGAAATGCGGCGCGGCGGCGGAAAGAGTCTTCGACCAGATGGACCGCGCGACGCTGTTGCCGCAATCGTCGTCGCCGCACCTTCTGCCGGACCTGCGCACGGGAATCGAGCTGCGCGGCGTCAGTTTCCGCTACGCCCGGCCGGACGCCGATCTGTCCGTCGAGCGGCCGCCGGCCCTCGAGGAGATCGACCTCACGATTCTCGCCGGCGAAACCGTGGCCGTGGTCGGCTCCAACGGTTCCGGCAAATCGACCCTGGTGAACCTGCTGCCCCGCTTCTACGACCCGGAACATGGCTCCGTGCTTTGGGACGATGTCGATCTCCGGCAGGTCCGCCTCAAGGATCTGCGACGTTCCATCGCCCTGGTCCCGCAAGATGCCGCCCTGTTTGACGACACGATTCTCGGCAACATCCGTTACGGCCGCTGGGACGCCACCGCGGACGAGATTCGCGATGCGGCCCGCAGGGCCCATGTCTCCGACTTCACCGACCAGTTTCCGGAAGGGCTCCTGACGCAGATCGGCGAACACGGCAAGCAGCTTTCCGGCGGCCAGCGCCAACGGATTGCCCTGGCCCGGGCCATGCTCCGCAATCCGCAGTTGCTGATTCTCGACGAACCGACCTCGGCCATTGATGCCCACAGCGAACAACTCCTTGTGCAATCCTTGAGATCGTTCGTCCGGGGCAGGACCACGCTCATCATCACTCATGCACTCCATCGCGACTGGCTCTCCTTCGTGAACCGAATCGTCGTCATGGATCGCGGCCGCATCATCGCCCTCGGCACCCATGACGATCTCATCCAGACGTGCCCCCTGTATCAGCAACTGATTCCGCCGGCTGTGCAAGCGGCGTAGTCCGACCGCCCCGGCGTCACCTGAAATCATCATGACATCCAGTCGCTTCTCTGTTCATCGCCTGCGTGCCTGGCCCGTTCGTGCGCTCCTGACAACGGGGCTGCTGGCCGTCGGTCTGTTGTGGGCTGCGCAGCTCGATTTTGGCGTCACCGAAATTCGCCGGGCGAATTCTGGACAGAACTTCCCACTAGCCATGGCGCCGGCCACCGCCGACGATTGGCCGGGCGTTTATGGCCTGCAACACGCTGGAATCTGCCCGCGAGACGGCTTTCCCCGCACGATCGGTCTCAGCAGCCGAGGGAGCTGGCAAGCCGAAGTTCCCGGCGTCCCCTGCGGCAGTCCCTGCGCGCGCGGGGACATCGTCGTGATTCCCGTCGTCGATCCGGCCCGTGCTGCGCTGGCATTGTGGGCGTGGGACTGCAACGACGGGCAGCCACGCTGGAAGACCGTCATGCATCACGGCGTGCCGATGAATCCGGCGCGTGTCCAAGGCGCGGCGACGCCGGCGTGCGATGGTCAAGCGGTCTTTCTCGGCGCGGCAGTCGATGGCCGTCTGCTCGTCTCATCGGTCGATCTTCAAGGCCGGCAGCGCTGGATGACAGACGCCGGCCCGATGCACTGCGAGAACGGCCGGTTGGTCTCTCCCCTGCTGCATGACGAACTGGTAATCGTCTCGGCGGAACATGGCGGAGTGCGGAATGCGCATTGGCTGCCGTCGAGTCATCTCACCGCCGTTCATCGTCAGACCGGAGAGATCATCTGGCGCATTCGCCGGCCGAATCGCGAACATCAGATCACGCCCGCACTCGCGGATGTCTGCGGGCGGATGCAGTTAATCCTGGCGGCGTCCGGAGAGATCGCCGCGTATGATCCGTCGAACGGCGATCTTGTCTGGTCGTGCCGGTGGGAAGCGACACAGGTCGCCGAATCGGTGGCATGGGACGAGCGGCACATCTTCGCGGCGGCCAGCGCCCCCAAGCCGCTGGTGCTGGCGATTCGTGCGGACGGGACGGGCGATGTGTCGTCTTCGCATGTCGTCTGGAGAAGCCAGGAGGCCGCCGTGAGTGCCATCGCCCCGGTCCGTGCGGCCGATTCGGTGGTCCTGTTGAATGAAGACGGCCTGCTGACGAGCCTCGACCGCGGCACGGGAAAATTGCAGTGGAAACGGCAACTCACCGGTCACTTCAACGCGGCGCCGCTCCGCGCCGGAAGCGAGCTCTTGTGTCTCAATGTGCAGGGCGCGGCGTCTGTCGTCGATCTCGATCGGCGCGGTAAAGCCGCGGCAGAACTGGCCGTTGGCATCGGCAGTATTGCACACCCCGCGGCCACGCGCCGCCAATTCATCCAGCGAACGCGCACCGGCCTCCTCTGCCTGCCCTGGGACGGCACGGAACCGCCCGTCGTCCACGCTCCGGATTGGCCGACAAAACGGCTGTAACCCACGGCCGCTTGCGAATTCGCCCGGGATTTCGGACTATCGCGGTGTTCCCTCCGCACCTTCAAGAAGGATGTCCGAAGTGTCCGCTCCACTCTCGTTTCGTTCCCGGATCATTCAACGGGAAACACTGCTCGGCACAATGGTGACGCTGCCGGACGCTGCGGTTGCGGAGATTCTGGCCGACGTCGGCTTCGATTGGCTGTTCATCGACGGCGAACACGGCCCGTTTCAGACGCACGACATTCTGACGATGCTGCAGGCTGTGGGCGACAAGATTGCGTGCCTGGTCCGCGTGCCGATTGCCTCCGAGGTTCCCATCAAAACGGTTCTCGATCTCGGTGCGGAAGGGATCATCGTCCCGCAGGTCAACACCGCCGGCCAAGCGGCGCAGGTCGTGCAATGGGCGCGCTACGCACCGCAAGGAGCTCGCGGCGTCGGCCTGGCCAGGGCGCATGGCTACGGACGCCGATTCAAGGAATATGTCGAATCGGCCAATGAGCGGACCGTCGTTGTCGTGCAGGCCGAACACATTCAGGCGGTTGAAAACATTGAAGACATCGTTCAAGTCCCCGGCATTGATGCGGTTCTGCTGGGGCCCTACGACCTGTCCGCCAGCCTCGGAAAAATGGGGCAGATCGACGATCCCTCCGTCGTCGCCGCCATCGACCGCGTCACGACCGTCTGCCAGGCGGCCAACGTGCCGTTGGGCTATTTCGGCGTGACGGCCTCCGCCGTACAGCCATTCATCGACCGTGGTTATACGCTGATCACCGCCGGAGTGGACACTTTGCTCCTGGGCCACGCCGCCGGGCAGATGCTGAAGCAACTGCGGAAGTGAGAAATCGGCAGGCAGACGACTCCAGGGGGTGCGCTGCAACCATTCCCGGTCCTGATTCCTGCACGCAACGCTTCTTCCAGCGTTGCCGCCGAAAAAACCAGAACCGTTCACCGCCGCACGGCAGAATCGCGGCAAATCTTGTGGTGTGGTTCTCCCGGTTGTAGCGCTTACCCCGCTTGCCAGCAACGGTTTGAAATTGGTGAGACCCGCTCGCCGATATCATCTCGGGAATCGATGGATGTTCACTCTCTGGCCCGTAACGGGCCAGTTGCAGGAGGCAGACGATGCTCTGGAGACCGAGTCGCGTGTCGATCGGCGTGTTCCGCAGGGTGACGCGAAATGCTCTCCCGGCACTCCTGCTGGCCCTGTTCGTCCGTGCCGCCGGCGCGACGGATCTCGGCGATTACTTCGAGGATCTCCGCCAGCCTGACCGCCTCTCCGGTCTGCAGGTGTCGATCGATTCGCTGTTCATGTCCCGCACGGACGACATGTCGTCCGTGTTGATGAGCAATTCGTTCGGCGGCGCGACGAAGTTCCAGACCGGACAAACCGACTTTGGGACCATGGTCGGGCCGATGATCAATGTGATCAACGACACCGACAACGGCTGGGGAGCAGGTTTCCGCTACTTCAGCGTCCTGGACGGGGGCGATACCAGCAACAGCAATGCGTCGTTTCTGTTAGGGCAACAATTCACAGAACACTTCAATGGGCTCGATTTCGGCGACATCGTTCAGTTCGACACGTCCTACGCCTCGACGCTGCATAGCGTGGAATTCAATCTCCGCAAGACTCTGCGGCCGGGCTGGACGGTCTACACGGGGTATCGGATGCTCGAACTCGACGAGCGATTTACCATCCAGGCACGAAATAACCTCCCCCAGGAACCCGCCATCGAGATCAGCCGGACCAACCTCAGCAACCAATTGCACGGCGTGCAAATTGGCGCCCAGGTGACTCTGTTCGAACGGGAATGGCTGACGCTCAACGCCGGCGGCAGCACGGGCCTGTACAACAACTCCGTGCATCAAACACTGTTCGTTCGGGACAACACTTTCAACTATCGGTCCCGGACCGTCCGTGCCGACCAGGCCGCCATCGTCAGTGATCTGAATTTCACCGGCATCTACCAGTTGACATCGCAACTGGCCTTCCGTGCCGGCCTGCAAATGCTGTGGCTGACCGACGTCGCGCTGGCCCCCGAACAAACCCAGACCAACAACTTCCGCACCCGCGACTTCCAGGTGGACAACAGCAGCGACATCTTCTACATCGGCGGCTTCACCGGCCTGCAGTTCGACTTCTAAGCCGGCCGCAAACCAGCCGATTGCCCTGTGCTGCGGAAAAGTTTGCCGAGACGACGGCGAGGCTTCACTCGCGAAACTTCGGCTTTGGCAGATTCCCTCGCTGCCACGCCTGACCCGTTTCGCCGTCGGGGACGGCCGCTTTGACTTTCACAATGAACCTGCGCGACGGGCCGCCGGGGGCGTTCGCCATCAGCTTCTGCACGAACTGCTTCGGCAGCGGACTCGTCTTCAGCGTGGCGAGGTTCGGAATGAACCAGTCGGCATAAGTGCCGGCTTCCGTCTCCACCGTCACGTGGAACGACATCGGCCGGATCGTCGAGAGATTTCGCATCCGGCCTTCGACTTCCAGCACCCCGCCTTTGTTCTCATCGCGCACTGCCGTCATCTCCACCTCGCCCAGGTTTGACACCGTCTGCGAGAACCCCGGCGGCTTTTCCGCCAGCAGGTTGATCTTCTGCTTCTTCGCCGCGGACTCGAGCGCCTGCGGAAATTCCTTCTGCAACTTCCCGACGCGCTTGCCGAAGATTTCTTCGAACTCCTGGATGCGCTGCGCGCCGTCTTCTTTCTCCAGCGGCCGTTTCTGCCCAAGCCGCTCCAGGTAACGCACGTACTCCTTCTTATATTTCGAGGCGAGAAACCAGTGGATGCTCCAGGCATGGCCGTAGGCTTCGCCGGCGAGGACATCGCCGCGGAACGCCGTGTCGTCGGCGACAACGTCATCCCAGTCCACCGCGCGGGACCGCATCGCCTGCCGCGAGTAGCGCTGGCTCACCTTGAGCGGACCGATGTTGATCCGCTCGCCGTTCGCCTCGAACCCGGTGGCGATCCCCTCGTTGAACCACGCCGGGAGCGGAGCCAGCCTTTGCAGCACGCCCCGGTTATAGACCTGCATGTGAATCGCCTCGTGCAGCGGCGTTTCAAACGTGTGGCACTCGCTCATGCGGATGACGAGCTGGTTCGACAGCAGGTTATAATACCCGGCGATATTCCCCGCCGACAGGCCGCGGCCTTCGGTGTCGGCCAGTGTATATGCCTCGAACGCGTCGTCGGTTTCAAAGATGAGAATCGCCAGCGGATATCGGGGCTTGATCGTTTCGGCTTTGACGTCCTTCATGAAGTCGAGGAACACGCTCTCCACCGTCTTAAAGAACTTCGCCGCCTTCTTCAGAAAGCCCTGCGCGCGGACTTCCGACGGCTTCTCCAATGGCTCGGAGAGAATCAGCCCGATGGCATAGGAATCCTGCGCCAGTCCGCGAAACGTCTCGGCCCCAAACTTCTCTTGCATCCGCTCCAGAACGGCGTCGGCATCATCGGGTTCCGGATCGTCGGCCGGCGTGCGCTCGAGCACCGCGCCTTGAGGCACAAGCCGAAGTTCGCCGCTCGCCAGCTCCAGCGCGAACGCTCCCTGACCTTCGCCGACGAGCTTCGCCGCGACCGTCACCGGCTTGCCGTCTTCATTGCGATAGGTAAACGTGTCGGCCCGACCGGTCTGACCGACCGTCAGCAGCAGCGACAACACGAGAAGTCGATTCATGTCAGCCCGATCATCATCATGACTCTTAGCGACGTTTTGCAGAAGCGTGGTGATCTTCCTGCTGTCTTACTCAACAGCCCCGGCACATTCAATGTCATCACCATGATTCGCACCGCAGTTTCCGCGCGCCGGGACGCACTCCGAATCCCAAACAGGTGCGGATCGCTTCACAAACGCGTCGCCGGAATTTTCCGACAGCCGTGATTCCGCCGCGGCAACACATTGATTGGAAATCGACCGTTGCCGAACGATCCGTGTGCGAGTCCGACAGACACCGCCGGCCCGCGCGTTGGGTCGAAAGCGTGCTCCACATGACGGCAGCCCGGGAGTTTCACGTGAAACCGACGCCGGCTCCGCGCCGCGGGGCTGTTTGAAAACCCCCTGCAACGGCCGAGGGGTGTCGCACAGGTGCGACGGCTGTCTGGGAACTCTACAATCTGCGCTGCGCGTGATCACGGTTCACCTCCCTCTGGAAAGGCATCAGATGCGGACAGATCTTTCAGTGCGATGGGCTTCCGTCTACTTCCTTGGCGGGCTGATCCTCGCGGTGACCGAGCTCTCGGCGCGGGCTGCTGAACCCGGCAAGCTGACGGCCGCCGTGCAGCCGTTCGTCGAGCGGCACGAACTCGCCGGGGCCGTGATGCTGGTCGCCGACAAGGACAAAATTCTCACGACGGAAACCGCCGGATGGGCCGACATCGAAGGAAAGAAACCGATGCAGCCCGATTCGCTCTTCTGGATCGCCTCGCAATCGAAGCCGATCACCGGGGTCGCCGTGATGCTGCTCGTTGACGACGGCAAAATCAGCCTGGAGGATCCGGTCGAAAAGTATCTGCCGGAATTTCAACGGCAGATGTACGCCGCCGGGAAAGAGGGCGATCAAGTCATACTCAAAAAGCCCCGGCATCCGATCACGGTGCGCAACGTCATGAACCACACCAGCGGACTGCCGTTCAAGACGGCCTTGGAAGAGCCGACGCTCGATTTATTCCCGCTGAGCCGCCGCGTCCAAAGTTACGCCAAGGTCCCGCTCGACTTCGATCCCGACACGAAGTACCAGTACAGCAACGCAGGGATCAATACGGGCGGACGGATCATCGAAGTCGTCACCGGGAAATCGTTCGAGGCGTTTCTCGACGAACGCCTCTGCCAGCCGTTAGGCATGAAAGACACCACATTCTGGCCGAGCGCTGCACAAGAGGCCCGGGTGGCGAAATCGTACAAGCCGGGCCAGGACAACAAAGGGCTCGAAGCCACGACGATTCCGCAATTGTATTATCCGCTGTCCAATCGGACGCAGCGATATTCGATGCCCGCCGGCGGACTCTTCTCCACGGCTCATGATCTTTCGAGGTTCTATCGGATGCTGCTCCGCGGCGGCGAACTCGACGGCAAGCGAATCCTTTCAGAGGCCGCCGTGAAAGAGCTGACGAAACGTCAGACGCCAACGGACCTGAAGGAAAGCTACAGCCTGGGCTTCAGCGTATCGCCGACGACGTTCGGCCACGGCGGAGCGTTTTCGACGAACTCCGTCGCCGACAGCGACCGCGGCCAAGTCTTCATCTGGCTGGTGCAGCACGCCGGCTTCCCCGGCGAAGGGGGCAAAAGCCAGGGCGTCTTCCAACAGGCGGCGCGCGAGACATTTCCGGCGAAGGGAAAGTAACGAGAGCCATGTAGGGTGGGTCGAGCGCTTCGCGAGGCCCACCCTACGGATATCAATATCAATATTTTCCGCAAAAGCCCGGCGACGGCGTCGCCGGGATCCCGCCATCGCCGACGGCGGGCTTTGATTCCCTCGACAGGAGCCAAACTGATGCCTGCTCGCCGTTGTTCGTTGCCGTGCGTCCTGATGCTGCTCTGGGCCGGCTCCCTGGGGGCGCAGAATCAGCCCATCCCCCATGCCCAGGACAAGCCGCCGAATGATCCCCGTGATCCGGCAACTGCAGCGAAGATGATGACGGTGCCAAAAGGTTTCGTGGTCGATGTCGTCGCGGCGGAACCGGACATCGTCAATCCGGTCGC
>CAYMAO010000046.1:0-48548 GCA_964388415.1 uncultured Planctomycetaceae bacterium | reverse complement strand
ATCGCCGCTCGCGGCAGGAAGACCTGCGAGCGATTTCGCTACAGGGTTCGGCTATGACGGCTCAGACCGAAGCATCGCGTGTCGTCGTCACAGGAATTGGGGTCGTTGCACCGATTGGCATCGGACCGGATGCGTTTTGGCGGAATCTGATCGCCGGCCAGACGGGCATCGGCGAGTTATCCGCTTTTTCCACGTCGGAACTCCCCTCCAAGCTCGCTGCCGAAATTCGCGATTTCGACCCCGTCGACCATATTTCGCACAAGAAACACATCAAGGTGATGTCTCGTGACATCCAGTTGGGAGTCGCGGCCGCCTCGATGGCCGTCAAAGACAGCCAGATTCGCCGCGGCGCGATGGACCCGGAACGGCTGGGCGTGGAATTCGGCGCCGGGCATATGTCGTCTTCGCCGACTGAACTGGTGGACGCCGCCCGCTCTTTGACGGAAAGCGATTCCGGGTCAGAGTTTACGCGTTGGGGCGAGGATAGCATGGGGCAGATTTGCCCATTGTGGCTATTGAAGCAGCTTCCCAACATGCCCGCCTGCCATGTGGCCATCGAGCACGACGCCCGCGGCCCAAACAACACGATCACCAGTTGCGAATCGTCGGCGCTGCTGGCCTTGGCCGAAGCCATGCGGGTCATTCAGCGCGACGCCGCCGACGCCATGATCGTTGGGGCCTGCAGTTCGTATATCCATCCGCTGGACATCACGCGACTGAACCTCTATGAAGGCTTGTCGCGCGGCGAGGATCCGGCCCATTCGTGCCGTCCGTTCGACAAGCATCGGGACGGCACGGTCGTCGGCGAAGGGGCGGCGGCGTTTGTGCTGGAGCGTTGGGAGCACGCCGTGCGGCGCGGCGCCCCGATTTATTGCGAAGTGCTGGGTGTCGGCGCCGGGTGCGACGGCCGCAACCCGGCGAACCGCGCGTCGGGAGTCGGCCTGGCCCGCGCGATCCAGTCCGCCTTGAGGCAATCGCAACTGACGCCGAACGATCTGGGGCATATCAACGCGCACGGCAAAGGAACGCAAAGGGACGACCTGGCCGAGGCAAGGGCCTATCACTCAGCTCTTGGGCAGGTGGCGGAATCCATCCCTGTCACGGCCCTCAAGAGCTACTTCGGCCATTTCGATGCCGGCGCGGGTGCCGTGGAACTAGCCGGCAGCCTGCTGGCGATGCGGCACGGCATGTTGCCCATGACCATCAATTATCGGACTCCCGACCCGCAATGCCGGTTGAATATCATCGGCCACGAACCGATGCGGATGACGAACAGCATCGCTCTCAGCGTGAACCGCACCCACATGGGCCAGAGCGCCGCCGCCGTGATTCGGGCCGTGTGACCGTTTGGCTTTGTCTCCCAGAACTTTGTCCGCCCGATTTCCCCGCGAAGTCGGGCTGTTTTTTTGTTCCGACATCCGCGACGATGGGAGTCGGGGTTCGGTCAGTTGCGTCCCGGCGTCGCCGACGCCGAGCTTTGGTTTCCCGAACGCCTACCGCCGAATACCTAACGCCTGTTTGTCTAGCTGGCTACGTACTACTGGCACCCCATGACCATCACGCCGCACAATCTCGCCATCGGTTTTCTTGGTGCCGGACAAATGGCGACGGCCTTGGCAAAGGGATTTCTGGCATCGGGACAATGGACGGCCGACCGGTTGATCGGCTGCGATGTCGCGCCGGCAGCCGCCGAAAAATTTCGCGATCAAACGGGCGGCCGAATCGTTTCAAGCGCGGCCGAGGTGCTGCGCGCGGCGGACATCGTCTTCCTGGCCGTAAAGCCGCAACATATGTCCGGGCTGCTGGCCGCGGCCGCTGGTGAAGCACAGGAACGGCACTTGTTCGTGTCGATCGCGGCCGGAATTCCGTTGGCGACGTTGGAAGGCGCGCTGGTACGGACGGCGCGGGTGATTCGCGTCATGCCGAACACCCCGTGCCTGGTCGGCCAGGGAGCGAGCGGTTACGCGCTGGGAACGAACGCGACGCCGGCCGATGGGGAACTGGTGCGGGGCCTGTTGAGCACGGTCGGCGTGGCGCTCGCGGTTCCTGAACCTCTGCTGGACGCGGTGACGGGGCTGTCCGGGAGCGGGCCGGCCTATGTCTATCTGATGATCGAAGCGTTGAGCGATGGCGGCGTCCGGATGGGACTCCCCCGCGAGGCTGCCACCCGGTTGGCGGCTCAGACCGTGCTCGGCGCGGCACAGATGGTTCTCAGCACGGGCCAGCATCCCGGCGTGTTGAAGGACGCCGTCACCAGCCCCGGCGGCACGACGATTGCCGGCTTACAGGCGTTGGAACAGCACGCCGTCCGCGGCGCGCTGATGGAGGCCGTTCAGGCGGCGACCGAGAGATCCCGACAACTGGGAAAATCGTAAGGCGTTCCTTCCGCCGCTCACGAAATGATCGCTCGCCTGATGCGCAGCGAGATTGTTGCGGCCCGATTGTTCGGCGCGGCCGGAACAACCGGCACGGCGTGCATCCTCGCCAAGGCTGCATCGCGCGGCCAGGATTTGACTCGGCCGGGGCGCAAGCTAGGTTTGCGATGCCGTGTTGACGATCTGCAACACGGGCCGTTCCCTCACGTTTTTCGGGTCCCCCTCCCTTTCGGCGAATCGTTCCATGAGTCTGCTGGCCACGCGAATCGGGATTGAAGACATGTTGCCGGCCCCGCGGCGAACCACCAGCGGGTCGATCCTGGATTCGTCGCGCGCGTTGCTCGGCTTATTCGCAATTTCACGGATCGCACTGGCCGATCAACGGCGCGGCGAAAGCGAAACGAACCTGAACGGCGTCATCAGCCGAAGGGTGCTGCGCAGCCTGATCACGGCCATGCAGTTCCGGGATGCGGCCACCGTGCAGCACGGACGCCGCGTGGCGCATCTGGCCCTGGGGCTGGCGCAGCAGCTTGGCTGGGAAGGCCGGCAGTTGCAAGTCCTGGAAGTGGCGGCGCTGCTGCACGATATCGGCAAGATTGGCGTGCCGGACAATATCCTGTTCAAGCCGGCCAAGCTCAGCCCGGACGAGATTGAATTGATGGCCCTGCATTACCGCGTCGGCCTGGACGTATTGCAGGCAAGCCTGGTCGATCATGAAGTGCTGCAGATCATCACGCAGTCGCAGAGTTCCCTGACGACGGGCAATGAAGGTTACAAGAACACCCATATCGGCGCCCGGATTTTGACCGTCGCCGATGCGTATGAATCGCTCAGTTGCGAACATGTCTACCGCAAGGCGAAAACGCACGAGGAAATCCTGCAGGTTCTGCTCGACGGTTCCGGGACGCAATTCGACGGCAACGTCGTTCAGGCGTTGAGCCGCCGCGTCCAACAGACCGGTTCGGCGTTCAGCGGCGAGTACGAGGATTCGTCGATACTTGGCGGGCCGTCCAGCCCGAACGAAGCCCGCGAGGCCGATTCCTTGTGCCGCATCTTCTCCTACCTTTACCTGCTGGAAAGCCTGTACGACGGCTTCCTGATCGTGGATGCGGAACAGCAGGTGATCTCGTGGAATCTCGGCCTGGAAACCCTGACGGGGACCAAGTCGTCCGAGCGACTGGGCCGAGCCTGGTCGCCTGAGGTTCTGGGCTACGCGGGCCAGGACGGCCGCCTGTGGCCGCTCGAAGAATGTCCGTTGCACAAGGCCGTCCAAGCCGGGGCGCCGGTGATCGCGTCGGCGCAGATCCCCCGAGCCGACGGACGATTGCTGCAAGTCGAGGTCCAGACGATCCCGCTCATTGATGAACGTGGGCACTGGCACGGAGCCGTGGAAGTCGTGCGCGATTTCACCCGCAGCGGCGGCAAACGGCCGCAGGAATTCCGCGACTTGCAGTTCGCCGCCTCAAGAGACGCACTCACGTCTGTGGCGAATCGCGGCGAGCTGGAAACGCAGTTGACCTCGCTGGTTCACCAATCTCATCTCCAGCCCGACCAGCCGTGCAGCATTATTTTTCTTGATGCCGACCACTTTAAACAGATCAACGACACGTACGGCCACACGGTGGGCGACAAGGTGCTGATCGATCTGGCCAGCCTGCTGCAGCATGAAACCTATTCCGGCGAAGTGGTGGGCCGCTACGGCGGCGAGGAGTTTGTGGTGCTGTGTCCGGGGACCGACCTCGAAGCGGCATTCCGGCGCGCCGAGCGGTTGCGAGCCGCCGTCAGTCGACTCAAGTTTCCGTGCAGCCCGGCATTGCGCCTGACCGCCTCCTTCGGCGTGACGCAAGTTGAGCCGGGCGATTCCGTGGAAAGCGTGCTCCGCCGGGCTGACAAGGCGCTGTACATGTCCAAGGAACATGGCCGCAATCAGACCCAATCGCTGACGAACGACGGCCTGGCTCAGCAGCCGGATCACCGCGCGATCGAGTCGGATCGGAACCCGTTCCTGTTCCAGTCCACGTTCTGCGCCGTGACCGCCGCCGACACCGTGATCTACAAGCTGGGCGGGTTCGTGAACGATCACCACGGCGTGATCCTCGACGTCACGCCGCAGAAAGTTTCGCTGCGGCTCGGCTCTTCGGGATTCTTCCTGCCGGGCTGGGGATCGGTCCGTAAACGGCAACCGGTTCGCTTGGACTTGGAGTTCGGCGAGAAAGTGGCCGCGGCCGGCGGCCGGGGAACGCCCCGCGTCAACATTCGCGTGACGATCAAGCCCGAGGGGTGGGTCCGCGATCGCGAGGTGTTCCTCGAACGCGCGCACCAGGTCCTTCGGGAACTCAAAGGCTATTTCTCCGCGGATTGAGCGAGCAGCAGCAGCAGCAGCAGCGATCAGGTCTTCCCGGCGTGTCGAGGATCCCATCCAAGCCCGGCGTCGGCGACGCCGCGGGATCCTGCTGAACTCGGCCAGTGACCGCCGGGCGACCGCTGCGCCGCGGTCCTGCACATCGGGTGCCGCCGACCACGCAGACTAGCGATTATATTTCCCGCGCGATCACTCCCGATTTCGTGCGTCGCACGGCCATTTTCCATCGCGGGTTTTGAAAATGGAACTCGACTTGTTACGATTTCTCAACGGAGTTTGGCGGTTCACAACGTCTCAAGGAGTGAGTTGGAATGACACTGCGCTATTTCTTGCCCTGCGCGGCCTGCCTGTTCGCCGCGCTGGTCCCCCCCCTTTCTTTGTTCGGAGCCGAGGCGTCCACACCGATGCAAGTCACCACCATTGAAGGCATCAGTGAATATCGACTGGAAAACGGGCTGAAGATACTGCTGTTCCCGGATGCCTCCAAGCCGACCGTCACGGTCAATCTTACCGTCCTCGTCGGCTCCCGGCACGAAGGGTACGGCGAGGCGGGCATGGCCCATCTCCTCGAACATATGCTCTTCAAAGGAACGCCGACCAATCCCAGCGTTCCGAAAGCGCTGCAGGGACGCGGGGCCGAATTCAACGGCACCACCTGGCTTGACCGGACGAACTATTACGAGACGCTGCCCGCCAACGACGACAATCTGGAATTCGCGATCGCCCTCGAAGCCGACCGCATGATGAACAGCTTCATCAAGGCCGAGGACCTGGCGTCCGAGATGACCGTCGTCCGGAATGAATTCGAGCGGGGCGAGAACATGCCGCAGCATGTCTTGGCCCAGAAGATGATCAGCGCCGCGTTTGAATGGCACAACTATGGCAAGTCAACGATCGGCAACCGGGCCGACATCGAGCGCGTGCCGGTCGAGTATCTCCGCCGGTTCTACAAGAAGTATTATCAGCCCGACAACGCGATGCTGGTCGTCGCCGGGAAGTTCAACGAGGAGAAGGCCCTCGAGTTCATCGGCAAACATTTCGGCGTCATCCCCGCGCCGGACCGCGTACTGGAAAACACCTACACCGAGGAACCCGCGCAAGACGGCGAACGCATGGTGACGCTGCGCCGCGTCGGCGACGTGGCCGTGGTCGGCGCCGTCTATCACATTCCGGCCGGCGGCCATCCGGATTACGCGGCCATCGACGTGCTGGAAACGGTGATGACGCAACAGCCTTCGGGCCGGCTGTACAAGGCGCTGGTCGAACAGAAAAAGGCCGCCGACGTCTCCGGCGCCGCGTTCGCGCTGCATGATCCCGGCTTGTTGCGGTTCATGGCGGAAGTCGCGTCGGGCAATTCACCGGAGACGGTGCTCGATAACATGCTCGATGCGATTCAGGCAATGCTCGACCAGGGCGTGACAGCGGAAGAAGTCGACCGGGCCAAGCAAAGGCTGCTGAAGCAGCGGGAAATGCACGCCTCCGACAGCGCCGAAATTGCCGTTGAACTCAGCGAATGGGCCGCCCAGGGCGATTGGCGGCTCTATTTCCTGTATCGCGACCGACTGGAGCAGGTGACGGCGAAAGACGTTGACCGCGTGGCCCGCGCCTACCTGCAGCCGACCAATCGGACCGTCGGCCTGTATCTCCCGACCGAACAGGCCCAGCGGACGTCGATCCCTTTAATCGAAAGCCTGGCCGAGATGATCGGCGATTACCAGGGCAGGGAAACCGCTTCGCTCGGCGAGGAATTCGACGTCAACCCGGAGAAGATTGAAGAGCGCACGAAGCGAATTTCGGTCGAGGGCTTGAAGGCCGCGCTCTTGCCGAAGAAAACGCGAGGATCCACCGTCGTTCTGCGACTGACGCTGCGCTACGGGAACGAGAAATCGCTGTTCGGTCAGTCCAAAGCCGCCGAATTCCTGCCGATCCTGATGACCCGCGGCACGAAGCAGCTCACCCGGCAGCAGTTGCAGGATCAGCTTGATCAGAATCTCGCCACATTGAACGCTTCCGGATCGGCCGGCGAGGCGACGTTCGTGATCCAGACCAAGCGCGACAAGTTGCCTGCCGTGCTGGACCTGCTGAAGCAGGTGCTGCGCGAGCCGATCTTCCCGGCTTCAGAACTGGACGTGCTCAAGCAGCAGCACCGGGCCGATCTGGAACAAGCGCTGTCCGATCCGCAGCAGTTGGCGCTGCGCAAAGTCCGGCAGAAGCTGAACCCGTACACGCTCGGCGATGTCCGCTATTTCCCGACCGTCGAGGAAGAACTGAAGCTGACGCAGGACCTGGATCTCGCGTCGGTTCGCCGACTGCACACCGATTTTCTCGGTGCGCAGGCCGGGCAGATCGCGGTCGTTGGCGACTTCGATGAAGACGTGATCCTCAAATCGCTTCAGGGAATCCTCAAGGGCTGGAAATCGAAGCAGGCCTATGAACGGGTCCCGCGTACCGGCAAGGTCGATTTCAAATCCGAAACCGTGAAGCTGCTCACGCCCGACAAGGCCAACGCCTTCTACTTCTCCGGCGAAGTGTTTCCGCTCCGCGATGACCATCCGGACTACCCGGCGCTGGTCATCGGCAACTACATCTTCGGCGCCGGCGCGCTGTCGAGCCGGCTGGGTGACCGAATCCGGCAGAAGGAAGGCTTGTCCTACGGCGTCGGTTCAGCGTTCGGGGCCTCGTCGCTGGACGAGCGCGCTTCGCTGTCGATCTACGCGATCTGCAATCCCGATAACATCGGGAAGGTGACGTCGGGTATCCAGGAAGAGCTGGCCAGGCTGCTGAAGGAAGGCGTGACCGCACAGGAACTGAACGCCGCCCGCGATGGCTACTTGCAGCGCCAGGAAGTCGCCCGCACCGAAGACCCGAACCTGGCCCGCGTGCTCGAAGACACGCTTTATACCAATCGGACGATGGACTACTACACCGTCATGGAACAGCGCATCCGTTCGCTCACCCAGGACGACATCGCCGAAATCTGGAAGAAGCACATCGACCCGAAAAAGTTCTTCACCGCGGTCGCCGGCGACTTCAAAGACGACTCCGCCAACGGCCAAAAATGATTCGGTCGATACTAGCCCGCAGCGCAAGCAAGGGTTTTGGTTTTCGTTCACGTTCGGCACGGGTCTGGAGACCAGCGCCGAACGTGAGACATGAGACTGACAACGCTGCTGCGAAGCGTCGCTCTAGGCGTCTACAGAATCTCCAGTGTCGGCAGCTTCGGCGACTCCAACAGCGACTTGGCAATCTGCAGGCCGGCTTGACGGCAGATGTGTAACAGGTGCGGTTTTGCCGGGCAATCGTCGGCGAACAGGCTGGAGACGCGGCCGTCGTCGCCACGGATGCGAATTTGGGCATCAATCGGAATCTCGCCGAGAAACGGCAGACCCAGTTCCTGGGCTTTATGCTGCGCGCCGCCGCGGCCGAAGATTTCGCCGGTCATGTTCTCGACGATCCCCAGTACCGGGATCTTCACCTGCCGGAACATGCTGATCGCCTTGACGGCGTCGAGTAGGGCCACCTGCTGCGGCGTGCAGACGACAATCGCCCCGGCGAGACCCAGCAGTTGCGACAGCGTCAGCGACACGTCGCCGGTGCCCGGCGGCAGGTCGATGATCAGGTAATCGAGTTCGCCCCAGTCGGTGTCTTGCAGAAACTGCGTGATCGCGCGGTGCAGCAGCGGGCCGCGCCAGATCACGGCCTGATCGGCTTTCACGAAATACGCCATCGACATCACCTTGACGCCGTCTGCGTCCACCGGCTGAATGCGGTCGACCGTCGTCTGCCCGTCGCCGGCGGGGACCTTGAAGATCGCCGGCACGCCGTGGGAGCCGACCATGTGCGGAATGCTCGGGCCGTAGACGTCGGCGTCCATCAGCCCGACTTCACAGCCCAGCGTTTTGAGACCGAAGGCGAGTGCCGCGGCGACGGTGCTTTTACCGACGCCCCCCTTGCCGGAGCCGACGGCGATGACGTTTTTCACTTTGAGCCCGATCGACCCGCCCGTCATCTTGCCTTTCACGACGGACGAAAAACTCACATCGACCGTTTTCAACTCCGGCCAGGCGAGCGACACGGCGGACCGGATGGATTGGGCAAGCGGGTCGCGATCGGGAAAAGCCGGTGTCGGCAGTTCGACGCGGATCGTCACGGCATCTGCGCCGGCGAACTGCACGCCGCGGAGCATGTTCGATTCGCCAAGCGTTCGTTCCAACCCCGGCACGGCGATTTTGCGCAATGATTCCTGAACTTGAAACTCGGTCGGCATGGCGAAGGGACTTCCTGAAGCACGTCGTTTCGTGAGAGATTCCGCGAGATTTGTAGCACTCCCGGCCGCGGATCACAACTGCCGGCTCGGCGGAATCGCAGCCGTGGCGGGCAGTCGCGGTGATTGCGACTCGGGCAGCAGCCAGCGCCGGCAGCACAAGGCGAGTTGTTCGCCCGACGGGTGTTCCGAGAAAAACGCGTTCACGCCGGCTTCCCGAAGCACCCACTCCAGCGCGGCGAAACGGGGGGATGCGATAACGATCAACGGCCAGAAGCGAGGCTCGTTCTGACGGCGAACCAGCCCGGTCAGGCAGTCCGCCGCGGCGTGTTCCAAGTCCACAATCTGCACGGCGCGCGTCAAGCCGCGGAAGAGTTCTGTGAACTCCGTCCAGTGGCGGCAACCGCGGACGGCGACGCCCGTGTGTTGAAACTGCCGCTGCAATTCCGGGGTCCAATAGGGTTCCCGCTCGCAGACGATAATGGAGGAACGGGTTGAGCGTTGCGGGTCTCGGGTTGAGGGGAAATGCGAATCAGAACGCATGCTGGTCCGCCCTCAACCATTAACCCTAGCCCCTCAACCATTTCACGCCAGCAATTCCGTGATGACCCGGCTGCCGTCGGGCAGCATGGGGACCGGCCGGCCCGATTTGTCCGGCAGGAACTGGTGAGGTTCGATGCCCAGCAGATGGTACATCGTGGCCAGCACGTCTTTGGGAGAGACGGGCGTCGTGATCACATCGCCGGCGATCTTGTCGGTGGCGCCGACGATGCGGCCGCGGGCAATTCCGCCGCCCGCGAAGAGGGCTGAATAGGCCCGGGACCAGTGATCGCGGCCGCCCCCCTGCGCCCCGTTGATTTTCGGCGTGCGGCCATGTTCGCTGATGCAGACGACCAGGGTTTCCTCCAGCATCCCGCGCTCGTCCAGATCGTTGATCAGCCCGGCATAACCCTGGTCCCAGCTTGGCAACAACTGATCCTGCATTCTCGGATAATGATTCCAGTGCGTGTCCCAGGCGTCACCGGCGAGGCCGAATTCGTCCCAGAAGACGCTGACAATCCGCGTGCCGGCCTCGATCATTCGCCGCGCACCGAGGCTGGCCTGCCCCCACAGCGACATCCCGTACGATTCGCGGACCGAGAGCGGCTCCTGGCGAATGTCCAAAGCCCGGGCGACGTCGGTCGATCGGAGCAGCGCATACGCCATGTCCTGGAACTTGTCGACGGACGGGCCGCGGCCGTGCCCTTCAAAGTCCCTCCGGGCCGTGTCGAACTGCTGCAGCAGCGACCGGCGGCGGTCCAAGCGGTCCAGCGTCAATTCGGCGGGCAGCGACGTCGACGCCAGGCGAAAATGGCAATCCGGCTTGCAGCCGACGTACGGATCCCAGACGTCGAGCTTCTTCTCGCCCAGCGTCTTGTAGACTGACCGCGACGCTTCGCCGTGCCATTCGGTCCACACGGGGTTGTAAGTCGCACCAAGGAACGCGGCATACGGCCCAGCTCGATGGACTTCGCCCACCCGTTGCGTGCTGAACGGCCACGGCAAGGCGACGTTTTGCGGCACGCCGGAGACCGACGGTCTTCGATTCTGGCGGTCGACGTATTCCACGCAACTGGCGAAGTACGGGTGATGCCGAGGATCGTTCGGGCTGAGCTCCATGTTCACATCGATGGCGGGGACGCCCGTCATCGCGTTGGCGACGCCATGCAGCGGGTATTCATGATTGAGCGACCGCAGCACCGTCACCTTGTCCATAATGCGGGACATGCGGGGCATGTGCTCGCAGACATCAAGACCTGGCAGCGACGAGGCGATCGGCTGCATCGTCCCGCGAATTTCCAGCGGGGCCTCGGGCTTGAAGTCCACCGTCTCGAGCTGGCTGGGCGAGCCATAGAGAAACAGGATGATGCACTGCTTGGCGGACCCGAAGCCGCCGGGCTTGGTCCGTCCTGCGCCAACGGCGGGCTTTGACTGATCCGCCTGCAAGAGCTGCGGCAACCCGACGCCGAGCAGGCTGGTCCCGCCGACTTCCAGCAGTTCGCGCCGGGTGACGCCGTTGCAAAGCCGCCGCGGCGAACTCATCACACGGAGCATGTCGGACCCCTCTCGCAGACGCGAATTGATCAACATCATTTTATGTTATCGACGCCTTGCTCGCAAGAGGATGACGAGAAAACGGGTTACGCAAGGGCCGATCCCGGAGTGGATTTTCGGCCTGGAGTTGACAAGCCTTCCTGCGGGCGACGAAATAGAGCCTGCGGCGAGATCTCTGGAGTTCCCGTCTCGGCCCGTATGATCCATCACCATGAAGGAATCCTCGATGAATGACCCTGTTGCCTCTCCGTTGTCGCGTCGTGATCTCTTGAAAAAATCCGGCCAGGCAGCCGCGGTGGCGAGCATTGCCGGCAGCCTGTCGCCGTATGTGTATGCCGGGGTAAATGAAACTGTTCAGTTGGCGCTGGTCGGTTGCGGCGGCCGCGGGTCGGGAGCGATCGTCAATGCCTTGTCCACGCAGAAGGGCCCGACGAAGCTCGTCGCCGTTGCCGACGTGTTTCCTGACCGGCTCAAGGGAAGTTTTGAAGGCGTGCAGAGGGCGCATCCCAAGCAGGTGGACGTTTCCGAAGATCACAAGTTCCTCGGGTTCGATGCGTACCGGAAGGCGATGGACTGCCTGAAGCCGGGCGACGTGGTGATCTTGACGACGCCGGTCGCCTTTCGCTGGCCGATGTTCGAGTACGCGATCCAGAAGGGCCTGAACGTCTTCATGGAGAAGCCGATCACCACCGACGCCCCTACGTCCCGCAAGATGCTGGAACTCGGCAAGAAGGCGACCGAGAAGAATCTGAAGGTTGGCGTCGGACTGATGTGCCGGCACTGCGACGCGCGTCAGCAACTGCACGACCGGATCGACGACGGCCAGATCGGCGATATCCTTCTGATCCGCACCTACCGAGTGGCTGGTCCGACCGGTTCGGCCTTCACGGCACCCAAGCCGAAAGAGATGAACGAACTGGAATACCAGATTCGCAACTTCCACGGCTTCCTGTGGGCGAGTGGAGGGGCCGTCAGTGATTTCCTGATTCACAACATCGATGAAGGCTGCTGGATGAAGAACGCCTGGCCGACCGAGGTCAAAGGGTATGGCGGCCGCCATTACCGCAAGAACTACGTCGACCAGAACTTCGACAGTTACACCATGGAGTACACGTTCGACGATGGAGCGAAGATGATCACCGAAGGCCGATACATGGACGGCTGCCAGAACGAATTCGCTGTGTATGCACATGGCACCAAGGGGTGTGCTGTTGTCTCGCTGTCGGGGCATCATCCGGCGAAGTGCGCCATCTACAAAGGCCAGAAGTTCGCCAAGGAAGACCTGGTGTGGGCCTATCCGCCGCCGGAGCCGAATCCGTACCAGTTGGAATGGGAACACCTGATGGAGGCCATCCGCAAGGATAAGCCGTACAACGAGGTCGAGCGAGGCACGATGGCCAGCCTGGTGACATCGATGGGCCGCCTCGCGTGTCATACGGGGCAACTTGTGAAAACGGACGAATATCTTCGTCAACATGATCACGAGTTTGCGCCGAACGTCGACAAGCTGGTCCTGGGGGGCGAAGCGCCGCTCAAGGCCGATGCCAACGGAAAATACCCGGTCCCGGCGCCGGGACTGGTCACTCACCAGGAATACACGGTGGGGTAACGTCAAAACCGTAAGAAGCCCGGAGATGGCGGTCTCCGGGCTTTTCCGGTCAACAGGCAGCACCGATGAACGCAGCGCAACTCACCGACGGCGACCGCGTCATTCTCAGTGACGTGAGCTGGGACCTCTATCGCCAGTTGCGATCCTCGGACGAGCGCCGCAACGTGCGAATGACCTATTGCGAAGGGGTCCTCGAGATCATGTCACCCTCGCGCATTCATGAACGATTGACGCAGTTGATCAGCCGGTTGCTCGAAGCCTGGGCGATTGAGCACAACTTGAAGTTGGATTGCGGCGGCGCCACGACGATGCAGCGTGAAGATTTGGATCGCGGATTGGAGCCGGACAATTCGTATTATTTCCAACATGCCGACCAAATGCGGGACCGCGATGACCTTGATCTGTTGATCGACCCGCCGCCGGACCTGGCCATCGAAGTGGATATCACATCGAGTTCACGGGGGCGGATGCCGATTTATGCCAGGTTAGGCGTGATCGAAGTCTGGCGATGTAACCGTCAGACGCTGAAGTTTTATCAATTGGACGATCACGGCGAGTATCAGGAGATTTCTACCAGCGCAACATTGCCGGGGCTGGAACCAAGCGCAATCATGCGGTTTGTCGATTTGCGGTTTGATTTCGATCAGACGTCGCTCGTCAAGCAATTTCAAGAATGGATGCGCACCGGCACGCTGCCCGATGCCGTTCGTTGACTTCAGTGACTAGCCGCCTAGAATGCGTCAGGGACGGCCGGGATGCCGTTCGCAGCCGAATCGACGGATGAATCGAGAATTTCAGAGCGAGACGGTCCCATGGTTCAACGCGTACTGACGGCGTTGCCGGTCCATAATGAAGCGGCGCACCTGGCGCCGGTGCTCGCGGAAGTTCGTCGATTCAGCCAGGACATGCTGGTCGTCGATGACGGATCGATTGATGCGACGCCGCAACTTCTCTCGCGGGAACCGGATGTCCGCACGTTGACGCATGAGACGAACCTTGGTTATGGAGCCGCGCTGCGCACGGCGTTCGACTACGCGCTGGAAAATGAGTACGACGTGCTGGTAACGATTGACTGCGACGGCCAGCATGAACCGAAGCTGATCCCGGAACTTGCCGCCGCCGTCTGGCATCAGAGTCCGGAACCGGTCGAGATGATTTCGGGCAGCCGGTATCTCAAGACATTCGCCGGCGACAGCGCCCCGCCGGAGGATCGCCGGCGCGTCAATCAGGAGATCACGCACTGGTTGAACTGCCAGTTCGAGTGGAACCTGACCGACGCCTTCTGCGGCTTCAAGGCGTATCATGTTCCGTCGCTGGCAAAACTGCGGATCACGGAACTCGGCTATGCGATGCCGTTGCAGGTGTGGGTGCAGGCGGCGGCGCTCCGCTGGCGGATCGTGGAATTTCCGGTGCCATTAGTGTATCTCGATGAAAAACGGTCGTTCGGCGGTTCGCTGGATGACACGCGCCGCCGCCGGGCGTATTATTTCGAGGTCTTGCAGCGTGAAATGGCGCAGACGTCGCAGCCGTGCCTGGCCGGTTGCGGCGGCGAAGACCCCGTGCCGTGACTCTGCCCGTTTGCCGAAGATTCTGATTTTTCCAGGCGAGGCCGTTGTGTCGACTCATCGATTCGTGTTGCCTCGCAGCGACGGCTCCTGGCTGACCGATCCCGTGCCCGCCGACTGGCCGGCGCTGGTCTCTTCCAATGCGACCCTGTTGTCGCACCTGTCGTTCGATTGCCAGGGAAGATCGCTCGCCGACCTCCGGAGTCAAACGCAGCGGCATGTCCGGCAGCTCGCGCTGCGCTACACGTCGGAGCTGCTCGACAGCGACGTGACGGTCCCGGAAACCAGCCGCTGGATCGTCACGGGGCATCAGCCGGAATTGTTTCATGCCGGGGTGTGGGTGAAAAACTTCGCCGTGGACCGGCTGGCACAGTCGACGGAGTCGATCGGGCTGAATCTCCTCGTCGACAACGACACACATGCCGGAACGGGAATCAACGTGCCGGTCGGCACGCGCGCTGCCCCCCGCCTGGAGACGGTGTTGTATGACGGACCGCGGCCGATCTGTCCGTGGGAGGAATTGCCGCTGGCCGATCGCGCGGCATTCGAGAGTTTTCCTCGGCGCGTGAAAGAGCGTCTCGAGCCGTGGGGCGTAACCCCGGTGCTGTCGGAATTCTGGCCCGCGGCCCTGCGATACGCGGCGCGCACTCCAGAGCCGCGCCTGTCCGATTGCCTGGCGGCCCTGCGCGTCGCCGCGGAACGCCGCTGGGGCGTCAGGAACCTCGAATTGCCCATGTCGCGGCTGGATGTCGTGCCGGGATTTCTCTGGTTCGCGGCGAATCTTTTGGCGCATCTGCCTCGCTTTCAAGAGTTGCACAATAGGATCGTCCTGGCGTACCGGCAACGGCATCGTCTCCGCAGCCGCACACACCCGGTGCCGGACCTGGCGACGGACGGCGACTGGCGGGAAGCCCCGTTCTGGGTCTGGCGCGCCGGAGACCCGCAGCGCGATCGGCTGTTCGTGAAGCAGTCGGGGGCCGAGATTCTGCTGCGCGACCGCCGGGACGTGTTCTTATGCCTGCCGCTGACGCCGGAGCGTTCCGCCTGCTGTGCCGTCGAACAACTGGCAACGTTGCCGGCACGCGGCATCCGGCTGCGCAGCCGTGCTTTGACGACCACCCTGTTCGCGCGGCTGTTTCTGGCAGATCTGTTCGTGCACGGCATCGGCGGCGCGAAGTATGACGAGATGACCGACGCGCTGATCGCCGGCTTCTACCAGGCATCGCCCCCTCCGTATGCCGTGATCTCCGCAACGCTGCATCTGCCGTTGGGCGGCCGCGAGGAAGACACCCGGCTCCGGCTCGGCGAGAACTCGCAGGCGTTATGGGCGCTCGAGCACAATCCCGAGAAGTTCCTCGCGCAGCTCTCGGTAACCGAACAGCAGTTAGTCCAGGAGAAGCTCCGGCTGATTCAGGAACTGCGAACGGCGAGCGGTCCCGATGCCCAGGCGCCGACAGGCGCAGCGCGTGACGCCAATCGCAGGCGTTATCAGCGTCTGCACGAAATTACCGGCCATTTGCAGCCGTCGGTAAGTCCGGCCCGGGAACAGCTTGCCGCGCGGCGTGCCGAGATGCTCTCGGAACTTCGAGCGCAGCGAATTCTCACCAGCCGGGAGTTTGCCTGGGCGCTCTTTCCTTCGGAGAAGCTGCGCGGCTTTCTGCAGCAGTTGCCTGTGGGGTGACACTCTGCGTCTGATGCCGATCCCGTGCGTCGCCGACGCCGGGCTTCGACGGCGACCGATTGTCAAGAGAAATCCCCGGTGATTTCACTCGATTCACGTGATCACGGGAAATGCCGACTTCAGTCCTGGGACTGGGTTCCGTGGTCGCGTATAATCGACGACGTGGTATCACTGTGGTTTTTGGAAATCGTTCCATGCCGGTGCAATTCGCCCGACCTGACATCTCTGACCTGGTGCTCTGCGCCTTTGAGCGCCGGCTGCATCCGGAATTGTTTGAATGCCGGGCTGTCGGCCAGATTCAGCGCCTCGGTCTGACACTGACGCTGCGGCTGTGTTCCGCGGGGCATTGGCTGGAATTGTCTTACGGGAACCAATTTCTGACGGAAGCGATGAGCGAGCGCCAGATTCCGTTGCCGAACGTCAAACGCATCTCGGAGCAACGCATCAAGGGAGGGCGTACGCAATCCTTTGAGTTGACCACGGGCGCGACGTATTCCTCGAGCTGCCAGTTAGAGCGCCTGGAACCGGCCGATTTTTTGCAGGCCCATGAAGAGTTGCTGGTCGATTGCCGCCGGGCTGCCCTGTCGATGGCGTTCCCGGGAGGCAACCGGTGGTGTCCCGGGCCGGTGAGCCTGGTGCGCGCTGACCTGGAGCGCGACAGCGTGTTGATTCACGCGTTCCACACGTTTCCCGAGTATTGCGCGGTCGTCAAGACGCAATCTCTGCTGGAAGCCTCCGGCGGGATGTGGTGACCGGCGCTGCATCAGCCAACGAAAACAGGCTGGATCAATGATCCAGCCTGTTCGATTCGGCGATGTGTCAAATCGCCGGAAGCCCGTCATCTTTTCTGATGATTACTTCTTCGCGCCCGCTTTGGCCTTCGGCGATTTGGTCGCCTTCTTAGCCGGCTTGGCTTTGGTCGACTTGGCGGGCTTCTTTGCGGTCTTCGTGGTTTTCGCGGCCATAATTCAACGCTCCTTCGGGATGACCCTGGGTGCCATCATCGGGGCAAAGGTTGTTTCTCCGTGGCACCCAAAGGAAGAGAAACAACTCAAAGTCACGACGCTCTGATTGAGAGCGTAAATTCTCAAATTCCGTTTCGGTCTCCGTCGCTTCCTGAAATTTTTAGGGGCTTTCGTCGATTCCGTCAAGCGGAAATCTTGATATTCCATCAGGTTGGCGCATGATCAATCCGCGTAACTGCCCTGGTGACTAACGACCGCAACGTTGATCGGCGGGCGCTCATCCGGCGACGAATCCGTCTCTCGGATTCCTGGTCCCTCCGCGACCGCTCCGTTGGCACCAGACACGGTGAGCGGGGATGTCACACAGGTTTCATCGGCAAGTCAAGGGGCGCGGATTTGGAGAAAATCGACGATTATTCACATCAGAGCGAAAAATCACGGTGTGACGGTGCGGCGGGCAAGTGAAAATCGGGATGCTGACGCCTTCGGACAATTCGGGCTGTTTCGTCGGAAACGAAAACCGTTCATAGAAATTTCTTAACCTGTTCCCACACGCCCCACGCTCCGGCGATCAACATTGCCAGCGACGAGAGCGCCAGGCAAATATCCCACATCAGGCCCGGCCGCAAACGGGAGTCAGTCTGCGTGTAGCGGAAGTAAAGCGCTGCGCCGGAGAGCATCGGCAGCATGAACGCCTGCATCATGCCGGAGATCGTGATCATCGTCACGGGATCGCCGCCGGGGAGAAAGACGGCAAGACACACGAACGGCAGGAGGATGCTCAGCCATTTGACCGAACGATCATGGTCCGTTTGGCGGTCCCGGTCGATCACGCCGAAAATCTTGAAGGCGTCGGTGATCGTCCGGGCATGTCCGGCATTGGCGACCAGGTAAGTCGAATACAACACGGCGAACGCCCCGACCAGGAACAGCCATTTCGCGTAAACGCCAAACACCGGGACGTAGGCATAGGCAAGCGTGTTCACCAGCCTCATGCCGGCCGGATCGCGGCCGTCTTGATGCAGCACGGCGGCCCCCATCAGGAAAAAGGCCAGCGTCGCCAGGGTGTACACGACCATCGAGACCAGCGCGTCGATCAGCATCACCTTGACCCAGCCCTTGGCGCGGCGGGCCCATTCCGGGTCGTCAGACCTCTGGCCGGCATACCTCGCATATCCTTTTTCGAGACACCAATACGGATAGGCGACCAACTCGCTGGCGCCGACGCCGATGATGCCGAACGCCGCCAATGCCGTTCCCAGCGCATCCGGAGAATTCGGCAGCCGGAACGACAACCCATCCAGAAACGCGGTGCTGCTGATCGCCCAGCGGTCGGTGGTTTGCAGTGAGAACACGTTTCCGACCGTGATGAACGTGAACCCCACGACCAGCACGGTCGAGACGTTCTGAATCAAGCCGTAGCGTCCGACGCCCAGCATCCAGGCAGTGATCACCGCGATGATCGTCGCCCAGAGCCGGTCGTCCAGCGTCCAGGGGTCGATGATTTTTTCGTTGCGGTGAACCCGCTCGATCAGTTCGCGCCCCGGCTCCCCCAGAAGCTCCAGTTGTTGCCTCAGCAATTCGTGTCCCCGGGCTGCCCGGTTCCGGTCCTGGACAGACAGCTTGGACCAGTCGTCCGTCTGCGCTGCGAGCGCCGCTTCATGACCGACGTACGTTTTCAACTCCGCCGGCGACGGCCGGCTGACCACGGCGAGATAATCGCCCGTCAACGGAAAAGAAATGGCCAGGGACTGACCGACCGCGCCGACGATGCCGCCCAACTGCCCCAGCGAGGCCAGCATCATCAGGCACCAATACCAAACGAGCCAATTCACGCGGAACCGCGGGCCGGGAATTGCATTCAAGGCGGACAACGTCGATTCGCCGTGGCTGATGGCGAACCGCCCCAGTTCCACCTGGACGAAGACCTTGATCACGCAGCCGATGATGATCAGCCAAAGCAACAAAATTCCCGCTTGAGCGCCGGTCTTCGTCGTAGCGACCAACTCGCCCGAGCCGACGATGCTCGCCGCGATGATCAAACCCGGGCCAAGCCGGCGGAGAATTCCGAGGAAATCCCTGGGCGGTTCGATGGTCGCCCCTGCCCCCGCCGGGTCTTGCGACGGAGGCAACGTGTTCTGATCGACCGAATTAGCGGACATGGAGCGCATCTCGGTAAGAGAATCCAACGGTGTGGAACAAGATTACCGTCGCGGGAGACCCAGGACAATTCGAGCGCGACGGAAGTTGCAGGTTGTCGGCTGAAGCAGGGATTCTGAGCACCGGCCAAGCGCACTCGTCGGGTGGGGGGCGCAACGGACTTCATCTTGCCCGATTTGACAAACTGGGCTACAAACCGCCGCTTTGCGAATTCGGGCAGAGGGGCCGGAATGGACTACCAGATCAAGCCGTTGGGCAAAACGTGTTCGGTAACGGGAAAGTCGCTCGTTCCCGGCTCGATCTGCCGGTCTGCCCTGGTCGAACAGAATGGCCAGTTGGTGCGAATCGATTATTCGCCGGAAGGCTGGACGGGGCCGCCGGCGCACGCAATCGGCGATTGGGTGACGCGGGCGCCGGAGCAGTCCGGCCCGCCGAAACTCGACCCCGAACACCTGATGCGCTATCTGGAGCAACTCACCGAAGAGGCCAGCCCCAGTCACGAGCAGACACGGTATCTGCTGGCGCTGATGCTGCTGCAGCTGCGCCGGCTGCGGCTGGAAACCATTCGGTCGGACGAATTGGGCGACGTGCTGGTGCTCGTCGGGCAGCGCGGCGAAGGAACATTCGAAGTGCAGAATCTGCAACTGGCGGATGCGGACGTCGCCGAGCGACAATTGATCTTGCGGAAACAACTCGCCGCGGAGCGGAACGGATGACGCACAGCGACCTACGATCCGACGAATTCGCGATCCCTTTCGCATCGCAAAGCCCGCCGACGGCGTCGGCGGGACCGTCGTGGCTGATCGGCATCGTCCTGTTGTCGTTCGCGCTCCCTGGCTGCGCCTGGACGCGGTTCAATCTGCGGGGAGACCCGACGGCGTTCGGACCGCGGATTCCGTGCAAAATCCCAGCGAATCCTACGGCAGAAGAACTCGTGCAGGTTGTGAATCAGAATGTCGACCGGCTCCAGGCGTGGCGCGCCGGCCGGGTGAAGCTGCGGGCCAATCACATGCCCCTCACGCTGGAAGCCGACCTTGCGGTGGAGAAGGGCCGGCATCTGAGGCTGGTCGTTCGGCATGCACTGGGGGGCGGGGATGAACTCGACCTCGGCTGCAACGACGACATTTTCTGGTTCTGGGCTCGGCGGCAAAAACCGTCCGCCGTGATGTACGCCTCGCATGATCAGCTCGACCTCGTCCGCGACAATCTTCAGATCCCCTTTGAACCCGACTGGCTGATGGAGGCCCTCGGCGTGGCGCCCGTCTCGCCGGAAGGGTTGACGCTGGAAACGATCTCTGGAAGCCGGTCGGCCGCCAGGCTCGTCTCGCAGCACGAGCTAGCGAACGGCCGAAAAATCCGCAAGGCGATCACCGTCGATACCTGCCATGGCCGCGTGCTGGAACATTCGCTCTGGGACCTGGCGACCGGCGTCCGGCTGGCCCACGCAGAATTCTCCAACCATCGGGTCGATCCGACGACCGGCGTGGTGATGGCGCATCACATCCAACTGGATTGGCCGCAAGCCGATCTCTCGCTCGCGCTGGACCTGGGACCGGTCGAGATCAACCCGGCAGCGCTCCCGGAGCGCATCTGGGACATGCCCCATCCGCCGGGTTATCCGGTGATGAACCTGGAAGATCTTGCGGCCCGGTCCGCACCGGGAGTCGTGCGTCAGGCCGTCCGGGCCCACAGCGAGGAAAACTCCCATCGCGAGGAGAACCTGGTTGAAGACGCAGCCGCAGAAGACGAGTTCTGGCAACCCAGCCGACCGAATGATTTCGACCCGGACGAACCGGTCGATTTCGACGCGGAATAGCAACAAGCGCTCGCGGCACGAGGGGCGAAACCGAACGCTGACTACTCTGCCTGTCCAAACCAGGCAGACAGCGTGGCGAGATCTTCGACCTGCAGCAGGTCGGCCGCGTCGACATACGCCTGCCACATCTGCTCCAGCACGCTGGAATAGCCGGTCACCGTAACGGCCAGCGTCTGCTGGGCGACGATCACATCGCCGAAATTGAGGCTGTCGTTCGCCGCTTGCCCCCCTTCGCGATAGCGGCTGTAAACCCCGCGGTAGGTCCGCACCTGGTCGGGCAGCACTTGCTGCTGATAATTCTCGGACTGAATCCGGGCCGTTTCGTAGCGTGCAAGAATTTCAGCCAGGCGACCGGTCAGGTCGTTCTTCGCGGCGGCGAAGGCCCGTTCGCGGCTGAGCAACGTCGACTGCGTCGACAGAATATTCCCCTGGTTTCGGTCAAACACCGGGATCGGCACACCCACCTGAAAGTTGTACGAGTTGACGAACGGCGGAACGCTGTAGGCGTGCTGGTAGGTGAGATACGTGTTGATATCCGGAATTCGCGGGCGGATGTATTCCAGCCGCGAGAGATATTGCGACTGCACGATCTGGTTGCGCGCCATGCGCAGTTCGCTGTGGTTTTCGAGTAGAAACGCTTTCGCGGCGTGGTAATCGATCTTGGGCGGCGCGTCCTCGGCACGGCCGGCGACATGAAACTCCTCGGCGTCGGTCATTCCCGCGGCGGCGCCGAGCCTGCGGCCGGCGGCCACCAGGCCGTTGTGTGCCTCGGCCACCGAATTCCGCGCCTGAACCGCAGACACTCGCAACTGCAGCGGCTCATACGGCGCCGCCTGGCCGCCGGCGACCAGTTCAATCTGAGCATGATAAATGTCATCCGTGAATCGCGCCAGCGCGACCAGCATCCGCCGGCGCTGCTGCCCGACAAGCACGTCGTAGTAGGCATTGCGGACCCGCGTGGCGATTTCGATCCGCGTTCGCTGATAGGCGAGATTCGCGTTTTCGTAGTCCATCGCCGCGGCGCAGCGGGCCAGCTTGAGCTTGCCGCCCGTTACCACCTGCTGAGAGACATACGGTCCCTTGTAGCCTTGAATGCCCGGACCGATGGTATCCTGTTCCCAGCCAACCTCCGGGTTCGGGTGCAGGCCCGCTTGAATCATCGCTCCGCGGGCGGCTTCCACCTGGGCCGCCGCCTGCATCAGCGCCGGATGATTCTCCCACGCCATTTCTTCCAGTTCCGGCAAAGTCCACCGCGGCTGAGTCGGGTCATCCTCCGCTGCGAACGGAAGGTCTGGCAGTGCAGGATACAACTTCTGGATTGCGGCCCGCCGCTCGGCCAACGGCTGTCGCGGATCGAAGGAGGGCACCTGCAGGCTCTGGACTTCGCTGCCCGGCAATTCTCGGGGCACCTGCAGCCGCGCCGGCCCCTTCGTGCGCGGCTGGTCCTCCATCGGCGAGGGAGGAACTGCCTCTTGTGCGGAACGGGCTGTCCGTTTCTCGTAGGCCGTCAGCAAGACGGTCAGTTCGTCCTGGGAGTCGCCCTTGGCTTCTTTCAATTCCTCGCGAGGAATCGCCGGTCCTGGTCTGTGAGGACGATGTTCCGGGACAGAATTGCGCCCCCCGGCCAGAGAAGGTTCCCGGGCGCTGTCGGCGACGGGGATCTGCTCTTCGACTGCCAAGTCATCGGCATCCGCTGCCTCTTCGGCCTCGTCGTTGTCTTCAGCGGAGGCCGCCAGGTCATCAGCCGCGGACTCGTCCGTCATTTCGTCGGCCGGCAGCCGGCCCATATCGACTGCCGTCACGTGGAGCGAACGAGGCAACGAACGAACCGATGCGCAGCCGGCCAGCAATGCGAAGAAAGTCCCTGCGCCCAGCAGTGCGTGCATCGCCTGGAAAACGTGTCGGCGCACCATCTACGGACTCCGTTCCGATTCAGAAGCGTCTCGTTCCGTATCGACGCGATGACCGCCCGGGTTCAAGCTCACCCTTACAGACGGTACGGCCCGCGCAGTTTGAGGGGAGTGTAGACCGGGAAGACGCGGCAACGGCAGATTTGGCCGGAGTTGTGGTCGTTCTGACGATCCCGGCGTCGCCGACGCCGGGCTTTGAGGGGCTCGTTACGCGTTCGCTGATGTGATGGATCGCACGTAAAACGACCCCGGGCGTGACGAGGGAGATCGTCACGCCCGGGGTGTTTTTTGAGTTGCGATGCGAACATCACGCGGGAGGAGCGATCGAGAGTTCGCCCGTTCCCACGTCTATCATTCTGGCAGCGATACCAGCAACGAGGCCGATCCGCCTCAGAAAACTCACGAGACGGAAGACCCTGCCGCAATTACTCAGCCGGCGGTTCTTCTTCTTCGACCGGTGCACACGGGTTGTAGCAGCAGGTCAGCGTGCAGCTCGTCCGGTCCCAGCATTTCAACTTCTTGTTCCACTTCGTCGGTTTCGTGCAGACCTCGATGTCGCTGGTGCAGGTGTGCAGTTTGCTCGTGATGGCGTCCTTGATCGAACAGCCCTGATTCTCGAACGTACATTCCGTGCCGCACTTGTTCCAGACGCTGCATTTGCTCGTGCTGGTGCAAATCCCTGTTTCGGTGTCGGTGTAGCACTTGGTGGTGCACTTGGTGCCGAGCGACAACGACAGGCACCCGCTTGTGTCCACGCCGCAAACCGTCAGTTTCTGCGAACAGCTCTTCAGTTTCGCGGCAACCGGCGCCGCCAACAGGGTGACGGCAATCGCCGCCAACGCAACTCGACTCAACACTTTCGCCTTCAACATGGCTCGACCCCTTTTCTTGGGAAAACCCCTCTGATTCATCCAGTCCGACCACCATGGCCGAACAGCGAATCGTGAATACATTCGCAAACAATAAAGTATTCCCAATTGTCAATCAAGGAAGAATAAGATGTTTGGGAGAATTATTTCGAAAAAATTGTTTGCGACGTATGGGTCGTGTTTTCCGGCTTTGGGAGGCCATTGGCCTAGCCCCCCCTTTTTTTTGAATCAAGGATCGACAGGCCTCGATTGCTGGAGGGAAATGCCATGTCGTCAACCAGTCGAATTCGGCAGAACCTCTGGTCAAGGTGGTTGCTATCAAATGACACAGGGCGTGAAGAGGGAAACCTCGTCACGCCCTGCGTCTCTTGTCTATCCGCCTTTCCGCTTTACGGAGCGGGCGCCGGATTGTAGCAGCAGGTCAGCGTGCAGGTCGTCCGGTCAAAGCACTTCAACTTGCTGAGCCACTTGGTCGGCTTCGTACACGTCTGCAGATCGCTGGTGCAGGTGTGCAGCTTGCCCGTGATCGCGTCCTTGATCGAACAGCCTTGATTCGAGAACGAACAGGAGGTGTTGCACTTGTTCCAGACTTTACAACTGGTCGTGCTGGTGCAGATTTTGGTGGTTGTGTCACAGTAGCTCTTCACGGTGCACTTGGTGCCGAGCGACAAAGACAGGCACCCACTGGTGTCGACGCCGCAAACCGTCAGAGACTGCGTGCAGCTCTTCAGCGCCGCCGCGACCGGTGCCGCCAATAGGGTACCGGCAATGACAGCCAGCGCGACTCGACTCCACACTTTCGACTTCAACATCGTACGGCCCTCCTTAGAAGAAGTAACAGCGAATCCGAGGCATCCCACCACGCTGGTTGACTTGCCGCGAATTCTGAACCCTCAGCCAAGACGATACACCGCGCGCTTTGGGAATTCAAAGCGCCAGGGGTGGATGCGAAGATTATTCAGTTTTTTAATAGTGCAATATTTGAGGTGAATGCGTTGACATTTCCGTGCGGAGGGATTACTTGGCACGTGGCCACACATGGGGCCATTTCGAGAATCCTGGGAGGCGATTCACGCCGTCCTACGGCTTGACGCGGAAAACGTCCCATTCGCCGTTGCGGCAGGAAACGAACGTCACCTCTCCAGTTGGCGTGCGAAGAGGAAACGCCAAGGCCGGAAAATGTCGGAAGGATTGGCGGCGCCGCGGCGTTTGGGGGTTGTGACCGTACGGCCGCCGGGTTAGGCTGGAGTGGTCGAGTTTGGAAGGCTCATTGACAGAAAATTGGCCTGTGAAAGAGTCATCGCCGGGCCGGCACAGCCCAGGTTTGTTGTGCGTGATGGGGAAGTGTGGCTTCAGTTTGTCGTACAGGAGTCGGTTATGGCGTCCATGCGTGCAGAGTTGGTGGCAGAAGTCTTATGGGAATTGAAAAAGATCAACAAGTTGGCAACCTACACTGAAATTGCACAGCGAGCCGGGTTCAAGCCGGGTGCCAATGGCAAGACGATCTTGAACAGCCTGGATGTCGTGAAACGCGATTGGCCTCATCTTCAATGGTGGCGAGCCCTCCCTGACGACTTTTGCCTGGACCGTCAGACGCCGCATGTCGAACAGTTGCAGGCCAACGGGTTCACGATGGAAGACGTCAAAGGCAAAAAGACGGGCGTGACGGTCGCCGATCTTGTGGCGTCGCTTTACACCTGGGAAGATGAACCGACTGCCGAAGCGGCCGTGACGGCGTAGTCGGCTAAAGGCTGAGAACGCAGCGCGAAGGGCCGGACAATCTCAGGCAAATTGTTCGATCGCTTCGACTGTTCCGGCCCTCAACACTGAACCCTCGACCCATCATGACCGCCGTCATTCCTGCACGGTTTCTGTTCCGCTGGTCCTGGCCGGTGCGACGGTGCGAAGAGATTCCCCTCGCATCGGGGCCGTTGTTGAACCTGTCGGAACGCTTTCGCTGTTTTCCGCTCGGGGAAGTCGACGGCACGCCGGGTTTCGCCGAGTTAAGGCTGGCTTGGAACGCTGCCGGGTTCGGGGTGTCGGTCACGGTCCAGGGAAAACGCCAATCGCTGTGGTGTCAGACCCTGACGCCGACGGCGTCAGACGGCGTGACGATCTGGCTCGACACGCGTTCCACGCAAACCGTCCATCGCGCCACGCGCTACTGTCATCAGTTCTGTCTGTTGCCCTCGGGGTCCGGTCCGAAGAGGAACCAGCCGTCCGTGACCAACTTGCCGATGACGCGCGGCATGGAAGCCCGGCCCGTGAACTCCGCCAAGGGAGCTACCTCGCCGGTCCGCGTCTGGTCGGAACTTCACGACGACGGCTACCGGCTGGAGGCCTGGCTGCCCGCGGAATCCTTGGTCGGGTTCGACCCCGACGTCCATCGGCAACTGGGTTTCTATTGTCTCGTCAAGGATGCCGAACTCGGCGAGCAGTTTCTCACCGTCGGACGCGAGTTTCCCTTTGAACACGACCCCAGCTTGTGGCAGATGCTGGAACTCGACGACGCCTGAGCCGAACACCGTGCGAATCCGGCGGTGCAATCCTGTTGCGCCGCGTCCAACGCCTGGCGGGAGTTCGTCGTAAATCACACCGATTCCCCGGAGAGTCCCGTTCCAGCTTTGGTTGATGTATGCGATCAATTCTCGGTTTGATGTTTTTCGCCGTCTGGTTCTGCCTGGCTGGATGCCGGCCCGAGGCCCCAACGGCTCCGAAGACGTTGCCGCTGGAGGACCAAACCGTGGAATTGCTGGTACCAGCGGACCTGGCGTTACGGGAAACGTGGGAGCCGTTGCTGCAGGAATGGCACGTCTCGACCGGCGGGAACACGGACTGGTCGGAATATGATGCGGGGAATCCTCCCTGGAAGCACGGCGCGGCACTCGGCGCCCGCCCGAACGGCGGCCGGATTGTGCTGGTCCCGGTCGCCGAGTTGTCTGACGCGGACGCCTTCGGGCTTCTGTCTCCCTTCCCTGCCGAAGTGGCGGCCGTCATCGACGGCAAAGACATTTTTCCGGGATTGAAAGAGGCGGTCCTCAGCCGGCAGAAACGCCTGGTGGCCGCGCCTGTCTCTGTGCCGGTCTTGATGTGCTATTACCGGAAGGATTTGCTGGAAGCCGCCGGCCGCACGCCTCCGGAAACCTGGGACGAATATCAGCAATTGCTCGAAGACTTGTCGAACTGGGCGCCGGGCCTGTCGGCGCTGGAGCCGTGCGGACCGGAATTTCGGGCCTCGCTGTTTCTGGCCCGGACGGCGGCGTACTGCAAGCATCCGCAGAATTATTCCGTCTGGTTCGACATCCAGACCGGGATGCCTTTGTTCGATTATCCGGGCATGGAACGCGCATTGGACACGGCTCGCCGCGCGTGGAGCCTCATGCCGGCTGAGACCTGGGATATGACGCCGGCCGATTGCCGAAGGGCACTTTTGGACGGCCGCGCGGCGTTGGCTTTATCGTGGGAACCATTGGCCGGTTATCCGCGGACGGCCCCCTCATCCGCTGCCGCGGAGTCGACCGGCGAACCTTTGCCGGTCGGCATCGCGCTGCTGCCAGGATCGAACGCGGTTTATCACCGGGACGCCAAGCGATGGGATTCTCAAAAAGAAGGGCCGCCGCATCAGCCGGGATTCACGGGGTTCACCGGATTGGCGCTCGTCGTCAGTGCCGGGGAGAACCGGTCTGCCGCGTGGAATCTGTTGCAACTGTTGACGAAGCATCAGGACGAGGCGTTTGTGGTACAAGCCCGCAGTCCGTGCCGGGAATCGGATGTCCTGTCCTCGTTGCCCGAGACGAGCGAGATTTCGCGGGAAACGGCCAGCCTGGCCGTCGATGCAACCGCCGTCACGCTGCGCCGCCGGGACGTCGTCTGCGACCTGGCGATTCCCCAGGCCCAGGACGTTCGGAGAATCATCGCCCAGGAACTGGAGGCCGCGCGGGGAAATTCTCGCGAGACGAAAGACATTCTGGCCGCGTTGCAGGCCAGCATTTCGTCCGCCACAGAGGAGCACCGCGAGTCGCTCAGAGATGCCTATCGCCGCAGCCTGGGATTGCCGGCACTGAAAGAACTTAAGCCGTAACGCCGAAAGCAGCCGGCCGCGCAGGTCAAGGTTCTCACGGCAAGACCTTGCCTGCGCCACGGACAAGCGGAGCGCTCTTGCGAACCGCGCTACTTGGCATCGGCAGCAGGCGTTTCCGGCAGCTTGACGTTGATGCGGCGGCCTTCCTGGTCGAAATAGACCTGGCCGTCCACCAGCGAGAAAATGGTGTAGTCGCGGCCTAAGCCGACGTTGCGTCCCGGACGCCATTTCGTCCCGTTCTGGCGCACCAGGATATTGCCGGCGATCACCTGTTCGCCGCCGAACTTCTTAATTCCCAACCGCTTGGCATTGGAATCGCGACCGTTGCGGCTCGATCCCTGCCCCTTCTTATGCGCCATGACATCACCCGAAAGCCAGACAGTTCCCAAAAACAATTCGCCCGATGCGAGCCAAGCATCTTGACAGGTCAGGCCGAATTTTTCAAGCAGACTTTCATTTTCGATGCCGCGCCGCTGCGATCCGGCTCAAAACGCCGCCTGAAGAATTTGCAGCAGATCGTGTTCCGTTGCCTGGCGGCCGTTCAAGAGCATGAGACGTTTGATTTGAAATGCTTTGTGAGCGAATCCCGGCAATTGCTCTTCTTTTCCGCCGAGGTCACGAATGCGGCGCGGGATGCCGACCGCATCACACAGACGCTCGACTGCGGCAATCGCCTGTTCGGCGGCAGAGATTGCCTCCAGGCCGGTGATGTCCGTTCCGAGAAGTTGGGCGATTCTTGCGAATTCCGGCATCCGCACGGGCAAGTTGAACCGCATCACGTGGGGCAGCAGCAGGCCGTTTCCCGCGCCGTGTGAACAATGCAGCGTCCCGCCCAGCGGATACTCCAACGCATGGACGGCCGCCACGGCACAATTCGAGAACGCCAGGCCGGCCAACGTCGCGGCAAGCGACATCCCTTCCCGGGCCGCCAGGTTGCGCGGCTCGCGAACGGCCTGCACGAGATGTTTCCCGATGAGTTCGATGGCCCGTTCCGCCAGGCAGTCGCCCAGAGGATTTTTCCCGTCATACGGCAACGGCTCGTTCGCGGGGACATTGAGCTTGTCAAAGTCGACGCAGGTGTACGCCTCGATGGCGTGCGTCAGCGCGTCGATGCCGCTGTCCGCGGTCGGTTTCGGAGGGCAGCTCAGCGTCAATTTCGGATCGACAAGCGCCAACCGGGGCCGCAGCAATTGACTTTGAAAACTGACTTTCAGTTGATTCTCGGTATCCGTGAGCACGGCCGCATGAGACACCTCGCTGCCCGTTCCGGCTGTGGTCGGCAGACACGCGAGCGGAAGCGGCGGCAACGGAAACTTGTCGTAGCCGGCGCAGTCTCGAAAATGGCCGCCGTTGGGCAATGCCGCGGCGACAATTTTCGCCAGGTCGATGTTGCTCCCGCCGCCGAGACCGATGACGGCCTCTGGCCGAAACGCCCGGGCTGCATCTATCGCCTTTTGTGCCGTCGCAAAACTGGGCTCGGGTTCGCCCTCCAGGAAGGCGGCCTGCTCGAACCCCGCCGCGGCGAGAGGTAGAGTCACCGTCTCCACGACCCCCGCTTTTTCCAACATGCGATCGGAAACCAGGAACACACGGCGGACGTTCCACGGCTGAATCAACGCGCCGATCCGTGCCGCCGACCCCGACCCGAACACGATCCGGCCGGCGGAGTAGAAGTTCCAGAAATCGCGCTGCAAAGAGGACATGGAGAAAGCGGCTCCGAGGATGGACCAGGGATGAGTTCCCGCCGTCGCCGACGGCGGGCTTTGGCGGATTGCAACTGACAACTGACGGATCACCTCATCGTCAATTCGGCCGGCAGAGGTTCGTACTGGCTGACGAGTCGTGATACGGCATCTTCCGGGTTCAAGTTAAACAGCGCCCGGCCGCCGGTGCCCCACTGGCCGCCCTGATAATGGAACATTGCAACGGCGTCGCGGACCGTGCCGACGGCGGCGACGTCTTCCATGTCGCCGCCTTCCACGGCCTCAAAGCGGATATTGATACCGACGAATGCCGTGATCAGTCCGCTCGATTTGTCACGGGCGAACGTGGTCGAATCGAACCAATCGCAATCGAGCCAGCGCAAGCCGCGCGGCTTGCCCAGCGCACGAGCCAGATCGAGAAACCGGGCTTCCAGCATTTCGCGGCGCAAACGGAACGACCGCACGGCATGACGAATCTGCCGGCGCTCCCAGCGCCGGGACAACGGAATCGCTAGAGAACCCAAAGCGATCAAGACCGGGATCAGGCCGATCAGCCACCAGAGAGTCGGCATGGAAGTTTCGCCGTTTGCAGGTTGTTGGTGGTCAAAGACGTCCGCCAATGCCCGCCATCGGCAACGGCGGGACCGCGTTGATCTTACCCTTCCCGCCGTCCGAAATGAAGCCGCCGCTTGGTACGGCCCGTTGGCCGGCGTATAGTGGAGCGTCGAGGAATCGTCATCGGCCATTGATCAATGACCAACAGCCAATGACCAATGATCAATCTCTTCCCCCACAACTTCCCCACTGTTCCTGATGTCCCTCCCCGTGCCGCTGTTTGCCTTTGGTTTCGCCAGCCCCTGGATGTTGTGGGGGCTGGCTCTGGGGGCGATTCCGATTGTCATTCACCTGCTGCATCGGCAGCGTTATCGCGAGACGCCGTGGGCCGCCATGCGGTTTCTGACGGCGGCCATCCGCAAACACTCCCGGCGGATGCGGTTGGAGCAATGGCTCTTGCTTGCCGTGCGGACGGCCGTTCTGCTGCTGGCTGCGCTGGCGCTGGCCGGTCCGTCGGTCGATTCGCTGACTTCGTTCGTTTCGGGCAGCGGCGCGGCACCTGCTCACCGCCTGCTGGTGATCGACGCCTCGCTCAGCATGAGCCTCGCAGAAAATGGCCGCAGCCGGTTCGACCAGGCCCGGGATATCGCCCGTACCCTGCTCCAGTCGTCCCAGCAGGGCGATACGTGGAACCTGGTCCGCATCGGAGGCATCTCGCCCGAGGTCATCATTCGGCGGCCGAGCAGCCTGCCGGACGCCGTGTTGAGGGAACTCGATCAACTCGTCTGCCTGGAAGAAGCCGCGGACGTTTCTGCCGCCTTCCACGAGGTCGACCAACTGATTCGTGATGCCGCCGGTTCGCCGAGAAGAGAAATTTATCTGTTGACCGACCTGCAATCGACGAATTGGCAGCCGGACGATGCGGCGGCGCAGGCAACGCTTCGGAAAAGCCTGAAGAGCCTGCCGGAAGGGACCGTGCATGTCTTTCCGGTCGGCTCCGGCGACGCAGCCAATTCCGCCGTGACGTCGCTGCAACTTGCCGATGGACTGCACCTCGCCGGCAAGCCCGTTTCCCTGCGCATCGGACTGCAGCGCTTCGGCTCCGGCAGCGCGGCACCGTCGCTGGAACTGCGCGTGGATGACCGCGTCCAGGAAACGCGAGCCGTGACCATCCCCCTGGGCACGGAAACGACGATCGACTGGTCGCCCGGAATCTCGACCGGCGAACACCGTTTGGAAGTTCGCCTGAGCGACGACGGCCTCGCCGCCGACAATCGCTGCGGCGCGGTCGTTACGGTCCGAGATCGTTTGCCAATTCTCCTGGTGAACGGCAAGCCATCGGGGCAGCCGTGGGAGAACGCGACTGACCTGTTGAAGCTGGCGCTTGCGCCGGAAGCCCAGGGACCGTTCGCCGTCACGGTGATCCCGGAAAGCGAATTGCTCTCGACGCCGTTGTCGTCGTTTGCCTGCGTTTTTCTGTGCAACCTGACCCTCGTCACTGACCGCGAAGCCGGCTGGCTGGCCGAATATCTCGCGCAGGGTGGAGCCGTGGTGTTCTGCGCCGGCGGACAAGTTCGGCTCGATCAATACAACCAGGTCCTGCTCACGCCCGAGCGGCCGATCCTGCCGGCGAAACTGGTCGAACGCGCCGGCGATCCCGAAGCCAAGGAAACCGCATTCGAGTTCGATCCGGGCGACTTCGTCCATCCGATTGTGAAACCGTTTCAGGGGAACCCCAACAGCGGTCTCGAATTGACAAAGACGTTCGCCTATCTCCGCACGGAAATCCCCGCCGACCGCGAAACGCGAGTCGCGCTGCGGTTCGACAGCGGCGATCCGGCCATCCTGACCGCACCTTACGGCCCCGGGCAAGTCGTCCTCATCACGACTTCCGTGGACCGCGAATGGGGCATGTGGCCCGTCTGGGGACACAGCTTCATTCCTTTGATGCACGAGATCGTCCGTTATGCCGCCGCCGACCGGCTGCCGGGCCGGCAACTGCTCGTCGGCGAACCTCTCGTCGGCATCATCGACAGCGACGCCGTCCAGAGTGCTGCCGTCACCCTGCCCCAGGACGAACACGTCAGCGTGGTGGTCGCCGACCGCCAGGCGTCGTTCGATCAGACCGTCAGCAGCGGATTCTACAAGCTCGATTGGGGGCCGCCGGCGTCTCGGTCTCTGTGGTACGCCGTCAACATTGATCCGGTCGAGAGCGATCCGGCAACGATGGATGAGCAGGCCCTCAAGGCCGAGTTCCCGGAAACGGCGAGTTGGAAGTTCCACCTCGACAGCCGCGCGCTGCCGCAAAGTTCTGCGGCGGCCGGAGACAGCGCAAACTTCCGCCCGATCGAGCAGCCCTGGTCGCGCCGGCTGTTGTTGCTCGCCTTCTGGCTGCTGCTCGCCGAGCAAAGCCTCGCCTGGAAATTCCCCGTCGGCGTGCTGGTACTCGCGGTTGGCGCCGGCGTGTGGCTGTTGCAGCCGTGGATCGGCGCGACGTCCGGGCTGGCGGTGTGCCTGCTGTTGGCGGCCGGGATATTGCTCATCAAAGCCCGTGGTCACCGACAACGGGGTCCCGGCGATGCCATCGCCGGGCTTTGGGGGATGAAATCCCGGTGACCAAACGCCCGAATCGAAAAATCCGCGTCGACTTCCGCAAGAACCGCGACCAGCAGGCGCGGAAGAATGATCTCACGCGCGGTCTCCATTCCGAAGCGTTGAACCTGGACAACGTCCGGAAAGACCAGCGAGTCTCAGGCAAAGGGAGCCAGTCGCGCCGCAGAACGGTGATCGGCGCCGTCGGCGCCGGAGATCAAGTGATCCGCGAGGTCGATGAATCGGTCTGCCGACCGGGCCGCGTCCTCTCGGCGATCGGCGCGACGCAGTGCACCGTGCAAGCCGACGACGACGGCGTGATATTCGAATGCACGGTTCGCCGTGTGCTGAGAACGCTGTCCCGCGATGCCCGCAACGCCGTCGTCACGGGAGACAAAGTCTGGTTTCTCCCGCAGGACGGGAAGCAGGGCGTGATCGAGCGGGTCGAGGCACGGCAGGGGATTCTCGCCCGCGGCCATCAGCACAAGCAGCACATCCTGGTGGCGAACATCACGCAGGTGCTGATCGTGTCGTCCGCCGACGACCCTCCGCTCAAGCCCGCGCTGATCGACCGGTTTCTCGTCACGGCCGGCAAAGGAAACGTGCAAGGCCTCATCTGCATCAACAAGTGCGACCTGGTCGATCTCGCCGAGATGCAGCCGATCCTCGGCCTCTACAGCCGGCTCGGCTATTCCGTCGTCCCCACTAGCACGAAAACGGGACTCGGGCTGGAACGGCTCAGGGAACTCCTGAAAGACGAAGCGACCGTAATCTCCGGCCAGAGCGGCGTCGGCAAGTCGTCGCTGCTCAACGCGATCCAACCCGGCCTGAAGCTCGACATCGGCGACGTCAGCGACACCACCGGCAAGGGAACACACACTACCCGTGTCGCCCGGCTCCTGCAGCTCGACGCCGGCGGCTGGGTCGTGGACACGCCCGGAATCCGCCAGATGGAACTCTGGGACGTCCACCCCGGCGAAGTGGAAGCCTACTTCGTCGAGTTCCGTCCGTTCGTTCCCTTGTGCAAGTTTCCGAACTGCCTGCACCTCGAAGAATCCGGCTGTGCCGTCAAGTCCGCCGTGCGCCAGGACTTGATCTCGCTGACACGCTACGAAAGCTATCTTCGGATCGTCTCCGGCGATGATTGAGAACGGGTGAGCCCATCGGCCCAACCCAAGCCCGCCGCAGGCATCGAAGGGGAACAATTCCCCTGACGTGCGCCCACTGGCGAGTGCACAACGCACTTTGCTTTTTCGGCGTGAAACATGCTGATCGCGTGATCTGCCTGACCGACCGCGGCGGGCAGTATGCCTCGGGCCGCTATCAATCCATGCTGCGGCGCGCGGAGATCAACCAGAGCATGAGTGCCGCGGTCAACTGCTACGACAACGCGTTCATGGAATCGCGTTTCGGAACGATCAAAACGGAGTTGGAACTGGTCGAGTACCGCAACAGCGCTGAAGCGATCAGAGAGCTGTCGAGTTACATCCGGCATTACAACGTCGAACGACTGCATTCCTCGCTGGGATACGTTCCCCCAGCCCAGTTTGAAACCCAACCCACCCCCCGAAAATAAGACACTGGACTGTCCAGGAAACTTGAAGCACCCCATTGGCCTGGGAAACGTGGGGCATGGCGTGTCACCTCACAAATCGGTTGACTCCCCTCCTTAGAACTTGACACTCTGCCTCGTGCCGAGAGAAAATTGTCTCCGGTGATAGACAGAATCGCAAGGTTTGATAGACAGAATTCGAATTCTGCCTATCCGTAAGTTCTGTGACTGACCGAAGCCGATGAGCTACAACGTCTATCTCTACCACCCGGGTGTCAAAGCGGCAGCATCTGCTGGCGCTGAAATTGACGAAATTGATCTGCCCGCCATTCCCGAAGACGTGCGCCAACGATTCGTGGAACGCCTACTGAAATACGAATACGAACTCGAAACGAAGAATCCAAACTGCACTGTGTACATTCACAAGAACCGGAAATGGTCGATTCAGGTTGCTGTGTTTCGCACTGAAATTGCCTTTTCGGTTCCTTACTGGGATGACGCCGAGAATGCGATTTTTGAGGCTCTCCAAACGGCCCACGAATTGTGCGATGCTGGAGAAATGGTTGTATTCGACCCGCAGACCGGAGACTGGAGCGAATTGTGATCGTCACAGAACAAAGCGGTGAACGGGAGCCGCCGATGACGCGGGTTTTGAAATCGTAGCTTCCTAGCGGCGGCCCCGTTACCGCTGCCGTTAGCCATCCTTGTCATTTTCTGCGACCAACGCGACGATCTCCCCGCGGATCGTGTCTGAAAGACGTAGCCAATGTGCGATGACGCGGTCCAAATCCGCATCGAAGCTGTTTGCCCCCGAAATTGCACCCATAAAACATAGCCGTTTTTCACAGTTTGTTACAGCATCCTGAGTTACGGCAGACGCTTTCGAGTCCTCCTAGGGGCAATTGGTTTTACGCAATTCGTAAAACACTACGCCGAAACGACTTTGTTACCTTGCGACCATCGACAGGTAACGTAAGTCGTTTCAGGCTTTTGCGTATCACTCAAAAGCGGGTGAAGGGAATCGAACCCTCGCCTAAAGCTTGGGAAGCTTTCGTTCTACCATTGAACTACACCCGCGAATCGTCTGATTTCAAGGCGTTTTCTCGCAGTCTTCCGGAATCTTGGCAGCCTTTCTACACCAATTACCACACCCGACCGCTGAAATCTCAAGGGACGCTTCAAGGATGCCGCCAAGCGAAAGAAGCCTCAACAACCCTATTCCGACTTCCTGTTGTTCCCGCATCCGGCGGGCGTATGGGCCAAGAAGATCCGGGGCAAACTGCACGACTTCGGACCTTGGGCGCCCCGGAAGACTCTCTTGAGAAGTATCGCCGAGAAGTGGACGACTTGCAAGCCGGGCGAGTTCTGGCAGCTCAACGGCATCGATCGCGCTTTGCGGTGCGAGTTGGCCAGCGTCTACCGCCTGGTGCGGAAGCCGGCCTTCCTCCGCGTGGGAATGGGTGGACGGGTCTGACCTACGCAAAGGCCCGGCGTTCGTCGGCACGATGTTCGTGCTCGCTCGGTATGGCGTTATTCAGCGTCTGCTTTTGCTGGCGTCTTTCCCGGGGTCTCGAAGGTCGCCCGCAAGCGTTCCGAAATTTCTTCCGCGTTCCAGTCGAGCGCCAGCGTCGGCGATTTGAGCCGCTCCGAAAGTTTTTCGGGGTCCGCCGCGAGTTCCTGCAAGCGAGTCAGCAACCGTTCGTCCTGATGAAGCTGGCGCTGCGCACGCACCAGTTGAGACCGTAAATCCGAAGTTTGCTCGCGGACCTGGGCCGACAGGGCGTCGCGGTCGGACTTCGCCTGGTCGTGCTGAGCTTTCAGGCCCGGCAGCGCGGCGTCGTGTTTGGCCAGCGCCGCGCTGGCTTCCTGCAGTTTCGCCAGCCGAGCCGAGCGCTCCGATGAATTCTCCGCGCGCTGCCGGACCGTGGTGGTCGGCGTGCGGCGCCGGCGGCCCTGCGAATCGGTCTGGTAGGAATACGTCGTCTGGGTGTAGGAGTACGTCCGGGGCTGCGACAAATCGTTGACGGCTTCGTTGGCGAGCCGTCGCTGCCTGCCTGCCAGGTTCAGTTCGCCGCGCGCTTTCTTCTCCGTTTCGCTGGCCGCACGCAAACCGGCCGTCACCTCGCGGAGCGTCTCGCGCAACATGTCGACTTCCGCCGAAATCTGTTGCTGCTCCGTTTTCCGTTGGGCGATGGCATCCGCGAGTTGTCCGGCCCCTTCGCCTGCAGGCAAGCCGTCCCAACGTGCCAGTTCCTGTAAATGGCGGCCAGTTTCCGCGCGGCCAGCGTCAAACGCGGGCTGCAACGTCGCTGACAATCGGCCGCGCAATTCAGCGCCGGCGTCGAGAGGCCGGCCGTCGACATCCTCCGGCAGCGATTCGACAAAGGCCGCCGCGGCTCCCAGCCATTCCGCCGCACGCCGCCGTTGCCATTCCTCGGGATAGCCGTCTGCCACGGGCCGCGTCGCGGCTTCCGCCAGTTGCTCTAGGTGCGGCCAGGCGCGACGCAGATTATGAGTCTGCAGGCGGCTCATCGCCGCCGCCTGGTGAATGAGCAGATACGGCTTCCCTTCGTTCCCCGCACAGTCTTCAAACGCCTCGCGAGCCGCGTCCCCATCGCCGATCTGCTGCAAGTACAACCCGTAGGCCAGCGGCAGCCGGGCGTCGTCAGAGCAAATTCGGCGTGCCTCGGCGAAAGACTTGGCAGCCTCCGGTTGATCCGACGGATTGCCGTCGACGAGAAACTTCAGCACCCGCTTGGCGACGCTGGCATACTTGATCCGATCGCGGGCCGAGGCGTGTTGTAACGCGGCCGGCTGCGGGGCCGACTCGCGGGGCGCCGGCTCGTTCCCGGGAGACTGCCCCCCCTCGAGCATCAGTTCGTCGACCAGGTTTCGGTCCGGCTCCGGCACGTCCGAATCGGCCAGCGGTCCGGGAAAATCGTCCAGGCTCTCCGGCTCGAGCATGTGACCGTCGAACACCGGCTCATTCACCACCAGTGCCGGTTCGTCGCCCGCGGGTTCAACGCCCGGCGGTGCGGTCTCCCCAGGCAGTTCGCCCGAATTCGACGGCTTGATTTCGGGCAGCGCCGAGATCTGCGGCGGCGGAGGCAAGCCCAGGTCGGGAACCGGCGGCGGCAACTCGGCCAGCGGAGAAGGATTGATCTCCCTGATCGGCATCTGCCCGGATTCCCAGCGACGGATCACCGATTGCACCGCATCTTTTCCGAGGGTCACCGTCAGAGAAACGATGACCAGCAGCGCCGAGGCCGCCAGCAAGCCGCGAATCAGCCATCGCTCACGCCGGCTGATCGGCCGCGCCGGCGCTGCCCGGGGCTTCGCAGGGGGAGGCCTGTCCGACGGGTCTCTCGACATGATCACGCCCTGAGGATTCCATTACCCCTCGGCTACTCTGGCCGAGAATCACTCACCCCGTTCACTCTACCAATTTTGACCGGCCGTTACCCGCAAAATGCCCAGAACTCGAGCCGCGGCGCAGGAAATTCCGTCCGTTCGTCTCGACCAGCCGGCTGCCGAACGGCTACCATTTCGAAGAATCCGGCTGCGCTGCGGAGTACGCAGTGCGATACGATTCGATCTCGCAGGCCAGCGCGTCGGGGGATGATTCAGAACCGCACAATGCCCGCCGATGGCATCCGTTGGTATCTACACAAGTGGCAGAAAGCGAAAATTTCGGTCCCTTCTCCCCCGCCTCGGGGGAGAAGGTGGCCAAAGTCCGGATGAGGGGGTTGTCTTAAGGTATGACGTTTCGGAGCGCTCGCCCCCTCACCCTGACCCTCTCCCCCGCAACGGGGGCGAGGGGACCAGAGAAGAAGAAGATCGAGCGCCAAAACGATGTGTCGATGCCAATGGATGGCATCAACGGGATAGGAGTCGCAATGAAAACGTTTCCAATGCTGCTGTCTGTGTTGCTTCTCTCCCGTGCGTTGAGTTCCGCCGAGGGGCAGGAACGGGGGCTCGCCGCGAAGTATCCGCGCGATGCCGGCATCGGCCAAGACAAAGCCGTGTTGCTGCACGACGATTTTGAGGCCGGAGAAATCGACTCGCAGTGGAGTGAAATCAAGCGGCGAAAATTGCGGGGAGCCAGCGACGAGACGGAACCGCTCCAGGCGGAACGCGATCCGAAAATCGCGCGGGGCGCTCGCTCGGCACGGGTCCAACTCCGAAAGACCGGCTATGAAGACGTCACGCTGATCAAGTCGCTGCAGCCCGGTCATGACGAACTATTCATGCGGCATTATGTGCGCTACGGCAAAGATTATGGCTATCACGGCCACGGCGGCAGCGGGTTCATGGCCGACGCGGGCAAAGGGAATTTCAAAGGGGCCGGCAAGCCGCCCGACGGTGACAAGTTCTTCTGGGCCACGCTCGAACCGATCGGCCCGCGGCAGTGGGACCCACCCGGCGCGCTCATCTTTTATGCGTATTGGTGGAAGATGAAACCCGACGGCCGCGGCAACCACTGGGGCAACTGGTTCCAGCCCGAACGCGATTTCGTCCCCAAGCTCGAAACATGGACCTGCATCGAGTGGCGCGTGAAGGCCAATACCGCCGGCCAACCCGATGGCGAACTCGACTGCTGGATCAACGGCGAACAGCGCGGCGAGTTCCGCGAGATCAATTGGCGCGCCGTCGACTCCTTGAAGATCAACAAAGTCCAATTGTCGCTGTGGCTTGAACCCGAAAAATACGACCGCACCGGCGGCGGCACGACCCGCACCGTCTGGTACGACGACGTCGTCGTCGCCACCCAATACATCGGCCCGAAATCGCCGTGAGTTCGCGGGGCGCCACAGTCAAAGCCCGCCGAGTGCCGGGGTCCGCGCTACAGAATCTCTTCAATCACCCGGCCGCGGCTAATTGGCAGGGGGCGGTTTTCGGTGTCGTGGAGTTCGGTCTCGGGGGAATACCCCAGGCAGTGGAAGACCGTCGCCAGGAGGTCGCGGGGTTCGACGGCGCCGGCGATCGGGTAGGCGGCTTGCCCGTCCGACTTGCCGTGGACCACGCCTCCTGGGATGCCGCCGCCGGCGAGCGCGATCGAGAAGCACTGGCCCCAATGATCGCGGCCGGCATTGCCGTTGAACTTGGGCGTGTGGCCGAACTCGCCGACCCACAGGACCAGCGTTTCATCCAACAGGCCGCGGTCGGCTAGATCGGTGAGGAGCGCGGAGTAGGCCTGGTCCATCCAGGGCATCAGGAACCGTTTCAACAAGTCGTTGTGATTATTGTGCGTGTCCCAACTGCCGGCGTTCGGTTCGTTGTCGACCCGGCACCAGTTGATCTGCACCAGCGACACGCCGGCCTCCACCAGCCGCCGGGCCAAGAGGACGCTTTGTGCCCAGCGGGTGCGGCCGTAGCGGTCGCGCGTGGCGTCGGTCTCTTGCGAAAGATCAAACGCCTGCCGCGCTTTCGAGCCGTTCAAGAGTCCCAGCGCCTGCTGCGTCTGGCGATTCAGGCCGGACACCGCCGGCGATTCGGCGATGCGATTCAGATGTTGATTTACCTGGTCGAGCAGCGTGAGCCGGCGTTGAAACCGCAATTCCGGGATTTCCTCCGGCAACGCGAGATCGGGAATCTTGAATTGGGCTTGCGACGGATCGCAGGTTAAGAGCCACGGATCGTATTTCGGTCCGAGCACGCCGCCGATTTGCCCCGGCCACGGAATCTCGCCGACATTGGCGATGCGATTGGGCAGCGTGATTGCCGCCGGCAGGGGACGCTGCTGTTGCTGCGTGACGTACTTGGCCACCGCCCCCCAATGCGGGGCCAGGTTCGGGGGTTTGGAGACGACGCTTTCGGCGCTGAGCGGGATATGCGGCACGCCCGTCATCATCTGGTAGCCGCTCGACGAATGGGCGTTGTCATTCGTGACCATCGCGCGGAGCACGGCGATCTTGTCGGTCAGCGGGGCCGTCATCGGCATCAACTCGCCGATGTGAAGGCCCGGCGTCTTCGTGGCGATGGTGCCGAACCCGCCGCGAATTTCCGCTGGCGCATCCGGCTTGGGGTCCCACGTTTCATGCTGCGGCGGGCCTCCGCCGAGAAACATCACGATCACCGATTTCGCCCGGCCCAGCGCGGTCCCGACATCGGTGCCGGATTGCCCGGCCGCCAGCGTTGGCAATGACAACCCGCCCAGACCGATGCCGCCGACGCGCAGCCATTCCCGGCGGGTGAACCCGAGGCCACGAAGTGAAGCCGGTTGATCGAGAATTCGCAGCATACTGCCCTGACTCCGACGGAATTCGTGCGGTGGTCTCTCTGGTTGCCATTCTAACATCGGCCCGCACTCATGCTGTAGGCCAAGGTGGGCGATTTTTTCTAGGCCGCATCGAAAAAGAGTTTCTCTGATCGCCGCGATCACGCGCTGACCGGACACGTCGGGCATTCCGCTTATTTTTTCGCTTCGATGCACCACAGATTCTTGAACGTGCGCAGGAAGATCTGGCCGTTTGAGATTGCCGGCGAGGAGTTCGTCGCTTCGCCGCTCAGCGCGTTCACGGCCAGCAGCTCATAGGTCGGACTGGCGGCGAAGACGAGCGTTTCGCCGTTCCGCATGAGGACGTACAGTCGGCCGTCGACGTGCACCATCGAGCCCCAGGTCGAGGAACCGCTGCCGGGCCGTTTGGCGGCTTTCCATTTCTCGTCGCCGGTTTGCAGGTCGTAGCAGTGCGGCACGCCATTCTCTTCCACGATGTAGACGTGTCCGTTGAGCACGATACCCGAACCGACGCGTTGAATGTTCTGCGGGTGCAGCCACAGCCGGCTGGACGTGATGTCTCCCGTGCCGCCCAACTTCACCGCGATCGCCGAGCCGCCGTAGCCGGTCATTTGCACGGCGACGCCGTCGCCGAACAGGGGCGACGTATAGCAAAAACTGTTCAACCCCTGGCACTTCCAGATCTCTTTGCCGGTCGTCGGATCGAAGCCATAGAGGTACCCCGACTTATTCTCGGGCTGGTTCTTGACATCTCTCGAATAGCCCAGAATGAGCTGGTCCTGCCCGTTGACTTTCGTGAGGAGCGGCGTGGACCACGAGCCGAAGCTGTGATCCTGGTCCCACACCGTTTTCCCCGTCTTCTTGTCGACTGCCAGGAGGAAATTGCGTCCCTTCGATTCGTTCGGCCCGCACCAGAGAATTGCCAAGTCGCCGAACAGCACGGGCGACGATCCATTTCCGAACGCATGTTCCCAGACGCCCAGGTCGGTGCGCTTCCAGAGTTCCTTGCCGTCAAAATCGTAGCAGTACATCCCCGCGGACCCGAAACTCACGACGGCCCGTTCGCCATCCAAAACCGGCGAGGCATTGCCGTACCATTCTTCGTTCCAGTTCTTTTCCTTCTCGGCGTAGGCAACGTCTTTCTGCCACAGCAACTTGCCATCGGCACGGGCCAGGCACAGGAGGCTGCGTCGCGAGCCCCCCTTGTTGGCTTGGGTGAGGAAAATCTTGTCGCCCCACACGACCGGGGTGGAGTTGCCGGGATTCTCCAGGGGGACTTTCCACTTGACGTTTTCCTGATCGCTCCAGGTGACGGGAATGCCCTTCTCTTCGCAAAACCCCTGCCCGGTGGGTCCGCGCCAGGCCGGCCAATTCGCGGCATGCGCCGGTGCGCAGACGACAATCAAGATCAGCAATACTGCGAATCGTGTCATGATGTCCCTTTCAGAGTTTCCGTGGAGGGCGGTTCAAATCGCGGCAATTGCCCACTGGGAAGGCCCAGCGTATTGCGGGGCGATTACAGGAACGTGGCGAGCCTCTCATCCGATGCCGGTCCTTCATGTACCTTGTTGGCCCACACCATCGTACCGAAAGGCATTCGGGAATTGAATCACCCGACAGTTGGCAGGGCGCAATCGGGTGCATCCGCTGGTTGGTGGTCTGAAAGCCTGTCGATCTCCAGAAACGTGGGATGTCGTCTTCAGCCCGGAGGGCGAAAAGCAATCCGGACTGAGATCAATAGGGACATCCCATCAAACCACCAGACAACGGATGCGCCCGAGCGATCCAGGCTGCTCACGCCGCGCGCCGGCGTTCGGGTTGCGCTTCGCCCGGCTGTTTCGCCGTTTGACCGAAGCGCTGCAGCGTCCCGAGCATTTCATCGGCGAGAGCCGTGCGGTCGTAGTAACGGGCCACATAACCGCGGCCGCGGCTGCATTGAGTGCGATCCGCGCGGATCTGATCGATGCACTCCAGCAGTGACTGCGGATCGTCCGGGGTCATGGCGACGCCGCCGTGGCCGTCGAGCACGATGTCTTGCGCCTGGCCGCGGACGCCCATGATGATGGGGATGTTCAGGGCCATCGTCTCGAAGACTTTCGACGGAATAACCGTGCCGAAGAGTTCGGTGCCGCGGAGATGGACCAGGCAGGCGTCGCAACTGGCGATGACTTCGTCGATCTGGTTTTTCGCGATCATACCGGTGAAGGTAATCGACGCGAGTTGCCGTTCTTTCGCGGCTTGTTCGAGGTTAGCGCGCTCGGCTCCGTCGCCGACGATCCAGAATTGCACATCGTCGCGGCCGGTCGCTTTCAGCGTTTCGGCCGCCTTCAGAACAACTTCCAGGCCATGCGCCATGCCGACGGTGCCGATGTACGCGCAAATGAATTTGCCGTCGCCGTTCCAGCGCTGTCGCAATTCCGCGCTTTGCGGCTGCGGTTGAAAGCGGCTGACGTCGACGCCGTTGGGGATCACGCTGATCTTTTCCTCCGGGACGTTCCGGGCGAGGAGCTGTTCGCGGTATCCGTTGCCGACGGTGACGATGTGATTCGCCGCCGCATACATTCGCAGTTCTAGCCATTCGAGCACGGCCATCAGCCGCGAACGCTTCATCGCACCAACGGTGACGATGGATTCGGGCCAGATGTCGCGGATTTCCAAGACGAACGGCCAGCGTCTGAGCCAGTGACACAGTACGCCCGCCCAGCCGCAGAAGAACTGCGGCGACGTGGCGACAACGAGGTCGACCTTTTTCATCCAGAGCGCGGCCCAAACGGCCGTCAGCATGTAGCTGAGAAAGTTCAGCGTCCGCTTGACGAACCCCTTGTTCTCGGTGAGATAACTCCAGACGCGGATCACGCGGATGCCGTTGACGGTTTCCTCGGCACGCCAGGCATTGCGATAGCCGTCAAACACGACGCCCGCCGGGCAATTCGGAGCGCACGTGATGACGGTCACCCGGTGCCCCTGCTGCACCCAGCGGGAGGCATGCTCGAAGGTTCGCGTCGCCGGGGCGTTGACTTCCGGCGGAAAATAATGCGTGAGGAAGAGGATGTGCATGGTGGCGTTCGTTACGGGGTATGAGTTGTGGGCTGCCATGTGGTCTTCAGACAGAAGGGAAGCGTGACGGAGCCGGACCAGGCGAGCCGCTGCGTGACGATTTCCTGGCCGAACTCGGGATGCCAGGGGCGATGGGCAATTGCGGTTTCGACGGGTTGATCGGCGTGCAGATCGACCCGAAGGTGTTTCTCCTGGTGTTGCAGCGTCCATCCGTGTTCGGTCGTGTTCACGGTCCATTCCGGCGCAATTAAAAAACCGCCTTTGATGCGGTGCCGGCCGGTGCCGGTGATCTCATCGTGTATCTCAAGTTGTGCATCGTCTGTGAGGTGGACCCGCCGTCGATGTCGGGGCGAGCCGGCCAGATGGTCATAGCCGGTATGGCTGGCCGTTGCCGTGAACCCTTTTGCCGTTTCCATGACAGAGACATCGACCGGCCGGGCGCGGCGGCCGACACGGAAGATATGCCAGACTTCGCTGGAGTTCGCGTCGTCGATGCAGACGGTGTTGTGCGCGTTGGTCGACCGGTCATACCGCCGGCGCTCATCGTGGTCATAGCAAGACGTTCCCGGATCGACGACTAAGCGCCTGCCGCCGAAAGAGAGTTCCAACGTCAGCGAATCGGCATGCGCATGACCCGGCTGATAATCCGGCCCGACCTCGCCGAGGTCGAAGAACACGGTCCACGGCTCGCCGTGCCAGGCCGCCAGGCCAGAGGCGGAAAAATGTCGCAGCCCAGTCGGCGATTCGACGGGCTGGATGATACCCTGATGCAGCAGTTCCGCTTCCATCTCCGCGGGCCGGCGAACCTGCTGATCGGCGGCGTCGTTGAACAGCGGGATGATCCCCTGAGGATGCGTCAGCCAGCGCAGCGGTTCGGCCATCTTCCGGCAAGCGTCTGATATCGTGCGGCGGGCGGTGTCGTCGTGCAGCATCGTCCTGAGCGCCAGCAAATCTTCCAGCACATGGATGTGATACATTGGACTGCGCTCGAAGTGCATCCCGTCCGGCAGGATTTGTTCAACGACTTGCAACACGGCGATCGATGTCGCTTGGGCCATCCACTCGGGAGGAGCGGCCGCTCCCAGCAGATCGGCGGCGGCAGCGAGACCGACGGCGTCTTTGAACAGGTGGTTCCCGCGCAAGTCCCATTCAATGTGCCGCGACAAATACGCGGCCTGTTCCGCAACGCTGCGCAGAAATCGGTCGCGAGGCAAATCGGCGTCGTGCCAGAAACTCGGCGGCACGAGCGCCTCGATCTCCCGCCAATGCCACAATCGTTCGCCGATATTGAAACTGTTCCAGGCAAACGGATTCCTGGCGACCGAACCGATCGGGCAGCATTCGAGCCAGTCGACCAGCCACCGCCGTAATTCGACGAGGCACTCCGGGTTGCGAGTGATCGCCGAACTGGCCGCGAGATCTCGCAGCCACCCATGATAATGCAGCGTGAAATTCCAGAGCCGATGACGGTTCGGATCGCCGCTCACCCGCCAATCTTCGCCGCCGGCAAACGGACGCTGCTCATTCAGAAGCGTTAACCGTCCGGAACGCAGTTCCGTCAGCCGGTCCCATTTTGGCGTGCAGGGCGTCTGGTTCGCCGGGCTTCGGAGCCTGGGCGCCGCCTCCGTCGAGAGCGATTCCATACGGCGTTCGACGCGGCCGAGCAGATCGTACCAGCGCATGGCCTCCAGCCGCCGCTGCACGAGATATCTCAGCCGCCAGCCGACTTGCGACGGCCGCAAATGGCGCACGGTTCTCCAGAGTCGCGGAATTTCGTTGACTGCCAGAGTCGCCATCCGTGCTGTTCCTCTTTCGCGGACCGGCGCGGCCTCGAAACGCCGGCGTCGCTGTCAGCGATTCATGCCGCCCTGGAAATCGGAACTGCGCACCGGACATCCCCGGCCGCGACGGCGTCGAAACTGAGTTGCGTCACTTCCTTCAGTTCGTCAAACGGAATCGGACAGGCGCCGCCAGCGGCGACCGCGCGGCAAAACGCGGCGACCTCGGCTCGATGGCCTTTGTCTTGCCGCCACAAGTTCAGCCTGCGAAAGCCGGGCCAGCCGAAGCCTTGCAGTTTGCGAAAGTTGTCGAGCTGCAAAATCCGCCCGGCGCAAAAGACTTCCAGCCGCTCTTTGGGAAACGAGCGGTGCCCGTTTCCCAGGTAATGCAGCGTTCCGAAGGAGCCGTCGGCAAATTGCAGCGTACAGGTGATTTTGTCGTCGCGCACGGAGATTGAAGGATGCCGGCCCATGAACGTCGTCTGGACGTCCACGACGGCATGTCCGCACAAATACCTGAGCAGATCAAGAAAATGGCATCCTTCGCCGATCATCCGTCCGCCGCCGATTTCGGGATGCTGCGTCCAATGTTCCAACGGAATGACGCCGGCGTTGACGGTCATCACGAAAGCCTTCGGCTCGGAAACGCCCTTTAACAGTTTTGCCATCTGCTGGACCTGCGGGGCGAACCGGCGATTGAAGCCGACCATCAGCATCGGCGGCCGAGCCGTGCGGAGGGACGTCTCATAGGCCTCGACGACTTGTGCCAGTTGGCCGACGTTGAGCGCCAGCGGCTTTTCCACGAACACATGTTTCCCGGCGGCGAGGGCGCGGCAAACAAAATCGGCGTGACTGTCGTGCCGGGTCGCCACGACGATCGTATTGATGTCCGGATTCTGAAAAATCTGATCGAGATCCGTCGTGGCCAGCGCGAAGCCGAACTTCTTCGCGGCTTGAATCGCGCTGACTCCGCCGCGGCTGGCGACCGTATGGAGTTTCACGCCCGCCTTTTGGAACGCAGGCAGCAGCACCTTCGAGGCAAAGCCTCCGGCACCGATCACGCCGAGGGTGACCGGATGCAAACTCGCAGGCGTCGTGGCTGGAGCGGAGAAACGTGTTGTGGGAATCGGAAATGGGATCGTGTCGCGGCGCAAATCGGCCGGGGCGATGTGCGGCGTCTGCAACAGCACGCCCAGCGACGGTTCTTTCCCGCCGAGGAGATCATAGGCAGCACCGGCTTCTGCCAAGGGAAACCGATGTGAAATCAATGGGCCGACATCCAGCTTGCCCAAGGACAGCATGTCGAGCACGGCTTCGAAGTTGCGCTGCTCGGTCCAGCGAACGAACCCCAATGGATAATCGCGGCCCTGGTCTTCATAAGCCGAGTCGTAACGGCCCGGGCCGTAAGAACACGACACCTGGAACGAAAGTTCTTTCCGATAGAAATCGTCTCGTTTCAACTGCAGGCCCGTCACGCCGACCAGCACGATCCGGCCTCGCTGCCGGCTGACTTCGGCGGCTTGATGAATCGGCTCGTTGCTCGCCGTGGCGACCGTCATCACCACGCCGTCAACGCCTTTTCCCCGCGAAAATGCGGCGGCCCGGGAGATCAGATCTTCCTGGCCGAGATGAACCGTCTCGGCCCCGAATTGCTTGGCCAGCTTCAGCCTCCCAGGATGAAAATCGGCCCCCAGCACACGGACGCCGTTGGCCCGAAGCAGCTGAACGGCGAGCAGGCCGACGAGCCCCAGCCCGGAGACGAGAAAACATTCGCCCAGCGTCGGCTGCGCCAGCCGGATGCCTTGCAGCGCGATGGCCCCGAGCACGCCGAAGGCGGCCGATTCGTCGGAAACATTCTCAGGAATTTTCGCGCAGAGATTCCGGGGAACGCAGACAATCTCCGCATGCCGGCCGTTGGAGAGCACCCGGTCGCCAACTTCAAACCCTTCCACGCCGGCGCCGACTTCCAGCACCGTGCCGACGTTGCAATAACCGAGCTCCACCGGTTCATCGAGTTTTTCAAGCACCGATTCCAGCGTGGTCATCAACCCATCGGTGCGGACTTTCTCCAACACCATCCGAACTTTATCGGGCTGCTGCTGGGCCTTGCCGATCCACCCGGCTTTGCCGAAATCGGTGACCATCCGCTCGGTCCCGGCAGAGATCAGCGTGGTCCGCGTCTGGATCAGGAGATGACCGACGCGAACCGAGGGGCATGGGACATCCGCCACCTGCGTCTGGCCATTCCGCAGTGACTGTAATACCTGGCGCATCCTGGCCCCCTGAACGTCATCCTGTACGCAGTCGCCGAAACTGCCCCAATTGTTTCATCAATTCCAGTCCAATCCCTCCGGCGCGGCGGGATCGTAATAGAAGACGAAATTAGCCGCAAGACGAAACTCGGCCGGTTCGCCGATGCGGAGTGCACGACGCACTTTGCGCAGTTTCTTTCTGGTTGCTCTCCCCGGCGAGCATCGTAAGTCGGACTCCGCTCGGCTCTATGAATATTCGGCGAAGTCTTGCTGAATAATTGGAGAGACAAGCCTTCGATCGACAGTCGCCAGGCAACGGTTCTTCTCAACATCGGAAGTGAGGGGCAAAATGTCAGGCGATGAAATGACGTATCAACAGGGCAGTTTTGCGGACCGTGCCTGATGTCTGAAGTTACTGCGGCAGATGTCAGAATGAATGACGGCGAACTGACGATCTTGCTGCAGTCATTCATCAGCAGCTACCGGGATGTTGAATAGTGATAGGTTTCCAGTTTCTGAAATTTCGTGTCGGGCGGCGATCACTCTCTGCAATGTACTGATACCCTGTTTTCGTCGTGGAAGCAGAGTATGATGCCCATCCGGGTACAAGTGTCAATCTGATTGTGCGGATCGATTCTCCATGACGGGACGGAATCCCATCGACCACCGATCGCTCAAACCGGAACCAGTTTCCGCGCAGCCGCCCCTTTCGTCTGCTGATTCCAAGGCCACCCTGTCTCAGGCCAACGCGTCCATTGATACCAGCCGCGCCGGCGTGGTCCGTCCGACGGCGGCGTCGACGGAGCCTGAATCGGTGATGCCGAAACACTTCGGCCGCTACAAGATAGAATCCGAACTCGGCAAGGGAGCGATGGGCGTCGTCTATCTCGCGGAAGACACGCAGCTGCATCGCAAGGTGGCGCTCAAGATCCCCAGGAAGTCCGTCCTGGAAGAACCGGATGCCCTGGAACGCTTCTATCGCGAGGCCCGCACGACGGCCACGATCAGGCACAACAATATCTGCCCGGTCTACGACGTTGGCGCCATCGACGGCACCCATTACCTCACGA
>CAYMAO010000045.1:0-50478 GCA_964388415.1 uncultured Planctomycetaceae bacterium | reverse complement strand
TCGGCAAGTCGACCAGCCGGCTGATCCAGGCGCTCATGCTGCTGCTCGTGCAGTTTCCGTTCACGCTGTTGTCGATCACTTTGGGCGGCGTGACGATGCCGCAGGTCGTTGCCGCGTATGCCGCGCTGTTCGCGTACCTGATCGGCTTGGCCAACCTGGCGCTGTTCTGGTCGGTGATCTGCCGTCGGACGGGCAACGCCGCCGGGCTGACGTCGTTGATGCTGGTGATGTACTTTATCGTCCCGGAGATGGCGGCCGGCCTGCAATTCTGGCTTACCTCGATACGGGGCTGGTCTCCCGCCGTGTGGTATCAATGGGTTATCCTTTCTGGATTGCACGTGTTCAGCGAGTCGGAGATTTTCCGGCGGCTGGCGAAGATCATGGTCACCGGGTTCAGCGAATCGATTTTCAGCGTGCAAGTCATTTCCAACAGCGGGTTCGGGATCGCCTGTTTCGTACTGGCCCGGTTGCTATATGAGCCGTTCACGCGCGACGTCAACCAGTTGACCGACACCCGCGGGCTCGTGCTGCGGTCGTCGAGCCGAGTGAGAATGTTCAGCGCCGGCCGTTGCTGGTCGAACCCGCTGATGTGGAAGGATTTTCAATTCCTGACCGGCGGTTATCCCGGCATGATCGTCAAATGGTTCGCTTACGCGGGCCTGTTTGGGCTGATCTTAGCAGTCAGTTATTACTCGAGTTATCCCTATCAAACGACGATCGATTGGCGAGGAGATATTTCTGCCTTTGCAGGTTGCCTCGTGGGTTGTCTGATTCTGGAAGCCAGCCTGTACGCCGCCCGGATTTTTCACGACGAGATCCGGCTGCAGACGATGTCGGCGTTGCTGATGCTGCCGCGCAGTGTGCCCTACATCGGCTATTCCAAGGTCGCCGGGGCGCTCTTGGGCCTGTTGCCGGCCGTGTTCTGGCTGGTCTTCTGCGGCGCGTTCACCCTGGCGATGGGCTGGGGTCGGACATACTCTCGTTATGAACAGAGCGAGTTCGTGCTCAACACCGTGTTCAATCCGGCAGTGTGGGGGATGTTGCTTGTGGCGAGCCTGTTCCTGCATCTGACGGCGCTGTTGTCGCTGTTCGTGAAATGGGGCGCGCTGCCGCTGGCCTTTCTGATCATGATCGTCATGACGTGGTGTTGTCCGATTTTTTCCGTGATGTTCATGTTCATCGCGACCGCCATGGATCACTCAGGCGGTCAATTGGCGGCGTCCGGCGTCTTGATGCTGATCAACGTCGTCGGGTCGTTGGTGCTGCAGATGATGATCGGCGCGCGCCTGCAGGAAATCGGCTCGACGTAACCCTATTACGCTTGGGCTTCGCGGACAATCGGCTCAGAGAATCGGTCGACCGCGAAGCGCAAGCGTTGTTTCGCTTCGCCGAACGCCTACTTCACCACGTCGCGCAATGTCCGCTCGATCGACTCGCAAATTTTTTCGAGCGGCAGATCGTTTTCATCCTCGCCGAACGGGTCCTCGATCTCCACGCCGATCTCTTCGATGCCGAAGAACACGTAACAGGTCAGCAGCACCGCCAGCGGGGTGGCCCCGCCGAACTTCGGCGCCAGCGCGAACGGCAGCGTGAAGCAGTAGAAAATCAGCGCCCGGCGCAGATGCACGGCATAGGCGAACGGCAAAGGCGTTGAATGGATTCGTTCGCAGCCGCCAAGGTAATCCATCAAGAGCTGCGTGTTCTGATCGATCAGCCCCAACTGATAACTGTCGATTCGACCGCGCTGTCTTGCGCCGTCGAGCAAGGCCGTAATCCGTCGGCAGATGGCGAGCGGCACATGCTCGGCAGCGAGGACTTGCTCCACATATCCGGACGGCAATTCCCTGACCAGCGGCCCGAGTTCTTTACGGCCCCGAAGCCGGGCCATGGCCGCCCAGGGAAAGGCCGCCGTCCACACTGCGATTTCCCGGACGGTCTCCGGTTCCTCGGCGAGATAGGTCGACGCCGAGCGCACCAGGTTGCGCGTCTCGTTGACGATCCCGCCCCACAATTTGCGGCCTTCCCAGAACCGGTCGTAGGACGCATTCGTCCGAAAAACGAGCAACAGACCCAGTGCCCCGCCGACCAGCACATGGCACGTTTCCGGAATGGTGATCTGGCGAAAGACGTCCGGCAGCGAGATCGGACCGATCGACTGCCCGGCCCATTGGTATGCAAACGTGATCAGCACCGACCAGATCACGGCGAGGCTCACCCGGCCGAGAATCTCACGGACCATCGACCCGCGGATATCGAACAGGTGATCGGTCCAGCGATGCGGATCGTATTGCGTCATCGGAGCGAGTAGCGTATAGCGAATAGGGAGTAGCGAAAGCGAGTAGCCAGAAAGCATACGAATTGCCTTTCCGCCTGGCTACTCGCTATTTCCTATTCGCTCCGCTGATCAGCGATGCACCGCGCGCCGGCCGCTCAATTGTTTCAGCCGGTCCAGGTCGATCTCAATCCCCAGGCCCGGCGTCGTCGGGATTTCGAGATATCCTTCGGTATCGATCTTGAACGGCGTCTTGACGAGTTGTTCGATATAGACGCAGGGCGTCAGGTACTCCACGTATCGCGCCACCGGGATCGCCGCGACGAATTGCAGGTCCGCCGCCAGGCCGACGGCCGTATTCCAGCCGTGCGGGACGACCAGGATGTTATGGTCGTAGGCCGCCCAGGCGATTTTGCGATGTTCGCTGAGGCCGCCGTTCTTGGTGCAGTCGGGCTGGAGAATATCGACGGCCCGGCGTTCAATCCACGGCAAGAACGATTGCCGGCGCGTCAGGACTTCGCCGCCGGCGATCGGCACGGGCGAGACGCGGGTCAGCTCGGCGTAACCTTCGATGTCGTCCGGCGGCAGCGGCTCTTCAAACCAGACGATGTTGTAATCGGCGAGCATCTTCGCGGTGTTCTTCGCCCAGTTCACGCCGTGCGGCCAAAACTGTTCGCTGCCGCCGGCGTCGACCATCAGCTCGACTTTGTCACCGACCGTCTGGCGGGCCGTCTTTACGAGCAGTTCATCGAACTTGCGGTCTCCCTTGCGACCGAACGGCCGCCAGCCCATTTTGATCGCCTGGAAGCCGCGATTCACGGTGTCGGTCAGCGTCTTTCTCAAGGCATCGGGCTCATCGAACAGCGTCGACCCATACGGCTTGATCCGCTGGCGATAGTTGCCGCCCAGGAGTCGCGAAACGGGCTGCCCGCAGGCTTTGCCCATGAGATCCCACAAGGCGAGATCCAGGCCGCTGATGGCGTGTTCCACGGCACCGCCGCGGCCTTGCCAGAACGACGACTGCCGGAGCGTTTCCGTCACGCGCTCCGGCTCGACGGCCGATTCGTGTTTGAGCAGCGGCCAGAGGAGTTCGAGCGCCCCGTCGATCAGCTTGCCCGACGTGAAGCAGCTTCCCCACCCGACGAGGCCCGTGTCGCTCTTCACCGACACCAGCGTATGGAGATTTTCCTGCGGCTGGTGCCCCTGCGGCCACCCGCCGTCCACCGTGCCGCCGACCAAAGGAATGACTTCGACTTCAACGATGTGCATTGGCACGCTCCCTGTTTCCATTCAAAACCCGCAAAGCCCGCCGACGACGTCGGCGAGATCCCGGCGATGCCTTTGCCGGGCTTTGATGAGCGATTCGGTGACAACTTTCATCGCACCCCCACCGGCTGCAGTGGACACTTGGCGGCGACGAATTTTTCGCGGCGCTGGTCTGTGTTGAACTCGACCGTCACGATTCGATGCCGCGACAAACCGGAGACTTCGACGACGGTCCCCAGCCCGTAGCGCGGGTGCCGGACCATCATGCCGGTCGCGAAGCCGATCGGCAATTCGACCTCCTGCGATTTTCCCGCCGCCAGCGCCGCGCCAGTCGTCAAACGGCTTTGCCAATCGGCGACGGTCCGTTCACGGAACTTCGGCGTCCGCGGCGGTTCCGCGCGGTCCGATTCGAACTCTTCGATGTCGAAGGATGCATCAACATCCGTGCAATCGCAAGACTGCACGCCGCGGATTTCGCCCAGGAAGTCACTGGGGATCGTGCTCATCGACCGGCCGTGCACTTCCCGGCGCAGCGTGTGCGTCATCACGAGCTTCGACATGGCACGGGTGATGCCGACGAATAACAGCCGCCGCTCCTCTTCATATTGCCTGGGATCGTTCTGGCGGACGACGCGTTCGTGCGGCAGCAGGTTCTGCTCGAGGCCGACAAGATAGACGACCGGGAACTCCAGCCCCTTCGCCGAGTGCAAAGTCATCAGGGTGACGGTGCCGGTCTCCTCGGACAGCGAATCGACGTCTTGCGCCAGGCTCGCGGTTTCGAGAAAGCCGCTCAGCGAGGCTTCGTCCCCGGACTGCTCGTCATACTGCTGCGCCGCCGAAATCAATTCGCCGACATTCGCCAGGCGCTGCATGTCCTCTTCGCTGCCGGGATCGAAGTGCGATCCGTAACCGGTTCGCTGCATCACCTGCTTCAGCAAACCGGCGACGGGCCCGGCCGCGTAATGAGCCAGTTCGCCGATCAAGTCGGCAAACTGGCCCAGCGAACCGACGGCCTTCTTCGGCAGCTTCGGGACCAGGGCCGCCTTCCGGGATGCCTCCATCAACGAGAGGCTCTCTCCGTCGGCCCAGTGCATCAGCCGTTCGACCGACGTCTTGCCGAGGCCCCGCGCCGGCACATTGACGACGCGCAGGAACGCGGCCCGATCCGCCGGGTTCTCGATCACGCGCAGATAACAGAGCAGGTCTTTCACTTCAGACCGCTCGTAAAATGCGACGCCTCCGGCCAACTGGTACGGAATCTTGTTCCGCGCGAGCGTGGTTTCCAGCGCCCTTGACAGCGCGTTCACGCGGTAGAAAATCGCAAAGTCCGACCAGCGGCGTTCTCCTTCATCGACGAGATCGCGCATCTCCTGCGCGATGCCCTGCGCTTCCGCCCAGCCGTCGGCATAGAGGCGCAGCTCAACCGGTTCGCCGGACGCGTTCTCCGTCTTCAGGCTTTTCGCCTTGCGGTGGACGTTGTGGGCGATCAGTTCATCGGCGGCGGCGAGAATTTCGGGCGTGCTGCGGAAATTGTCTTCCAGCCGAATCACCGTCACCTGGGGGAAGTCCCGCTCGAAGCGCAGGATGTTTTCGATCTGCGCACCGCGCCAGCCGTAGATCGACTGGTCCGGATCGCCCGTCGCGCACAGGTTGGGATTGTGCTGCGACAGCGAAGCGACAATCTGATACTGGGCCCGGTTCGTGTCCTGATATTCGTCGACGAGAATGAACCGATACCGCTCATCGAGTTCGGTCCTCAGGTGTTCCTGCTCTTCCAGCAGTTTGGCGACGTGAACCAGCAGGTCGTCAAAATCGACGGCGTTGGCCGTCAGCAGACGCTGCTGATATTTCGGATAGACCTTCGCGACGACGGCGTCCATGTTCTGGCCGATGCGTTCCTGATAACGGCTAACGTACAGGTCGGCCGTGACGAGGTCGTTCTTCGCCGCGCTGATTCTCTGGCCGATCTTCGCCGGCGGATACCGCGTGGCGTCGATGTCTTCGTCGTGAAGAATCTGCTTGATGAGCTGCTGCTGATCGCCCGTATCAAAGATCGAGAAATTCGGCTTGAGGCCGACCGCCTCGCCGCGCTCGCGCAGCAGTTTCGCGCAGAAACGGTGAAACGTGCTGACCCAGACACGGGAACGGGGCAACAGCCGTTGCACCCGTTCGCCCATCTCGCGGGCCGCCTTGTTGGTGAACGTGATGGCGAGAATTTCATAGGGAGAAACGCCCCGCTCCACCAACCGGGCGATGCGCCGGGTAATGACCCGGGTCTTCCCGGACCCCGGCCCCGCCAGGACCAGCAGCGGCCCTTCGAAATGCTCCACGGCACAGCGCTGGCTCGGCGTCAGATCGTCGGCAGACACTTCGGCGGCACTCCTTTTTGCGCGGGGCGGCATTCCCTTGGTTTTCGTCGCTCGTCCATCATAAAGTCGAACCGCCGGCAACGAAAGGCGGCCGGAACAGCAGCCAGGGCCAACGCCTTTTTGAAGCAGGGCAAGCGGCCCATGGCGGCATCCCGGAATTTACGAAGCGCCCAACAGGCTTGGCCGAGGTTCGCTCTTGAGATGAGTTGGTGGTAGAATGTTCGAGTATGTCGGGCAGCCGCGATGTGCAAGACCATGGCGGCACGCTGAATTTTCCGGACTTCTTGTCGTCCGGCGAAACGGGGGAACCAACAATCCAGGGGCGTATCCGAGGAAGACTCGGAAGGAGATCACTCGACTCCCAGCCCGTCAGCTAACCTCGTAAGCGTTTCGAGGAAAGGTGCCATGCCGCAGTGTTTGTGGGCGGTTCCCCTGCGGGGGGCCAGGAACCGGCGATCGGAAAAATCGCGGTACGCCCAGACGCGCGGCAGGGAAGAGGATTCAGACTCATGTTGACGACGGGAAAACGGCCCAGGCAGTTGAAGTGGTATCACGCCGGGCCGATGCTGTTCGGCGATTGGGGAACCAGCCGGCTCTACGTGCTGGGAATTTGTTTCGCTCAAACCCAGCACGCGTCGCTGTGGTTCATGCTGGCGATGTCGGTCCTGCTGCTGGCGGTCGGATGGGCGTATTCCGTCGTCTGCCGGCTGTACCCCGACGGCGGCGGCGTGTATTCGTCGGCCCGGCACAAATCGCAGTTGCTGGCGGTCATCGGCGCGCTGCTGCTGTGTGCGGATTACGTCGTCACGGCGGCGCTGTCGGCGCTCGATGCATTTCATTATCTCGACCTGCAACGGCCCGAGTTGTGGGCGGCGGGCAGCATTATCGCCATCGGACTGTTGAATTATTTCGGGCCGACGAAATCGAGCCTGGCCGCGATGGCCGCGGCAGCGCTGACGGTGTTCTGCAGCATCTGGATTGCCGGGGCCTTCGGATTGTCATTTCCGGTAGCCCACGTTACGAGACCGACGGGACATTTCGGGAACTGGTGGCTGCAGTTCACGGCGATCATCCTGGCGATATCCGGCGTGGAAGCCGTCGCCAACATGACGGGCATCATGGTCGAGCCGGTCGAAAAGACGGCGAAGAAAGCCATCTGGTCGGTGCTGATCGAGATCGTGATCCTGAACCTGATTCTCACGCTGGCGATGAGCGCCATGCCTTTGGACGCGCTCCTCGATCCGGCGAACCCGGAAGTCTCCCCCTACGAGGCGCACAAGGAAGACATGCTGCGCGTGATGGCCGAATATTACGTCGGCAATACGTTCGCCGCCGTGGCGGGGGTCGTGTTCGCGGCCCTGCTGTTGTCCGCCGTTAACACGGCGGTCACCGGGCTGGTCAGCATTCAATACATGATGGGGCAGGACAAGGAATTGCCCCGGCAGTTCATCGGCCTGAACTCCTGGGGCATGCCGTTGATTCCGCTGATCATCGGCGTCGTCATTCCGACCATCACGGTGCTCGCTGCGCCGGACGTCGGGCGGTTGTCGGAACTGTACGCCATCGGCGTCGTCGGCGCGGTGGCGCTCAACCTGACGACGTGCTCCCTGAGTTTCGACCTGCCGGTGAAGTGGTGGGAACGAATGGGGATCTCGCTGTTGTCCCTGTTGATGATCGGCATCTGGTTCACCATCGCCTGGGAGAAGCCGCACGCATTGATGTTCGCGGGAGCCATCGTGCTGATCGGCCTCTCCGCGCGATGGACGACCCAGCATCGCGGGATGCTGGGGAAGGCCTTGCAAGAGGCCGGCGAATTGATCGCCGCCGGAACAGAACCCGTCGGGACGGCGATCCCCGGGGCCTATGTGCCGTCCGAGAAGTTTCTTATCGCCACGCGCGGCAGCCCGAAGCTGATCAAGTTTGCGCTGGACCAGGCGCAGAAGCACCAGGCGGAATTGCTGGTTCTCTTTGCCCGGCAGGTGGCCGTGCCGGTCATCGGGCCGACCAATCCGGCGAAGCCGCAAGAGGACGAAGAAGCGAAAAAGATGTTCGCCGGCATCCGCGAACAGGCGAAAGCGCTGGGCGTGCCGATTCGCGAGCTCTATGCCGTGACTTATGACGTGGCCGACACGATTCTGGACTTTGCCGCGACGTTCGCCGTCGACCGGGTGATTCTCGGGGCGACGCAGCGCGGCACCTTGTGGCGCACGATGAAAGGCGACATCATTCAAGGCGTGGCCCAGCATCTGCCCGAGCGAACGACGCTGCTGATCTGTGCATAAGCGGACGATCAAGACCCCGGTTGGCAACGACACAAGCGACGGCAGGAGTGCGATCCCAATTCCTTCTTTCTCGAGGCGGGAGAGAAGGAATCTCTGCGACAGTATCACGTTCTTTGTCCTGGCCGATGGATGGCGCTCCCCGAGCGTCGACTCATGGAGCGCCACATGACCGCCCCCCGCTATCCGTTGTTTGTCCGCCGCGATCTCGACGGCTTCTTCGGGCTGTTCATCGATAACTTGATCCAATTGCTGCTCATTCTGCAGTTGTGCGCCGATCAGTGCGGCATGACGGGCGACAACCGCGGTCTGTTGTACGAACGCATTCTCCCCGGCGCGGCAATCAGCATCATTCTGGGAAATCTCTTCTACGCCTGGCAGGCGCGCCGATTGGCCGTGAAAACCGGCCGCGAGGACGTCACCGCACTGCCGTACGGCATCAATACGCCGTCGCTGCTGATCTACATTTACTTCGTGATGGGGCCGGTCTATCGCAACTCTGTGGAGACGATGTCCCCGGCGGATGCCTCGAAATTCGCCTGGGAAATGGGGCTGATTGCCTGTCTCGGCAGCGGTCTGATCGAATTCTTCGGAGCGTTCATCGCCGAGTCGATCCGCAAACGGACGCCAAGAGCCGCGCTGTTGTCGACGCTGGCGGGCATCGCCATCGGCTTCATCGCCATGCAGTTCGCGCTGCAGATTTTCCACAAGCCGCTGCTCGGCATGTTGCCGCTGGCGATCGTGCTGATCACCTACTTTTCACAGGCCCCATTTCCGTTTCATCTTCCGGGCGGGTTCGTCGCAGTGCTGTTGGGAACGGCGACGGCATGGGCGTTGACGCTGTTAGTCCAGGCATGGCCGGACGCTCCCGGATGGGTTGCCGGCTCAGCGATGAATGCCGGCGCCGTTACGGATTCGTTCGCACAACGCGGCTTGTATCTGCCACAATTTGCCGGCGACACGATCTGGCGATTGATCCACCAGCCGGAAAAGTGGCTCAGTCATCTGTCGGTCATCATTCCAATGGGGCTGTTCAACCTCATCGGCAGCTTGCAGAACATGGAATCCGCGGAAGCCGCCGGCGACCGCTATCACACCGGGACATCGCTCGCCGTCAACGGCATCGGGTCGATCACGGCGGCCCTGTTCGGCAGTTGTTTTCCGACGACAATTTACATCGGCCATCCCGGCTGGAAAGGGCTCGGAGCACGAGCCGGATATTCCACGTTGAACGGCATTGTCATCGCGGCGCTCTGCCTGACCGGCACCGTCGGCGTGATGAATGCGTTGATCCCCCGAGAAGCCGGGGCGTCGATCGTGCTGTGGATCGGCATCGTCATCACGGCCCAGGCATTCGCGGCGTGCTCCAAGGAACATGCCCCGGCGGTCGCCGTCGGGCTGTTCCCGGCGATCGTGGCGTGGGGATTGAACCTGGTGCAGGCCACGTTCTTTATCGCCAACGGAACGACGATGCAGGCGGTTCTGATGAATTCGTCGAACGTCGAATTGCAGGGCTATCTGCTGGAGCCGATGATCATCATCGATCGCGGTTACATTTTTACGTGCATGATTCTCTCGGCGATCTCGGCGTTTCTGATTGACCGCAAGTTCTTCACCGCCGGCGTGTGGGCTCTGATCGGGGCCCTGTTCGCCGGGCTGGGGTTGACGCACGCCTTCCAACTTGTCGGAAACGTATTTGATTTTCTGTACGTCTTCAGCGACCCGCGCGATGGCTGGCTGAGCTACCGCGCCTGGCCGGTGATGATCGGGTATTTGCTGTCGGCCGCGATGTTTTTCAGTTTCGGGCTGCATTTCCGGCGATTGGGCGGAAAGGTCGAGCGGGTGAAGCATTGAACCCGTCACCATTAAAATAACCCGAGCGGGGGGCGTCAGCCCCTTGATTGCGCTCGCCAAGTTATTGTGCGCCAAACGTCGTGGACGCCGGAACCAAGGGGCTTACGCCCCCCGCTCAGGAAGAAGGCTCGTCACGTCCCCCAGTCCAAGACGACTTTGCCGCAGTTGCCGCTGAGCATGGCATCGAAGCCCTTTTGGAATTCCGTGTAGTGGAAGCGGTGCGTGATGACGGGCTTCAAATCGAGGCCCGATTGCAGCATCACGGTCATCTTGTACCACGTTTCATACATCTCGCGGCCGTAGATGCCTTTGATCGTCAGCATGTTGAAGATGACCGTGTTCCAATCGATGGCGATTTCTTTTTCGGGGATGCCCAGCATGGCGATCTTCCCGCCGTGGGCCATGTTGGCGAGCAGGCTGCGAAACGCGTCCGGGCTGCCGGACATCTCCAGGCCGACATCGAAGCCTTCTTTCATGCCGAGCTTCTCCTGCACCTCGACGAGCGACGTTTCCGTCGGATTGACGGCGAGGGTCGCCCCCATTTTCCGGGCCAGTTCCAGCCGATAGGCATTCAAATCGGTAACGACGACAAACCTCGCTCCGGCATGACGGGCGACGGCGGCGGCCATCACGCCGATCGGCCCGGCGCCGGTGATCAGCACGTCTTCGCCGAGCAAATCGAACGACAGTGCCGTGTGAACCGCATTGCCGAACGGGTCGAAGATCGAGGCCACGTCTTCGTCGATATCCGGCGCATGATGCCAGACGTTGGTCATCGGCAGGCTGATGTACTCGGCGAACGCGCCGGGCCGGTTGACGCCGATCCCCTTGGTGTGGGCGCACAGATGCCGACGTCCTGCGAGGCAATTGCGGCAGCGGCCGCAGACGACGTGCCCTTCGCCGGAAACGATTTCGCCCGGGTGAAAGTCCGAGACGTTGGACCCGACGGCGATGATGTCGCCGACGAACTCGTGCCCGACGGCCATCGGAACGGGGATCGTCTTTTGAGCCCAGGCGTCCCACTTGTAGATGTGCAGGTCGGTCCCGCAGATTCCGGTCTTATGGATCTTGATCAGGACGTCGTTGATGCCGATCGCCGGCTCGGGGATGTCGTCGAGCCAGAGGCCGCGCTCGGCATGTTTCTTGACGAGAGCTTTCATGGAAATGGTCCGCGGTCAATTGTCCGTGGGAAGAATGTGGGCCGTGGTGGACGCGTTCGCCAACGCTTGCGGTTTTGCGTGCCTTTCAATCCCTTGATTCCTCAACGCCATCGTCCTCGACGGCGGACTGGCGCCCCGATTGGATGCCGCGCTTGGACGGCGCTTTGAGGAACGCGAGCAGCGTTATCCCGGCCCGCGTCGTCACGAGCGATTCTACCAGGGCGAGCGCTTTCGAAAAACTGCCCGGCGTGCGGTACAGGGCTTTGTAAACGGCTTTCACATCCTGCCGTTCTTCGCGCGTAAACCCGGCGCGGCGGAGTCCCACGGTGTTCACCCCGACGCAGATTCCGGCGCCGTCAAACATCAGGTAGGGCGGGATGTCTCTCGTGATCTTGGCCAGGCCGCCGATCATGGCCAGGTCGCCGACGCGTGAAAATTGATGCACAGCCGCATTCCCGGAAATCACCGCGCGATTGCCGACCGTCACATGCCCGGCGAGCAATGCGCCATTCACGAGCAGCACATCATCGCCGACGCGGCAATTGTGGGCGACATGCGAATGGGCCAGCAGCAGGCAACGATCTCCGATGACGGTTTCCGATCCGGGCGCCGTGCCGCGATGGATCGTCACGTGCTCACGGATGACGGTGTCGTTGCCGATGCGGCAATAACTTTCCGCGCCGGTGTACGCGCGATCCTGCGGCCAGTCGCCGAGCACCGCGCCCGAATGAACGCGGCAACCCGTGCCGAGGGAGGTATGTCCCAAAATGTGGACATGGGCCGCAATCGAAGTCCCGGCAGCGATGCGGACCGGCCCATCAATGACCGCATAGGGCCCGATGTCGACGGCGGCGTCCAGTTGAGCGAGGGGATCGATAACGGCGGTAGCGTGAATTGGCAAGGCGGCATCCGTGTGATCAGCCAAGCTCCTGGCGGTCTGGGCGACCCGGGCCGCCATGAACTCGCAGAAACGTCTCGGGATGAGTTAGCCTAACGCGCCCGACGTTCGATGCCTATGCTGACAAGGATTCCGAACCGATGATCCACCTGAACTGAAGCGTGCCGATGGACCAGCGCTACCTGCCTGACTGCCCGTTTCCGCCGTATGCGTTTGTCCCGGGCCGGCATCCGCACCCGGTCCGTGAACCCAACGGCCATCTCTACGGAAGGGGAGCGCACGTGGTTCCTCCAATCGATCTGCACGAGCCATTTCGGTCTCAGGAATTTCTGTTCGCCGTCGACCTCTTCAATCACGGCTACTACTGGGAGGCTCACGAATCCTGGGAAGGTCTCTGGAATGCGGCGGGGCGCACCGGTCCGGTCGCCCTGCTGTTGAAAGCTTTGATCAAACTGTCTGCCGCCGGGGTGAAGTCCCGTGAAGGCAACCCGACGGGCGTGCAGCGTCATGCCCTTCGTGCCGCGGAACTGTTCCGCAATGTCGCCACGATGCCGGGCGCAATCCGCAAGCTGTTCGCGGCGATCAACGGCGAACGGTTGATCATTCTCTGTGCGGATCTGGCCGAACGGCGCACGATCGACTCCACGTCGACCGTCGGCGGATTGCCCGTGCTGGGAATCCGCGTGGAATTGTCGGTCCAGGAATGACAGGGGAACCGTCAATCAATTGCTTCAGGCTTTGTCCCCGCGCGCGCCCCCCCCGGGCTGAGCGTCTTCACGCTTCATCAACGCATCAGTCGTCAGGGGCTGCTGTTGCTGGGGTCGGCGGCGGAAACGGGCGCCTCGCTCTCAGTCTCGGGGAGTTCGATGGAATGTCCTTGCGGGACGTTCTCCGGAGAAACTGCTGACGGGGCTGAACGGGCAGGAATCGGCGCCGGGAGCAGGACACCGGCGTCGTGTTTGCCGGCCGCGATCGGTTCCTGATCCGTGACCCCTTCACGTCGGAACGCCAGCGACGCATCGTCGGTGATCCAGAACCGGAAGTGATTCGGCCCGCGCGATTCCACGCGCGCCACCAGCGTCTCCTGCGGACCGCTCGAATCGAGAATCAGCCGATCCGGCGCGGCCGTATACTTGCCCGTCTGCTTGACGGGATTTCCCTTCGGCGGCGTGACCAGCCAGGTGAACTCGCCCCCCTCGTCCAGCGTCAAGGCGAACTGGCTGCCGTCCTCGCCTTGGGAAAACCACTTTCCGACAAGATCGGTCTGCAACGGCGCGCCGGCGTCCACGCCCGGAAGCAACGGGTCGGGCTTCGCCGGCGTCTGGCCCTTGGTCAGCGTTTCGAGCAGTTTCTTCGCCACGGCGTCGCGCGACTCCAATTGCACGACTTTCTCGAACTGCTTCGCCGCGGCGTCCGGGAAGTTCGTCACCAGGTAATGATAGCCGAGCACGAACCGCGCCGCGGCGTCATTCGGCGATTCTCGCAGGAAGGCTTCCAGCGCCCTTAAGTGCGCCGTATAGGCCGCGGCAGTCGGGTACTGATTGCGCATCGAATGCCAGTCCATGCCCGGCGCGACGGCCAGCAAGGCGTTCAACGTCGCCGCCGATTCGTGATAGTCGCCCAGCGCAAACAGCGCCAGCGCCCGGAGTTCATGCACCACGGGATCGTTTTTGAGGCTCGGGATCGCGGAGTCGTACTTGTCCAAGGCGCCGCGATAGTCGCCGCTGATGAACAATTTTCGGCCCTGTTCCACCATCTTGAACGCCGCGTCCCGCTTCACATCCTCGGCTGAAACAGTGACGGTGGCATCGGCGACGGCGAGCGGCAGGGAGATCGGCTGGGTATAATAATTCGCTCCCAGCGGATTGACGTAAACCGTCTGCGGCGCAGAGACGCAATACGGGTTGTAATAGGCCCCGTAACCGAAGGCGCCCGTGTATCCGCCGCCATAGCCCAGGTACCCGCCGAAACCGCCGTAGCCACCATATCCGCCGTAACCGCCATACCCCCACGTCGGGGAGTAATAAGGTCCTAAGCCCCAGGAGAACGCGCTGCTGTAGTACGGGTAACCCCAGCCGAAACCCCACAGGCCGTTCCAGGGGTTGTTGTACCAGCCGTAGTAGTTGTTGTTGACAACCGAGTAGCGATAGTTCGTATTCCAATTGCCGCTGTTGACATTCCCGTGGTGATGGTTGATGCCCCACGCGTTGTTGGAGTTCCAGTTGTTGTAGTTGTTTCGTCCATGAAACTGGGCGGTGTTCAGTCCGCCGTGGTGATGGCCCGTGGTCCCGGCGAGTTGTGCTCCGCCCGTCGGATGACCCGCGAACGAATTTCCGGCGCCGATCTGACGGGATCCGTTGATGCCGGTTCCGATCACCCGGTGCTGGAGTCCGCCGAGATTGCTGACGCCGGTGCCATACAGCACTGGCCGTCCCGCGGAGTGCGTCAAGTTGCCGACGCCGGGATGCGTGGTCAGGCCGTTTTGCATCCGCGCCCCGATGCCCTGATGGCTGCCAATCCCTCCGCTCCCCTGATTCAGGCGGATGCCCTGTCCGTAGAGACCGTGATTCGGCTGAATTGAAATTCGCTGGCCGGCGCCTTGGCCGAAGTTCAGTCCCGTCCCCGACGGAAAGCGATGCGCCGGTTGAATGGTCACGCCATGATGGATGACCCCTTGTCCCCCCAGCGGGGTGTTTCGGATCGTCGCCCCCCCGAGACCCTGTCCGCCTCGGGGAAGACTCGGCGCGTTGAAATTCGATCGTATTTGCGGCACGTGCATGCCTTGCGATCCGCCGAAACTGTGTTGACGGAAAGACTGGCTCGGAGCAAACCCGGAACTGCGTCCTCCACCCAGGTTTCCACCGCCGAAGTGTTGAGCGCCGCCCATGCGTGCGCCGCCGCCAATGTGTCGCCCGCCGCCACCATGGCCGCCACGCGCCAGGCAGAGGCCGGGCAGTGCCGTCAGTGAAACCCCCAGGAGGAGCCAGGTTGTCGAACGCCGAATGCGAAGATTCATGAGCGACCTTTCCTCAACAGGAACGGCCATCCGAACGGCCTCTGCGGCCGAGGGGGTGAACCGAGAATCTGCGAAGCTTCCAACCGATTTAGCCCGCTGATCTCGCCGTGGGAATTTCAGCCCGCGCTGCGAAAATTGTTCTCTCGATGTCTTGCGGTGTCATCTCGCACGACGGCTCTCTGTATAAGTCTATCCCTTGTGGTCTGAAACTGAAGCGAGAATCCCCCCGAATCAAGCAACTGAAGGCGAATCTCGTCGAACCCAGGGATTGAGTGATGCACGAGGCCCGCTTTCGTCAAACGGCAAGTTGAACCCGGCGAGTCTCATCGGAAACCAAGCATCACAGGAATTGCCGCGAAGAGGCGCAAAATACGCAAAATAAAAGAGTTCGATCGTTCTGATTGTGTCTTCGTCTTCAGGTTATTTACCCCAAAGGAGTTATGTCTCATAGCCCCTTTGGGGTAAATAATTTTTGCATCCACTGAAATCGGAACTCCTGAAAACACCGCAGAGTTAAAATAGGCAGGATGAGTTGAATGAGAATGGTTGGTGTCGCTATGATGTCGTGGCGCAAATCGCTGGGAATCCCTCCCGCGGAGGCGAATCGACACCAAGCCCCAGGTGGAACTCCTCATGATGCGACTTTCGAAGCGGAAACTGCAGGCATGTTTGTTTTTGTTGATCGGGAGCTTGTCCCGCGATGCTTACGGTCAGGCCGCGTTTGACCTGTTGGCCAAAGCCAGGCCGGACGAGTTCTTCGCCGGCATCGGACAGGGATATTACCCCCTCGGCCAGCAGCCCGCCGACTTGCCCGGACAGCCGAAAGTCAATCATGGATATCTCTGGGGCATGGCGACCGACGGCCGCTACATCTGGTTTGGAACGGCCGTCGACACCATCCCTTATGCCACGACCGGCCTCGACCAGATCGGCGTCCCCCGGGTCTTCACTAGCCCGCAAAAACAAATCCCGTTTCGCGTGTCGGAGTACGGCCAATCCAAGTATCCGGGGACGTCGGGGCTCAACAAAATTCTCAACGGAGACTGGCGGCCGCCGCAGGCGTTTCGTTACGACACCCAGACGCAAGCCCTGGTCGACTTCACCCCGAATGATCCGCTGATCAACCAGACGTTCGGCTTTCGTGCCGTTGGGTTGGCCAACGGCGTGGTCTTTCTTGCCGGCCAGGCGTTGAGCGGTTCCGGGATCTGCCTGTTTGCATTTGATGCCGAAACCGGCGCCTCGCTGGGATCCCTCAGCATTCCGTGGTACGACGATATCCGCCGCTGGCAACTCGTCGGCGGCCAGTTGTATACGGCCGTCCGCAATTCGATCGCCACGCAATACGGAGGTACCGTGTTGCGCTGGACCGGCAGTCGACAAACGCCCTTTCGATTTGAAATTGTCGGGTTGCTGGATGGCGAAGGGGCCTCAATCGTTGCCCATGAAGGCCGGTTGGTCTGCGGTACCTGGCAAGGTCAATCCGTCATCTCCAGCTTCACGGGACGAACGGCTCCCAATGCCGGGATCTGGGTCTCCCCCGTGATTCCCCCCGGCGGGTTGCAGGCCCGGCACGCGCCCCAATGGACGAAGATCTGGGATGCCAGCCGCTACGAACCCGACCCCGTCATCGCACAGTCCTATGCGATGGGCGCGATGGCGTCATTCGGCGATCATCTCTACTTCGGCACCATGCATTTTCCGGAAATGGGCGCCAAAATGATTCAACGCGAATACCTGGTCGCCCTGTCGCCGGCCGATCAGTTGAAGGCCAATCGCGCGGCGATTGTCGTCCGGGCCAAAGATCTCGGTGCGGCCGGCGGGCCGGCGTTTGAACTCGTCTACGGCGACGGCACGGTTTCGGTCTATTCGCCGAATACCAGCGGTCCCGGATCGTGGAGCCAGGCGCCAACCGGCATGGGCGGTCCCGGACGCTTCGGGACCTCCGGACTGGGCGACCCCAACAATCTCTATCTCTGGTCGGCCGCAGTCCATCAAAATCAACTCTACCTGGGCACGCTCGATGTCGGCAGCGTCACGCTGAATTTCGGCGAACTGGTCGACGGCGTTCCCAAACCGACCATCGGCGGCGACCTGTACCGCATCTCGTCGCCCACGACCGCCGGCGTCCCCCTCTCCATCAAGGGCTGCGGGAACCAGGCCAATCATGGCATTGTCAACATGGTTTCCACCCCCTCGGGGTTGTACCTGGGCACCGCCAACGCCATGAATCTCCTCACCGACCCGTACGACAACCTTCCGGACGGCGGCTGGGAACTGCTCCGCCTGCGCACAACGCCCTGACAGCCTGTTTTTCAACTGGCTGCAAGGCTTGTTTCCGGCTCAACCCCCGGATTGACCCGTTCGGGAAGTAGGGCTATGATCCCCGACCCTGCGCCGAAGGGGCGGAGGATTTCCCATCGGCAAGGATGCCGCCCGATGAACGCCGTGCCACGCCGTGCCGAGGTTTCGCTCACCCCGCTGGAAGAACTCCGCGAGGGTCGAGCCGTGCTGCAGCGCGAAGCCGAAGCGCTTTTCGATCTGTCGCGCCGAATGGACGCGTCGTTCTGCACGGCGGTGGAATTTCTGGCGAATTGTACTGGGACGGTGATTGTCACGGGCGTCGGGAAGGCCGGGCTGATCGGGCGCAAGATCGCCGCCACGTTTTCGTCCACCGGAGCGAAGTCATATTTCCTGCATCCGACCGAAGCCCTGCATGGCGACCTGGGCTGCGTCGGGGCACAGGACCTGGTTTGCATCTTGTCGCACAGCGGAGAGACGGAAGAAGTCTGCCGATTGTTGCCGCTGCTGAAACGTCTTGGGGTACCGCTGATTGCCATCACGGCGCGTACCGTCAGCACGCTGGGCCGGCAGGCGGACGCGACGATTGCGCTCGGCCAGTTGGCGGAAGCCGGCGCGCATGGCCTGGCGCCGACGACCAGCACGACGGCGATGCTCGCCGTCGGTGATGCGCTGGCGATGGTCTTGTGCCAGCGCCGGCGTTTTACGCCGCAGCAATTCGCCGCCGTGCATCCCGGCGGCAGCCTGGGGCGCCGGTTGACGACCGTCGAAGAATTGATGCGCCGCGGTGACGACATTCGCCTGGCGCACGAAGGGGCGACCGTCCGCGAGGTCTATGTGACGCTGCGCCGGCCCGGCCGCCGTGCCGGCGCGGTGATGCTGGTCGATGACGATGGCCGCCTGACCGGGTTGTTTACCGACAGCGATCTGGCCCGGCTGCTGGAACAGCGCCGCGATGCGGATCTCGACCGGCCGATCCGCGAAGTGATGACGGCCTGCCCATTGACCATCGGTCCCGAGGCCATTCTGGAAGAAGTCGTCCAATTGCTCGGCCGGCGGCGGATCAGCGAATTACCGGTGATCGACGACCAGCGTCGCCCGATCGGCATGATCGACATCACCGACCTGATCGGCGTGCTTCCCGCCGAACCGTGAGAACGCACGAAAAACACAACAATGCACGAACCTCAATTGGTACTCGTTTTGCCGCTCACGCAATGAGCGATGAACTGGCGCGTGGCGAAACGGCACAGCAGCGGCTTGATATTTGACCGGAATTGAATGCGGAGCACACACCGTGTGGCGGCGGCTGCTGTTGACGATGGCGACGGGACTGGGACTCTCAGGAGTCTACGGGGCCTACTCGTTTTTCGTCGCGCCGGCCCTGCGTATTCCGGACCGCGCTCCCGGACCGCTGCTTGTCACCCAGTCGTCGGAAACCCAGCGTCCGCTGGAAAATGTCCGCGTGGCGGAGGGTTGGCTCCGCGACCAGCCGTGGGCCGCCGCGGCAAAGTATCTGCTGCGGACCGACCAGATGTTCGTCTATGCGAACGAATGGACGCCCAACGGCGAACAAGGGCAGATTCGCTTCAGCCCGTTCGCCGCCGTCTGGCTGGCGACCGATTCTCAGGGCGTGGAACAGGCCGTCACCGTGACGGCGGAATCCGCCTTGCTGGTTTTTCAATCGGCCTTTGAACTCAATTCCCCGAAACCCGGCCACGTGACCCGCGGAGCGCTCGATGGGGCCGTCCGCGTCACCGGTCCCGACGGACTCGAAATTCTCGGAGAAAATTTCTTCTTCTCCGAAGGAATGCAGAGCATCTGGAGTCATTCCGGCGCCGGCGATCCCGTCCAGTTCCGCTTCGGACAGAATCGCGGACAAGCCCAGCACCTGCAAATGCGGCTGATGAAATCCGACGCGCCGGTCTCCCAAGACCGGCCGAATGTCGTCGGCATCGAATCGGTCACGCTCAGCCAGAATGTCCGAATGGAACTGGCGCTCGATTCAAAACGGGCCGAACCGAGCCCGCCCGTCCACGTGAAATGTACCGGCCGCTTCGTGTACCAGGTCGAAACCCGGACGGCGACCTACGAAGACCATGTCGTCGCCTACCGCAAAACCGGACAGCCGACCAAGGCCGACCAATTGTGGTGCGACAAGCTGACCGTGGAATTCGAACCGAAAGGGGCGCCAGAGCCGGAGCAGAAATCGAACAGCGACTTCCAGAAGCTGGATCGCAACCTGGAGTTCCGCGCCCTCACCGCCGTGGGAAAGCGAAATCCCGTTTACATCGCCTCGGAACAGCAGGATCTGAAAGCCTGGATGACGCAGCTTGCTTACGATGCCAAACAGAGAACCCTTCGCTTGAACGATGCGTCGGGAGTCCGGGTGCTGCAACGGCGCAACAAGCTGCAAGTCCCTGAAATCCAACTCGTGCTGGGTGAAGACAACACGCTGGAGGAAGCGATCTGCCGGGGCATCGGCTGGCTCGAAAGCCAGGACGAAACCGGCGAGGTCGCCTTCGCCGCGGACTGGATGAAACAGATGCGCAAATCGACCGATCCGGACACGCAGCTCGACCTGATCGAACTGGAACGCGATGCCTCGTTCCGGCAGCCGGCCCGCGACACGGCCCTCGGAGCCGACTTGATCCGCCTCTGGTTCCGGCCGGTCGATGAAGTGGCTGGGAAACCAAGAGACTTCCGGTTGATGGATCAAAACTCGGCCGCCGAACCGAAGCGGTTGCTCGCCCTCAGGCAGGTTGCCTTCGTCAGTCCGCAGGTCGACTATGAAGGCCAGCAAATGGAGGTGGTGTTTGACGACGGGCCTGCGCCGTCCGCATCACCGGATACTCCGTTGAGCCAGCGGGTCCCCAACACACGCTGGTCACACACCGTGCAAAGAAACGCCGGCAACGGACGTGGAACGATGCCGCGCGGAGCCGCGCTGGCTTCCGTCCCGCCGGAGAAAACCTCGGCGACGGATCGGCGTTCTGAATCGCTGGAATCCACTGCAGCGAAGCCGCCGATGGAAGTTTCCGCCGATCGGATGCGCGTGAGGATTCTTCCCATGACGGCGCCCGGCCAGCCCCCGCAGGTGGCGGAAATCTGGACCGCGGGCCAAGTGCGCGTCGTGCAGCCGGCGGACAACAACGGGCAGCCGATTGTCGTCACAGGAGATCGGCTGCACGTCCAGAACAACAGCGAAACTGACCAATTGGTGCACGTATTCGGCGAACCGGGCCGGCCGGCGCATCTGCGCGACGAACAACAGCGGCTGCACATCGAAGGCCAGACGATTCACCTGGACCGGGGCGCGAACCTGGCGTGGGTGGAAGGAGCGGGCCTGCTGCAACTGCCGGTCCCCGCGACGCTCGATGGACAACCCCTCGCCGAACCGCAGTTGCTCGACATCTGGTGGAAGGAGCAGATGGACTTCGACGGCCTGTTGGCGACGTTTGAAGGAGATGTTCGGGCCAAGCTGGACGGGGGAAAAATGCTCTGCCGGACCATGCAGGTGGAGCTGTCGCGTAAGGTCTCTTTCACCGGCAGGGACGACCAGGCCGTCAAGCCGGAGGTCCAGTCCGTCACGTGCCGGGATGGCGTGGAATTTGAGAACGTCCGTTATCTCGACGGTCAATTGCTGGAAATTCAACGGGCGAAAGTCTACGAATTCCGGCTCGACCACGCGACGCAGGAAACCGAGGCCCAGGGGCCAGGCTGGATGCAGATGTGGCGCCGGGGCAACGGCAAGCGGGCCGGCCTCGCCGTGACGGAAAGCGTGCAGGCCAACCGTGTCGCCAAGGACCCCGTCGCCGAATGGGAATTCACCCGCGTCGACTTCGCCGGCAACATGACCGGACACATGGGACGCCGCAGGACCACGTTCAAGGATCGCGTCGAGGTGCTGTACGGCCCGGTGCAGCGGCCGGTCGACGTGATCAATCGGCATGATCTTCCCAAGGACGGCGGCTGGATGAAATGCAATACCTTGCAGGTCGTGCAGACGTCCCCGAACGAAGAAGGGAAGACCTTCGTTCAATTACTGGGGGCCGGCAACACGAACCTGGAAGGCCGCGGTTATTGGGCGCGGGCCGACCAGATCAGCTATGACGAAACCAAGGGGCTCTTCGTGCTGCGATCCCTCGGACAGCGCGAAGCGACGATCTGGCAGGAAAAGACCCCGGGAGCGGCACGAAGCCACACCGCCGGGCAACGGATCGAATTCGCCCCGTCGAAAGATCACATCAAGGTGATCCGCTCGTCAGGAGGCGAAGGCGGCGCGCCGTAGTTACGACGGCGACGAGCGCGCGTGCTGTGCGAGGGACTCTGCGAGAAACGTCACCACGCGGCCGGCCATCGCGTTGGCGTAGTCCCAGCCGTAGCCGCCGTGCGACGATCGAAAATCCTCTTCAAACGGAATCCCGCTCGACGACAGCTTACTGGCCAGCATGGCGACGCCGTCGCGGCAATACACGTCGGCCGGATCGCACAGCAGCAGTTGATGACGGGGATAGTCCAACGGATGGATGTGCAGCGTCGCCGTCGATTGCCGGGCGGATTCACGATCGGGAAACACTTCATCCAGTGAGGTTCCCGCGCCGTGCCATTCGTCGAAGTCCACCTTCGGAGAGATCGCCGCGACGACGGAGAACAGCCGCGCATGGCGATAGGCCAGTTGCAGCGCCCCCTGGCCGCCGATCTCGATGCCGAACGCTCCGATCGTCGCCGGCGGCGTTCCTTCGGCGCGACGAGACAAGAACCTCGGGACTTCGCGAACGAGAAACTCGACCGGGCTGACGAGTTCATCGAACGGCTCGTAGACAGAGTCGCTCCACCAGCACATCCGGCCCTGAGGACAGAGCACGCTTAACGCGCGGCGTTCAAATTCCGCGGTGTAAGCCGGGTTGTCCCTGAGCGTGACGCCGTCGGTGCCGTGAAGAAAAACCGCTGCGTGCGGCCCGGCGTTCCGATCCGGCACAAACCAGTCCGCCGTTTTGCCGGCGAGAGAAATCGTCGTCCAACCCATTCGCCTGCCGATCCGATTGCGAATTGATCCCACATTGGTCATTGTGTCTCAAGCGTAGAATGTGTTAGGCGGTGCGGCAAGCGGGCGGTCCCGGCGACGCCGTCGCCGGGCTTTGAACGGGCGTGTTACTGACTTTCCTCATCAACGACGATGCAAACGCTGCTCACCGCCGCACAGATTGCCGACCGCGTTCAGGCTCTCGGCGCGCAGATCAGCCGTGATTTTCACGGCCGGCCTTTGATCGTGATCGGCGTGCTGCACGGCAGCGTCGTGTTCGTCGCCGACCTGATCCGGGCGATCTCTGCGCCGCATCAACTGGGATTCGTCCTGGCATCGAGTTATCCCGGCCAGGCGACGTCTCCGGTGGAGCTGAGGCTGCAACTCGACACGCTGCCGGATCTCGCCGGACGCGGCGTGCTGCTCGTGGACGACATCCTGGACACCGGGCAAACGTTGTCGGCTTTGAAAACGCGGCTGCTTCAGCGCGGACCGAAGGAAGTCCGCACGGCGGCCCTGCTCTGGAAACGCGAACGGACCGAAACGGCGATCACCCCGGATTACGTCGGCTTTGAAATCCCGAACCGCTTCGTCGTCGGCTACGGCCTGGACTTCAACGGCGACTACCGGCACCTGCCGTTTATCGGTACGCTGGATGAGCGGCGCAACGGTGCCCCCAGCTGTTAACGCCTGAGGCCGGCTGTCTCAGTCAGCGGTTGCCAGGCGGCGATGGTCTCTGGCGACATGAACAGCACGCCTTGGCCGTCGAGGTGCCAATCTGCCTCGGTCGACGCGGCCGGCTGCCTGAGCATCTGTAGCGGCCGGCCGTCGGCGGCGTGAAACAGCAGCAGGTGAGCCATGCCGTTTCCGGCGTCCATCGCGGCGAAGACATCAGTCTGGGCGGACACACGCCAGCGTTCCGACCCCGGGGGCAGCGGCTGTTCCCAGAGGATTTGACCGTCAGTGAGCGACACGGCCCGGAGAGTCGATTTCCAGGCCGCAGCGACGATGCCTTCCGAGACGGCGACTTGCCGGGCCGGTTCACTGAGCGGGAGATCCGAAAGTCCCGAGCCCCACAGCCGGCGTCCAGTCGCCGGATCAACGCCGGCCAGCCTGCTGCCGTCGATCACCAGACCAAGCCGTTCGCCGTCGTGAATCCACCACGGCGGGGCGTGTGCCTGGGAGATGGCCCCGTCATAGTTCCAGCGATCATTCCCGTCTGGTCCCCAGGCGGAGACGAGGTGATTGAGCGTCACGAATCCGAATCGGTCAGGTCCCAAAGGCGTCGGCGGATGCCGCCAGGGATTGACGGAACCGGCGGCGGCACGCTGCAGCGTGCCGTCGGAGGCATCCACGATCCACCACTCGGCTGGCTCCAGCGATTGCAGGATCAGCCGCTCGTTCTGGCACGTCCAGCAAGATTGCAGCTTTCCGCGCGGCGGCCGAAACTCCCAGAGGACCTCGCCGGTGACGGGCGAGCAGGCGGTGGCGCCGCGGCGGGGATCGAACAGCACAAGCCGGTTGAGCGACAGATGAATGGCCTCGTTCGGACGGTGCATGGCGCCTGCCGGAAATTCCCGGCGTTGCTGCCAGACCAGTTCGCCAGTTTCCAGGCGTCGGGCAGACAGGGCCTCGGCTGACGCGAGGAACAGGCACGTTTCGCCGTATCCGGCCCAGAAAGGCGGATCCTCCACGGGCTGATGCCAGCGTTCGGCGCCGGTCCCGCGGTCCAGTGCTCGGAGCGCGGGTCCCACGAGGAGCACGCAGGCCAGTTCCTCGGCAGGCGGCTCTCCCTGCGGAACAACCGCTCGAACATTCTCTGGAATCTTCGCCTGCCAATGCCGTTCCAGGTACCGCCAGGGCAGAAGGGAACGCTCCTCGGGTGAAACGGGCGATTCGGCGTCCGCGAATTGCCGCGCCCTTCGGGCTGCCGACCGGGTGTATCCCACGGACTTCAGGGCCCGGAGACGCTGCTGCTGAACGATGCGGCGCTCTGTACCGGTTTCTACGGTCGCTTCCCAGACTTCCAGCAACGGCCAGACGGCGAGCCAGTTCTTCCGGCGGATGGCATCGTCGATCAGCCGCGGCCAGACGTCCGCAATGGTTTCCAGCAGCGGGTATTGCCGGACGCTGCGTCGAATCGCGTTCACATCCCCGTTCGACACGGCTTCGGCGAAGACACGTTCCGCCGCACCGTCCACCGCACGAAACGGCTCGCGGCCATGTATCACCAGCAAGCGTTCCAACTCCTTGCGAATCATACGATGCGCCGGTTCGCCCTCGATTTCAAACCTTGACTCGTGATACAGGGCCAGCGACTCGTGAAGCCGGCCGACTGCATCAGAAGCAAGTCCGCGCTGCGCTTCGAGACGCGCCCACCCCCACAGCAACCGGCCTCGCTCTTCAGTGCTTAACGGCAGAAGGGACAGTTCCTGATAGAGCCGGTCCGCCCCGGACCAATCCTCGGCAGCCGCTTTCCGCGCGATGTGCTCCTGAAGCACTGCCATGAACTGGGCCAGCAGTTCCACTTTTGCCGGCTCTGGCAGCGTGGCGGCGTACTGCCAGGCCCGGCGGCCCGCTTCCGCCGCGGCATCCCACTGGCCGGTGCCGGCTTCCAGATTCATCAATTGCCGCCAGGGTACGGCCTCTTCCGGCCGCTGAGACAATTCGATCCTTAGTTGCTCTTTCAGCCGACTGTATTCGCCGTAAACCGAGATGCAGTCCGGTTCGGCGATCAGCAGCAGGCCGTTCGCCACGGCGAGATTGCCTCCGTAATGGGCCGAGTCTGGCGTGCGAAGGGCGATCTTTCGCTGCAAAACGCCCGTCTGGGGATCGAGCTGGTACAGAAACTCGCGTGTCGGCCAGAACAGAGACTCTCCGGTCAGCAGTCCTTGACCATAGCCGCGCTCTTCCGGCTCGGACTGCGTCATCCGCCAGCCAAGCCCGCCGTCGTCGAGATCGAACGTCCACAGGGAATTTCCGCTGGCGAGCAGCCTGGCTCCGTGTCCGCGATCCGTCATGCCGATCAAATGCCGGAGGCGCTCCGGCGTGCGGCGCTGCCAGAGGATTTTTCCCGACGCGGCTTCCAGGCAGAACATCAGCCGGCTGTCGTTCGGCGCAACAATCACGCGGCCGTTCCAGTACAGCGGCGGCAACAGGCCCGTCTGCAAATGCGCCGAGGCGCCGTTCAACAGCTCCGGCGGCTGCGATTCATAGCTCACGGCCCACAACAGTTTCCCGTCGCGCGGGGACAGCGCCAGGATCGCCCCCTGGTCGGTCGAGAGATATAACCGCCCTTGGCCGCTCGTCAGGAGCAGGTGACTCACGCGGTTGATCGAATCATCCACCGACGGCCTCGCGGCTCCGATGCTTCGCTGCCATTGAATCACGCCCGTCTCCGCATCGACGGCGAGCAGCGCGTACTCCGGCTCGGGCAGCCTCCGATACAGCACGGAATAGGCCGTCTCCTCGGCAACCAGGGGCGTTCCTTCCAGGCACCACGGCGGACCGTCGGGCGTGATGTCCTCCTCCGTCAATTTCCACAGCAGCTTGCCCTGGCCGTGACGCAGATCGAGGCAGACAAGTTCGCCGACCAGATCGCCACGCTCGCTTTGCGTGGGGCCGGTCACCGGCGACCCCATCCGGGCCAGCAGCTTCCCTTGATGGATGGTCAGCGTTTGCCACGCGACGCCGGAGGTCGGCCGGAACGGCAGGCTGATCCGTTCGGCCGGCACGGCAGGATAGATGACCGCCGGCTCCGGCTGCTCATTCGGCCACGCCGGTTCGCCCGTCAGCAGATTCCAGGCGCGGATGGCGTCTCCGTCGCTGACGAACACCCTTTGCCCGTCCGTGACGGGAAACAATCGCAACGGCCCCTGGTCCAGCGCCAGCCGGGTTCCGGCTTGCGGCAGCGTGCGCACCGGCCACGTCGACGTCCAGCGCAGCGGACCCACATCCAGTTTCAGGGGCCAGGCCTGCTGCCGTTCCGCGGAGCCTCCAAACGTCGTCATTTCGGCGCCAGCCTCCGGCATATTCCAGGACTTGGCTTCGAGCAGCGTCTCCTGCAACAGGTCCGCCAACCGGCCTTCCTTTCCGGCGATCGTCCCGGACACATCGCCAAACTGTTCGCGAAAAATCGCCAGCCTGCGTTCTGCGACAGGGAACCGCCGGGAGAAAATGACGCACAGCAGACGCCGCGCCTGGATGTCTGCCGGCGAAAACTTTGGGTCGGGATAGTGCAGGCTGTCTGTTCCGGCGGCGTCGACCGTCGGGTCCAACTGGCTCCAATAAGAATCGGCGAGCGAAAAGTCTCCCTGGTCCCACGCCGACTCGGCCAGCGCCCACAGCGCATCATCGCCGACGCTGCTCAGATAGGCCGAGTTCAGGATCCGCTCGAGATGACCGGCGTCCCGGGTCGCTTCCCAGGCCTCCCACCAGCGCTGGGCCTGCGGATCCAGCCGCTTGCGGCAAACGGCACGGCCCGCCGGCGGCAACAGCGCCAGCAGACGCTGGCAATGAATGGCCACGTTGCGATAGCGATTCGCCTGTGGATTCGCCTCGCCCGGCACCGCAATCAATTCCCGGCCATGTGTTTCCGCCAGCGCGACCAACAGGTCCGTCAGTTCTTCGTACCGCTGTTCGGCCAGGTATTCGTCGATGGTGAACAGCGTCTTCGCCACCTGGCTGTCAATCGGCAACGTCACCGATTCCCGAATCGGCCGGCTCGGTTCAGCGGCCGAACACACCAGTCCCAGCGCCGAGATGGCGATTGTCAACCAGCCCGCAGCGCAAGCAAGGGTGAAATCCCGTGGCATGGCAAACGAAATTCCCGACTTGCGCCGTGGGCTGTACCAGGTCGTGTGATTCATGATTCCCGCAATCGGGTGCCGAGCCAGAAGATCAAGACGCCGGCCGTCAACAGGCCCGGCATCCAGATGAGCGAGAAGCCGTTGCGAAGCTGCCAATACGACAACACGGGCAGAATTCCCAGTACGAAGAGTTGCAGCAAAAATCCCAGGTGATGACGCATGGGCGTTCGCGATGCTGTTCAGGATGAAAAGCCGGCCGGACTCGTGACGCATCCAGTCTAATCCCATTCCCAGGAATAAACAGCGTCTGTTGAATTCACCGAAGTCCGGCAATGGCATCGCCGGGACCGAATGTTTCGACTTTGGGTGCATCCGTTGTTTGGTGGTCTGATGGGATGTCCCTATTGATCTCATGATCTCAGTCAGGATGGCTTTTAGCCCGGAGGGCGTCTGAACATAGCCCAGTGCGTCAGCACTGGGAACGAGCCGTCGGCTGAACCGTAGCCTCGGCAGGGGCGGCAGAGTCTCTTTCGCCCTTGCGGACTGGTGTTTTCTTGATTCCGTTTTCCCAGTGCTCACGCACTGGGCTAAGCTTTGCTGCCCTACGGGCTGAAGACGACATCTCACGTTCAAGTAGATCAACAGGCTTTCAGACCACCAGCCAACGGATGCGCCCTCTTTCGACAGGAAACGCGTCGCGGTTCGGTTGACGTCAGCCGGCCGTTTGTTATCCTCAATGATCACAGAATTTTCATTTGCGAATTTTCTGGGAAGATGTTTTTTGACCTCCGAGGCGAACTTCCCCGGAGCAGGTTCGTGTGGCAAACGGCGGCCGATGACTGTTGGCAGCCGAGTTGGCCTCTAAGCTCGACGGTTGGTTTCAACGGTTTCGACGGCATGTTCACAGTATTCCTGGCCTGGCTGTGGCGGACGATGCGATGCGGCTATCGTCTCGTCGCTGATGCCCATTCTGTCACGACGGTCGACCTTTCCGGTTGGCAGCCGTTGCAGATCGCGGTCCGGCTTCATTCTCCCCAGCGTTATGCCGGGGACCAGGGGGGGCATGGCCCGCCCGGAATGATGCTGTGTCGTGTCCCCATCTCCACGCGCTGCTCGCTTGAGCGGCCCGCGCTGGCGATGCGCCGGGTGCTGCGCCGACTCAGTTGATCGGTTCTGTCCTGCATCACGACGTCCTGTTCCGAGAGCGGCGGATTTTATCAAATCCAGTCCGCTGGGGGTATGCTTCGGCTGATTCGGGCCGGCAGGGGGGTCTGCTGCTTGCCCGGTCGGTAGCGCCGGCGCGTTTACTTCCTGAACGCCTGTCGTCGCCAGGGTCTCGCCGTCAGGATCGGTAGGGACACTCGGGATGGAAGCTATCTACGTGATTGCCGGACTCCTCGTCGGTGGGGGCGCCGGTTTCTTTGTTGAGCGAATCCTGCGCGGCGCGGCCTACAAAACCCGAGACGAACTCATTCAGCAGGCCCAGCGCGACGCCGACAACGTCCGCAAATCGGGCGAACTTGCCGCCAAGGAAGAGGTCTTGAAGCTGCGCGAGTCCGTTGAAAAAGAATTCCGCGCCACCCGCGAGGAACTCCGGACCCACGAAAAACATCTCGACAAGCGCGAAGGCTCCCTCGAAGAGCTGCAGGACGACATCAGCAAGAAAGAAAAAATGCTGCAGGCCATGCAGTTGAAGCTGACCGAACGGACTAAGGTCCTCGAATCCAAGGAGAAGGAACTCGACAAGACCATCAAGCAAGAGCAGGAGCAGCTCTTCCGCATCAGCGGCCTCGACCAGAAGTCCGCCACCGACATGCTGCTCGACCAGCTCGACCGCCAGCTCAAAAGCGAGACCGGCGCGCTGATCATCAAGAACGAACAGGAATACAAGCAACAGTCCGAGAAAATGGCCCGAGAAATCATCGGCATGGCGATCCAGCGTTACGCCTCCGCCCACACATCCGAAACCACCGTCTCCACCATCGACATCCCCAACGATGAAATGAAGGGCCGCATCATCGGCCGTGAAGGCCGCAACATCCGCGCGTTTGAAAAAGCGACCGGCGTCGATGTCATCGTCGACGACACGCCCGGCGTCGTCGTCGTCTCCGCCTTCGACAGCGTCCGCCGCGAAACGGCCAAGCAGGCCCTCGTCAAGCTGATCCAGGACGGGCGAATTCATCCGACGCGGATCGATGAAGTCGTCCTCGAAACGCAGAAAGAAATGGATGAATTCATCCGCAAGCAGGGGATTGAAGCCGCCCAGGAAGCCGAAGTTCCCAGCCTGCACGAGAAGCTGCTCGACCTGATGGGCCGGCTGTACTTCCGCACGAGTTACAGCCAGAACGTGCTCCGGCATTCCATCGAAGTCGCCCATCTCACCGGGCTGATGGCCGAACAACTCGGCCTCAATGCGACGCTGGCCCGGCGCTGCGGATTCCTGCACGACATCGGCAAAGCCGCCGATCACGAAATGGAAGGGGGCCACCCGGCCGTCGGTGCGGAACTCCTCAAACGCTACGGCGAAAAGGTCGAAGTCGTTCATGCGGCCCGCGGTCACCACGACGATATCCGCGTCGATTACATCTACACCGTGCTGGTCGCCGCCGCAGACGCCTGCTCTGCCTCACGCCCCGGCGCCCGCCGCGAAACGCTGGAAAAATACGTCCGCCGGCTGGAGGAACTGGAAGCGATCGCCTGCGGTTTCCCCGGCGTGGAACAGGCCTACGCCGTGCAAGCCGGCCGCGAGGTCCGGGTGATTGTGAACCCGTCGGAACTCAACGACCGCGAAGCCGCCAAGATGTGCCGCGACATCGCCACCGCCATCGAACAACAGATGACGTACCCCGGCGAAGTGAAAGTGACCGTGCTGCGCGAAACCCGCGTGGTGGAATACGCGCGGTAGCGAATGGTCCCGCGGCGCCGTGATAATACATCCCATCACTGGAACGGTCGGCGTTGCGCGACAGGCTGTGCAGCGAGCGTCATTCCTTAACGCCAGATGCGAAAACGCCGCCCCATATGAGGATTGTACGCGATTTCGGACGGTTTTGGAGCGCATTGCGCCGCGCCGCGAATGCTTGACAGCCGTTTTTCCACCCCTCAAACGGCCTGAATTCGCCGATCAACACGCTGTTTGGGTGCAGTCCGGCTGTTTGATAATGGCCATCGTGAGCGCGGCGAATTTTCGACGGGCTGTCGGGGAACTGACACGGGGAATGGGGGGGCGTTGTCGAGACTCTCGCGAACACCTGGTGCCTGGATCGGAGCCTTTGATGTCCGACGTCGTCAGCGCTCAGGGTCGGAGCAAAGCCTTCGACCCGACGCCCCCAGTGCCACGGATCGGATTCGATCACATCTCGTGAACGCACGCTACCAAAGTCTCATCCGCGTTCGGCACCGCATATGCCACAGCATACAAAGAGTGGCACTTCTCTTGGATTTGAAAAACGAAGAAATTGCACGCCGCAAGGTTACGGAACCTTTATCGCAGACCAGTCATACTTTGTTTCATTCTCATCGCCGTCCTGTGTATAATGTCCCTTCAATTCTGTTGGTGTCTTTCGGTCGATAAATAGATAAAAATCGCCATCGTCGCCTAATACGGACCACCGACCTACGAGATATATTCCGTCATCGCTTTCTACGGCGAGCACGTCGGACATTTGTCCGCGAAACCCAGTACCTTCCATGATAAGAGTTTCAAAATCATCGCGAGATCGTTGCATGCTGCCGTCAATCGCGACATAGGTGGAGTTCCACTTGCCCGTTAGTGTTTTCTTGGCGAATGCGGTTGCTTTGGCTGGACTCCAAATCACAGGAATTGTCTTCCCGTTGACTCCAATATCCGCTGCTGTGATTTGTGTTGCACCACTCTTGTCCGCTGCCGGTACGCTACGCAAATCGATGACCGCTCCTGCTTTCGCCAATTCTGCGAGCGGTACGGGCTTGCTAAAGCAAGTATGAATCGTACCGCTCTTGTTGCGGCGAGGGAAACAAACCATCACATCGTAATCACCATCTTTCTCCAGTTTGATTAACGTCTCCCCTTTTCCTATTAGCGTCACGCGATGCAATGGTTCATTTCTTTCACTCACTGATCGATAAAGAAACTCGACTTTCTCTTGTCCACCAGTGTTCCTGAGTCGCAGCTCCAAATCCTGTGCGTATCCCAATTCGGTCGCGAGGACGAACGGTATAGCGAGTACTAACATTCGGCAACTCATGGCTTCTCCTTTTCTGATGGAATTCTGGGGTCAACGTTGCTTCCTATTACTTCGCACGTCAATTGACGATCCGGTGACTTCGTCTTTATTTCGAGGACAACCCAACTCGCAATCAACAGTGCGTCGTGATGGATAACCTGCGCTTCCTGGCAATTCCTGGATACGGCAATCAAGAAATACCCGACGTCGGGTGCAAAGTCAGTATACTCACCTTCCGAAAACCCATTCCGAACGATTGGCCTATCGGTCACTTGCGACCAAGTCCGATTTCCATCGGTAATCGGCGATTTAGGCGGCGGATGCGGCGACAACAACACGTCAAGGTATTCGTCAGTGCGATTATGTACGATTAAGTTCACATTTACACGATCCTGCGTGTTTTTTTTTGTTGCTGCATCGATCTTGTCCTTCTCGGGAAGATTAAGCCTCCTCATCGATTCTTCTGATGGAGCAATCGCCGGATAATACTCGTCAAACCCGCTTCTTGTAAACGGGATGGTCAACACCCCTTGAATGGGCTCTGGGAAATGATGTACCTCAGCGAAGCCATTGCAGATGGCTTTCTCCATGTGACTCAATTCGCTACGAGACAGGTTCAACTCAGACCCTTTTTTATCTGGAAAACCGGCACCGGGACTGAAAGAAATTGCAATTTCTCGATCTATAGGCTGATCGTCTGCAATAGTGTCAACTCCATACACCGTAACTCTTCCTGCCAACCATTGCTGATGCAGCCAAAAACGTGCACTAAAGACAATGCCTAAGCTTAACAACAAGAGAAGTATCAACTGCATCGGAAGCAGGCCGTAAAGGTTCCACCAGAATGGCTTCGGCGGAACCCTCTCGTCCCATATCGAGGGGACAATTACGCTGCTGAAGAACCACGGACGCCAATAATCGCGTACAAACGCTTCATTAAAAAAGTCACTATGGGAATAGTCATGTGCGCGGTCCCTGACATCGGGAACACCAAACCCATTGCTTCCAGTGTCGCCATAGCCCCATGACAGCGATTTTGCGAGGATGGGCCATACGTCTCGCGTTCCGTAATCGTTGATGACGCGAGTCGAGAAGCGGTGCTTTACCAAGTCCCATCGGTAAGCGTTCGGAATGACTGATCCGCACAACACAAGGCGGTGGAACTTCATGTCGGGATGGGCGGCAAGAATCTGGCTGATGATGTGTGTTCCAAAGCTATGCGCGACGACTGAAAGTCGCACTCCCGGATGAAGTCCTCGGACAATTTCAATCTGCCTGTAAACAAAGTCGATCGGTCCTTTTCGGGTGAAGAGGGGGCACCAGAATCGAAAAGCGTCAAAGTATCCGTACTTGATGGGATAGACCTCGACAATGTGCGGGATTTCTTTAAGCACGCGTGCGACCATCGGCATCCAGTTTGCGCCCGTTCGAATTCCGTGAAGGAGAATGACTACTTCCGTCTCTTCTGGTGGATCGATACTCGGAGTCGATTCAAGAGTCATATGAGCTGCTTTCTGACTAGCGAATAGTCGATGGTACGGTATATGTCCGCGAGTCGTAACTAATGGCAGCTTTGACAAATTACGAGCGTCCAATCCTTATTAAGGCAGAATGGACTACACAATAAATGTCGCCACTTTTGCTGCCGTTACATCTTTACAGCGTCGGCCAGAACTTTCAAGTACCCAAAGGTAGGTCGGAAATCTTTGACGAGGCCCACCGATTCGCTTCGGCGTTGGTTCCATGGACGCGAAAACTGAAAACAATTGGTGGGTCTCGCAGAGCCTCGATCCACCCTACTAAGCTCGCAACATCTTCGCCGCGGCCGCCAGGTTCTTCAGCTTGGCGTACGCCTCTTCCAGCGGGGTTTCGTGGTCTTTGCCGGGGGCGAAGCCGCAGTCGGGGTTGAGCCAGAGGCGCTCCGGGGCAACGTGCCGCAGCGCTTGTTCGACGCGGGCGACGATCTGCTCGGGCGTGTCGATCTCCGGGAAGCGGACGTCGACGCAGCCCAGGCCGATGTGCACGTCCGGCGGCAGTTCCTTGAGGATTGCCACGTCGCCAGCGACGGGGATGCTGAATTCCATCATCAGTTGATCGACTTTCAGCCGCTTCACGTGATGCAGAATCGCCTCGTAGCCGCCGGCGGCGCCCCAGCCGCGGCGGCCCCAATTGCGGCGGCAGAGGTGGACGGCGAGCGTCACGCCTTTCACGCCGTCCAGGATTTCGTTGAGCCAATCGACGGCGTGCCGCATCTCGGCTTCGGGGTCGGCGAACGTGGCGCGCACGTTTGGATCGACGAGGACGCACAAATGGGGTTCATCGAGCTGAATCATGTCCACGCCGACGTCGCGAATGGCGAGAAGTTCTTCCCGCAGGATCGGCACGAGCGCTTCGCAGAAGGCCTCGCGGGTTTTGTACGCCCCCGACGAATGCTCAGCGACCCACATCCGCTGGCCCATCAGGTAGGGCGACGGCAGCGCGATCTTCACATGACGTTTCGTGGCCTCTTTCAGAAACCGGGCCTCTTCGGCAATGACTCCCGGTTTGAGCGGCGCGATTTTTTTCGTGACCACCTGGTGATAGGCGAACGTGTCGCGCTGAATCCACTCGAAGCCCGACATGATCTCGGCGATGACGTCGACGTAGGATTCGCGGCGCCATTCGCCGTCGGAGATGACGTCGATGCCGGCCTGCTCCTGCATGTCGATGGCGAAGCGGATGGCGTTGTCCATTTGGCGCTGCCAGTCGGGGCTGGGCACGCCGGTGCGCGACCCGGCGGCGAGCAGGTCCTTCACATATTGCGGCCGGGGCAGGCTGCCGATGACGGTGGTGGGAAAGTGGGGGAGGGGTCCGGGCATGACGGGTGGCTCCGGGGAGTGTTGGGGGTCGGGTGCGACATGGAATTATGAAGGATGAATTAGGAATTATGAAGGATGAAGGGAAAACGGTTGGCCGCGACGCGACAGTTTCGGAGCGGAGCGCGTGCCTTGCAACGGGCGACGTGAACCGGGAGACTTGAATGCTGATCAATCGCAACGTGCATTGTCGCGGGAGGTGCTGATGAAGACCTGTTGTGCGATGGGATTCTTGATTCTCTCCGCCGGCGCGGCGGCGTTCGCGGCGGAGACGCCCGCCGTCGATTTCGCGCCGCTGGATCGGCAATTTCAAACCGATATCCGGCCGCTGCTGAAGTCGCACTGCCTTGTGTGTCATTCGACGAAGAAATCGGAAGGCGAACTGGATCTCGAGCAGTTCGCCAAGATCGATGATGTGCGGAAGCATCCGCGAGTCTGGCTGAAAGTTGTCGAGATGCTCGACAACGGGGAGATGCCGCCGAAAGAAGCGAAGCCGTTGACCGACGAAAAGCGAAGGTCTCTGCGGGGCTGGATTGACCGCTATCTGAAGGCGGAAGGCCAGGTGAGCGCGGGCGATCCGGGGCCGGTGGTGCTCAGGCGGCTGAGTAATGCCGAGTACACGTACACGATTCGCGATCTCACCGGGGCGATGCTTTCGCCGGCGAAAGAGTTTCCCGCCGACGGCGCCGGGGGCGAAGGGTTCACGAACGCGGGGAACGCGCTCGTCATGTCGCCGGCGCTGTTCACGAAATATCTCGATGCGGCGAAGTTGATCTCGCAAAACGCGGTGCTGATGCCGGACGGGATTCGGTTTTCCGATTCGTCGACGCCAAGCGATTGGACGAACGAACTTCTCGCGGACATTCGCGACATTTACCGGCGCTATTCGGATTCGCAAGGGGCGACGCGCGTCAACTTGCAGGGGATTGTGTTCGACACGAACGATGGCGGCCGGCTGCCGATCGAGAAGTATTTCGCCGTCACGCTGAGCGAACGGGAAGCGCTGGCCGCGGGAGGAAGGGCGTTTGACGATGCTGCAAAACGGCACGGCCTCAGTTCGAAGTATCTTGCCGCGTTGTGGACGATGCTGCACGAAAAGGAATTGTCGCCGCTGCTGGCCGGAATTCGCCGCCGCTGGCAGGATGCGAAGCCTGGCGAGGCGGCGGCGCTGGCAGCCGAGGTGACCACGTGGCAGAACGCGCTGACCCGGTTTCAAAGCGTCGGCCATTTGAAGCCTTGGATGGTGCCCGCGAATCCGTCCGTCGCCGAGCAGGTAATTCGATTCAAGATTCCCGCGGCGGAAACTGGGAAAGACGTGACGCTGTACCTTTCGGCCGGGACGGCCGGAGACGGTGCCGAGAACGATTTCGTCGTTTGGAAGAACCCGCGAATCGTGACGCCCGGCCAGCCGGACCTGATGCTCCGAGACGTCCAGGATTTCACGCGCGAGATGCTGGCCCGGCGAGACCGACTGTTTGCGTCTACCGCAAAATCTCTCGCCGCCGCGGCGGACGCCAGCCAGGCGAAAGAGACACCGAAACTTGCCGAACTCGCCGGCAAATTCGACGTGGACGAGCAATCGCTGTCGGCGTGGTTCCACTATCTTGGCATCGGTTCCGATGCGGCGCTCAAGCTCGATCACTTCACGCAGCCGGCGAAGAACCTGGGCGGATATGAATTCGTCACCGGCTGGAGCAAGCCCGATGCGTTGTCGGTCATCGCCAATTCGTCCGACAACGCCGTGCGGATTCCCGGCAACATGAAGCCGCACGGCGTGGTCGTTCATCCGGCGCCGAAACATTCCGCGGCAATCGGCTGGCAAAGCCCGGTTTCCGGGACGATCCGCGTGCAGGCGACCGTCACGCATGCGCATCCCGAATGCGGCAACGGCGTAACGTGGTCGCTGGAACTTCGCCGCGGGGCCACGCGGCAACGGCTGGCCGCCGGCGTCTCTCAAGGAGCCAAGCCGGTCGCCGTCGGGCCGATCGACAAAGTCTCGGTGCACAAGGGCGATCTGATCTCGCTGCTGATCGGCCCGCGCGACGGGAATCACTCGTGCGATCTCACCGATCTGGAATTCCTTCTCTCGACAGGCGAAAACCAGCGTACGGAATGGAATCTCACCAAAGACGTTTCGGCCGACATCCTCGTCGCGAATCCCCATGCGGACAGCCAGGGCAACGACGGCGTCTGGCATTTTTACTCGGAGCCTGTCACCGAACAGGGGCCGGGCTCGCTGATCCCGACGGATTCGCTCCTGGCCCGTTGGCAGGCCGCGGAAGACGGTGCGGAAAAAGCCCGACTGGCCGATGCTGCGCAGCGATTGCTGACCGGCGCCCCGCCGGCTGATCAGCAGCATCCGGATGCCGTGCTGCACCGGCAGTTGTCGTCGCTGGGCGGCCCGTTATTCGCCGGGGCGAGGTCGCAGACAAAGCCCCGCGATCTCACGTCGAAGCCGAATTCCCCCGACGAACCGGGCCTCGACCCGGCGCTGTTCGGCAGGCATCCGAACGGAACGGCTGTGGACGCCAACAGTCTCTGCGTGCAGTCGCCGAAGTTGCTGGAAGCGAAGCTGCCGGCCGACCTCGTCGCCGGTTCGGAATTCGTGATGACGGCCATGCTGCATGGCGAATCGGCACCCGCAGGCAGCGCGCAGGTGCAAGCGTCGACCGAGAAGCCGGCGGCGCTGGACATTCTGCGGGCCGATCTGCCGGTCCTCACGGCGGAGAACAGCGAAGCCCGCGGGCGATTCGAGGAAGCCTTTCACGATTTCCGCCGATGGTTTCCGGCGGCGTTGTGTTATCCGCGGATTGTGCCGGTCGATGAGGTCATCACGCTGACGCTGTTTCATCGCGAGGACGAAGCGTTGATGCGATTGATGCTGACTGAAGAAGAGCAGGCCAAACTCGATGCGCTGTGGAAAGAGTTGCGGTTTGTCAGCCGGGAGGCGTTGACGATGGTCGACGCGTATCTGCAATTGATGGAGTACGCGACGCAGGACCGGCCGGACCTCGTCGTCGCCTTCGAGGTATTTCGCAAGCCGATCAACGAAGGTGCTGAAACGTTTCGACAGGCGCTCTTGGCCGCCGAGCCGAAGCACATCGAGAGCCTGCTGCAATTCGCGGCCGGGGCCTACCGCCGGCCGCTGCGCGCGGAAGAAACTGATGCACTGGGCGCGTTGTATCGCCAATTGCGGGCCGAAGCGCTGAGCCACGACGACGCCATCCGGTTCCTGCTGGCCAGGATCCTGGTGTCGCCGAAGTTTTTATATCGTCAGGAAATTCCCGGCCAGGGAACGAAGCCGGCGGACATTTCCGATCACGAATTGGCGAGCCGTCTGAGTTATTTTCTGTGGGCCTCGTCGCCGGATGCCGAATTGTGCCGCGAGGCTGCCGCCGGAAAACTGAGCGACCCCAACGTCTTGACGGCGCAGGTTCGGCGAATGCTTCAAGACGACCGCGTCCGGAGGCTGGCGACGGAGTTCGGCTGCCAGTGGCTGCACGTGTATGACTTCGAGTCGCTCGACGAAAAAAGCGAGCGTCATTTCCCCGAATTCGCCGATCTCAAAGACGACCTTCACGAAGAGACGATCCGGTTCCTGACCGAAGTCTTTCAGAACGACGGCTCTCTCCTCGACCTGCTCAACGCCGATCACACCTTCGTCAACGAGCCGTTGGCAATATTTTACGGCGTATCGAATGTCACCGGACCCGACTGGCGGCGTGTGGAAGGTTGGAAGGGAAAGGGTCGCGGCGGCGTGCTCGGCTTGGCGGCGACGCTGGCCCGGCAGTCCGGCGCGTCGCGGACCAGCCCCATTCTGCGCGGCAACTGGATCTCAGAAGTGCTGCTTGGCGAGAAGCTTCCCAAGCCGCCGAAGGGCGTGCCGCCGCTGCCAGACGACGAAACCGCAAGCGAAGGATTGACGGTCCGGCAATTGACGGAACGGCACAGTCTGGATGAAAAGTGCGCGAATTGTCATCGCCGCATCGACCCGTTGGGATTTGCGCTGGAAGGCTTCGACGCCATCGGTCGGCTCAGGGAGAACGATCTTGCTGGCCGCCCGATCGACACGAAGTCGGTGCTGTTGGACGGCACAAAGCTGAACGGCCTGGACGGACTGCGGACGTATCTCGCAGAAACCCGCCGCGACGCATTCGTCCGCCAGTTCTTGAGGAAACTCCTGGGCTATGCGCTGGGCCGCGGCGTGCAATTGTCGGATGAGCCGCTGCTCGATGACATGCAAAGGCAACTCGCGCAGCAGGATTACAAGTTCCTGGTTGCCGTGAATTTGATCGTCCACAGTCCGCAGTTCCGGCAAATCCGCGGGAGGGAGTTCGTCGCGGTGGAGGAAGAGTGATGAATCACAAGAACCGCGGCTCTTCATCGGCGAACGGGTGGAGCGAACCGAGGCCTTTTTCTTTCGGCAGCACGTCCAGCAGTACTTCCGCCATGCGAAAATCATCCGGCGTGGTGATCTTCAAATTCAGCGGCGACCCCGGCACCACATGCACCGGATGCCCGAGCTGTTCGACAAGCTGAGCTTCGTCCGTCGCGTTCAATGTGCCACGCTTCTGGAACGCGTCCCGGAGCAACTCCCTTCGGAAGACCTGCGGCGTCTGGGCCGCCCACAGCCCCGAGCGATCGACGGTCTGCTGCACGACGTTGTCGCGATTCACCCGCTTTAACGTCGATGTCACCGGCGAGGCCAAGAGGGCGGCTCCGTATTTTTCCGCCGCGGCGAAGACTTGATTCACCCAGTCTTTCGCCAGGAGCGGGCGGGCCGCATCATGCACGGCGACGAAATCGACGTCGTCCCGGACCTTGGCCAGCGCGTTCTGCACGGAATCGGCCCTTTCCTTGCCGCCGGCGACGATCTCCAGGTTCAGGAACGCCAGGTTTGCCTGGAACTTTTCGCGGAACCATTCCAGGTCGTCCGGGGCGATGGTGAGGATCGTCTGCACGACATCGTCCCGGTTGACGAAATGCTCGACCGACCGGACCCAGACCGGCCGGCCTTTCAACTCGACAAACACCTTCTTGCGATTCTGCTGCTGAAACCGCGTGCTGTTCCCTGCCGCGGGCAAGATGACGGCAAATTTCGACATGATCAAACCTGAGGTGGAATCAAACGTTGAACTGTTCGGCGCGGGTCTCCCGACCCCGTGGTCTTCCATCATATCCATTGCCGGCGTCTCGGCCAGCCGTGGCGAAACGGCATCATCTGTTGACGAAGCGCATCTCCCGCGCCAACCGGCCAAGGACGGCGTGCAAAGCAACTTTCACGTAACTCCTCAAAGCACAACCGGTTGAATGCCGGGCTGACAAAATGTCAGCGGCGTTGAACGGTCTGGCATCGCATTTGTATCTGCTGACAAGTTTGCCGTGCGCGAATGCGCCGCCTGACCGTCTCTGGAGCCGGACGATGACCACACCGATGATTCTTGTGTTCAGCCGCGACCACGACCTCGTGGCGGAACTGCCCCAGGTCCTGCAAGGCCGCGCGGAAATTCGCGCCTGCGACTCCACCGAAGAACTGCTCGACTTGTCGCAGTCGTTGCGGCCGCAAGCCGTGTTTGCCGACTTGCGCCGGTTGCCGGGATCGCTGGCATCGGAAACCATCGCCTTGGAATCGGTCCGGGAACGCTTTCCCAAGGCCCGCTTCGCCGTGATCGCCGCCGAAGAGTGTCCTTCCGCGCTGCTCGACTGGACGCAAACCTCCGGCGTGACGCGCTGGAAGGGACCGCTCGATCGTCAGACCCTGCTTCATGCCGTCCGGGATTTGATCGTCCCGGACCAGGAATCGCCGGCGTCCGCTCCTCTCGCTGCGCCGGGTCCGGGGGAGGGCCAGCCGCTGCTCGTTTTAACGGGCATCAATCGCAGGTTTGAAACATTCTCGCCGCATCTCAAGCAGATGCTGTCCGACTTGGAAGTGGCCGCCCGGCATGATGTGACGATCCTGCTGATCGGCGAAACGGGTTCCGGCAAGACGTACTTGTCGCGGCTGATCCACGACGTTTCGCCGCGCCGCCATGAGCCGTTCATCACCGTGGCCTGCGGGGCGCTGCCGTCCGAACTGATCGAGAGCGAGCTGTTCGGCCACGTGAAGGGGGCGTTCACCAGCGCTCACGCCGATAAGGAAGGCAAGTTCATTGCAGCGCGGCGCGGCTCCATTCTCCTGGATGAAATCGACGTGCTCGGTCCGGAGCAGCAGGTGAAATTGCTTCGGGTGATCGAGACGGGCGAATTCGATCCGGTCGGTTCGAATCACATGCAGCACTGCCAGGCCCGGCTGATCGTCGCCAGCAACCTGGAATTGCAGCCGCTCGTCGAACAGGGCCGGTTCCGTCCGGACTTGTACTACCGGCTGAACATGCTGAAGTTTATTATCCCGCCGCTCCGGCACCGCAAGGTCGACATCATTCCGTTGGCACAAAAGTTCATCCGGCAGTACGCCTTGAAGCACCAGATTCGCGTCGACCAGATCGATCCCAACCTCCTGGATGCGCTCGTCTCGTATCCGTGGCCCGGCAATGTCCGCGAATTGGAGCACGTCGTCCAGCGCGCCGTCATCTATTGCCGCGACGGCGCCCTGAACGCCCAGCATCTGCCGTCGCATATTTTGTCGGGATCGGCCGGCCCGGCGAACGACCCGACGGTCGTCCTGCCCGGGGGCATGAACCCTTCGCGGCTGCCCGAGCGTAGCCTCGGCGGACAGATCGCCCTCACCGAGAAGGAAATCATCGAGCAGACGCTGTTCAAGAACAGCTTCAGCCGGACGAAAACCGCCAAGGAACTCGGCATCAGCCGCGTCACGCTTTACAACAAGATGAAGCGCTACGGGCTGTCGAGATAAGTCGAGGGGCAAGCGTCAGCATGTCTGCCGATAACGGAATGTTTTTTCTGGCTCTCGACGCTCGTCTTTAGACTCTTGACTCTTTCAGGTAGATAAAGCTCTTCCCCAGCCGGCCGTTGTAGTTGCCGGCGGAGATTTTCACCAGGCCCGGCGTATTCACCGTGGCGGCGATGCATGCCTGCGTCGCCGCGGCGACGGTTTCCAGGTCGCGGCCATTGATGATGATTTCCTGAATTGATGCGACGTTCGCCGGGACCTGCGACTCGGCCCCGAGCGTCGCGCGCAGCGTCGGGCAGTACGGATGATTCGTGCTGGCGATGAGGAACGAATACCGGCTGCCGGCTTTGGAACCGCTGCTCGCCACGCCCCCCGGAAACGGCGCAATCACGCCCGGCACGCGCGACACGGCCTCGACGCCCCGTTCCGCGGCGTCGAGTGCGGCGTCCGGCGTTTCGCCGAAGAACCACAGGTTGCCGCCCATGATGCCGTCCATGAAACCGAATCTTCGGTCGATGACGAACTCGCCGCTCATGATGGGGATCACCCAGACTTTGCGGCCGAACCGTGTCGCGCGGAATTGATGCCCGTCGCCGAAGAGCGCGAGCTTGCGCCCCAGCCTGTAATACGGATCGGTGTCGAGCAGGTTGAAGCAGGCTGCCGTCGGGCAGGTCAGCACGTTTTGACTCAGACGCCTCAGCAGCACTTGCTCGAGATGTGCCACGCGGTCTTTGCGGAACCGGGGGACGTGAAACTGCACGATTGCGCCGGGCCTGCCGTCCGGCGTGACGAGCGATCCCTCGCCTCCCGGCCCGACGTACTGGGCCACGCCCGCTTCGCATTCGCAGAAGATGCTGCTCGAGGCATGTCCCGTCGCCGCCTGGCACGCATGATCCAGCCAGCGCCGGTCACGCGCCGTGATGAGCACCTCGGAAAAGATGCTGCGGAAAGCCTCGGCGTAGGTATCGTCGATGAGGGCGGGCATCAAAGGTTGCGGGGGCTCTGGTTAAGGGGTGAGAGACTATGCAGCCATCCTGACTGGCCATCAACCATCAACTCTCGACCCTCAACCTCCCGCGTCCTGGATACACTGCAGTCTCCGTGATCACCGCGTCCATGAACACGTCATGCCCCTGCATCGGGATTTCCGGGAACATCTGGCATTCAAAGGCGAGCGCGATCAGCGGCGTGTCGGGCCGGGAGCGCTCCAGCAGCTTATCGTAATATCCCTTCCCATGACCCGTGCGGCCGCCGCGGCGATCAAACGCCACCCCGGGAACCATGATCAGGTCGATCTCTTCCACCGGCACCTGCTTCTCAGGGAGCGTCCGCAATTCCGGCCGAGGCTCCAGGATCTGGTACATGCCCAGCGACAACTCGTCCATCGACTCCAGGTGGAACAATTCGAGGACTTCGCCGGCGACGCAATACGGGACGACGATTTTCTTGCCGCCGGCGAGCGCCTCCGCCAGGCTGTGCCTGGTCCGCACTTCACTGCGGACATCCAGATAAAACAGCACTGTCTGGGCGGCCTGATATTCCGGCAGCGACATGAACTTGCCGACAATCCCCTGGCTCAGTTCGTCCTTATTCTCCTGGGCGTTGCGATTGGCATGAGCCTGGGCACGAATCAACGGTTTCGATTCGCCGGCATTCCCTGTATTCCATGCGGCTGGTGCGGACATCAGTAACGGATCCCTCCCGAAAACGGTGAAAGACTGTATCTCCCCGCAGTTTAACACCTCGGCCGAAATTGACCAAGCCAAAGCGTGCAGCTCTCACCACCGGGCAAAAGCGTACCGCGACCGGCGTGTCAGCCGCCGAGCAGCTTTCCCAGGCCGTCTCTGAGGAGGCCCGGCAATAAACCGGAGAGGCCTTGTTCCAGGTTCATGCCGGATTCAATCTTGCCGTTGGGCGTGAGCTTGTCGACGATTTCCGGCAGGAATTTTGCCAACAGGCCGGACGTCTGCTTGCCGTCCATCCCGAGTTTTCCGGCCAGTTGACTGAGGGTGTCGGCGCCCAGGACGCCTTGCAACTGGTCGCCGGTGATCGGGGGATTCGGCCCCGTGCTGACCCAGCCGGAGAAGATTTGCTCGAGGCCTTGCTGCTTGAATCGATCTCCCAGTCCCGAGAGTCCGCCGTTGGACTTCAGCAGGCCTTGCAAGACGTCTGCCAGCGCGCCGTGGTCCGGCCCCTTGCCGCCGCCCGTCACCGCCCCGAGTACGGAATCCATGAGTCCCATGATTGATGCCCTTCGTGATCGAGAATGACACAGAAAAAATCAGCCGCATCGGCCCGATCGTCATCATAGTTGGCGCGCCCAGGCGGCACAATCTGGCAGCGCGACCGCGACGCCAAGACGCATCCCGAAGAAAAGACGCACCGGAATTCAAGCCGCCGGCGAGAGACCCCGTCACTTCATCCCGCCGCCGCGCACTGGCTTGATCGCGGAGCGCGGGGGGGCCGGCTGGATCAATTCGTGATCCTTCAGTCCGCCGCTGGGGCGCAGCGCACCGCCGACGCCGAGGATTTCCGGGTTTCTGGCGATCTTGTCGCTGAATTCCTTGAGGTCTTTCATCATCGGTTCCAGGTTTTTCAAGAGCACGGCCATCGATTGCGAGGACCGTTCGAGGTTGTCGTAAAGGGCAGGCTCGGCGGCGAATTTCTGCAGCGTGCCGTCCTCGCGGTTGACCATTTTGACGAAGCGGCTGAGTTCCGAAAGGAGCGCGTCGAGGTTGCCGAGGCTGTTATCGAGCTTGGCGACCATCAGCTCGCCGCGTTTGCCGATCGGTTCGGTGACCTGGGCCAGGTTCACGAGATTGCGATTGATGTTATCCACCGCCGCGCGCGAGGCGGTGATGGTCTTTCGGGTCTCCAGCACGAGTTCGGGCATGGCCGTCAGCGTTTCCTGCAAGGCCCTTTGCGACGCCGGGTCGGCGACGATCTTGTTCGTGGCGGCGACCAGCTTCTGGGTGGTTTGCAGCGTGAGCGTGAGCTGGTGCAGCGATTCGGCGGCCTGTTCGACGACGACATCAATGCTGCCGCGATGCGTGTCCATCAGCCCGTTCAGATTCTGGGCGACCCGTTTCCATTCCTGGCCGGTGTCAGAAAGCATTTCCAGGGCCGCGCTGGCGCGATGTTCGAGCCGCTGCATGGCGACCATCGGGTCGGGGGCGCCCTGTCCGATAATCTCATCGCCCGGCTCCAGGAATTTCTTCGACCGGCCGTGCGTGAATTCCAGGGCCGTTTCTCCCATGAGCGACCGGGACACCATCGGCACGCTGTCGTCGCGAATCTTGATTTCCTCGCGGATTTCCACGGCGACGATCACGCCCCCCTGGTTGCGGTCCAGAAAGACCTGCTTGACGGCGCCGACGACGACGCCGTTGAGCAGCACAGGAGCCGACGGGTAAACGCCCGCCGCGGAATCGAACCGGATCGAGACGACGTACTGCTTCCGCCAGGTGCGCTGAACATCGCCGAAGCGGATCACCAGCCAACTGCCGACGCCCAAGGCGACCAGGACCAGCAGTCCGACGCGAAACTGAAATTTCCGCTCATCCATGACGGGGAATCCTTAAATCAATGTCTCTCGCGCAGCCGCGGAGGTTGATGAGAAGTGGTGAGAATGATTGGAGAATACGAGAGGAGGAGAGAGTCATGCAAAATCAGTCGTTCCGATTTTGTCTTCGTCTCCAGGTTTTTACTCCGAAGGAGTTGCGTCACATAGCCCAGGTCTGCGAACATAGTGAGCTACCTTGGGTTCATTCCTCGAAAACAGCCGATGAACCCCAACGGGGTTCCGCCGCTGGTTTTTCGCATGGCACAACCCTTTCAGGGTTGGTCGTTCCTCCGGAAACAGTCCCCAGGGTGGCCCGAAACGGGCAACCCTGGGCTATGAGGCATAACCCCTTTGGGGTAAAGAATTCTTGCATCAACTGAAATTCGGAACTCCTGAAATTCGTCTTCCCTCTTTCTCTCACACTTTTCTTCTCTCAGACATCGCCTGTATGCGCAACGTTTTTCATGCAGCGGCTAACTCCTGGATGCGGGCTCCGGCTTCGCCTCGGACGAAGGAACGAATGCGGGAATCGGTGCATTCAAACACTTCCTCATTTGTGCCGTGAAAGACCATCTGCGGTTCATCCGGCGCGAGCCGGCTGAGAGGATAGAGCATGATCACGCGGTCGGCGACGCGGCGGACGGTGTGCATGTCGTGCGTGACGACCAGGCTGGTGACGTGCCTCTGTTGTTGCGTCTGCAGGATGAGTTCATTGATGACGTCGCTCATCACGGGGTCGAGGCCGGTCGTCGGCTCGTCGTAGAACACGATGTCCGGGGACATCGCCAGGGCGCGGGCCAGCGCAACGCGTTTGCGCATGCCGCCGGAGAGATCGGCGGGCCGCTTCAGTGCGGTTTCCGCGGGCAGCCCGACTTCGCGGAGCCGTTCCGAGACGATGCCGCGGATTTCTGCCTGCGACGCCTTGGTGTTTTCCCTGAGGCCGAAGGCGATGTTCTCGAAGACGTTCATGCTGTCGAAGAGCGCCGCGCCTTGAAAGAGATAACCGAGCCGTAAGCGGTCCTGCTGGAGTTCACCGCGCGATCGGGATTTCAGGGTCCGGCCATCCCACCAGACTTCGCCGGCCGACGGTTCCAGCAGGCCGGCGAGGATTTTCGTCAATACGCTCTTGCCGCAGCCGCTTTCCCCGATGACCACCAGCGTTTCGCCTGGCTGAACGGCAAAGGAGATCTCGCGCAGCACCGGCTGCCGGCCGAAATTCCGGGTGACGTGACGGAGTTCCATCACGGGGGCGGCGGGCGATGGGGGAGGATCGGAGAGCATGGTGTCTGGAATTGGTCATTGGTCATTGGTCATTGGTCATTGGTCATTGGTCATTGGAAATCAGCAATCGTTAATGACCAATAGCCAATGACCAATTTTCACACGACTGTCACCGGGATGAACCACCACCAGCGGTAGATGTGGATCAGCACGATGCCGAGGATGAAGTCGAGGACGAGGATCGCGATGAAGGAATAGACAAACGCTTCCGTGGCGGCTCGTCCTACGCCTTCCGCGCCGGCCGTGCAGTGGAATCCGCGGTGACAGGCGATGAGGGCGATGGCCGAGCCGAAAAAGACGCTCTTCAACGTTCCGCTGACGACGTCGTACGCCGTCAGGAAACTCTCCGAATAGAACCAGTAGTAGTAACTGCTGACGCCGAGCGCCTGCGTGCTGACGGCCCAGCCGCCGAACATGCCGATGCCGTCGGCCAGCAGCGTGAGCATCGGAATCAGGCAGAAACAGGCGAGAAACCTGGGGACGACGAGATACGCAATCGGGTTAGCGCCCAGCGCCCGTAACGCATCAATCTGCTCGGTGACGCGCATCGTGCCGATCTCCGCGGCGATCGCGCTGCCCACCCGGCCAGCCAGCATGGTCGCGGCGAGCACGGGCCCCAGTTCCTTCACGAGCGACGCGTTGATCACCGACCCGATCCGCGATTCAAAATGTAAAATTCGCAGTGTGTCATACGATTGCACTGCCAATACCATCCCGAGGAACAGCCCCGTCACCAGCACGACCGGCGCGCTCAGCACGCCGACTTCGTGCAGCGCCGGCCAAAGGATGTGCCCGCGCGGCATCCGGACGAACATCCACCCGAACATCTGCAGCGTGAAAGACGCCAGATCGCCGATCACCGTGATGAATTCCACCGTCCAACGGCCCAGCGTATGGATTGGCGTGGGATCGGCAGGAACAGAACCGGCGGACATGCAAACTTTCCCAGTGGACCTTAGGCTTTGCCGAAGTCTTCGACGAGGCGAACCGATGCCTCGCGCATCGCGTGGTTCGTCTCGAAGACACCGCAAACCCCGCGGCGCACGCGAGAGATAGCGGATTTCGGCAATCTGGGCGAGAGCAGTTTTCAGGCGGGATGACGTCGGTTTCGCGATTTCGCCGTGCGGCGATGTTTCCCTCCGAACCCCGCTTTCACCGCACCGTGAGTTCGACCAGTTGTCCCTGGATTTCCTGGGCGGCGTCGGCGTCAACGTAATCGCTGTGGCATGACGCCTTGTTCGCTTCCGCGCCCACGGCTTTCTTCGTCTTGCTGGCCAGTTTGTGGATTTCGTCGGGACTCAACACGCCGCGCTTCGCGAGGATGTCCTGCTGTTCTGCCGACAACGCCGCAGAGACTTTCGCCCGGTCCCATTGATAGTGCTCGTCCTTCCCGGACGTGAACTCGACGATCTCCTTGCTGATGCGGACGCTACACCAGTCGTGGCCGCACATCGCGCAGAAATCGGTGTCGACATCGAGGTCTTCATCATGATAGGCCCGGGCCGTATCGGGGTCGAAGCTCAATTCGAAGTGCTTTTCCCAGTTGAGGGCCGCGCGGGCCTTCGTCAGTTCGTCATCACGATCCCGGCTCCCCGGAATGCCGAGCGCCACGTCCGCCGCATGGGCGGCAATTTTGTAGGCGATGCAGCCCTGCTTGACGTCGTCCTTCTTCGGCAAGCCGAGATGTTCCTTCGGCGTGACATAGCAGAGCATGCTCGCCCCGTGGTAAGCGGCCGCCGTTGCCCCGATGCAACTGGTGATATGGTCGTAACCGGGGAAGATATCGGTGACCAGCGGGCCCAGCACATAAAACGGCGCCCCATGGCAGAGTTGCCGTTCCAGTTTCATGTTGTATTCGATCTGATCGAACGGCACATGGCCCGGCCCTTCGATCATCACCTGCACCCCTTTCCGCCAGGCACGTTCGGTGAGTTCGCCGAGCGTGGCGAGTTCAGCAAGCTGCGCGCGGTCGGTCGCATCCGCCAGTCCGCCGGGCCGCAGCCCGTCGCCGATGGAAAACGTGACGTCGTATTCCCGCATCACGTCGCAGATGTCTTCCCAGTGTTCGTACATCGGGTTCTGCCGGCAATGGACGATCATCCATTTCGCGAGGAGCGACCCGCCGCGGCTGACAATGCCGATCAACCGGCGATTGACAAACGGCAGATGCTCCCGCAGCACGCCGGCGTGGATGGTGAAATAGTCCACACCTTGCCGGGCCTGCAGCCGGAGCGAATCGAGAATCATGGGGACCGTCAGGTCTTCGATCTTCCGGCCGATGATCATGGAATAGATCGGCACGGTCCCGATGGGAACGTTGCTGTTTTGAATGATGGCGGCCCGACAGGCATCGAGGTCGCCGCCGGTGGAGAGGTCCATCACCGTGTCAGCCCCCCATTTCTCGGCCCACTTCAGCTTTTCGACTTCCTCATCGGTGCTCGACGAAACCGGCGAGGCTCCCATGTTGGCGTTGATCTTCGTCTTCGACGCCCGGCCAATCGCCATCGGATCGAGGTGATGTTGCAGATGAACTTTGTTCGCCGGGATCACCATGCGTCCCGCGGCAACTTCATCGCGAACTTGTGCCGGCGTGAGATGCGGTTCCCGCGCGGCGACCCGTTCCATTTCCGGCGTGATGATGCCCAGTCGGGCGTGTTCGAGTTGGGTTGTGGGCTTGAAATCGAGACAGCCTTTGAGAACAACGTAGCGATGTGAGCCATCGGATTGTTCAAAACAGGAATGAAACGTGCTTGGATCTTTCCAAGAGATATCCATCACGCTCCCAGGAGCTTCCACAAAAGTCGTCCAGCCCTCCGGCAAAAAATCCCAGGCGGTTTTGTCCGACGGCTGGGGCATGTTCGGCGTGTCGGGCGAGGAAAACGTCCACCGGCCGTCGAGACCGGGGGCGATCTGCGGTTTCTTCGCAAAGCTGCCGGGCGTCGTCCCCTGAGCCGAGGACGACGGATTCGCACCGACTGCCGGGAGCGGCGACACGGTCTTGGTACCAGACTGGGACATGCTGCGGTGATCCTTCGAAGATTCCGGACGTCGGGGCGCAACGAGTCCTCGATCGCCCCCATGCATCCCTCAATCGTAGTCGCCTGACGTCGAATTGCAACGCGTGACGCAGGTCAGGTCGCATCATCCCACCGTTTCGGCACGCGGGTCGGCGGGAAGGGCGTCGGCAGATCGATCAGTTCGTGGGGCAGGTCCGCGGTCGAGCTATGTCCATTGGTCGACTCCCGGGGGGCGCTGTGCTCTTCCAGCGGCTCATCATACTCCAGCCGGCGCAGCGATTCGGCGATGCTCAGGCGATGATCGATCCGGGCAAATGCCAAGGCGTCGGCATCGCTCACCACGGAAGGCGCCTGCCAGCGCTGTGACCGGGTATCGCTCAGGGCGAAGCCGATGACGGTCGCCAGCATGGCCAGTCCGATCACCGTGATGACGCCGACCATCCACGGAACCAGATGATCCACCGGCGGCGGGGCGTACGGTGACACGAAACGCGACAATCGGCCGGCCAGCAGCACCGGCGCCACGTGCACTTTCCGTCCCTGCGATTCGTAGGCTTCCTTCTTGAAAAAGCAGCCCGTCACGCGGACCGATTGATGCAGCTTCTCGCCGGGTTTCAGGTCGGGCGGAATCGACTGGCACACCACCCGGTACGGCTGATTCCCGGAATCCGGCGTCAAGATCCAGGCATCGTACAGCCGCGTCACGCCGTACCGGTTCTCTCCCGCCGTGTATTCGTACAAGTTGACCACTTCGCCGGTGAGGGAGATCGGACGCCCGCGGTATTTCTCGGGAGACGCCATCAAATTCACATACAAAGCGTCCGGGTCGGTTTCGGCCTGCAGGTTTCGGGCAGGAATGGACGCCACCTGGGCCAGAATGCGGTAATAGACGTCAGCCTCCTGCGGGCGAATGCCCAGCGAATTATCCTTCACGTTCTCCAGCCAGGCCCGGGGAATGTCGATCTGCCGAACCTCTTGTTGGCCGGCATCCTCGGCAAAGCCGGGCTCCTCCCAACGTTCCTCCGGCAGAATGCGGACCTCATCATCCTTCAACAACGTCGGCCCCGGCTGATCGAGGCCGCCAATCCGCTCATTGTCTGTTTGCTCAGCGTCGGTGCGAAGAAAATGAGGATGCGACGAACCCCCTTTGCCGTTGCCGATCCGCCAGACTTGCACCAGGAACATCACGAGCGCGATCGCGCCGACGCACCCGAGCATCCGCAGTTGCAGACGGCGGTCTAAATGCGGCGGCGTTTGCTGAGAACCTTGAAATTTCACGGCGGCGGTCAACGGCGTGGGACAGTCCTGGCGGAGTCGGAGCATTGCTCCCTGACCCGTCGAGAAAACGAACCTGAAAAGATTGTACCGTTTCGAAGAATTTGTCGGAATAGAGGTTCGATGTTTGGCCACGGCCAACGCCTTTTTGAAACACGGCAAGCCGTAGGGTGCGGTCGAGCGCTTT
>CAYMAO010000044.1:0-50762 GCA_964388415.1 uncultured Planctomycetaceae bacterium | reverse complement strand
AATCACGGACCATCATCGGAAACGGATGCGGGCCGACGACCGAGCCGATGATGTAATGCGTGTTCTCGACCGACGCCATCCAGTCTCGCATGGCTTCGTTGATGGCGTCCCGCAGAGTGCGCGAACCGCTCGTCACCGGCCGGACCTCGGCACCCATCGTTTTCATGATGAACACGTTCAGCTTTTGCCGGCGGATGTCTTCCTCGCCCATGTAGACCACGCACGGCAGACCAAACCTCGCACACGCCACGGCGGTGGCGACGCCGTGCTGGCCGGCCCCCGTCTCGGCGATGACGCGGGTTTTCTTCATCCGCAAGGTGAGCAGTCCCTGGCCGATGGTGTTGTTGATCTTGTGCGCACCGGTGTGATTGAGATCCTCTCGCTTGAGGTAAATCTTTGCCCCACCGCAGACTTCGGTCAGCCGTTCGGCGAAATAGAGCGGGTTGGGCCGGCCGACGAAGGTTGTCAGCAGTTCGGTCAGACGGCGCTGGAATTCGGGATCGCGTTTGGCCTTTTCGTATTCCGCCGTCAGCTCTTCCAACGCGAACATCAGCGTTTCCGGTACGAACCGCCGGCCGAATTCGCCGAAGCGGCCCTGGGCGTCGGGAACTTGGGAAGTGGCTTTGAGCGGCGGTGCAGCGGGCATAATAGGCGTTCGGTATTCGGCGTTGGGCGTTCGGAAAATTTCGCGACGCTTCGCAGAAGCGTTGTTTCGATTATGGAACCGCGCGGGGGACGGGGTCAATCGTGGGGCGACGGATCAGCGTCACCTCATCAATCGACCACGGCCCGGCATCCGCGTTGCGTCCCTGTTCATCCGCCGTCAGCACGACCAGCATGCCGCGCAGGCTTTGGCGGGCGTCGGGAAAACCGCGGATTTCCTGGCCGTTTTTCAGGGTGACGATCACTTCCGACGTCTCCTCAATCCCCAGGCTTTCGTGCACCAACTCGGGGAACCGGCTCCACGCCCAGCGCCAGAGCGTTTTTTCCGCGTCAACTTTCCCGGCGATGTCGGTCCATTCCTGCTCGGCGAGCAGCAGGTCTTTGCGCGACGCAGTCCGGCACCACGGCTGCAAGACGTCGGTCAGCCACGTCTTGCGGGACAACACGAGGTCGGCGAATTGCGGATTGAGGATTGAGGATTGCGGAATCAGCGTGAAGATTTCTTCGGTGATCTCTTCGACAGCGCGGAGATTGTCTTGCGACATGCCATCGATTCGACGCCAATCGGTCCGTGTCGATGCCAAGTCCTGGTAGACCTCGCGCACGTGCTGGAGGTAGTCCCCATCCGCTTCCTGCAAATCGGCGGCCTTCTCGGTATAGGCCCGCTGCGCTTTGCGGGCGATCAATTGCTGAGCCATGGCGACCGGCAGGTCGAGCCAGAGCGTCAACTCGGCGCGTGGCAATTGATGAACGTCAAACTCCAGATGCTCGATCCACTCGATGAGTTCCCGGCGTTCGGCACCGGTCCGTTTCGCCGCCTGGTGGGCGATGTTCGACGCAACATACCGGTCGCACAGCACGATGTCAGACTGTGCCAGCGATTCAAGAATCAGGGACCGCGATTCCAACCGGTCGCCGGCGAACAGCAGCGAGGCGAGCAGCGGATGAACCTGGTCCAGGCTGCCGAACTGGCCGTTGAGGAACTTTCCGATCTGCCGGCCGAACGCCGTCTTCTGGTAGCGGGGAAAACTCAGCAGCACGGTGCGGATGCCGGCCTGGTTCAATCGGTCGCAGAGGAGCGCAGCCTGGGTCCCTTTGCCGGAACCGTCGATGCCCTCGATCGCAATCAGTCTGCCGGACACCAGATGCTTCCCCGAGATGGCGATGATGGGCCTCGCAAAGCCTTGACCCACCCTACAGGAAGTCGGGGCGTGCATCAACCGGGGGAGGACATGAGGGTGAGGGCGGAGGTCACGTCCTCGGCGACGGTGAAATACTCGTGCAGCCGGCTCGAGCGCAAGACGTCTTTCACCGAATTGATGGCTCCGCAAATGATCAATCGGCCGTCCTTGCGGTGCAGACGCCGATGCAGCGTGATCAATTTCCCCAGCGCGGCACTGGTGATGTAGGTGACATGCTGCAGGCTGACGATGATCTGCCGGCAGCCGTACTGGTCCACCAGGTCGAGCAGATCCTTGCCGAGCACGTCGATGTTTTCTTCTTCCGTCAGTTCGCATCGTGTAATGGTGGCCACCATTGCCGGATCGCGCTCTTCCAGCGCCAGAAAGTCAGAATGATATTCGGACATCGCCATGGCCATTCCGTTTGTTAGACGCCGCCGGATGCAAAGCTCCCGTTGTCGACACGCTCTCCCCTGAGACACCGAACTTCCGCGGAGGTTCCCCGCACAGTCACGATGCGATTGAAATCCCTTTCGCTCCCCGGATATTCCACCGTCACGTAACGCCGGTCGGTCCCTTGGACCCAGCCGGATCTTGACGGCGACCAGCCTTCCGCGAGCACTTCGGATTCGCTGCCTACCAGTGTTTGATGATAGCGTCCCGCGAGTTTTCCCTCCAGTTGCTCCAGGGCTTTCATCCGCATTTGGCGGATTTCGCCAGGGACCTGGGCGGGCATCGTTGCCGCGGGCGTGCCGGTCCTGGGGCTGAACGGGAACGCGTGAATTTTCAGGAAGCCGGCGAACTCGCATGCGTCGAGGGTGGCCTGAAATTCGGCATCGGTCTCGCCGGGAAATCCGACGATGATGTCCGTGGTGAACGACGGATTCACGATCCGGTCGCGGATACGGCCCAGTTTTTCCAGAAATCGCTCGACAGAATAGCGCCTGCGCATCCGCCGGAGCACGGTATTCGAACCGCTTTGGAGCGCCGGATGAAAATGCGGGCAGAGATGCTCGCACTCGGCGGCAGCGGAGATGAAATCGTCGTTCACTTCGGCCGCTTCGATGCTGGAGAGCCGCATCCGCCAGGGACCGGGAATTCGGTCCAATTGTCGGAAAAGATGCCACAGACGAAACGGCTGCAGGCCGGATTTGCCGCGTGTCGTGTCGACTCCGAAATGGCCGACGTGGATGCCCGTCAGCACGATTTCCTGGTAACCGTTGTCGAGCAGCCTCCGGACCTCGGCTTCAATCTCCCGGGGAGTTCGGCTCGATAGATGCGGCCGGACCGCGGGAATGATGCAATAGCTGCATTTCAGGATGCAGCCATCCTGCACTTTGACATAGGCCCGTTTGCGTCCTTCAAACCGGCTGATGCCCGTGGGCAGATCAAAGATGCCATGCCTTTGCAGAATGTCCGGCAGTTCCCGCTTGTCGGCGACGACTTCAAACACGTTCGGCAGCCTGGCAAGCGCCATCGGATCGCGGGTGGCGTAACACCCCATCACCAGCGTGCGCGTGCCGGGGTTCTGCTTTGACAGTTGACGAATCACCTGCCGGGACCGGGAATCGCCATTGTTCGTGACAGTGCACGTATTGACGACGCACAGATCGGCCGGTTCGCCTTCGCTGGCTTCACAGTAACCGTTGCGTTCCAACCCTTCCTTGATCAACTGCGTCTCATACTGGTTGACTTTGCAACCCAGCGTGACCAGCCGGCAGGTTTTCCGCGTCATGAGCAGGCTCTATCTTCGGCGTCGAACGGGTTCGGCGCCGGCTTCCCGACGCCGCTGTCGCTTTCAGCGGCGTCGCGGACCAGAACGATAACCGCCGTCGCCCCGGCTGCCGCCGCTCGGCTTCAGCAGGCACGCGATCGCTTCTTCCCACGTCGGCACGTCATCGTAATTGACGGCTTGCACCACGGCTTCGTCCTCGGCGACGAATTCGTCGGCTTCCGAGGATTCAGCCATTTCCGGCAGGTCGCGGTCCTCGGTTCGAGTCGCCGCTTCAGTCCGCGGAGGCCGATCTCCCGGCCGGCGACGGCGACGACGGCGGCCACGAGATTCCGGCCGAGGTTCCCCTTCCGCGGCCTCCGGCGACTCGCTGCGATCCAGGTCTTCCTCTTGTTCGTCATCGAGTTCCGGCGGGAATTCCCCTTCCGCGGCCGACGATGAAGCCGGTTGAGCGTCCCGGGCATCAGACGGTCGGCGACGACGGCGGCGACGGCGGCGGCGGCGGGTTTGCTCGTCCGCGCCGCCTTCCGGAACCGCCTCTTCGGCGGCTTCTCCCGGGGTGAGATCTCCCTCAGTTTCGTCCAGCAACTCGGACGCGAAATCATCGATCGGAGCCGGAACCGGTTTCCGGGGTTCCGGCCGGCTCGGTCGCGGCTTCGGCGCTTCGTGCCGCTTGGGGAGTTCGACATCGCCTCCAGACAGGCCGGACCCGAAATCGTCATCACTGACTTGCGCCGTACGCGCCGGCCGGGGCGGAGAACTGCCCGGGCCGCGTGACGGCCGCTCGGCGTTCGGCTCGGGACGTCGTTCCCGGCGCGGCGCTTCGGCCGGTTGATCGTGGGCATCGCTGTGCGCAGGGCGCGGCTGGTCGACGGACGGCCTGGGGGGACGGTCCTCGCGAGAATCTCGACGGCCCCCACCGGGTCCGCCACGTCCCCCGGATCGCTCCCGATCGCGCGGGCCTCTGCCTCCGCGGCCCTCGGAACGACGCGGGCGAACGCTGCTTTCGCCGCCGGATCCGGCATCGTCGCCGCTCTTTTCCCAGTCCCAACTCTCCAAAGCCTCCCAGAAATCATCGGATTCCGTGGCCGGAGCCGACTGATCGGCAAGTTCCTCGCCGGCGTCGTCCTCATCCTCTTCTTCTTCGTCGTCCAGTTCCGCGACCTCATCGAGATCGATGTCGTCATCTTCTTGGAGGTCGTCGACTTCGTCCTCATCCTCGTCGTCCGCCTGGAAATCCATGTCGGACAGATCGATGGCCGCTGCCTCAGGAACAGGGGCCGGGGGTTGAACGGGGACCGGCACCGGGGCTTGGGCCTGCGGCGGTTCCAGGTCGCTCAGATCGAGATCGTCGTCGGCATTCAGGTTGATGCCGAACAAATCGGATGCCAGTTTTCCCCAGGAATCTTCATCGCCGCCGGATAACGAACGGTTCTGCGGAGCAGTCATGAACGGGCCTCAGTTGGGCGGCATTGCAGGGCAATTCCGCCGAGAAGACACCTGAGTCGACCAGACAGCGCGGATGCGCGGATCGGACCAGGCAGAATATTATCGCTCAGGCACTACTATGCCGTTCGGCGCGCCGTTCTGCAACGCCAATGTCCGCTGTCAGGCCGCGAGGTGGCGCGGTTGGCGGGCCGCGTCGATCCAACCGGCGACTTCTTCCTTCATCGGCGGCTTGCCGTTGCGAAGGATGCGTTCGCCGGCCGGGGTTGCGGCGAAGGCTTTGATCTTGGCGAACAGTTCGTCGACGGACTGCAGCCCCAATTGCCTGGCATCGGTCACGCCGACGCCGGTGAGGAGTTGGGCATCCCCGCCGCGGAGTTTGGGGATATCACACATCAGCATCGCTTGCTGCTGCCATTCACGGATCACCGGACCGTCGAAATGCCGGTTTGCGAGTTTGGCGGCGAGCGTGTCGGCATTCGCCGCGAGGAGATCGGAGACGGTATGCACGCCGGCCTTTTCCAACTGACCGGCGGTCTTCGGGCCTATGGACGGAGCTTTCTCGACCGGCATCGCGGGGGCAAGATAAAATTTCGCTCCCGAAACTTCAGCGGACGCCGCGGCCGGAGGCGAGGCGATTTCCTTCACGGCAGGTTTGGGGCGCGTCCGCTCGAGAGCGCCGGTTCCGTGTGCCTGGCCGATCGGGCCCGGCGGTTCCTCATCGAGCATTTCGACCGGCAGTTGCAGGACTTCCTCGGCATAGAGCTTTCGAACAGCCCGGTCGTCTTCAGGCAGCGTCTTCAGGACTTTGCCGGTCTTCTGATATTCCTGGTACATCGCCTCGACCACGGCCCTGTCTTTGGCGTTCTTCATTTTCTTGGTGACCCAGAAGATGGGGACTGTCATTTGGGCCATCAGGCCCAGCACGGTCACATTCGTGTTCGGGGGAACGACATCGGCCTCGGTGAAAAGTTTGTCCAGCACGCGTGCCAGCGCGATCACCGCCTGTCCGATCAGCCGGGCGATGCGGTCCTTGATTTCCTGATCCATCCCCGTTGGCGGGTCTTTCACGCCCTTTTTCAGGTCGTAATGATCGATGCAGACTTCATAATGCGGATTGGCCGTTTGCGCCCCCTGCACCACCAGTTTGGCCAGCCAGTCATCACCCGTGGGAAGCGACAGGTCGGGATAGCCGCCCTGGTCGTTCTCGAGAATGGCCTGCAATTCGTGGTACGCACAGGCAATGCTCCATTCGGCGGCGCGGTGAACAATCCCCTCGGCTTCGCTTTGACCGGTATGGAACGGCTGCCAGGGGTCGGTGAAATAATGGGTCATCACACCGGTATTGTACACGGCCTCGTTCCATCGCTTCGCTTTGAGCGATTCCAGGGCCTTGGCATACCAGGCGATCGTGCTGCCGACAGCTCCGCCCCAGAGATTGTCCCGGACATGCAGGACGTGATTCTTGAAGTCTTTGAATTGGTTGTCGGGAGCCTTGCTGCCATCGAGATAGGTTTCGACGTGGCCAAGAAAGAGATCGCGCCAGGCTTCGCCCCGTTCATGGCGCAGATGCCGGAGCGCATCGAGCGCCAGCTTGTGATGCGTGCTCGAGCACTTCCAGGCGAAAAGGACGTCGTACAGCAAGGGCTCTGACATGAGGGGCGCACTCCGATCCCGTCCCCACGGCCGGGGCGGAATCATGTCAGAAGCAAGCCATCCCGGCAAGAGCGGATTTCTGGCGATTCTCCACACCAGGGCGTCATCGCGTTCAGCGCGGCCAAGTGCCGCGGAGCATGGGTTCGAGTTCTTCCACGAAATCGGTGACGTCTTTGAAGTCGCGGTAGACGGAGGCGAACCTTACGAAGGCGACCTGGTCGACGTCGCGCAGGGCCAGCATCACTTTCTCGCCGACGTATCTCGAAGGGACTTCTCGCTCGAAGTTTTCATAGAGATCGACCTCGATGTCGGAGACGATGCGTTCAATCGTCTCTTCGCTGACGGGCCGCTTCCAGCAGGCTTTTTCGATGCCGTCGCGGATTTTCGTCCGGTCGAACGGCACGCGGGAGCCGTCTTTTTTGACGACTTTCAACGGCGAATCTTCGATTTTCTCGTAGGTCGTGAACCGCCGTTCGCACTTGAGACACTCTCGCCGGCGGCGAATGACGAATTCCTGGCTCCCGCGGGAGTCGATGACTTTCGTCTCGTCGTGTTTGCAAAACGGACACATCATTTGGCGTCACTCCCGTTGGGAGACTGACCGAAACGGCCGGTAGAGCGCCGGGATCGTCGTGATCTTCGCCGCCGACGCACTCAGTGTGCTTCCCTGATGTTCAATTCCCCGAATGATAAGATAGCGAAACCCTGCGAGTTTTTCCAGCGGGCAGCACCAAGTCTTGTCATCCCGGAATTCGAGGGTCAGGCGGTAATACCAAGCCCAACAATTCACAGCGAGTCAAGATTTCACCAAAGCCGGGACCTATCGGGGGAACGCTGTCAATTGTTGGGATTGGTATAAAGGGGCTCCAGCAGGAAACCCCACGGCGGCTGTACATCAGGATGTACAGCAGGCTGTGCAGTCTGGCCGTGCGGTTCACTGGGCGGACAATCATTCGGGAGTGTAGCCGCGCCACATCCAGACCAGGGTGTCTGCCAGCGTCTGGTCGAACACGTTGGCATCGCAGTGTTTTGATGCACGGCTGAAGACGTAGCGGTAGTCATAGCCCTTGGCGCGCAGGGCCTTGGCCGTGCGCTCGTTGGCCATTACCCAGTTGTGGTACGTTTCTTCCGGGTCCTGGGCACGATTGTCGTTTTCCGAAACGTGCGTGAAAATGCGCAACGGCCTCTTCACTGTCGTTTCGATCAGTTTCAGACCTGAGTGGTATTCCCATGCACCCAAAGGGTACTTCGCTTCTTCCGGCGCGTCGTCGTCCTGCTGATCGACAAACGTGCCAGAGTAGGTGATCAACCGGCGAAACAAGTCCGGACGGAACCAGCCCATCGTGAGGGCCGCGGCTCCGCCGGAACTGCACCCCATCACGGCTTTTCCCCAGGGGTTCGCCGTGAATGCGATCTGCGGGTAAGCGGCCTTGATCTCCGCATTCGCCAGCACGGCCGGCAAGACTTCGTCATTAATGAACCGGGCAAAGCGGTCCGACATCGTATCGTATTCCAACCCGCGCTCGCTTCCCTTGCCGTCGTCGCCGCCATTCTCCACGGCAATGACGATGAACGCCGGCAAGCGGCGATTCGGGTCCTGGGAGACGGTCAGATTATCGAGAGCGTGGCGCACCAGGTTGAGCCGGCTCGGCCCGTCCAGCGTCACGAGCACGGGCGCTTTCGTGCCGTCTTTGTAGGCCGCCGGAATATACACGAAGATTTTCCGCTGCGAACGCACGGGCTTCTTCGGGTCGAGCGTGGCGTCGTCGCCGCGAAAAATCTTGCTGTCGGCAAGCTTGAGCGAGAACTCGAATGATTTCCCCTTCCGATTGCCCCGGTCGGTGAGATCGGGATCGATCTTGTAATCGGGCCCGATGACGACGTCGCCGTTGCCTTCCGTGCCGGGTTTTTCGGCGGCGATCTCGTCGGCTGGTGCGAAACCACAAGTCAGCCAAAAGAGAACCACGGCGGCAAGACACCGTGCGCGAGATTCTGATTTCATCACCATCACGATAGAACTCCTGATCAGGGGGTGCTCATTTTTCAGCCCGGAGGTCGATGCAGACGATCTCCTTGGAATCGCGGAGATAGAGCCGACCGTCCAGCAATGCGGGGGCCTGGCGCGTCCCTTCGCAGACTTTGGCGCGGGACAGTTCTTCGAATCCCTCAGAATGGGCGCGGACGATCACCAGTTCTCCGGCCAGGGTGAGGATGAACAGTTTTCCGTCGGCGGCGATGAGATTTCCCTTGCCGAAACGCGGCTGCTGCCAGACGCGGGCGCCGGTTTTCGCGTTCACGCAATTCAGATGCGTGATGGGGCCCGCGCCGCCCACGTTGTCCAAACCGTACAGAAAACCGTCGAGCAGAATCGAAGTCTGCCACTCGTTGCGCATGACGCTGGACGGGCCGAAGGACTTCCAGACTTCGGTGACCTCAAACACATCGCCCTGCGGCTTGAGTGCCAAGAGGGCGCAGCCGTGATTCTCGCCCGACGAAATGAAGACGTTCTCGCCGACGGCAATCGGCGTGGCGATATTGCAGTCGAAATCGGTGCTGTAAACATACCGCCAGAGTTGTGCGCCGGTCTTGGGGTCCAGCCCGACAGCCGACTTGCCGGTAAAGGCGACAATCTGGCGGCGCCCCCCCACGGTCAGCAGTGCCGGCGACGAATAACCGGCCGTGTCGTTGCCGGTTTTCCACGCCACCTGACCGGTCTTCGCCTGGTAGGCGACGACCGAGGCCCCTTTGACGCCGGCCGTGACGATCACGAGATCGTCCACGACGAGCGGTGACGACGCCATGCCGTACTCGGCAATTTTGCCGCCGAAATCCGAGACGACGTCATGTTTCCATTGGGGTTTGCCCGAGGTCTGGTCGAGGGCCGCGAGGATTCCTTCACCGGTGAAGACAAAGACGGCCCCGTGGGCGATGGCGGGCGTGGCACGGGGCCCGGCGCCCATCGAGTTGCGAAATCCGTCGGTGAGGGTCTGGCTCCACAATTCGGTCCCGTCGGTGCGTTGAAACGACACGGCCATTTGCTTGCCGTCGCGCTCGAGCAGGGTGACCGCTTGCTTTTCGTCCAGGGCGATGCCCGACATTCCGACGCCGCCCAGTACGCGCCACGCCACCTTCGGTCCCTGCGGGCCGAAGGAATCGACCAAGCCGGTTTCGTGCGAGACGCCATTGCGATTCGGTCCGAGAAATTGCGGCCAGCTCTGTGAAGGAGGTTCGGCCGCCAGCGCGTGACTCGCACAAGCGGACACGAGGCAGAGCGCAAGGCCCCATCGAGACACAAACGAAGCGGACATGCTTGGCTCCTGTATGACCACGAGGCGTTTCGTCGAAAGTGTACCCGAATTCCCGGCGGCAGGAGAGTCTCCGCGAATACGGTCCCGGCGTCGCCGACGCCGGGCTTTGAGGGCGAGCGCGCTGCGCACGGGCTGTGAATTACTTCGCGTTGAGAGTGATTCCGGGAAAGTCATCCGTGCGGAATGGCGACGCGGGCAGGCCGTCCTTGCTGCAGAGATTGCAGGCTGGGTTATCCCCCCAGGCATACCGGACGGCGACAGGTTCCATGATGTCCGCCGCGGACACCAGCACAGCGTCGCCGTCGATGACGGCATCCGCCCAGGCGAATTTCTTGTCCGCACCGCAGATGGCGAACCCTGCCAGTGAATCGCCCTTGGCTGAAAGCCCTTTGCCGACGTGCTGGAATTGCAGGCGGATTTTCGAGCCTTCCACGGTCATCGAGCAATACAGCGGACCGGAGGGGACGACATCCTGGCCATAAGCGGTGGAGAGCGCGTTCAGCGCCAAACGCCGGCCGACGTCCTGCTTGTTCTTCGGATGAATGTCGGCCGCGTCGCCGATGTCGATCGTCACGGCCATGCCCGTCTTCGGGGCGGACAACGCCAGCGTCTGCGCTTCACGCAGCTCGGCCCACATGCTCTCGGCCGGTTGATCCAGGCGAGGCCTATGCGCCGCCAGTTGCACAAAGAAAAACGGGAAATCTCCCTGTCCCCATTGCTTCCGCCAGTCGGCGATCATGGCGGGGAACAGCTTGCGATACTGATAAGCCCGGCCGGCGTTCGATTCTCCCTGGTACCAGATCGCCCCCTGGATGGCGAACGGCCGGATCGGAGCGATCATGCCGTTGTACAGAACAGACGCCCGGTTGGGATTGCCGGACTGGTTCGGGTCGGCATTCGCCGTCGCCGCGCGGGTCAGGATGTCGGCGTAATCGGCGTCGGCTCGCAAGCTGGCGTCGCTGACCCAGGCTTCGCAGATGGTGCCTCCCCAGGCGCAGTGAATCAGGCCGATCGGCCGTTTCAATCGGTGATGGAGGTCCCTCCCAAAATAATAGCCGATCGCCGACAATCCCCCCTGCCCGAATTTTCCGCCCTGCCCTGTGAGGCCTTTCACGTTGTCCGGCGTTACGGCCAGCCACGGGTTTTTCGTGTCGGTTAGCGGCTGTGTGGACGGCACTTTCGGGACTTGCACGAACCGCATCAACGGGTAATTCGCCGCGGCAATCTCCGCCTGCGGATTGCCGGAGTGCTCGATCGACCATTCCGCATTCGATTGCCCCGAGACAAGCCAGACATCGCCGATCAGCACGTCCTGATAGTCGACGACATTCTTCCCCGCGACCTTCACCGCGACCGGCCCGAATTCCTGCACCGCGGGTGCCTTGGTCGACCATTTCCCCTTTTCGTCGGCTTTCACGGAGACCGCCTTCCCGGCGACCGTCACCGTCACTTCTTCTCCGGGATCGGCCGTTCCCCAGAACGGCAACTCTTTCCCCTGCTGCAGCACCATGCGATCGCTGAAGATCGCCGGCAGCTTCACCTCGGCCGAACCAACGGCAGGCAGGACGAACGCGCCAATCACCGCCAGCCAGGCCAGACGTCGATCCGAATGCATGGTGCAGTCTCCCACAGCGTGAATTTTCAAGGCGGACTCGGAAGAACCTACCGGCGGATCGCGCGCGGTGCAAGGCCATCGGTCATCGCTCCGAAGCCAGGGTTCCGGAGGTCGGGGAGTGTCCATCAAAACGCTTGACACTCCCCCGCCTTGAAAAACTGGCCGGCCGTGCAGTTCATCAACACGTATCTTTGCCAGCGCTTCGGGAACGAGTACAATAGAACATGGTCGCCGAACCTTGTTGGCGTTCAGGCGTCTGGTACAGGTACTGTGAGGTGCTATGTCAGAAAGTCGTATTCGTTTTCGGAATCATGACGATATCCGAAATCTGTTCGGAACCCGGGACGGGAACCTCCGCCGGCTGAGGGACCAGCTTCACATCGACGTCGTCTTGCGCGGCGACGAGCTGCACCTGCAAGGGGAAGCGGACCAGGTCGAGCGGGGAGCCGACGTCGTCCGAGAATTGCGGAATCTGATCGAGCGAAAAGGGATCCTGCCTCCGGAAGAATTCGACCGGATCCTGTTACGAGGCCAAAACGCCGATGCGGGCGAGCCGGGGAACGGGATTGACGTTTACCACAAGGCCCGCATGATCGAGCCGATCGGTCCGGGGCAGCGGTCCTATGTGAAGGCGATCCGCGAGCACGACCTGGTGTTCTGCACCGGCCCGGCGGGTTCGGGGAAGACGTATCTGGCCACGGCCATGGCCGTGAACGCGCTCCGGCAGGAACTGGTCCGCAAGATCGTGCTGGTGCGGCCGGCAGTGGAAGCGGGCGAAAAGCTGGGCTTTCTGCCGGGCGACATGCTCGCCAAGGTGAACCCTTACCTCCGTCCGCTGCTCGACGCGCTGGGCGATATCCTCGATTACGATCAGGTTCAAAGGTACCTGGACAAGGACATCATCGAAATTATTCCGATGGCCTTCATGCGGGGACGAACGCTGAACAACACGTTCATCATCCTGGATGAAGGACAGAATACGACCGTCACGCAAATGAAGATGTTTCTGACCCGGATGGGCCAGCATTCCCGAATCGTGGTGACCGGCGACGTCACCCAGATCGACCTGCCGGAGCACATCCCCTGCGGACTGATCGACGCCGTCAATCTCTTGCGAAATGTGCCGGGCATCGCCGCGGTCGAATTGACGGGTGCGGATATCGTCAGGCATCCACTGGTGCGGCGGATCGTTGCAGCCTATGATGCGGATCGCAATTCGGTCGAGTCTGGTCCAGCGAGAACGCCGGAGACCGCCCGGAGCGTGAGCAACGGGCCAGCCCCTACCCTCACGGTCGGGGCTGCAACGGACGCGATTATACCTTCAGAGCACCCCCCATCGTGATGCGGATCTTCGCTCCGCGAAAGTCCAGATCGGCCAAGGCGGCGAGCCTGAAGGCGCGCACATCCTGGACGACGCGCCTCGGAGGCACGCTCAGCCAGGGCGACGTGCTGCTGCGTCTGCTGGTCTCGATCGCGTTCCTGGCGGTGATGGTGGTCGTCATCGGCAGTTGGCGGGCCCCGTTCCGGTACCGCGTCGGCGATTTCGTCCCGGACGGCATCCTGGCGTGCGAGAAGTTCGAGCTGGTCAATCGCCGCAAGACGGAACTGGCCCAGCTCTCGGTGGAAGACCAGGTGCCGCTCGTCTTCCGTCACGACCCGGCGCCGTTGCAAAGCCTGTCCGACGAACTGCGGCGCCACTTGTTTGAAGTCGCGACGGCGATGGAGCCGATGCAACTGACGGCGGAGGCGCGCACGGCGTTGGGCTTTCTGCCCGACGAGTCTGCGTCCAATCCCAGGGCCGCTGAGATGCAGGGCCAATGGCAGAAATTGAAAGAGGTCATCGGCCCGCCGGATACCGCAGAACGCCGCATTGACGAATTGCTGGCCGAATTCGACCAGTTGATCGTGCCGTTGCGTCAAACCGGCATCCTGGACGAGGGGGAACTCTCGAAGCGCGAACTGCGGCCGGACGGCACGATCACCGTTCTTGGCGACGGCGCGGCGGCGAACGATGAACCGCCGATTCCCGTGGCAGACGTGTTGATGTCGGAAATGCTGAAGGCGGCCGGCCGGCTTGGCCGATTCTGGAAGTCGTACCCGCAACTGGAGGCCGTCCAGCCGGTCCTCGAGCGCTGGCTGTCGGAACGGACGAAGTCGAAATCCACTCTGACGTTTGACGTCACGGCGACGTCGGCCGCGATCCGGAGCGCCCGGGAATCGACGAAGGTGGTGACGGACCAGTACACCCGCGGTTCGCTGCTGCTGCCGCCGGGTTCGGTGATCGATGCGGAAACGCTGGAAATCCTCAAGGCGCAATACGAGACTTTGGAGGGCATGGTCACCCCGGGCGAACGCCTGCTTCGGGTCTTCACGGTGCTGGTGCTGCTGAGCGTGCTGTGGGTGCTCAACGGGTATTACCTGATCCGCAACGAACCGCGGCTGGTCGGAAGCATCAGCCGTTTGACGACCTTTCTGGGCGCCGTCACGCTGGCGGTCTTGCTAGGCCGCATTTTGTCCGCCGACCCCTGGCACGCCGAGGTGATCGCCCTGCTCTGTACCGTGATGGTGCTGTCGATTGCCTACAACCAGGTGCTCGGCGCGCTCACCGGGTTTTCGCTGTCGCTGCTGCAGACGTTCGCCATTGGCGGCGGCGTCGGCGAATTCATCGTGCTGATGTCGGTGATCGCCTCAGCCGTGGTGATGTTGAATCAAGTCTCCTCGCGTTCCAAGATCGTAAAGGTCGGCCTGATCACGGCGGTCGTATACCTGCTGGTGATCTGGGGCGTCGGTGTCGTCGAAAATCAGCGGCTCAACCGGCTGTGGACCGACCGTCAACTGCTGGTTGACAGCCTCCGCGGTGCGGGCTGGTGCCTGGCCGCGGGCTACCTGGTGGCCGGCAGCCTTCCGTTCATCGAACAGTTGTTCGGCGTCGTCACAGACATCAGCCTGCTGGAACTCAGCGATATTTCGCATCCGCTGCTTCAAGAGCTGGTCCGCCGGGCGCCCGGAACTTACAACCATTCGATCGGCGTGGCGACGCTGTCGGAGGCGGCGGCCGACGCCATCGGCGCCAACGGCCTGTTGTGCCGGGTCGGCGCGTATTTTCATGACATCGGGAAGATGCTCAAGCCGCAGTATTTTGTGGAAAACATGCTGCCCGGCGAAGCAAGCCGGCATCAACAACTGGTTCCGGCAATGAGCACGCTGATCATCATCGGCCATGTGAAAGACGGCTCGGACCTGGCCAGCCAGCACCACGTGCCGCCCGTGCTGATCGACTTCATCGAGCAGCATCACGGCACGACGCTGGTGGAATACTTCTTTCATGCTGCGACGCGGCAGGCGGAGAACTCGGCCGATCACCGGTCCGACGTGCAGGAATCGGCGTTTCGTTATCCGGGGCCGAAGCCGCAGTGCAAGGAAACGGCCGTGCTGATGATCGCCGACGCCGTGGAAGGGGCCAGCCGGACGCTGGACGATCCGACGCCGAAGCGGCTGGAATCCCTGGTGCACGACATCGCCATGAAACGTCTGTTAGACGGCCAGTTCGACGAATGCTCGCTCACGCTCAGGGAACTCGCCGTGATCGAGGATTCGCTGACGAAGTCGCTGATCAGCATCCATCACGGCCGCATTCGCTATCCCGAACAGCGGACCGCTTGACGTGCGCCCCCGGGATCGCGAGCCGTTGGAACTGGAGATCGTCAATCGGCACAGTCATCTCACCGTCGACGGCGAGTTGGTTCGCCGAGCCGTGGAACGCGTGCTGGCGGTCGAAAAAGTCGAATCGGCCGAGATCAGCCTGGTGCTCACCGACGATGCGGAGATTCACCGCATCAATCGCGAGTATCTGGGGCACGACGATCCGACAGACGTGATCAGTTTTTCCCTGGCGCCGGACGGCGAAGCCTTGGCGTCTCCGCACCAGGTGCAGGGAGAATTGATCGTCAGCCTCGACACCGCCAGGCAGGTGGCCCTGGCACAGGGCTGGAGTCTTCAGGCGGAAGTGATATTATACGTGGTGCACGGCCTGCTTCATCTCTGCGGCTATGATGACCAAACCGTCGAAACCCGGGTGATCATGCGGCAACGCGAACGTGAAATTCTGTCCGGGCTGGGCCTGCCCCGGGGCGGAGATCCAACGGTGTCGGGGTGGGACCAGCCTGATTCTTGAAGGCGATTGACTTGATGTGGTATTTCGGAGCCGCGGGATTCCTTCTGCTGCTGTTGGCAGGCAGTTCCCTGGCGTGCTATTCACTGAGAGAGTTTTCGTACAGCCGGCTGGAGGATCTCTGCCAGCGCCGCGGCCGGCCGGACCGCTTCCGCGATATCCTGGAGTTCAGCGAATCGGCGCACCTGGTGCTGGGGCTGTGCCGGATGTGCCTGACATTGGCCATCACGGCCCTGGTCTGCTGGCGGCTCGGCTTTCAGACGGCGTGGCCGGATTGGCAAAGGGCCGCGTTCTGGGGGATCGTGCTGCAATTTTTCGGGATCGCGCTGGTCATTCTCATTGCCGCCGACCTGGTCCCCTGGGTGATCTCCCGGGTCGGCAGCGAACGCACACTGTGCACCTTCTGGCCGCTCATCCGCCTGGTGCGTCAACTGGGTTCGCCGATTTTGGGCATCGCACAATTTTTCGACCGGCTGGCGCATCGACTGGCCGGCCGGGGTTCGCCGGCAGCCAACGAAGCGGCCGATCTGGGCGATGAAATCCGCACGGTGGTGGATGAAGGCCGCCGCGAAGGGGTGATCGAATCCGACGCCGGCCAGATGATCCACCGCGTGATGGAATTGCAGCATGAGGACGTTGCCGCAATCATGACGCCCAGGACCGACATGTTCTGCATCGACGTCGAATCGAGCCTGGAAGAAGCCCGCGTGCAGTTGAACGAATCGGGCCATTCCCGCGTGCCGGTGATCGGGGATTCAACGGACGACATCCTCGGGCTGCTGTATGCGAAAGATTTCCTCAAGGCGCTGGCCCCGCTTCGGCCCGGCGACCCGATCCCCGTGCTCCGCGATCTGCTGCGCGAGCCGGTCTATGTCCCGATGACGACGCAGATTCCCTCGCTCTTGGAACTCATGAAGCGGAAGAAAATTCATATCGCCATGGTGTTGGATGAATACGGCGGCGTTGCCGGGCTGGTGACGATGGAAGACATTCTGGAAGAAATCGTCGGCGAAATCGCCGATGAGTTCGACGATCACGAACACCTGGATCCGATCCTGATCGTTTCGCCGACTGTCGCCGAGGTCGACGCCCGCGTGCATCTGGACGATCTGAACGAACGATTGCATTACGATCTGCCGGAGGACGGCGAATTCGACACGATCGGCGGATTCGTCTTCTCGCAACTGGGCCGGGTGCCGTCCGTCGGCGAAGTCGTTCCCTGGAAGCAATACCGCTTCACCGTGCTGACGGCCGACAAACGCACGATCACCCGGTTAAAAATCGAGACCCAGCCGGAAAACGTCTCCGCAGCCTCAGCGATGGATTCGCCCGCTTGAGAAAATCCGCAGCCGCTGCGGCGAGGTTGCTCGGCAACGCAAGCTCAATTCAGGGAAACCGCCGAAGGTTCACGCTCTCAACAAGCGTATTCGACGAAGCAACGGCGAATAACAGCGAGTCAAGATTTCACCAAAGCCCGGCGTTGGCAACGCCGGGACCTTGGGGGAGCGATGTCAATTGTTGGGATTCGTATAATTCCCCGTTCACGGTCGAGCCTGGAATTCCAAGTCGAACAGCTCTTCCTACCGCTGTTCCCCCGGCCTGGGGGCCGCTTCCAGCACGGCGATGATCAGGATCACGCAGGCGACCAGCGAGACGATGGTCATCGCCGCGGTCCAGGTAGAAACCTGCTGCAACAGCAGTCCGCCGAGGCCCGTCGTCAGCGTCGCCAGATGAACGGTCAGCACGGCCTGAACTTTGGTCAGGCCCATCGCCACCAGGCGGTGCGAGAAGTGCCGTTTATCCGCCTGGAACGGGCTGCGGCCTTCGCTCAGCCGGATGAAAATTACCGAGCAGATGTCGTACAAAGGCACCGCCAGCACGCAGAACGGGGCCAGAATCGCGTGCTGCTTGCCGTCGACCTCGGTGTAATACGTCCCCAGCACCGACATGCACGCCACGGTGAAGCCCAGGAAATAACTGCCGGCGTCGCCCATGAAAATGCGGGCCGGCGACCAGTTGTGGCACAGAAACCCGATCAGCGAACCGGCGAGGACCAGGAAGAACCCGGCGACCAGCCACCGCGGTTCATCGGCCCGCGACAGCATCATAATGGCAAAGATCAGGCTGACGATCAGCCCGATTCCCGGCGACAGGCCGTCCATGTTGTCCAGAAAATTGAACGAGTTGACCAGCACCACGCACCACGCCACGGTGAGGAGGCCGCCCACCCACGGATCGGCGAGAAATAAGCTGGCCCGGACGCCGGACCAGACGACCGCCGCCGAGACGCCGAATTGCAGCAGCAACCGCGGAATCCAGGGCAGCGGGCGGAAATCATCCAGCAGCCCGGCGACGGCGAGAACCGTCCCGCCGCCAAGAATGATCCACAGTTCGGACGACCGCCATACGGCCCCGGCGACGTGCTGCGTCAACGACGGCGGCAGCCAACTGGCCACTTGGTTTGGCAGAAAAACAATCAGAAGTTGTGCGATGCCGAGCGGGATCACGACCCCGCACCAGATGCCGACACCTCCGCCGAGCGGCGTGGGAATCACGTGGACCTTTCGCGCAGAGGGCCGGTCGATCAACCCGACCAGCGGCGCAATCCACCGGACGGCTCCCGTCGCCAGGAACGACACCCAAAATGCGGGGAGCAGACACCCCAGAATCATCATTCCCATGCGATACGGCTTTCAACGAGTCGGCAATTCAGACGAGACGTTCAGCGACGATGTTACGTCGAAGTCACCCGCTATGGGTGGTCCAATTTCGAGATTTCATTGCCGCCCTTCAAAGCCCGCCGACGGCGTCGGCGGGAACTCTCCCGTAACGGGTCTCTCATGCTGTTCAAAATTCCTGTGAACCATTCGTCGGAATTGTCGTTCCTACAATGACGGCAGGAATTGTGCGCCGTCAAAAAATGGCTGCACGATATCCAACACCAGCCAAAATGTCACCGATTCCACAAGTCGTTTTGTTGCAATCGGTTTTGAAAATTGAAGTCTGGCCCCTCAGATTGGGCAGCCGAAAGGGACAAACGCTGTAACAACTTTTCTGTCTGCCGTTTAAGCAAATCGAGGAACGACAAGCCGCTCGGGAGTGTCAAAATGACAAAAGGTGTCTCATTTTTGCGAGGGAGCCGCAGATTACCATGTGCTAACGCTGCCGAAAATGAGGGAATTTCAGAAAAAGTGGTCGACGGTCATGCTTTGGCCCGTAAAATGCTCATATCCACATCTGTCAGATTGGTGTGGTTTTCTGAGAGGAAGACATCATGAACCACAGCGCGACTTCGCAGAAGATTGTCAAACGGCTCGCCGCCGCCGAGGGCTACCTGGAGCTGGGCTTGGCGAGCTATGCCCTGGACGAACTGAACCGGGTGACCGAAGCCGGGCCGTTCGAAGCCATCTCGCAACTCTTAAGAGGCGAGGCGCTGCAGGCGGAGCAGCGATTTTCGGAGGCGATCCCGGCGTACAACCGTGCCGCGGAACTCGTGCCGGCGCCGTTCAACCAGCGGGCCTTGCTGGGCCTGAGCCGATGTTACCGGGCGTCCGGCCAGGAAGACCTGGCGAAGGAAGCTGAGAAAGCAGCCTTGCCGAAAGACGTGCCGGCCGGCACGACCAACGTGCAGATCGTGATCACGCCGATCTTCCAGGTGGAGATGCCGAAGGAAGACCGCTTCAAGAAGTCCCGCAAGCCGCCCAAGAAGGGGTGATCGCCGCGCGATTGTCAACGCGGGGGGACCCGCGAAGTGCAAACGTCCGTCAAAACAACCGGTTGTACCCGTTCAGCGCGGCGACGCGGTAGGCTTCGGCCATCGTGGGGTAATTGAACGTCGTATTGATGAAGTACATCAGCGTGTTGTGCGGCGCGGGCTGCGCCATGATCGCCTGGCCGATGTGGATGATTTCGGATGCGTTGGCCCCGAAGCAGTGAATCCCCAGAATTCCCAGCGTTTCGCGGTGGAACAGGATCTTCAACATGCCGACGCTGCGGCCCGTGATCTGCGCACGGGCCATGCTTTTGAAATGCGATTGGCCGACTTCATAAGGGATTTTCGCCGCGGTGAGTTCACATTCCGTCTTGCCGAGCGAACTGATTTCCGGGCTGGTGTAAATTCCAGTGGGGATCAGATTCAACAGCGATTTGCCCCCTTCGTCCCGGCCCAGCAAATGACTGGCGGCCTGTCTTCCCTGGGTATAGGCGGCGCTGGCCAGAGCGGGGAAGCCGATCACGTCGCCCACGGCGTAGATATGGGGAACCGAGGTCTGGAAGTGTTCATTGACAGACAGGTTGCCCCGCGCGTCGGCTTGGACTCCGATGGCATCCAGTCCCATCTGGTCGGTATTTCCCGTGCGTCCGGAAGCCCACAAGAGGATGTCGGTCTTCAATTGTTTGCCGGACTGCAAATGGAGAATAACGCCGTCATCGCATGGTTCGACTTTTTCGTATGTTTCACGGTGGCGGATGAGGACGCCGCGGTCGCGGAGATGGTAACTCAGGGCGTCCACGATTTCTTCATCGAGAAAATCGAGCAGCCGGTCGCGCTGGTTGACGAGGTTCACCTTGCGTTCCAGGTTGCGCATCATGGACGCATATTCACAGCCGACGACGCCGGCACCGTAGATTGTGACTGAATGAAAATTGAATCCGACGTCTAAGATGGTGTCGCTGTCAAAAATCCGGGGATGGGAAAAATCGACGCCGGCCGGCCGGAATGGTCGGGCGCCGGTGGCGATGACGACATGCTTTCCCTGCAAGACGGCCCGGGACCCGTTGCTCTCGGTGACTTCGAGCGTGTAGGCATCGAGAAACTTTCCCGTGCCGTGAAAGACGGGGACTTCGTTCCGGTCGTAAAACGTCTGCCGCATTTTCACCTGCTGCTCGATCACGGTTTTCGCCCGGCGGCGAAGCTGCGGGATCATGAAGTCCAGGGAAATTCCGGCTTCCCGAAACAGCGGGTTGTTGTTCGCCTCCATCATCTGAAAGATGGCGTACCTTAGGGCCTTGCTGGGGATGGTGCCGCGGTGCGTGCAACTGCCGCCGATGGCCGGATCGCGTTCGACCATCGCCACCGACAGGCCGTTCTTGGCCGCCTGCATCGCGGCCCCTTCGCCGCCAGGCCCGGTGCCGATGACGACAACGTCAAAACGATGTTCAGAGGTCGCGGACATTGGAGACACACAGGAAAAGGGCGGCGAAATCAGGCGTTCTATCCTCGTCGTTGTATCGCCGGAGGAACGTCCAGGCTAGTCTGCGATGCCTGAACTCATCGACGGATCTTCTTGAAAAAGGCGTTCGGCCTGCCCGCTCACGTCACCACATACACCAGCATCATGTCGTGCCAGTCTTTTGACCAGTCGCTGCTGCCGACGAGGACGAGCTTGTTGCCGGGCGACAAGAGATGTTGTTCGCGGCCGAGCTGCTCCACGTACTTCAATAACTCCCGGGGCGGCGAAGCGACGGCCGATGTCTCCACCGGCGTGACGCCCCAGAACAGGCACATCCGCCGGGCGACTTCCGGGTGATCGGTGAGCGCAATGATCGGCATCGGGCGGCGCTGTTTCGACAACGCCATTGCCGTTTTGCCGCCGCGCGTCGCCACCACGATAAAATCGGCTCCCAATCGTTCTGCTGCGGCGCCGGCGCCGTGCGTGACGGCCTCCGTGATCACGGTTGCCCGGGTACGATTCGACGACAGCGTGTCGGCTGACGGCCGCGGTTCCAAAAGCCGCTCGGCCTCCTGGCAGACGCGGCTCATCATCGACACCGCCTGCACCGGGTAATCGCCCGCCGCCGTTTCGCCAGACAGCATGACGGCGTCGGTGCCGTCCAGCACGGCGTTGGCCACATCACTGACTTCCGCCCGCGTCGGCAGTTCGCTTTTCTGCATGCTGTCCAGCATTTGCGTCGCCGTGATCACCGGGATGCGATGCTGATTGCACAACCGGATGATCTGCTTCTGCAGCGTCGGCACGCGGGCGATGTCGGCCTCCACGCCCAGGTCGCCGCGGGCCACCATCACGGCGTCGGTTTCGGCGATGATCCGTTCCAGGTCGGCCAGCGCTTCGGTCTTTTCAATCTTCGCGACGATCCACGGAGTCAGTGCCGGCTTGTACTCCAGCATGGCTTTTCGCAGCAGCCGGATGTCTTCGGCGCTGCGGACGAAACTCAGGCTGACATAATCGAGCTGCTGTTCCAGCGCGAATTTCAAATCGCGGCGGTCTTTGTCTGTCAGTGCCGGCGTGCTCAGCGCGACGCCGGGCAGGTTGACGCCTTGCCGGCTGCGAACCACGCCCGGCTGCACGACCTCGCACACGACCGACTCCCGATCCTTAGGGCAATCAACGACCCGAAGCGAGACCGTCCCGTCGGCAAGCAGCACCCGGTCGCCGACGCGGAGGTCGTCGATCAATTGCTCGTAAGTGCAGGTGAACTTGGACGCGTCCTGGGGATCGGGCGTTCGCACAAATTGAAACCGCGCGCCTTGTCGGCAGCGGACCTCGCCGCCCGGGATTTCCCCGAGCCGAATCTTCGGGCCGGAGAGATCAGCCAGGAGGCCGATCGGCCGGCCGATTTTGGCGGACAACTTCCGCACATGGCCGATGATCTGTGCGAACCACTCGTGATTGCCGTGGGCGAAGTTGAGGCGAAACAGATCTGCCCCGGCCTGCACGAGCTTTTCCAACATCTCCGGCGCTGCGCACGCCGGACCGACCGTCGCCACGATCTTCGTTTTCACCAGCGGCGTTTCGGCATAACGGGCGCGCCAGAGGTCCATGCGTCTTTCCTTACACTGCGGGAAGCCGGCGCCCGTAGGGTTGCTGGATCTCATTTCGCCGGAAAATACTTGGTATTGATCTGTTTGACTTGCGTGCCGGGTTTTACGATGTCGATCGAGCCGGAAAGTTTCAACGTTTTCTTCGGCAGGCAATGCTTGTCGTTGCAGGCCTGGTAGGTGATCTGGAATTCCAGTTCTTCTTTCTTGCCGGCCGCGTCGTCAGGCGCTTCGATCGCGCCGCGAATCTGCACTTCCCCTTCGTAAACCGACAGCGGTTCCGGAAGCTCTTCCAGGGTGAATTCCACGCCCTTGGGGTACTTCGTATCCAGTTGTCGGGAGTTGTGTTTGCCGACGACCTTCACCGCGGTGGGAATCATGTTGTCGGGACTCGGCGGATTGGCGTTGATGTGCCAGCCGTCCTGCACGTCCAGAATCACGACGAACCGGCACTTCTCGCCGGCGGGAAGCTTGTCGAGCGAAAGAAAGACCTTCGCCTTCACATACTCTTTTTTCTTGGACGGATTGTCGGCGACAACCTCTTCACTCGAAGTGAGCACGATCGTCGGGCCGTCCGACTCGGAATCCGGGGAAGAAGTCTCGGACCGCAGTGATAACCACTCGCTCAGCCCGGCGGCGAGATTGGCGTTGCCCAAAGGAAACTGCTGAAGATTCGCCGCAAAGGCCTTCAAAGCCGACTCGGCCCGATGGCGGTAATTCTCGTCGCCCGTAAGCCGCGCCAGTCGCAGCAGGTTGCGGATGCTGACGCTGTTGCCTCCGGGCTGCACGGCGTCGCTGTTGGTTTTCGACCGGACGATGAGTTCCGGCTGGTCACTGGGTGATTGGAAGTAGCCGCCCGATTTGTCGGCGAAGAATGTGTCCTGCTGCGCCTGCAGTTCGACCGCGGCGGCCTGCCAGCGATCGGTTTTTGTCGCCGTCTGTAACTTCAGCAAACCGTCAATCAGGCAGGCATAATCTTCCAGGAATGCCGTCGGCCTCCGTTTCTCCGTGGGCACAGAGCGGAGCAGGCGGCCGTCGGCGTCGCGCACGTCAGCCAGAAGCGCTGTCGCGGCACGTTTCGCGGCGGCGAGGTAATCCGCGCGCTCAAAGAATTCCCCTGCTTGTGCCAGTGCGCCAATCATCAGTCCGTTCCAGCCGGTGATCACTTTATCATCTCGTACCGGCCGGGCACGCAACTCGCGCGCGACCAGCAACTTTGTCCGACATGCCGCCAGACGCTGTTCCATTTCTCGGACTTCGAGTTTCAGGTCGTCCGCCAGTTCCGCCAATGGTTTTCGCAGCCGCAGCACGTTGCCGTGCTCGAATGCCGGCTCAGCTTCGACTGAGTACGCGTCGGCAAAGAGGTTCGCGTCTTTCTCGCCGAGCGTCTTCTGCACGTCTTCCAAAGACCAGACGTAATACGCTCCTTCAACGCCGTCGGTCTCCGCATCCAGCGAGCCGGCGAACAGGCCGTTTTCCAGGGTCAACTCGCGGAGCACGAAATCCAGCGTCTCGCACGCCGCGGCTTGATACAGCGCGTTCGGCGCCCGTCGGCACGCCTCGACATACACGACGGCCAACTGGGCCTGGTCGTAAAGCATCTTCTCAAAATGCGGCACGCTCCAGGCCCGATCGACCGTGTACCGATGAAACCCGCCGGCGAGATGATCCCGTATCCCGCCGAGCGCCATCTGACGCAGCGTCAGGTCCAACACGGTGTCGATTTCCGGCTGGTTTCTCCTGCCCGCCTGTTGCTGCAGAAAGGCGAGTTTTCCCGGCACGGGAAATTTTGGTCCCTGCGGTTGATCGGGATTGAAATCGACTCCGCCGTACATCGGATCGGCCGAATCGATCAGCCCCTGGGTGCAGACATCGACCAGATTCTTCTCCAGCGGGGCGGGCGTCAGCGACAATTTCGGCTTGAGCAGTCTTCGGGTTTCGTTGGCGAGGATGTCGGCATTGGAGTCGAGATTTTCGCGGTTGTCTTTCCAAAGTCCTGAGAGCCGCTCCAACACTGTCGGGAAGCCAAGCTGCCGTTCGGTGTCTTCCGGCGGGAAATAGGTACCGCCGGCAATGGGTTTGCCTTCCGGCGTGAGAAACATCGACAGCGGCCAGCCGCCGCCGGCTTTCACCCCGGACGCGCGAAAATAAACGATGAGCGACATCATGTAAACTTCGTCGATGTCGGGCCGTTCCTCGCGGTCGACCTTGATGCACACGAAATTCTCGTTCATCTGCTTCGCGATGTCCTCGTTTTCGAAGACGAGCCGTTCCATCACGTGGCACCAGTAGCAACTGCTGTAGCCGATGGACAGAAACACCGGCTTGTTCTCTTTCTTGGCCAGCGCGAACGCTTCCGGTCCCCAGGGATGCCAGTCGACCGGATTGTGGGCGTGCATCCGCAGATACAGGCTCGATTCCTCGACGAGGCGGTTGGTCTTCGCCTTCGGAGATGTTCCCGTCGGCGACTCTTCTTCCGGGACGAACGAAACGAACGTCCAGCCCAGTAGTACCACGCTCAGGCCACGCGCCGCGGCGAAAAGCTGCATGATTCATTCCTGCGGAATTCGGCACAGCGGTCGAGACCGGCCTCGACCGGCAGTTTTTGCCGATCGGCTGATTGTAGGCGCGATGCCCAATTCGGGAAAGGCGAGATCGCATGCCGAAGAGTGCGGCCCATTCCCGCTGGACAGAACCCGTCTTTCCCGGCAGAGTAAGAATCGTGAACTTTTCATCAAACGCGGGAATTCGATCCTTGTCCTCTCCGCAACCGAAATTTCGCTGGTGGAATCACCAGGCAGCCTGGACCGGGATGCTGGTGCTGTCCGCCGTCATCAGTACGGCCATCTGCGGGGCGGCCAACCGGGACAAGGCCCCCTCCGTCAGCACGGCCAGGGTCGTCGCCGAGTATCCGCATGATCCGAAAGCCTTCACGCAGGGGCTCGTGGTCCACGACGGCTGGCTCTATGAAGGAACCGGGCTGGAAGGCTTCTCGTCTCTGCGGCGCGTGGAACTGAAAACCGGCCGGGTTGCGTCTCGCATGGAACTGGTCAAACCCTTCTTTGGCGAAGGGATCGCCATTCTCGACGAGAAAATTTTCCAGCTCACCTGGCGCAACCGCCGCGTGCTGGTCTACGACTTGAAAACGTTGAAATACGTCAAGTCGATCGCCTATACCGGCGAAGGCTGGGGGCTGACCACCGACGGCACGCGTTTCATTCTGAGCGACGGCTCATCAACGCTGAAAATTCTCGATCCTCAAACGATGGATGTCGTCAAAAAACTCCCCGTGAAGGCCGGCAAACTGGAGATCAACCAGTTGAACGAACTGGAATACGTCGACGGAGAAATCTGGGCGAACATCTGGTACTCCGACCGCATTGTCCGAATCTCCCCCGACACGGGGGCCGTGCTTGGCTGGATCGATCTGGCCTCGCTCTATCCGCTGGAAAGACGTCCCAGCAAAGAGCATGTACTCAATGGCATCGCCTATGACGCCATTGAAAAGCGGATCTTCGTCACCGGAAAGAACTGGCCGAAACTGTACGAGATCAAGGTGGATCTGCGGTGATCTTTCTTCGTAGGGTGGGTCGAGGCTTTGCGAGGCCCACCAATTCGCTAGAACGAAATCCAATCCATGGGCCTCGAAGACTCGACCCACCCTACAAAACTACAAAACCAACAAACGATGAATCCCGCAGATCACTTTGCCGCCCGATTCGCCGAAATCCTGCGTTCACGCCGGACGATTGGGGCGTATCGGCCGGAATGTCCGTCGAGAGACATTGTTCTGGCGGCTTTGGAATCGGCCGTGTGGGCGCCCAATCATCGCAAGACCGAGCCGTGGAGGTTTCATTGGCTCGGACCGAAGTCCGTGGAGGCGATCATCGCACTGAACTCGGAACTGGTCGCCGTAAAAAAGGGCACGGACGACGCCGAAAAGAAACGCCGGCAATGGTCGGCCGTTCCTGGCTGGCTGCTCGTAACGTGCGTTCGTGCGGAGGATGCGCTGCAAGCCGAGGAAGACTATGCCGCCTGTTGCTGTGCGATCCAAAACCTGATGCTGGCGTTGTGGAGCCAAGGCGTCGGCACGAAATGGTCGACCGGAGACGTCTCCCGGCAGCCGCGATTTGCGGAGATTGTCGGCTTTTCGCCGGAGAAAGAACGCCCCGTCAGCTTGATCTGGTACGGCTACCCGGCGACAATCCCTGAACAACGCCGTTGCCCGCTGGCTGACGTGCTTCGAGAAGTGCCGTAATTTCAGTACATTTTGCCACGAAAAACACGAAAAGTCACAAAATTTGACTCCATGACGGCGATTGAACCTCTCCCTGATACCTTGCTTCTTTTTCGTGCCTTTTCGTGTTTTTCGTGGCCAACCCGCCTTTGCCGTGGCTTCCCTGCATCGCATTCTGAACCATGAATAATCTCCCGGCCAAGATCGGCATCGTCACCGTGTCCGACCGCGCCAGTCAGGGCGTGTACGAAGACCGCGGCGGGCCGGCGATTCGGGAATATCTTGCCGAGATTCTTTCCTCCCCCTTTGAAGTCGTCGCAATAATCATTCCCGACGAGCGGCCCGGCATCGAGCAAACCTTGATCGATTTATGCGACCGCGACGGCTGCTGCCTGGTCGTCACGACGGGTGGCACCGGGCCGGCGGCCCGCGATGTCACCCCGGAAGCCACCCTCGCCGTGTGCGAAAAGGAAATGCCGGGCTTTGGCGAACTGATGCGGAAAGTCTCACTGGAAAAGGTCCCCACGGCGATTCTCTCGCGGCAGACGGCCGGCATCCGCGGACGGTCGCTGATTATCAATCTCCCTGGCCAGCCCCGGGCGATCCGCGAATGCCTGGGAGCCGTCTTCCCGGCGATTCCCTATTGCATCGATCTGCTCGATGGCCCGTACCTGACCACCGACGAGTCGAAACTCGTGGCTTTCCGGCCGAAAAAGTGATTTCTCACTCAAAGCCGCCGCGTGTCGCGACGGACTTCCCGCAGGGACGCATTGCACGGCAGGACCTCACTGTGAAAGAAATCCTCATGCGTTATCTGCTGCTCTGCCTTGTGATTCTGTCCTGCACGGAAAATCCCGTTCAGGCGCTGGAGGCCGAGGAAATCCTCGTGATTTCCAACAAGAACCTGCCGGATTCGCAGCGCGTCGCCGAGCACTACCTGGCGATGCGCGGCGTCCCGAAGGAAAATCATCTCCCTTTGGAACTGCCGGCCGGCGAGGACATCTCGCGGGCCGATTATCAGCGGTTGGTCGTCCGTCCGCTCCGCAAGGCGCTCTTGCTGCGCCGCAATGAAATCAAGTGCCTGCTCACCGTGTACGGCGTTCCGCTGCGCGTCGGGCCGAAGGTCTTGAGCGAAGACGAACAGGCCGAGGAAAATCGGCTGAAAGAAGAACTTAAAACGCTCGATGCCGCCAATCAGCCGGCCGATGCGGCGAGAATTCCGGGCCGTCTGCATGTCCTTTCAGCCCAAGAGAGTCTCGCCGCGCTGGACAGCGAACTCATGCTGCTGTGGTGGCCAGAGTACCCCTTGACGCGCTGGGTCGTCAACCCGATGTATTTTCCGATCCCCGAGGACAACCGCCGCGCGATGCCTGCCGTGATGATGACGTCCCGGCTCGATGGTCCGTCGCCAGAGATCGCCTTGCGCCTCATCAATGATGCCGTCGCCGTGGAACGGATCGGCCTCCAAGGCAAGGCGTACATCGATGCCCGGGGCATCGGCTTCGACCCGAAGAAGCCCGGAGAAAACGGGACCGGTTACGGCGGATACGACCAGTCCTTTCGCGAGGCCGCCGACTTGCTCAAGCAAGGCGGATTGGATGTCACGCTGGATGACAAGCAGGAATTGTTCGCGGCCGACAGTTGCCCTGACGCGGCGATCTATGCGGGGTGGTACAGCCTGGCGAACTACGTGCCGGCGTGCAAATTCAAGCAGGGAGCCGTGGCGTGGCACCTGGCCAGCAGCGAGGCCGTGACGCTTCGAGATCCGAATGCCAGGTTGTGGTGTCCGAACCTCTTGAAAGACGGAGTCGCCGTCACGCTGGGGCCGGTCGCGGAACCGTATACGGTCGGCTTTCCGAAACCGGCGGAGTTCTTCGGGTTCCTGGCGACCGGGAAATACACCGTCGCCGAGTGCTACGCCAAGACCGTGCTGTTCGCCAGTTGGATGGGCGTGCTTGTCGGCGATCCGCTCTATAACCCGTATGCCAAGCATCCTCTGATCAAGGTGGAAGACATCCACACCAGCCCCAAAGGGATCGGCATTGCCATCAATCAGAAAGCCGATTAGCGACGCTTCGCAGAAGCGTTGTGTTTAACCGCTATTCCTCGTACTCATCCTCTTCCGTTAATCGCTGCCCTTCGATCTCCGGCGGCAGGTTTTCCGGGTCGATGTCCTCGACGATCGCATACCGGCCTTGCCACCAGCGGTGAAAATCGACCTTCTGGCAGCGCTCGCTGCAAAAAGGAACGAACGACTTCTCCGCCGGATTCGTCGTCGGCAAGCCGCGGCCGCAGATCGGGCAGGCGCTGGGGCGGATCATGGAGAGGCGAACTCGCAAGCGAACGGCCAGGGCTGATGGACGATGGGGGGGCGATAAGACTTATTCCGACGGCTTGGGCTTGGGTTTCGATTCCGGCTTTGCGGCACTGTCCGATTTTGCGCTGCTGGAATCGGATTTCGACTCGCCGCCGGACGAGGAAGCCGGCTTGTCGGCCTCGGCGCTCTTTTTGTAGGACTCGCTGCGGTAATCTGTGATATAGAATCCCGATCCGCGGAAGATCAGCCCGCCGCCGCCTCCGATCTGCCGTTCGGCTTTTTTCTTGCCGCAGCCGGGGCACTTGGTCGTCGCCGGCGCTTTGATCGACTGGAATTCCTCCCAGACATGATCGCACGCTTTGCATTTGTAGTCGTAAGTGGGCATGGTGGATTCCCCGGTTCTCCGTCAAAGCCCGCCGACGGCGTCGGCGGGATGATCATTTATTGCACCGCCGACGAAACAATCACCTTGCTGGGCCGCACGACCCGGTCATGAAGCAGGTAGCCCCGTTCGACGTCGTCGACCACTGTCATCGGCGGATGATCGGCGGTGGGTCGCTGCTGGATCGCTTCGTGCAGATTCGGATCAAACGGCTGACCGACGGCCGCGACCGACTGCACGCCGACGCCGGCCAGCGCGGCGTCGAACTGCTTGACGACCAGTTCAATGCCCTGGATCAGTTCTTCGGCGTTTTTCGTCTGTTTCGCCGACCGCAAGGCCCGATCCAGCCCGTCCAATGCCGGCAGGAAGGCCCGAACGAAAGACAAAGGGGCGTACTTCCGGTCTTCTTCCATTTCTTTCAGAATCCGTTTGCGATAGTTCTCCAGGTCGGCCCGCGCGCGGGCCCACTTGTCCTGGAAGTCGTCGCGCTCCGCCTTCACGGCCTCCAGTCGCTCTTCCAGCGACTCGGCCGCGGCATCCGGCGTGGTTTCGTTGGTCGGTTCGCTCATGGGCATATCACTCCTTGGCCGCCTTGCCGTCCGTTTCATGCGGCTTGAAAAACTCCGTCAGGCTTTCAAAAAACGATTTGCGGTGCGCGGAGACGTGCTTGTGATCCAGCTCCGCAAGCTGCCGAAGCAGTTCCTCGTGCTTCTTGGTGAGCTTCTTCGGCACCTCGACGTGGACATGCACCATCAAATCACCCCGGCTGCCGCCTTGCGGGTCGGGCATGCCGAAGCCGCGCAGGCGAAACACTTCTCCAGGTTGCGTCCCGGCCGGAATGTTGAGGAGATGCTTGCCGGTGAGAATCGGGATTTCCAGTTCCGCGCCGAGCGCCGCCTGCGAAAACGTGATCGGCACATCGCACACCAGGTGCCTGCCGTCTCGCTGGAATAGCGGATGTCTTTTCACGCGGATTTCGACGTACAAGTCGCCGCTCGGCCCGCCGTTTTCGCCGGGATCGCCTTCCCCGCGCAGGCAGAGTTGCATCTCGTTGTCGACCCCCGCGGGAACTTTGACGTCCAACTTCACGTGCACCGTTTTGACTTTCCCGCCCCGGCACGTGTCGCATTTCTCGCGGATGACCGATCCCTGCCCCCGGCACGAGGGGCAGTTCGTCTGCACGCGGAAGAACCCCTGCGACTGCACCACCTGTCCGCGGCCGCCGCAGTAGTCGCACGTCTGCGGCGCGGTTCCCGGTTTCGCGCCGGTACCGTTGCACGTGTCACAAATGGCGTGCCGGGCGATTTCCAGTTCGCGCCCGCAGCCGACGGCGGCTTCCATCAAGTCGATGGTCAGCGACGTCTTGAGGCTGTCTCCTTTTCTGGCCCTGCGTCCGCCGCGCTGCTGCCGGCCGCCGCCGAAGATGTCGCCGAAGATGTCGCCGAACGCCTCGAAGATATCGCCGACATCGCCAAACCCCGGCCCGGCGCCGCCTGCCCCCTGCACGCCCGCGTGTCCGAACCGGTCATAGCGGGCTCGCTTTTCTTCGTGACTGAGGACTTCATACGCCTCGGCCGCTTCCTTGAACGCATTGATGGCTTTGTCATCCCCCGGATTACGATCCGGGTGATACTTTCCCGCGAGTTTGCGATACGCGCGCTTGATTTCGTCTTCCGACGCATCCTTCGCGACGCCGAGCACTTCGTAATAATCTCGCTGGGCGGCCATCATGATCTAGGCGTTAGGTATTTGGTATTAGGCGTTAGAAAACGATGCTCGCTTGCGCTTCGCGAATCGGTGGTTTTTCGCGAGGCCAATTCTAACGGCCAGATTTTGACGACGTAAGGAGATCGGTGGAAACGGCCCTACTTCACTTGCCATTGGAGACAACTTGCATAAATGGTTTGGCGGCTTTGCAAACCGTATCTCTAAGGTTTCTAAGCTGAACCAGATCAATAACTAATCTGTTTAATTGATCGCGATCAATTTCGATTGCTGTAAAAGATTTACCGCACATCTCACATTCACGCTCGTGGCAATAGCCACCAATCAATGATGAAAGTGATTTGTATTAATGACGTGGCAAATAATCATGAATCACTTTTCCACGTACATTATGGACTGTCTGGCAATTACACTTCTGACATTTCCATTTCTGAGTTTGATTGGCGTCTCGGGGCTTGCGGGGCATGGTACAGTCCCTGCGAAATAAAGAATTATGCAAACAAAGCCCGGCTTCGAGGCGAAACCGGCACTAGAACGGTAACAGTTTTACGCGGGAACGGCGCGGATCGATGGTAATGAGAGCCCCTGTTTTCAAAATCTGCTCATACTGTCTAATCGTTTCGATCACGACGCCTTCCAAGATATCAGGAAAGGGGTCTTCGGCTCGAACTTGGATCACGCTGGGTGCTGTCGCATGCGTCATTGCCAAGGTGTGGCCAAAATCGAGGTCATGGGTGAATACGACCGATTCATGCTCTTTCGCCCACGCCATCGGCTCGCTGTCCTTCGCTGTCGGATCTCCCACGGACGACCAGTGAACGGCATTCCAACCCGCATGTGTGAACACCGTCACCCAGGCAGGCGACGAATTCATATCAATGAGAATGTTCACGGCGAGGGCGCTGCTAGCGATATCTCTTGCTCTTCTAATCGCCAGGCGGCATAGGATAGAGCGGCGTCAATATCTTCGGCTTCCAAATAGGGGTAGGCGGACAAGATTTCCTCGCGCGTGCGACCCGCGGCCAGCAAGCCGAGAATCAATCCCGCCGTCACGCGCATCCCTCGGATGCAGGCTTTGCCTCCCATGACATTCGGGTTGAATGTAATTCGCGGATGAATGGACATGAGGCCAACCTCCGGCAGAAACACAAACTCTGTCAAACGACCCTATCATAGCCGGTTCCCCGACGATCGGGATATATCGATCATCAAAACAAAGCCCGGCTTCGGGGCGAAGCCGGGCTTTGGATCACGCTCGCAAAGGTGCGCTCCGCTCCGAAGCGTCGCGTCGCGGCTAACCGTAAACCAAAGAACTACTTGATCGCCCCTTCCACGCGCGGCTTCTTGTCACCGCCGGGTTCGTCGGTGCGGGTGATGCAGACGGACGTCGTCAGCATCAGGCCGGCGATCGACGAGGCGTTCAACAGGGCGTTCTTCACGACCTTCACCGGATCGATGATGCCCGCCTTGTACATGTCGACGTAATCGCCGGTATTGGCATCGTAGCCGATGTTCTTGCCCTTCTGGCGGACTTCGTCAGCGACCACGGCTCCGTCGGTGCCGCAGTTGTTGGCGATCTGGCGGATCGGGGATTCGAGCGCCTTGGCGATGATCTGGATGCCGATCTTTTCGTCCCCTTTCCCCTTCACTTCACTGACGGCCTCAATGGCACGCAACAGGGCCACGCCGCCGCCGGGGAGAATGCCTTCTTCGACGGCCGCCCGGGTGGCGTGCAAGGCGTCTTCCATGCGGGCCTTGGTCTGCTTCATTTCCGCTTCCGTCGCGGCGCCAACCGAGATAATCGCCACGCCGCCGGTCAGTTTCGCCAGGCGTTCCTGGAACTTCTCGCGGTCGTAGACGCTTTCGGTGATCTCGATCTGCTTGCGGACCTGGTCGACGCGGGCCTTGATGTGGCTCGAATCGCCGGCCCCTTCGATGATCGTGCAATCATCCTTGGTGACTTCGACCCGCTTCGCGCGGCCGAGATGCGACAGCTCCACGACTTCCAGCTTGATGCCGAGGTCTTCGGAAATCAGCGTCCCGCCGGTGAGCGTCGCCATATCGCCGAGCATCGCCCGCCGACGATCGCCGAAGCCGGGGGCTTTGACAGCGCAGATCTGCAAGACGCCGCGCAGCTTGTTGACGACGAGGGCCGTGAGGGCTTCGCCGTCGACGTCTTCCGCCACGACGAGCAGTTGCTTGCCCTTCTGGGCGACCTTTTCCAAGAGCGGCACGAAATCGCGCAGGTTGGAGATTTTCTTTTCGTACATCAGGATGTAGCAATCTTCGAGGATCGCTTTCATCTCTTCGGGGTTCGTCACGAAGTAAGGCGAAATGTAGCCCTTGTCGAACTGCATCCCTTCGGCGAAGTTCAGGGTGGTCGTGTTTCCCTTGCCTTCTTCGACCGTGATGACGCCGTCGCGGCCGACCTTCTCCATGGCGTCGGCAATGAGGTCGCCGATCGTCTTGTCGTTGTTCGCCGAGATGGCGCCGACCTGGGCGATTTCCGCCTTGGAATCGACCGGCTTGGCCATCTTCTCGATGAAGGCGATAGCGGCTTCCACGGCCTTTTCGATCCCCTTGCGGACGATCGTCGGATTGGCGCCGAGGCTCAGGCTGCGGAGGCCTTCTTCGTAGATGGAACGGGCCAGCACGGTGGCCGTCGTCGTGCCGTCACCGGCGACATCGCTGGTCTTCGAAGCGACTTCGTTGACGAGCTTGGCCCCCATGTGTTCGTACGGATCTTCGAGTTCGACTTCCTTGCTCACCGTTACGCCGTCTTTCGTGACGACGGGATTGCCGAAGCTCTTGTCGATGATCACGTTGCGGCCGGTAGGCCCCATGGTGACGGCGACGGCCTGCGCCAGCTTCTGCACGCCGCGCTGCAGCTTGATGCGGGCCCGATCGTCAAACAGCAATTGCTTAGCCACGCTGAGGAACTCCTGGAGTTGAAATTTGGGCAAATGTGCGGGGAAGACGCCCAGGGGTTGCAACCCCTGGGCGTCCTGATTACGCGACCACCTTGGCGAGGATGTCCGATTCACGCAGAATCTTGACTTCCTGCTTGTCGATTTCGATTTCCGTGCCGCCGTACTTGGCGAACAGGACTTCATCGCCGATGGCGACGGCGATCGGGCTGCGATCGCCCGATTCAAGCAGCCGGCCCGGTCCGACGGCGATGACTTTGCCCCGCTGCGGCTTTTCCTTGGCAGCATCCGGCAACACGATCCCCCCGGCGGTCTTTTCCTCGGCGGTCAACGGCTGCACCACCACGCGGTCATCTAACGGCTTCAATTTCATGCTGAGAACTCCAATTGAAAGTTAAGTAAGTTGATTTCGTCGGCTAAGCGCAAGCGATTGGGTTGTCGACTAAAAATCTCCACCCATCCCACCCATCCCGCCCATCCCCATGCCTCCCATCCCGCCCATGCCTCCCATCCCCATGCCGCCCATGCCTCCCATACCTCCGTCGCCGTGATGGTCATGGTGACCGTCGGCTTCAGCTTCCTTGGGTTCTTCGACAATAATGGCCTCGGTGGTGAGCAACAGGGACGCCACACTTGCGGCGTTTTGCAGCGCGGAACGAACGACCTTGGTCGGGTCGACGACGCCGAATTCAAACATGTCGCCGTAGCGGTCGTTCAAGGCATCGTAGCCGTAGGACTTCTCCTTCGACTTCTTGACGTTGTTCGCGACGACCGACCCATCGAGGCCGGCGTTTTCGGCGATGGTACGGATCGGCATGGACAACACGCCGCGGACGAGCAAGGCACCGTGTTTTTCGTCGCCCGTCAGTTGCAGCTTATCCAGGCTGGACATGCACCGCAGCAGCGCGACGCCGCCGCCAGGAACGACGCCTTCGTCAATCGCGGCCCGGGTGGCAGCCAGCGCGTCGTCGACGAGGTCCTTACGTTCCTTCATTTCGGTTTCGGTATGGGCGCCGACCTTGATCTGCGCCACCCCGCCGGCGAGCTTCGCCAACCGCTCTTGCAGCTTTTCGCGGTCGTATTCGCTGTCGGTCTTGGTGATTTCCTTGCGGATCATCTCGGCTCGGCCTTCAATCGCCGCCTTGCTGCCGGCCCCTTGAATGACCGTGGTGTTTTCCGCATCGATGGAAATCTTCTTGGCAACGCCCAAGTCACTCAGTTCGACATTTTCCAGCTTGATGCCAAGGTCTTTGAAGATCGCCTTGCCGCCGGTGAGGATGGCAATGTCTTCCAGCATCGCCTTACGGCGGTCGCCGTAGCCGGGGGCTTTCACCGCACAAATCTTTAAGATGCCGCGCATCTTGTTGACGACCAGCGTGGCGAGGGCCTCACCTTCGAGGTCTTCGGCGATGATCAGCAGCGTCATGTTGTTCTTGGAGATTTTTTCGAGGAGCGGCACCAGCACTTTCGCGCTGCTGATCTTTTCCTCGTAAATCAGAATGCGGCAGTTTTCGAGTTCCACCGTCTGGTCGTCGGCGTTGGTGACGAAGTGCGGCGACAGATAGCCGCGCTCGAACTGCATCCCTTCGACCAGTTCGACTTCCGTCTGCACCTGGCGGCCTTCTTCGACGGTGATCACGCCGTCTTTGCCGACCTTGAGCAGCGCATCGGCGAGAATCTGGCCGATTTCCTTGTCGTTGTTGCCGGCGATGCACGCGACCGTCTCAATCGCCTTGCGATCATCGGCCTTCACCGGTTTGGCGAGTTTCTTCAGGTCCTCGACGACGGCGTCGACGGCCTTCTGCACGCCACGGGTCAGCGACATCGGGTCGGCCCCGGCGGCGATGTAACGCAGGCCGTCGCGAAAAATGGCCTCGGCGAGCACTGTCGCCGTCGTGGTGCCGTCGCCAGCGACGTCGCTGGTCTTGGAAGCAACTTCCTTGACGAGCTGCACACCCATGTTCTGGAATTTGTCTTCCAGGTCGATATCCTGAGCGACGGTCACGCCGTCCTTGGTGACCTTGGGAGACCCCCAACCCTTGTCCAGCACGGCATTTCGGCCGCGAGGACCGAGCGTGCTCTTCACGGCCTTAGACAGCTTAGAGACCCCTTCCAGCAGGGCCTTCCGCACGTCCTCGTCGAAACAGATCATCTTAGCCACGGTTTCTCCCTCAAACGGCAGGCAACTTCGATAGGTGATTCACGACGGCTCGCTGGCGGTCTTCGACTTCTGAAGAACTGCCAAACTCAGCCGGCACCGGGTCCAGAGGACACCAATGGATCGTCAGCACGACATCAACAGCAATTCATGTGCCTTGACGCCTTGGAGAACCACAAGTTGTTTTAAGCAATAAAGATACAGCGATAGACGCCGAACGCGAACACGCCAACTGTCTGCCAAGATGGCAGCAGGCCGCAGAAATCGCCGTCACATCAGCCCCATTTGACGCTTGAGGGACTCGAGTTCCACGTCCACCTGCCGCCGGGGATCATCTGCCGGGATAACGGGCGGAGTGAAATCCGGAGCGGAGGGCTCGGGAACGTCCGGTTCGTGGCCGGCGGCTTCCTGCCGACGGAGCGCTTCCGCCAGACGCGCTTCGAGCGCCCGTTGCATGGTGGAAAGATGGTCCTTGGTCGCTTTTGCGGCGCGATGCTGCTGTTCGAGTCCGGCGATCAGATCCTGCACCTCGCGTTTTCGCAGCAGGCAATTGCGGGCCTCGGAATCGCGGCCGGCCGTCAATTCGCCCCGGGCTTTGGCGTCCCACTGCGCAGCCTGTTGATGATGGTCGTCGATTTCGCCGGCCAATCGGGCTTCGGATGCCGTCGCCGTCGCCACGCTGCGTTGGGCTCCTGCCAGGCCTTCGCGCATTTCGCCGATGATCTCCCGCAGCGCGGAGGCCGGGTCCGCGGCCTCCGCCAGCAAAGCCGACAGATTGCAGGTCACGATATCGGTTAAACGGCTGAAGTAGCTCATGCCAGGGGCTCCTTGAAGAGGCTGTCAGATGTCGGTTGTCAATTCGGTGTCAGCCACGGGGCCGAAGATGCCGTGGGCGGCAAGCTGTTCGCGAAGCTTCTCCCGGGCCAATCGCAAGCGGCTCTTGGTGGTCGGCAAGTTCGCGTCCATCGCCTGGGCCACTTCCGGCAGACTGAGTCCCGAAAAATGATGCAAATGAAACGTCATCCGCTGCTCTTGCGGCAGTCGCTGCAACAAGCCGTCCACGAGAACGGCCACCTCATGTTGAACGGCCAGGTCCGGCGGCGAGATCACTTCTGCCGCCACTTTGGTGAGAATGTCCGTCTCATTTCTGCCGTCATTGCGGACCGCCCTGACCAGCGCGTCGTGCGATCTTCGCCGCGTGTTGTCGATCAGCAAGTTGCGGGCGATGCGGAACATCCAACCGCGAAAACAGCCGCGCGGCAGATAATCCCACGCTTGGCTGAAGACCTTGAGCAGCGTGTCTTGCGTGAGATCCTCGGCAAGCTGCCGGTCCCGCGTCTGCCGGATAAAGAACCCCAGCAGCGCCCCTTGATGCCGTTCCACAATCGCGTCAAATGCCTGCCGGTCCCCCTCCTGGAGGCGGAGCATCAGGCCATCATCGACATTTTCCAGCATTGTAGTCACAGGGCAAGCCGTCGCATTGATCCAGGAGAAGACAGCAAGACGCTCGGACGAACCAGCTTAACGAAACTTCGATCGGTTCGCATGAGCAGGCCGCAAGGACGTCTCACACGGCGTTTGACAACCGGAATTTTCTTGTGATCTAATCGAGCGCCCCGACTTCGATCCTGCACACAAAGGCAGAGACATGCCAAGCATTCGGTGCGAGCATTGTTCCGCGGCGTTGACGGTTCCTGATCCGGCCGTGAAGACGGCGACAACGCGGTGTATCGCTTTGAATTGACTGCTGAAATGGACAACACCACGAACAAGGAATCCGGGACGCTGGATTTTACCGTCGCCGCACGCGACTTGGCGTCCAGTACGCCGGAGCAGCCGCAGGAAGGGAGCGGCACAGGGTTCGTCGTCTCACCGTCGATGAAGCACGCGATCCGAGTCCTCGGCCACAGCCGCGACAACCTCATCACCGGCAACATCCTCGGCGGCGCGACCGAGAAACTACTCGACGCAAGTGGCGAACCGTCCGAACTGCGAGACAATCTTCTGCTCCGCCAAGTAATCTAGGACACGGATCACCTCTATGGCCGCTGCTCATCCTCGCTTCAAAGGAACAACCATGATTCTGCGAGCCTGTTGGTTTTTGTTACTCGCGCTGCTGACTCTGCAAACGGCAATTGGCGACGACGCATCTGCGGGGACCAGGGAGCGCCGGTTTCGGCTGACTTTGCCGCCGACGGTTTATGCCGTGCCCGGCGTGGAGATGAGTCTGTACTTTGAGAACACCGTGCTCGTTGCCGAAGGGCAGAAGGTCGCGTTCGATGTCGAGTGCCCGCTGGGAAAGGTCGAAGCGCGGCGCTGGACGTTGAACGCCACCGAGCAGCAGGTCGGAAGCGTACCGCTCAAGCTGAAGGTCAAAGACGAGTCCGGCAAGGTTGTTGACGAAGCGGTGACTCAAGTGCAAGTCGTCTCCGCGGCGGCGGGGAAGGGCAAGGACATCAAGTTGCTGATCGTCGGAGACAGCCTGACTCATGCATCGGCCTATCCGAATGAAATCGCGAGGTTGCTCGCACTGCAGGGCAATCCAGGATGGAAAATGATCGGCATGCACAAACCGGCGGGAGCCGCAGCGGGCGTTGTGCATGAAGGCTACGGCGGATGGACCTGGGCGGCGTTCACGTCGCGATTTGATCCGAACAACCCGGAGCCGGGCTACAAAGGGAGCAGCCCGTTCGTGTTCGAGGCTGGCGAGCCGCCCGAAGGGAAGCTGGATGTCGCACGGTATGTCGCCGAACGCGCGGGAGGGAAAGTGCCGGACTTCATCACCGTCATGCTGGGGATCAACGATTGCTTCAGCTTCAATCCGGACGATGCCAAGCAGATCGATGAGCGGATCGATGGCGTCTTCAAGGAAGCGGACAAGCTCATCGCCGAGTTCCGCCGCGCGGCACCACGCGCCACGATCGGCGTCTGCCTGACGACTCCCGGCAACAGTCGCGATGCGGCCTTCGTTGCGAACTACAAGGATCGATACACGCGCTGGGGTTGGCGGCGGATTCAGCATCGGCTTGTCGAACGCCAATTGATTCACTTCGGCAATCGCGAGGCGGAACGAGTCTGCATCGTTCCGACCGAACTGAATCTGGATGTCGCGGACGGCTACCCCGAAAACAACGGCGTCCATCCGAATGTCGCCGGATATCAGCAGATCGGAGCGTCGATTTATTGTTGGTTGAAATCGCGATTGGCGGACTGAGTCACCAGCAAGGCAACTCGATCATTGGATGCTCTCAAAGTTACCACAGCATCTCGATCTTGCTATCATTTCATATTGGTAGATGTTGATTGGAATGCCGGTTTCCCTTATCGACGCTCCCGCCCGGTATTCATCCTGCCTGGAACTTCGTCACCCCGAGATAGTTTCTGGATCATGAAATCACACCGCCAGACGAACGCTGTCGTTTGCCTGCTGCTGATAGCGGCAATGGTTTCGGTTCGGTTTGCGGAAGCCGACGACGAAGTGAAGCCGTTGCACAAGCAGATTGACAAGCTGATCGGCAAACGGCTCGTCGAGTCGAAGGTTGTACCGACAATGGTCAGCGGCGATGCGGAGTTCGTGCGACGCATCTATCTCGATTTGACCGGAGTCATTCCGACGGCCAGGCAGGCCCGCGCGTTTCTGGACGACTCGGCCCCGGATAAGCGGCAGCGGTTGATCGACGACTTGCTGGCGAGGCATGACTACGCGATCCACATGGCTCGTGTATTCGATGTGATGCTGATCGAGCGCCGGATTCCAACGATCAACTCGTATGACGTCCCGGCTGTAAAGTGGCGGGCTTATCTGGCCGAGGCGTTCGCGGAGAATCGGCCGTGGGATCAGATGGTGCGCGACATTCTCAGTAGCGACGGAACGGACGAACGCAATTCGGCCGGGGTGAAGTTTCTTCTCGTTCGCGATGTCGCGCCGCATCAACTCACGCGCGATGTTGGCAGGTTGTTTCTTGGCGTCGATTTGCAATGTGCCCAGTGTCACGACGACCCGCGCATCGAGTCGTACCGGCAGGCCGACTACTTTGGAATCTATGCCTTCCTCCAGCGAGTGACCGCGTTTCGCGATAACGACAAAAACGTGTCGATGGTCGGTGAGACGGCCGTCGGCAAAGCATCGTTCGTGTCGGTCTTTACCGCCAAAAGCAGCGAGACGAATCCGCGACTGCCCGGTGGCGAGATGATCGCCGATCCGGAAGTGGAAAAAGAGAAAGAATACGTCGTGAAGCCCGGTCCGAAGGAACGCGGCGTGCCGACCTATAGCCGCCGATTGAAGCTGGCCGAACTCTTGCCGCGAGCCGAGACGCAGGGATTCTCGCGGAACATCGTCAATCGGCTCTGGGCGATGCTGATGGGACGGGGCCTTGTGCATCCGCTCGACCTGCATCACGCGGGCAATCCGCCGTCGCATCCCGAATTGCTCGATCGTCTCGAACGCTGGTTCGTGGAACACAACTACAATCTCAAGGCGTTGCTGCGCGAGATGCTGCTCAGCCAGACGTATCAGCGATCGAGCGTCTTGCCCGAAGGCGTGAAAGAACTTCCGGACGACACATTCGCCGGCGCGCCGCTGCGAGGCTTATCGCCAGAGCAACTCAGTTGGTCGCTATTGCAGGCAACCGGCCGCATCGAACAGCACTTCAGCCGGCTCGAAGCCCAACCGATGTCGGCTGCGTCAAAGCCAGATGATGCGCCGCCCGCCTGGAAACTTCGCATGACGCAATTGGAGCCACTCGAACGCCAAACACAGCCGCTCATCACGGTCTTTGCGGGACTGCCCGGACAACCCGACGGAGATTTTCAGCCGATTGTCGATCAGGCACTGCATCTGCTCAACAGCCCTGCAATGCTGCCTCTACTGCGCGATGAACCGAGCACCCTGCTGAAGCAGCTGACGGCGATCTCGGAGACAGAACCGTTGGCGGAAGAAGTCTACTTGAGCATCTTGAGTCGCCGTCCCAACGCCGACGAGACCACTCAAGTCCGCGAGTTGATCGAATCGAAGAAGTCTGCTGAAGACCGTCGCGAGCCGCTGACCGCTTTGATTTGGGGATTGCTGTTGTCGTCCGAGTTTCGATTGAATCACTGACAAGATCGGGAGCCTTCCGGATGGACACACATTTCTCACGTCGCGAACTCCTGGCCGGCGCTGCTGGAGCGATCACTGCAAATTCGCTTGGGGCGTCGCTGCGAGCGGACACAGCGATGCCGTCGCGTAAGCAGCTTCTGCTCCTGTTTATGTCCGGTGGAAAAAGCCAATTCGAGACGTGGGATCCAAAACCGGGTACCAAGACCGGCGGGCCGTTCCGAGCGATCTCGACCTCGATTCCCGGCGTGCAGATCGGCGAGTTGTTGCCCCGCTGCGCCAGGATCATGCACCGGCTGACCGTGGTTCGCAGCGTGAACTCGGGCATTGCCGATCACTTTCAAGGGCACTACGCACTGCAATCGGGACGCATCGCGACGGGCTATCCCGTGCTGGGATCAGCCGTCGCGAAGTTGCTCGAACGGCCGGACGATGTGCTGCCTGGCTATGTCTCAATCCGCCGCGACGGACCGAAGGCTTACACCGATGTTGGCGATGCCGGATTCCTCGGCGCGAAGTACGAGGGAGTGCGAATCGTCAACAACCAGCCGCCTGCGAATCTGACTCAACCATCCGCCGTTTCGCCGGCGCTGGCCGAGGCCGTTGATCGAATCCGTCAATCATCCGACGAGCGTTTCCGGATCGGTCGCGAAGAAGGCTCGATTCACGGTTACGGCACGACGTTCCATCAGGCCAAGGCGTTGATGCAGCGCCGTGAGATCTTCGACTTGTCGAAGGAAACGCCCCAGGATCATGAACGCTACGGCAAGCACGAGTTTGGTCAGCACTGTCTGCTCGCGCGGCGCTTGTTGCAGTCGGGCGTGAGCTGCGTGAAGGTAACGCACTTCGATTGGGACGCTCACCAGGACAATTTCTACTGGCATCAGATCCGGTGCGCTGAATTCGATCGAACTCTGGTCACGTTGCTCGACGACCTGTCGGAACACGGCATGTTGGAGCACACGCTGGTCGTCATCGTCGGCGAAATGGGCCGCACGCCGCAGATCAACAATCTCGGTGGCCGCGATCACTGGGGGCGTTGCTGGAGCATGGCGATGGCCGGCTGCGGCGTGAAACCTGGAGTCGTCTGCGGCGAAACAAACGACACAGGCACCGAAGTGAAAGACAACCCCGTTAAGCTTGGCGATCTATTCCACACGTATCTGCGAGCGTTGGGGATCGACTCGCGGATGAAGTACCAGATCAACGGCCAAACAAACCCCGTCGCCGACCCAGCCGCAAAACCGATCGACGCATTGCTGGCCTGAAATGCTCTCCTCAGCGGCCTCTGTGGTTCATCAAGCCTTTTCTTCAAACCAACAAAGTCATCAAACCACAGAGACACAGAGACACAGAGAAAACGGAGTTCGGACCATCATGCCCATCGACCCCGCGAAGTCCCGACAACTTGCCGAGTACAAACACGAAGTGCCGCTGATGTGCTGCGTGTTCGATGCTTCGGGGCGGTTCGTCATCGCGGGCGGTCGTGATCGCCGAGTCGTTTGCCTGGATGTCGCCGGAGGCAAGACCACGACACTCGACGGACATGAGAGTTGGATCGGATCTGCGGTTCGAGCCGGGGCGGAACTCGTACTGACCGCCGACTACGCCGGTCGAGTCATTGCCTGGGATTGCACCGTCGAGAGTCCGAAGCCTCGGTGGAACATCGCCGCTCACGCCAACACGATCTATGCGATGGCCGCGAGTTCCGACGGCAAGCTGTTCGCGACCGGCGACCGCGACGGAACGATCCGCATCTGGCAGACGAACGACGGGCAACGCACGCACGAGATCACGGGACTTGAGTATCCCGTCTACGGACTCGCCTTTCATTCCGACGGCAAGCAGTTGGTCTCGGCAGATCGTCAGCCGAAGAAGCCGCGGCTCAAGTTGTGGGAGTTCGCGACCGGCAAGGAGCAGCGCAGTATCGACGTGCCTCAGCTATCGGCCTATCGCCGCGTCGAGGACATTGAATGGGGCGGCATCCGCGCGATCACGCTTTCCGCCGATGGCAACACGCTCGTGGCCTGTGGCAGTAACGAATACTCCGGCCCCGCGTGTGCTCTGTTGTTCGACGTCGCGACTGGCGAACTGAAACGCAAACTCGCCTCGACCTTGAAGGGCTTTTACTACTCGGCCCAGTTCCATCCGCAAGGCTTCCTGCTCACTGCGGGCGGCGACGTCGGGAAAGGCGAGTTCCGCGCCTGGGACACGTCCAAAGACGAATCGCTCGCGACCTTCGCCACGCCTGGTCCATGCACTGCCATCGACATCCATCCCGACGGAAGCCGTTGTGTGGTCGCGCAGATGAACGGCAAAGGTTCTTACCCCGAGTCCGGCTCGCTCACGCTGTTTGAATGGTCGGAGTGACCTGCCCTGTAGACTTCCATTGGTGGCACCTATGAAATTCAGCCTTGTTGTTTGCACCGTCTTTCTCGTCGCATCGCCCGTCACTTTTGCTGCGGAAGATCTCGCCGTCTTGTCGGCGTTGCCGGGAGAGCCGGCACCGGGGGCGATGCTGGAGGTCTCGCTCAAGCAGCAAGCCTACGCGGCGATCGATCGGCGGAAAGCGGCGTTCGAGAAGCTCAAGAGTCAAGCCGAGTGCCGCAAGTGGCAGGACGAACGGCGAGCGTTCTTTCTGCGACAGCTCGGCGGGTTGCCCGAGCGGACACCGCTGAATCCGAAGATCGTCGGCACGCTGAAGGGAGAAGGTTATCGCGTTGAGAACGTCTTGTTCGAGAGTCGGCCGGATTTTCATGTCACCGCGAATCTCTATCTGCCGACGACGCCGGGACCGTGGCCGGGAGTGATCGTGCCGTGCGGACACAGTCACGATGGCAAGGCGGCGGGCGGGTATCAACGGATTTGTATTCTGCTCGCGCGACACGGCATGGCCGCGATGTGCTACGACCCCGTTGGGCAGGGGGAGCGTTATCAGATGCTCGACCTGACTCGCGAGCGGACGCACTTCGAGGACGCGCCGCATGTCCCCGTGCCGCATCCGAACGTCCGCTGCCTTTGCACCGACGAGCACACGATGATGGGCTTGGGCTGCATTCTGCTCGGATCGAACGTCGCCCAGTTCCGCATCTGGGACGGAATGCGAGCGATCGACTACCTGCAAAGCCGTGACGACATTCTTGCCGACAAAATCGGCTGCACCGGGAACTCCGGCGGCGGAACACTGACGTCTTATCTGATGGCGCTCGATGATCGCATCGTCGCCGCCGCGCCGGTTTGTTACCTGACCAGCTTCCGCCGGTTGATCGACACGTCTGGCCCGCAAGACGCCGAGCAAAACATTTTCGGCCAGCTTGCGTTCGGCATGGACGAAGCCGATTACCTCACGATGCGCGCGCCGCGACCAACGCTGATCTGCGCGGGAACGCGCGACGCGACCTTCGACATCGGCGGCAGCTGGGACGTGTTCCGCGAAGCGAAGCGGTTCTACTCGCGGCTCGGTCACGCCGAGCGCGTCGAGATGCACGAAGCCGACGCGCCGCACGGCTTCGGCATCCAGCAGCGAGAAGCCGCCGCGCGCTGGCTGCACCGCTGGCTGCTCGGAACCGACAAGCCGATCCGCGAAGTCGAAACACTTCCCGATCCGCTCACCGACGAGCAATCGCGCGAACTGAGCAAAGGCGACTGGACCGCGCAGCAACTGCAATGCACTCCGCGCGGGCAAGTGCTGATGATGAACGGCGAACGCTCGGTGTTTCAGCTCAATGCGGAGATCGCGGCGCGACTGAAGACGCAACGGGCCGACTATTGGAAGAAGCGCTCTGCGGAAGAGAAACGCCAACTCGTGAGCGAGACGATCGCTCCTCGTAGCTTGACTCTCCGAGTCGAGCCACACGGTTCACGAAGGCTCGACTCAGGGAGTCAAGCTACAGAGACCATCGGCCGCATCGAGCGTGACGGCTACACGATTCACAAACTGGTCCTGACACCGGAGCCTGGGTTGCGTCTCCCCGCGCTGGCTTTCGTGCCGGCGAAACCGAACGGGGTCGCGACCCTCTACCTGCACGGCACGAGCATGAAACCCGATGCCGCTCCGGGCGGCCCGATCGAAGCTCTCGTGAAGCAAGGACAAATCGTTCTCGCCGCCGAGCTGCGCGGCATCGGAGAAACCGAGACCGGCCACCACAAGAAAGTCTGGGGCCGAGTCCACTTCGGCCAAGACATTCAAGAAGTCTTCCTCGCGTACCTGCTCGGCCGTTCGTTTGTCGGGATGCGAGTTGAGGACGCCGCTGCCTGGACTCAGTTTCTGAAAACATTTCAAGCGCCGCCGAACAAGCCGAACGAACTGCACCTCATCGCCATCGGCGAGGCCGCCATCCCCGCTCTCCACGCCGCTGCGCTCGATCCCGATTCGTTCCGCACGGTGACGCTTCGCCAAATGCTTCGTTCGTGGGAAGACCTCGTCTCCGCCACCGAGAGTCGCAATCAAGCCGTGAACGTCGTACACGGAGCGTTGCGACATAATGACCTCCCGGACCTGATCGAGATGGCGGGAGCCTCCAAAGTCAAAGTCGTCGAGCCGGCCAATCCATTGGGCGTATCGCCACGGTTCTAATTCGCTGAACCGTGGGCTAGCGCCCAGCGGCTGATGTTGGCGGCTCAACAGGAATGGCGGAGAGCCGAAAGTCTTGGCGACTTTCGCTACACTAAGGCTTGAAAACACACTCAATCTGTTCGTGGGAACCGCTCTCATGAGATATCTACTCGTCTTTCTTCTGCTCACCACTAACGTGTCTGCGCAGGTCATTGATGGGGTCTTTCCCGTCGTCTCGAATCTCAAGGCGGGCGTGGCGAAGGTGGACATCACGCCGGCCGAGGTGAAGGACATCACCGTCACCGGTCACACGCGCGTGGTGAATGGCGTGCGCGATCCGCTGCGGGCCGGTGTGCTCGTGTTGGATGACGGCGAGATGAAGGCGGCCATCGTGACGCTGGATGTCATCGGCGCGTGGGAGGACTTGGTCACGCGGGCGCGGGCGGCGATCGAAAAAGAGACCGGCGTGCCCGCAGCGAACATCATGGTCTGCGCCTCACACAATCACTCCGGGCCCGGATGGCGGGAGAACGCGCGGTGGGCCTCGGAGGTGATCGCCAAGCTCGCCTCAGCGGCCAAGGAGGCCGCGGGAAACATGCGGCCGGTCAGCATCGGAATGGCCGAGGACCGCATCAGCTTTGGCATCAACCGCCGCAAGAGGATCGACGGACGCGCGGTGATCCGGCTGAACCCCGACGGGCCGAATGATCCGCGAGTGAAGGTGTTGCGCTTCGACGATGGCCGGTCGCTCACGCCGCTGGCCATCGTCATGCACGCGGTCTGCCATCCGTGCTTTTTCACTTGGGGTGACAAAGGCTCGCCGCCGTATCCGAAGGGCTATCCGAAGATGACGGCTGATTTTCCCGGCGAGCCGCAGACTTTTGTGGAGTCGATCTACGCGGGCAAAACGGCCTCCCTATTCATTCAGGGCTGCGCGGGCGACATCCGGCCGAATCTGCCCGGCTATCCGTATCGCTGCGCCGACGAGGCGGACATCCAATGGGCCGGACGCGACCTCGGCGGGGCGGTGGTGCGGGCGGCGGCCTTCAGCCTGACGCGCGAGCAGCTTGCCAAACGCGCCACGTTCTACCCCATCCGCGTCGCGAGCGAGGTGATCGACCTGCCCGGCAAAGAGCAGCCGGTCCGCGCGGAGTTGATGGCGATGAAAATCGGCCCGTTCCTCTTGCTCACCATGCCCGGCGAGCCGATGGTCGAATACGGCTTCAAGCTCGAAGCGGCCATCGCGGATCGCACCACACCGATCATCGTCGGCTATGCGAATGGCAACATCGGCTACATCGCCACCGCCGATGCTTATCAAGTCGGCGGCTACGAACCGAACAGCTCCAAACTGCTGCCCGAGGCCGAGCCGATCATCCTCAAAACTCTCGGCGCGTTGGCCGACCGCGTCATCGGCGATGTGTTTGAATCCATCTCGAAGCATCCGAAGGACATCCAGAAGCGCGAAGCCGAGGAGAAGGCCCGCCTTCAGTCCACGCTCTCCGCCAAGCCTTAAGTTATGGCCGAGTTGCGGAGCAACTCGCCCACAAAGATCAAGGCCCCATTCATCCGCCATGAACAACAACGACAACAACGAAACCGCCCGTCGCGTCTACTGGACCGAGCAAATGGAACAAGGCTTCGCGATGGTCGAAAAGCTCATCGCGTTTCCCGTGATCGAGTGCAGTGAGCGATTCGCCTCACTGCCCGATGCGGCCAACAGCGCGGGAGTGGAGATGCGATTCTCCACGAGCAAAGTCGCCGGAGAACTCGACCGCGTGTACTTCATGCGCGAGAGCCTCACGCATGACGTCGTGGCGATCGGGCGCGCGATGAACGAGCGCGGCTGGATTCTGCAAATCGAGGACTGCTTCCGCACGCTGGAGATGCAGCGCCAGCTGGGGCGCAAGCCCGCCGTCTTCGACACGATCCTGAAAAAGTGCATCTGGGAACTGGGTGGCAAAATCCCGACACCCGAAATGATGTTTCGTCGCATGATCGTGCTGACCGCCAACATGCCGAAGATCGGCGCGCACATGTCCGGCTCCGCGATTGACATCTCCGTCTGGTGCCGTGACGACGGCACCGAGGTCTGGCGCGGTTATCCGTATCTGGAAATGAGCGAATGCACGCCGATGCGTTCTCCGTTCGTCTCGCCGGAATTCATTGAGAACCGCCTGGCCATCACGGGCCTGATGGAGCAGCACGGCTTCCTGCACTTCCCGTTCGAGTTCTGGCACTACGACAAGGACGATGCCGCCATGCACATCGTCACGGGCAATCCGGCTCCCTGCCGCTTCGGTCCGGTGAACTGGGATCCGCGCACGAACGAGGTCACCCCCGTCGAAAACCCGACCGCGCTGCTCAATCCGCTGCCCGTGATCGAGCAGGAAATCGCCGCCGCACTGGAGCGTGCCCGCTCATGAAATGCCGTCGCACGGCGCCCCGGTGCGCAGTGGAGTGACGCCGTCGCCGAGTTCACTGACCGCTGAGAATCGATTTGGAGCGAACCATGAAACTCACCCTCACCCTCCTCACCGCCCTGTTGCTCGCGTCCCTGGCCTCGCTCCATGCCGCCGAACCGAAGACTGGCGAGTCCAAGCGGATCGACATTGGAGAAGGCGTCACGCTGGAGGTCGTTTATCTGCCGCCGGGTGAGTTCATGATGGGCAGCACGCCGGAAGAGAAGAAGTGGGCCACGGGGATCGAAGGGGGCGCTCAACCGGGGACAGATCGCGAGTCGTTCGAAGGCGAACAGCCGCGATTGACGCGCGCAATGCACGGCTGCTGGATGGGCCGCACGGAAGTCAGCGTCGGGCAGTTCCGGCGGTTCACCCTGGAGAGCAAGTATGTCACCGATGCCGAGAAGCCCGACGGCAAGACGCAATGTTTCGATCTGGAATGGGACGGCTATCGCCGGGCGACGCAGGTGGTGCAACCGTGGAAGCCGATGCCGGGCAAGAGCTGGCGCGATCCGAACTGGGGTTTCCCGAACCGGGATGACTTTCCCGTGGTGTGCGTGAGTTACAACGACATGAACGCGTTCTGCCGATGGCTGACCGAGCGGGAACGCAAGGCGGGCCGGTTGCCGGATAGCCTGGAGTACCGTCTTCCCACGGAGGCGGAATGGGAGTATGGATGTCGCGGCGGCAGCAAGGAGAGCCGCTATTTCTGGTGGGGCAACGAACTTGAGGAAGGCGAAGGGCGACTGAACATCTCCGCGATCGATTTCCTGCCGGGCCGCAAGAAGACCTGGCCGCTGGGGAAGGCGCCCTGGAGCGACGGTTTTCCGTTCGTCTCGCCCGTGGACCACTACGGCGAAAAGGGGCGCAACGGCTTCGGCCTCGCCGACATGTGCGGCGGCGTGTGGGAGTTCGTCATCGATCACTTCGATCCGAAAGGCGGACACGAAGAGATCCACTATGAAAATGACGAGCTGCGAACCGTGTCTCGCCCCGTGTGCCGTGGCGGAAACTACTTCGATGTGCCCGGCAATGCCCGCTGCGCGGTTCGGCTGGGAATCAGCGGCGTGACCTATTCCGACTCCCGCGACGGCTTCCGCGTCTGCCTGGGCCGAGTCGTGCCGCGGTAATCTTTCGACACTAATACGGAGATACACATGCAAAGAATACTGTCCTTGTTCCTGGTGGCCGTACTCAGCGGCGTTGGCGGCGTGTGCGGTGACGAACCGTTGATCGGGCCTGCGAGCGTGCGGAAGGTGTACGACGACGGTCGGCACAACGCGTTTACCGCTCTGGTCCGCTGGAGAGATGCGTACTGGTTGTCGTTTCGCAATGCCGACTCGCATGCCTACGGCGAGGCCGATCTAATCGTGCTGCGTTCGCCGGACGGCGAGAAATGGACCGAGGCTCATCGCGTCAACGCTCTGCCCGACGACCGCGACCCTCAGTTCCTGGCCACCGAGAAGCGATTGTTTCTTTACGACCCGGCCCTGCAAGGCCCCGATCTGACGACCTTCGCGACCTGGACCGAAGACGGTGCGACTTGGAGCAAGCCGCAGCCGGTCTATGAGCCGCGATACATCCTCTGGAAGCCGCGTGCTCACGGCGGCCGGTTTCTGGCATCCGCGCACCGCAAGGGGGAAGGCAAGGACGCCGCCAAGATGCGCCAGTCACATCTGATTACATCAACCGACGGATTGAAGTGGGAAAAGATCTCGCTGGTTAGCGGCGGCAACTACGAAAGCGAAACGACCATCCTCCCCGGTCCCGGCGACAAGATCACGGCGTTCCTGCGGATCAAGTACAGCGTTCCGGGATTCATCCTGGAGGCCGCGCCGCCGTACCAGGAGTGGACTCGTCGCCCCGCCGGCATTCACCTCTCTGGTCACTCAGTGCATACATTTCGCGACACGACGTATCTCTTCTCACGCACGATGAACGACAAAGGCGGCGACACCGGCACGATGATCTACACCTATGCCGACGGGAAGCCGACTCCCTACTGCAAGCTGCCCAGCGGCGGTGATTGCTCATACGCCGAAGCGGTCGAAGTCGGCGACCAGATGCTCGTCAGCTACTACTCGTCGCACGAAGGCCGAACCAGCGTGTATCTGGCCCGCGTCCCGTTGAAACTCAAATAGCCAATAATATTCACAGCCATGCGTCGCTTACGACCTGTTACTCGTCGGTAACGAACGCTGGACGGAGTCGCGACACAAGAATTGGAGTGTGATACGGATATGAAAACAGTATTCACCACGATCATTGTAATACTCGCCGCAACCGCGACGCTCGCCGTAGATTCTCCTCCGCCTGCGGTTGCCCCCTTCGACGCTCAACAAGCTCGTGCTCAT
>CAYMAO010000043.1:0-51404 GCA_964388415.1 uncultured Planctomycetaceae bacterium | reverse complement strand
CCCGGTCAACGTCACCGAAAACACCATGCGCCGCGGTTTCGCCCCGGCGGCGGAAACAACGAAATCGTGAGCAAGGATCGAGCCTACGAAGAGCGGAAAAGGCTCGACGAGGGCTTCGGCGTTTCCCCAGCCAAGGTCGTCTCTTCATTGCTTCAGGCGTTTTTCGCCTGGCTCCAGAAGAACCGTTTCCCAGCCACAGTCGCGTGGTAGTGCCGGACTTTGCGGGATTCGCCGCTCTGATGCTTACGGGAATGCAGCGCTCTGATCGGCCGGCACGATCTGCGGAACCGGGTCGACGGCCGCGGCGGGGCTGACCTCCTCGGCAGCTTCGATCGGCTCTCTGGAGATCGTCTGGCGGTCGGCGGGCTGGATGCCGGTCGGCGTCGTCGGAGCGGCGGTGGCGTACGGATTGATATACGCCGCCGACACGCAGCAGCCGTCGGTATTCGGGACAACCCGGTTGAACCGCGACACGCCGCTCTGGGTGCCGTTGTCCAGTCCGTTGCGATAGCCGGCAAACCATTGATCGACCGCATCCCGGCCGGCGCACGAGCGGTGCCAGGCATGCCAATACTTCTGCGGCGGGATCGCGGGGACGCACGCCGGCCGGCCGGCCGCCAGATCGATATAGGCCTGCGTATAGCCATCCCGGAAGTCGCGGCTCAGGTCCAGGTGTTCCTCGTCGGAGGTGCAGTCAAATTGTTTGAGATCGCGCGTGGCGCACTTCTGAGCCGTGCACTTCGTCAGAAAACAGTCCAGGTACCGGTGATAACAGAACCGCCCGGCGACCGCCGGCGGCAAGCAGTCGTCACAGGGGCAATCGGCCGACTGACCATGAAATTGGGCGCAACCGCACAGCGAAAGGCAGCCCAGCCAAATCATAATGATGCGAGACATGGAACTTCGCTCCTCCCTGAGCCGATCGGTATAAAATCGCAGTCCGTTGCGATCCGCCGATCTTCGCCTCGATGTCATCGGAGACTATTGTGCCCAGGATGACGATTTTCGCCGGCGTGCAGGTGGCGCGGGGGGGCGGAGGAGTTTCCGAATTTTTTTCCCGTTGTGGGGCAGAACCACTCAAGAAATGCGCGCGAACTCGCAAGCGATGGATTACACGTCGCAAACCTCTGCGCCGTGGCGGAGCGCAGCGACGGGGTCGTTCCAGGTGGGGATGAATTCCTGCGTCACGAACCCTTTGTAGCCCGTGTCGAGGATGGCCTTCAGGATCGGCGGGTAGTTGATTTCCTGCGTGTCGTCCAGTTCGCCCCGGCCGGGGTTGCCCGCCGTGTGGTAGTGGGCAATGACGTCTTTGTACTGGCGGATGCGGCGGATGACGTCGCCGTTCATGATAGAGACGTGATAAATATCAAACAACAATTTGAAATGCTCGGAATCGACTTTGCGGATCAGGTCCACGCAGAAATCGACATTGTCGCCGAAGTAGCCGGGATGGCCTTTCATCGGATGCGTGCTGTCCCTGGAATTCAGATGCTCCAGGCACAGCGTCACCTTGTGCTTCTCGGCGACCGGCAGGACCTTCTTCCACGCGGCGACGCAATCGGCGATGGCCTGGGCGTCGTTCATGCCGTCAAACCGCATCCCGGTGAACGTGATGACGTTTTTGCAGTTGTTCGCCGCGGCGACTTCAATGGCCTTCGTCAACTCGGCGATGGTCTTCTCGACAAACTTCGGATTGCACGGGCCTTCCATGAATCCGTGGCTGCTGACCAGTGAAATCTCCAAGCCGAGGGCCCTCGCCGCCGGATAGGCATCGCGGGGGATACCCTCGATGCCGACGAGGCCGATTTCCTTGGCGTGCTTCGCCAGCGTCTCGGCCTTCATCGGGGCGAAGCACCAGCCCATCACCGACTGGCGAATGCGGCCCCGTGTCACGCGAAATTCCGGGCTGGCGGCGGCGCGGGGCAATTGGGCCTCGGCCAAAGAAGCTGTCGCCAGCGCCGCGGCGGCCCCCGCCGTTTGCTGCAGCCAATCCCTCCGGGTCGTTCGTTCCGTGTTTCGGTTCATGCTTCTGCTTCCCCAGAGTTCCAGGCGTGAAGTAAACTTTCCATCAGATCTTCGCGCGATCGACGAAGATTGACGACGAATTCGCCGTGTCCGCGCCCTCCGCGATAGTCCGGCTGCCGCGACGGTGTTTCCAGGTATCTCGCAATCCGCGGGAGATCGAAATCATACAGGATCGTCCCGTGATGGAGAAATGCCCGGCGTTTCCAGCGCTGGGCGTTGCCGGCGAATTTCCTGTCGCCTAGAACCAGGTCGCTGATCCCTTGAATCTGGATGATTTCGGCGGGCGCCCTCAAGGCATCGGCAAGACGCTGCATCACGGCACGCGTGACGCCGGAGACTCCCAGTTGCGGCAGTTCGGCGGGAATCGGCAGTACCAGGGAGAAACACAAACAGCCCGGTCCGATGACGACCGCTCCGCCTCCGCTGGCCCTTCGAACGATGGGCACCTCATCGGCCTGGCAAGCCGTTTGGCGAACTTCCCTGCCGATGTCATTCGACCGGCCGACGACCACGCCATAGGAGGACGACTCCCAGAATCGCAGGACGCAGGCCGAGGGATCGCGTTCCGCGGCGTCTAACAGCGAGACGTCGTATGCGAGATTCTCTTCGAGGCTGGCATGGGTCGCATCCAGCGATTGAAGGAATCGGGGCCACATAACAACGGAAGCCGAATGGTCACCGGTTCGGGATGGACGCCGGCGTCGGCGCGGAGGCGAGACGGCCGAAGATCATGCGACCGGCGCTGTTCTGCAGCACGCTGGAGACGACGACGTCGATCTCTTTGCCAACCAGCGACCCGGCCGCCTCGCAGACGACCATCGTGCCGTCGTCCAGGTAACCGACGCCCTGCCCGAACGATTCGCCTTCGCGAATCACCTTGATCCGCATGTGCTCGCCGGGCAGATACCTTGGCTTCAGCGCGTTGGCGACGTCGTTCAGATTAATGACGTCCACCCCTTGCACGCTGGCCACCTTGTTGAGATTGAAATCGTTGGTCACCACGCGGCCGCCCAGGAGTTTGCCCAGGGCGACGATTCGTTGGTCGACGTTCTGGCCTTCCAGGTCTTTGCCTTTGGAGTCAAACGTCCGGACGTCGACCTTCGGGTTTTGCTGCATCTTGGCGAGCACATCAAGCCCCCGGCGGCCGCGCGCCCGGCGGATCTTGTCGCCGCTGTCGGCGATGTCCTGCAGTTCTTGCAGCACAAAGTCAGGCACCAGAATTTCGGTGTCAAAGATATTGGTGTCCAGAATGTCGGCGATCCGGCCATCGATCAGGGCGCTGGTGTCCAGCACGAGCGGCCGGCCCCCTTTGACTTCCTTGGCAAACTCGACGTACGGAATCACGAACCGGAAATCGTCCTTGGTCTGCAGCAGCAGCGAGATGCACAAATAAGGCATGATCAGGAACAGCAGCAGCCGGGCGGTCTCCATCAGTTCCTTGCTCACGAACGGCGTGAGCGCCAAGGAGAGGAGATAGGCCAATCCCGCGCCGATCAGCAGCCCGAAATAAATGGCAGAAATCAGGTCCAGCCGCTTGCGGGGCACCAGGATGTCGACGAACGTCACCACCTGAGTCAGGACGAACAGCGCGATGTAATCGATGAACGGCTGCTTGGAAAAGATCGGCGGCAGGCTTTCCGAGTTCAGCACGGACAACAAGGCGCCGGCACACGTGACCGCATAAGCGATGCGCAAAATGATGATGAACATGGCAGGAAGTCGTCTGGGAAGGACGCGGGCGGGACGCGGGCTGTTCAATCACGTTGATGAACAAGCCGCTGAGGAAATCTCTGGAATGCGTTCCCTCGAACGAATTCTGAAACGCCCCTCCCCTAAAGTCTACGACGAGAAAGCCGGAAATGCTATAGCCCGATGGAATTTCCGGTCGCGTCTCGGGCGAGAGTTCGGCGCGAGGAACGACGCGTCACGGCCGCATCTGCGGCAAACTTCAGATGCGTGTTACATCTTGCCGTTCTCGCGTCGCAGGATTCATCACAACGGAAAGCGGTTGCCGGATTGATCCCGGCGTCGCCGACGCCGGGCTTTTGAAGACTCGAAATCAGTTGGCCTTGATGTCGTAGGCGGTCAGGCGGTGCATGTTGCGGAGAAACAGCTTGCCATTCGCCACGACAGGGTGCGCCCAGGCGGGCTTGCTGAAGTTATCGATTTTGAATCGCCCGTGTTCGCGATAGCCCTCTGGCGTGGCTTCGGCCAGCCCGACTTCCGCATTTTCGCCGAGCAGGTACAGCATCCCGTCGGCGGCGATGACTGATCCCTTTCCGACGCTCCGTTCCTGCCACACGATTTCGCCGGTCAGAAAGTTCATGCACACCAGCGCCCCGCCGAAGCCGTAGACGTGGTCTCCCACCTTGATGATTCCGCCGTGGTGGTTGGACAGCTTCTTCTCGTAATAGATTTCTTCGGCTTTCTGTTCGTCGGTGCTGACGTTGGTGACCTTCACCAGCCCGGCCCCTTTGCCGTAACCGCTCGAGGACAATACGTGATCTCCGAAGATCGTCGGCGTCGAAATGTTCGCTGTGCCGTTGGCGGAGCCGTCATAACTCCAGAGCAGTTTGCCGCCGTTCAATGTGACGCCAAACACGCTTTGATTTGCGAACTGCACGATCTGGGGCACGCCGGCGATTTCCGCGAACATGGGGGACGAATAGTGCGCCCCCTGCTTGAGGTCTGAGGAGCGCCAGACGAGGTCGCCCGTATTCTTGTTTAACGCGGCAATCGTTCCGTCGGCGCCACCCGGAGTGACGATGACCAGGTCGTTCACGATCAACGGCGATTCGGAATACCCCCAGCCCGGCCGGCCGCCGCGGAACTTCTCCGTGAGGTTGACGTGCCAGAGAGTTTTGCCGGTGGCCGCGTCGAGACACGAAAGATCTCCGAAGCCCCCTTCGACGTACACGCGATTGTCTTCGATGGTCGGCGTGCCCCGCGGTCCGTCGCCAAAGCCGTTGCGATACCCGCCATAATAGCGGCGGATGTCGGCCTTGGTGAGGATGCCGTCGATCCCCGCTTGATTTTTGACGTAATACGCTTCCAGTTCCTTACCGGAAATATCGCCGTCGCGACCAGGCTCTCGGGCGAAAAAGTAGCCGCTGAGTTCCTGCTTCGTCAGTTGACCATCCCCCTTGTCGGTGCCGGCCACCTTGGCGTCGGCCCGGTCGAAAATGCGTTCGGCCAGAGACCCCTTGGCCTCCGGCTTGGAGATTTTACCGTCCAGGTCGGCATCAGCCGCATCCAGCAGGGCCTGCGCTCGCGAATCCGCCAGGGCCGGACCGTCGGCGGTCTTGCTTTCCTCATCGATTTTTTCCAAGAGGCCCTGCATCGGACCGTTCAGTTCGGCATACGCGAGCATTCCGTTGCCATCCTTGTCGAGCGCCTTGATCAGCTTCGCCGCGCGCGTTTTTGCAATCGCATCTTTGTTGCCGGATTCGGCGACGTCGAACTGGTAGAAATTCTGCCCCAGACCTCCCAGGGCTTCCAACTCGTCGAGCTGTCCATCTTTGTCCTTGTCCATGCGCTCGAATTCGGACTCGATTTTCTTCACCAGCGCCGCGACCACCGGTTCCGGCTGCACGGCCCACAGCAGTTTGCCGTCCTTCTCATCATAGGCGATGATATGCTCGACGCCGTCCAGATCGCCCTGGGTAATCACGCGGCCGTCTTTCACGGCGAGCGACGAAAAGCCGACGCCCACGGTGTCGACCTGCCAGACCTGGGCCGGCCCTTTTTCCGGCCATTCCTTGAGCAGCCCGGTTTCCGCACTGACGCCCGTGCGCTGCGGGCCGCGCCATTGCGGCCAGTCGTCGGCCTGCACGGCAAGAAACGACGGAAAGACGAGACAACAGATCCCGGGAATCAAATACGGCGTCCTCATGGCAGACCTCTCGAGGGTGTCGGGGGCATTCGGGCGGGAAGACAATGGGGGGCGTACTGCAAGCGAGACGAAAGTACTCTACCGGAGCAGCAGCAGACTTCGCAATCTCGGAACCGCCCGCAAACACCGTACGCTTCTCGATCCGGCCTGGAAGCGTTACCTTCAATGTGTTCGCGGCTCTGGAGAGATGCGGGAAAACCATTTTCACGCCGTCATCCCTTCAATGTCGCGGACTTTTGTCCCCATCGACACGGAAAAAGGCATTCCCGCCATGAAGACCGCGCCGCTCGCCGCCGTGCTGACGATCCTGTTCCTGGCCATTGCCGTGGTCATTCCGGCAGCGAAGGATAAGAAAGAACCAGCCGCAGTCACCGTCGAAGCCGCGGTGCTGACCGAGGACAACTGGCACGAATTCGCCCCGCAGGGCAAAGAAGCCGACGCGATCTACGGCGACATCGTGCTGCGAAACCAGCATCTGGTCGCGGTGATCGCTCAGCCGAAAGAGAGCCGCAATGCCAATATGACCGTCAAGCAAGTCGGCGGCGCGCTGATCGACTTCACGACGAAGGAGCATCAATCCGATCAATTGAGCGCGTTCTATCCGGGGAAGCGAAATTACAAGTATGCGACTGCCTCGATCAGCGGCACGGCACAGGATGAGAGCCAGTTCCAGCTTGAAGTTCCGACCTCGGGTGAGTTCCTCGTCACCGGGAAGTCGGTCAGCGTCTCGGTTCACGCCCAGGCGACGAACACGAAACCGCAAGTGACCACGCATTATACGCTCGCCGAGGGACAGACCTGGTTAAGCGTCGTCACCGATTTAAGGAACGTCGGCTCGGCCCCGCTGACCTTCGAGCTGGAAGACGACCTCAGAATCGACGGCGGCAAGGAAGACATGGACAAATCCCCCAACGGCGAAGGGGAACTGTTCGTTGCCTATGACCGCCACTGGGGCCAGGCGTATGGCGTGGAAAACATGTTCGGTTTGACGCTGATGAACAGCAACGCGCGGACGACCACGCTGGCCCACTTCGGGAAAGAAGACCGCAAATCCTCGGTAACCTTGGAGCCCGGCAAATCCCTGACGCTGACGCGCCGCCTCTGGGCCGCTCGCGATTCACTGGCCCTCCGTTCCCTCCGGGATGAAGCAGCCGGGAGGTCGTATTTGCCAGTTCACATCACGGTGAAGGATGCCGATGGGCAACCCGTTTCGCACGGCGTGCTCAGCTTCGTGAGCGGGGAAGGAAAACCCGGCTTCGGGGTTCCATTGAACTCGGCGGGAGTTCTCAGCTCGCGCATCCCTTCCGGGCAGCACCGGGTGCAGATTTCGCTGTATGGCCGGACGCTCCATGAACAACCGCTGGAGTTTTCTCTTTCCGAAAAGTCCGATCAAAACGTTCGATTGAAGGTGCCAGGATATCGCGCCGGCAAGGTCGAAGCCGTTATCACCGATGCGGCCGGCAACACCATTCCCTGCAAAGTCGAGTTCCGCGCGCTCGACGGAAACCCCCTCGTTTTCGGGCCGGAAACTGCCGAGTTCGCCGTCAAGAATCTGCGATATACGCCCAACGGCAAGTTCACGCAGGAACTCCCGGTCGGCGAATACGACGTCCTGATCAGCCACGGGCCGGAGTTTGATCTCGTCGAACAGAAGCTGACCATCACCGCAAAGCAGACGTCGAAGTTGACCGCAAAACTGATTCGCTCCGTCGACACGGCCGGCTGGGTCAGCAGCGATTTCCACAGTCATTCCAGTCCGTCGGGAGACAACACCGGCAGCCAGTTGGGCCGGGTGCTGAATCTCGTCGCCGAGCACATCGAGTTTGCCCCGTGCACGGAACATAACCGGGTCGACACGTATCAGCCGCACATCGAATCGCTGGGGATCAAGAATTTTCTGGCGACGGTGTCCGGCATGGAACTGACGGGCCTGCCGTTGCCGCTGAACCATCAGAACGTGTTTCCGATGAAGAGGACGCCGCATACGCAGGACGGCGGCGCGCCGCTCACGGCAGACAACCTGGAAGACCAGCTCGAACGCCTGGCGCTCTGGGAAGACCGCAGCGAAAAGCTCTTGCAGGTGAATCATCCCGATCTCGGCTGGATGTTCTACGACAAGAACGGCGACGGCCAGCCCGACGGCGGTTTTGAGCGTGCCGTGCCGTTTATGGACGTGATCGAAATTCACCCGGTCGATAGCGCGCTGCATCTCGGCCCGGTGCGTGAATTGCCGGACGGCCGGAAATTTCACAACACGATCTTCCGCTGGCTGCAACTCTTGAATCAGGGCTACCGCATCTACGGCGTGGTCAATACCGACGCCCATTACAATTTCCATGGTTCCGGCTGGCTGCGGAACTGGATTCAATCGTCGACCGACGAACCGGCGCAGATCGACTCGATGGAAATGGTGCACGCCGCGGAACAGGGCCGGCTGGTAATGTCGAACGGCCCGTTTCTGGAAGTCCGGGCGAACGAGGCCGGGCAAACGGCGCGCGTGACGTGCGGTCAGGATTTGATGGCGAAGAGCAAGCAGGTGCAGTTGAAAGTTCGCGTGCAATGTCCGAACTGGCTGGATGTCGACCGCGTGTTTGTGCTGGTCAATGGGCGTGTCTCTCCGAAGCATGATTTCTCGCGAGAGAAAACGCCCGAGGTGTTCCGTCCCGGCGTCGTCAAATTCGAAGAGACGCTGGAACTCACGCTGGAGAAAGATGCCCACCTGGTCGTGGTGGCCGGCGATGTCGGCGGCAGCCTGATCAAAGTGATGGGGCCGGGGACGAACAAGATCGAACCGGCCGCGATGACGAACCCGATCTACGTGGATGTCGACGGTGACGGCTTCGTTCCGAACAAAGATTTGCTCGATCATCCGCTCCCGGTAAAATTCACGCCGGGGAAATAGGATGATGCCTGCCTACCAGCCCGCAGCGGCCGCAAGGGTGCGCTTCAACTCGGAACGCGACGCCCAGTTGGCGCGGATCAAGCGGATTCGACATGCGGGGATCTCTCGTGATTCGGCCATGAAACACCTTCGTGGGTGGGCGTCTGGGGTACATGGCAACGCCGAAGCGGTTCGGGGCCTGGAGGCATGTCATGACTGATTAGGGACTTTCCGGCGCCGTCTGCAACTCAACATCCAGCTAACCGGCGAGGTGCTGCTCGTCGTCGGGATAGACAATCCGCATTATTGTCGCTTTCCATAACTCCGTTTGAATGACGTCGCCCTCCTTGACGAGATAGTCGTTCTGCCCGGGGTCCAGCCGAGCCGACACCTCGGGCCGAAGCAGTTTGTCACCTTCCGTGCCGATGCGAATATTCAACCGGCCGGCTGCCCGATCGCCCGGCTTCTGCTTCGCAAAGTCGAAACCGAACGACAATTTATCTTCCCGTTTTTGTGTTGGGTTCCACTTCTGTACTGCAAACCAGCGATTGAAGGAGAACCGCCGGACGGGATCCTTGAGCTCGACCGCCAATTTGTGATCGGGCACGCGGTTCAAATTTGAGCGTCGCCCATCCCACTGGTAAATCTGACCCGCAAGCGACATGTGTTCTCCATCCTTAATGTCACTCATAAATTCCCAGTTGACTCTGTAATTTGCCCAAATCGTTCCGTCCTCATCGCGCCCCAACACTCGGAACAGACCCAATTTCTCTTTGGGCTCGAGGCCCCAAGCAGCCAAGTATTCGACATATCCCGGATATCCCGAACCGTGAAACGACTTCGCTCCGGGGCGTTCACGGCTCCGATTGATATGCAGCCGATCTTCGAATTCCGGGAAGACATCCTCTCCCCGCGGTTCGTCCGGTTGGGCGACCAGCGCGCCGGCCAGCGCCAGGAAACCGCACACCACCCACAGATGTTTCATCGTGCTGAACATGTTCTGCTCCTCAATCACAAACGACCCAGCGTTTCAGGTTCTGCAGGGGGATCTGGTCTATTGGGAACGGCCCTTGAATTACGATATTCAACGGGTCTCTGAATTTGATCTGATTGCCGTTGATCTCCGTGACCACCAGCACATGATCGCGTAAAAATGTGAATCGATCACCATCGCTATCAATCAGATCAAACGGTTCATCGACCGCCATCATTACCTGCTTCCCGGCGTCGGCGACGCCGGGACCGCGCTCTCGCACCTTCAGTTCCGCGGCGCCAGGTCTTCAACAGCCTGCGCCAATTGCGACGCCACTTCGGTCCAACCGGCGCGATCGTTTCCTTGCTCGGAAAAACGGACAGGCGGGCCGATGCGCAGCGTGATCCGTGACGGCCTGGGGACCTTCCGTCCCTTGGGCAACGCCCGATGACAACCATCGAGATGGCACGGAATGACCGGGACCTCCGTCCCGGCGATCAACATCCCCAGGCCTGGCTTGAACGGGAGCAATTTTCCGTCGCTGCTGCGGCTTCCTTCGGGAAACAGAATGTAACCGCAAGGCTCTTCCACCAGTTTGCGGCGGAGCTCTCCCAGCGCGTGCGGTCCGCAGTGCTTGCGCCACATCGGCAAGGCGTTCAACAGCAGGGCCGAAAAGGTCGACGTCGCCGGGTTGGTGAAAAAGACGTCCCCGGCCGCGATTGGAAACACGCAGTCTCTCAGTTTCCACGACAGGGGCGCCCCCAGGGCCAACGCATCGAGATGACTCGTATGATTCGCGACCAGCACAAACGGAGGCCGGGCAGGCAGGTGTTCGCGGCCGATCACCGTCAGGCGGTGCCAGACCGAGAAATACAGGCGAATGCCTTGCCACCACGTCACATGCAGCAACGAGGAGATCAGCCCGCTTTCCCGGTGCAGACTGGTGACGGACTGGTTCCAGGTCAGGCCCTGATCATTCGCCGGCGTATAGTCCCAGTCTATCACGCTCGGCTCCTTTACCGTCCGACGGAAAAGATGCGTGCCGGCTCGCTGGCGGCGACGCCGACATAATAGTTGATGAAATGAAAGACGGCCGGCGCCACCAGGATCAGGCTGTCGAACCGGTCGAGAAAGCCGCCGTGCCCGGGGATCGTCTGGCCGAGGTCTTTAATGCCGAGGTCCCGTTTGATCGAGGAAAAGATCAGATCGCCGAGTTGTCCCGAGGCGCTGATCAACAGCCCTAAAGTGACCAGGTGATACCAGCGCGTCAGGGCCGTGCCGGCGAAGACCGATGGACCGAGTGCCAGCGTCAGCAGTGTCGTGAGGCACAGCGCGCCCAGCGAACCCGCCTCCGTCTTATTTGGGCTGGTCAACGGAGCCAGTTTTTTGCGTCCGAACAATTTGCCGGCAATGTAGGCGAACACGTCGTTCAGTTCCGTGGCCAGCAAAATAAAGATCAGCCAGGCCCGATAACGGGGATCGTTGGCCAGGAACGCCAGGTGTCCCAGCCCGGTGCCGAACATGGAAAACCCGAGAATGCCCAGCGCTGTGCGCTGGATGTACCCCTGCGGCCGATCCGCCGTGACGGCGACCGCCAGAATAAAACAGACGCATAACGGCGTGGCCGCGACGAATAGCCGGTACCAATGATCCAGGCTGGCGGCGTAAATTGCAATCATGCCAATGACAACCGTCAGGCTGATGGCCTTCTCCCGGAACAGACCGGTTGCCCGCGCGAATTCCCGATAACACAGCAGGCTCAACACTGACGTGCCGAGAATCGTCCAACAGGCTCCCAGCAGGATCGGCATCAGTAACAACGGCGTCATCACCAGCCAAGACCAGTAGCGTGCCCACAACTCACCGGCCCGCTCCGCCGAAACTCTGCCGGTTCGTTGCAGACAAAGAAAAATCAGAGGCGTGAGAGTCAGGAGAATCGCCACAAAGGTGGTCACGCCCAGCACCACCGGTTGCGAAAACGCCAACCGTGTGTCGAACAATCGCGACCAGGCCTGTGGATTCAAGACAAGGTTTCCTGAAGCCTGATGGAAATCCGTCGCAATCGACGAACGGTCGTCCAGCAACTGCCGATGAGGATCACGATCAGTCCTGCTGGAACGGACACGGCAGAAATTTCAGGCAATGACAGCCAGCGACAAATGGCAGAAACGAGGGCGACGCAACAAAGCAGGTACATCCGGTGCTGCTTGGCCATTGGTCCAGCAAAGTCTTGCGTTCCGGTGAATCCTCGCCCGAGCGCTCGCACATACGCCGTCATCATCGCCGCAACCGCCGCCGCCCAGCCGAGCCAGGGTACGCTTCCCGCGGCGTAGCCCGCACCGACGAAAAGTGCCGTATCGGAAATGCGATCCGGGACGTCGTTGTAGAGTTCGCCAACCCGGGATGCGGTTCCCGATCCGATGGCGACCATGCCGTCGAAGACGTTGGCCATCCCCCGAACTAGGATCAGCACGGCTCCCGCGAGCCATAACCACGCGACGAAGGACGATTCAACCCGTGTGGCGGCAAAACAGGATCCTCCCGCGATGCTGGCGAAAGCGCCCAGAACAGAAATCACGTTGGCGTTCACCCGGCGACGAATGAGCCAATTGGCGACACGTTGAGTTAGGGACCAATCTCGGGCAGACATCGGTCGTCGATTGCCCTCTTGCTGAGGCGATCGGGACATCGAAACCTCGCTGGATGTTGCTTCACCGGGATTCGCAGGAATGACCGGATTATCGACTTGTTCTGGCCAACACGCAATCTCGCCGCTTTTTCCCGGTTGCTACGAACGGCTTTCCAGAAGCGCAGCCGGATTTGCAAGAGCGGTGTCCGGGCTTCAATGGCGCGGCCTTTCCGGTTAGAATCGACCAACGGCGGTTCGGCCCCAGTCGAACCGTCTGATTTTTTGTCCGGTTCGTTAGAAAGCCAGATCGTGACTGCTACCGCCGTGGTGGGATTGCAATGGGGCGATGAGGCCAAAGGCAAGATCGTCGACCTGCTGACCGATGAACATGATGTCGTCGTTCGTTATCAGGGAGGCAATAACGCCGGGCATACCGTGCGATTCGACGGCGAGACTTATAAACTGTCGCTGCTGCCGACCGGCGTGCTGCGTCCCGGCGTGACGGCCGTCATCGGCAACGGGCTCGTCGTCAATCCCGAGGCGCTCCTCAAGGAGATTCAGTCGCTCACGGAGCGGGGCATCAAGATCGACGGCACGAATCTGCTGCTCAGTGACCGGGCGCATGTGATTTTCCCGCATCACATGGCGGAAGAAGCCGTGCTCGAACAGAGCCGCAAGGGGGAAGCGATCGGCACGACGATGCGCGGCATCGGCACCTGTTACCGCGATAAAGCCGGCCGCACGCATGCCATCCGCGTGGGGGACCTTTATCACACCGACACGTTCAGGTCCCGGCTGACGGACATCATCGCCCAGAAAAATACGCTGCTGACGGCCGTCGATCCGACGCGGGAACCGCTCAAAGCCGACGAAGTCTTCTCGGCCTACGCCGGGTTTGCCGAAAAGTTGAAGCCGCACGTGACGAACACGCAGGCGTGGCTGCATCGGGCGATAAAATCCGGCCGGAAACTGCTGTTTGAAGGCGCGCAAGGAAGCCTGCTCGACATCGACCATGGAACATTCCCCTATGTGACGAGTTCCAACAGCAGCGCGGCAGGGATACATCCGGGAAGCGGCGTTTCCGAACGAAGCATCACGCGGATGATCGGCATCGTGAAGGCCTACACCACGCGCGTCGGCGGCGGGCCGTTTCCCACCGAACTGCAGAACGACATCGGCCAGCACATTCGCGATGTCGGCCGCGAGTACGGAACCGTCACCGGCCGCCCAAGACGCTGCGGGTGGTTCGACGGAGTCGCCACGAGTTACGGCGCCCGCATCTGCGGCGTCGACTGCATCGCCGTCATGCTGCTCGACGTGCTCGCCCAACTGGACGAGTTGTCGCTGTGCGAGGCCTACGACATCCGCGGCGAACGGACGACCGATTTTCCCAGCCACGTCGACGATCTCGCCGCAGCGAAACCGATTTTCCGCAAGCTGCCCGGCTGGAAGCAGGACATCACCGGGGCCAGGAAATTGTCCGATCTACCGGCCGGCGCGCGAAAGTACGTCGACACCGTGAGCGAACTGGTCGGCGTGCCGGTCGCGTATATTTCCGTCGGCCCGGACCGCGAACAGACGATTCTTGTCGAACGGTAGCGCGGCGTGCGAACCCGCAAGCGACCTTTGACGATCGCTTGCGAGTTCGCACTTTTCCTCAGCTCTGCTTCAGCTTCATCCTCGCCACGCGCGACAATCGCGCCTGGTGAATCGGATGCGGCGCCGTCCGCAGCGCCGATGGCAGCCAATGCGGCCTGGGCAGCTTTTCATCCATCGGCTCGAAGAGCGTCGGCAGCTTCAGCGACTTCTGCATCGCCTGGTAATCTTCCACCTTGACCGGATGGACATACAGCCGCTTGGAGGCCACCAGATCGACAATGATCTGACACAATTCCTGGCTCATCCCGGACCAGAGCACCGTGTTCGGATTCGACCGCACGGCCAGGCCTTGGTCGCCCGTCGTCGGCAGGTAATCTTCCATCGCCTCCTGCAACACCGGAAACGCCGTCTCGCCGTTGTGGCGGACGAACTCCGTGACCGCGGCTTTAAGTTGCCCGTGCTTGGCCAGCGCCGCCCAGACTGCCAGCTCTTTCTCCGGCACGGGAATTTCGTAACCGCCCTTGATGCCGTGCCGCTGCTCGTCCTCCAGCATCTGCGTGACGCGGCTGTCGGACGTCGCCCTCCGGCAGCGGTCTTCGGCCCATTGCCGCAATTGAAAGATTTTTTCTTCCATCGTGACAGACAACGGGACCGTCAACCGCCGGCAGCGTTCGAGGTCGTCGTCGTTGACGAGCCGGCCGTCGCCGAAGGCGTCGATGAGCGCCGCCGTCACCACTTGCTCGAGTTCCGCACCGCTGTAGCCCTCGGATTTCTCCGCGATCGATTCCAGGTCGAAGCTTTCGGGCTTCCAGCCGCGGCGCTGGAGATGAATTTCCAGAATCTGCTTGCGTTCGTAGAAGTTCGGAAGATCGATGAAAAACATTTCGTCGAATCGTCCGCGGCGCAGCATTTCGGGCGGCAGCTTGTCGACGGAGTTCGCCGTCGCCACGACAAACACCGGCTTCTTGATTTCCGTCATCCAGGTGAGAAAACTCCCGACGAGCCGGTTCATCGTGGCATCCGACCCGGCGCCCCCTTCGACGCCGGCAAAGCCCTTCTCCATTTCATCCATCCACAACACGACGGGGGCGATGGATTCGCTGAGCCGGAGCACCTCGCGCAGATTCTTTTCGGAACCGCCCCGCTCGCCGCTGAGCAGGTTGGCGATATCCAGCCGGATCAGCGGGAAACTCAGCAAACGCGCCGTCGCACGGGCCGTAAGACTCTTGCCGCAACCCTGCACGCCCAGCAGCAGCACGCCCTTCGGCAAAGGGATGCCCTGTTCGCGGGCGCGCGGCGTGTAGGCGTCCGACCGCCGGCGAAGCCAGTCTTTCAACTGGTCCAGCCCGCCGACGTCGTTCACGCCTTCTTCAAGATCGTAAAATTCCAGCAGATCCGACCCCGAGGCCAGCGTTCGTTTCTCGGCGATGATCTCAATCAGCACCTCGTCGGACATCTCAGCGCGGCCGCTGAGCGCCCGCTGCCACGCTTTCTTGGCCTCCTGTGAAGACAGGCCCATCGTCGCTTTGATCAGCCGGTCCTGGTCAGATTCCGAAAGTTCCTCGGGGCCGTTGTGCTGCGACTGCAGGTGCGAGCAGACTTCATCCAGCTCTTCACGCAAATCTTCATAAGCCGGCAGCGGAAGCTCGATCCTTACGGAATCCTTCGCGAGTTCCGTCGGCATCACCGCGACCGGGCCGAGGAGCAGAATTGCTTTTCGCTGAGCGACCAGTTCCGGAAGGGCGTCGCGAATCCGTCGCAGCACGATCGGATCGGAGAGAAACGGGTGAAAGTCCTTCACCAGGAACAGGTGATCCGGCGGATACGCCAGGAGATCGGTCGCGAGCTGCGATGGATCGGGTTCGCCGTCGGCATCGGCCGTCACCGGCGGCTGCCAGCCGCGGCTCACGGTCCAGGTGACGAGGCCGCGTTCCAGTTCGAGGGCCAACTCGGCGAGCTTCGACTCCCAGCGGTCCTCCTCCCACGTCTGAAGGAAAATCAGCGGATAGCCGGCGAGAATTCGCGCTCGCAGATCATTGAGAACGGTTTCGGTAGACATGGAGATTTGTGTGTTTTGTTGTGTTATGTTGCGTGTGTTGTCAATCAACGCTTGCGCTTCGCGGACCATCACCCGCCGTGCATCACCGAACCGGCACCACACCCTTTTTTAAGATCACATTCGCATAAATCGCCGTCTCGCCGGTGGAGACAATCGCGAACGCCTGCCGGGCCAGATCATAAAACTTGAAGCGTTCCACCGTCTGCAACGGCACCGGCCGGCCTTCGTGTTTCGTAAGCAGCCTGCGAAAGTCACTCCAGATCGGCGGCTCTGGATCACCAGGGTCGACCGGCTGCATCACCAGGACCGGCGCTTCGACGAACGTGTCCACCGGGAAGACATGCAGAATCGCGTCGAGCATGTTCGCCATGCCATGACCATCGGCACGGATCAGTTCGCGTGCATTCGTCTCCGCCGGGAAATTGCCATCAGCAAGGACCAGATCATCGCCATGCCCCATCCGCATGAGGACCGACATCAGCTCGGGCGAAATCGCCGGGGGAATCAGTTTCAACATGAGGAATCGTCCGAGAGATGCTGTACCAAGGCACTATCTTTTGCCACCCCGTTGACGCGAAACTTTTCTCATGAGCATCGGCAGGTATCGCCATGTCCCCAGGGAAAGCAGAGCGCCGACGCCGGCGATGATGAGTGGAATGATTCCGAGAGTCATGATGTAAATGTACGCGAGCCCGCCCAGCGTGCACAGGCCCCCTTGCAGACCAAATTTAGGGGTGTAGTTGCCCCCGCCTCCGTTTGGATGGCCGACGGTTTGGTCGAACGTGCAACCATAGATGGCACCCATGCCGAATGCCCATACGATCACCAGAAAATTGGCAATGACCGCACCCAGTAATGCCAGCAGGCAACCCATCGCGGAACGACTCATGGGACCTCTCCGCCGAACATCGGTCGCAGCGTGGAAGACACGTCGCGGTCCGGTTATCATACCCGACTTCGGTGTTTGATACGGCCCCACCAGCAGGAATGACGATGAAAATTCATGAGTATCAGGCCAAGCAACTGTTTGCCAAGGCCGGCATTGCGGTCCCGAAACATGTCGTCGTGAAATCCGCGGACGAAGCGGCGGCGGCGTTCACGCAACTGGGCGGCGAAATTGCCGTCGTGAAGTCCCAGATTCACGCCGGCGGCCGCGGCAAAGGCCGCTTCAAGGAACACCCGCAGCAGGCCGGTGTCGTGCTGGTCCGCTCAGCCGACGAAGCGAAGCAAAACGCCAGCCGGATGTTGGGCAGCACGCTGGTCACCATTCAGACCGGTGACGCCGGCAAAAAAGTGCAGACGCTGTTCGTGGAATCGGGCCTGAAAATCGCCCGCGAATTGTATCTCGCCGCGATCCTGGACCGCGAATCGGGCCGGCCGGCGCTCATTGCGTCTTCCGAAGGCGGCATGGATATCGAAGTCGTCGCCCACAACACGCCGGAAAAAATCCTCACGGAAACATTCGATCCCGATGCCGGGTTGTATCCGTATCAGGCCCGCAAGCTGGCATTCGCCTTGGGCCTGGAAGGGAACGCACTCAAAAGCGCGGAAAAGTTTTTCCGCCAGATTGCGCGGTTCTTCCTCGATTACGACTGCAGCATGACGGAAATCAACCCGCTGGTGGTGACGCCCGACGGTGAACTGATCGCCCTGGATGCCAAGGTCACCTTCGATGACAACGCCCTGTTCCGGCACCAGGACCTGACGCCTTTGCGCGACCTGAATGAAGAAGAGCCGATGGAGGTTGCCGCGGCGAACTCCGGGCTCAGCTACGTCAAGCTCGATGGCAACCTGGGATGTCTGGTCAACGGTGCCGGCCTAGCGATGAGCACGATGGATCTGATCAAGCTGCATGGCGGCGAGCCGGCCAACTTCCTGGACGTCGGCGGCGGGGCGAATGTCGACCAGGTGACCGAAGCCTTCCGCATTATCCTCGCTGACCCGAACGTGAAGGGGATTCTGGTCAACATTTTCGGCGGCATCATGAAGTGCGACACGATTGTCACCGCCCTGCTCGGGGCCTATGACAAGATCGGCATCAAGATTCCGCTCGTGGTGCGGCTGGAAGGGACGAATGTGGAGATTGCCCGCAAGATGCTCGCCGATTCCGGGAAGAAAATTGTCACGGCGATGGATCTGACGGACGCGGCGAAGAAGGCGGTGGCGGCGATCTGAGGGCGGGTGAAAGAGTAACAGAGTGAAAGTGTATAAGTGCCAGAACAAGAAACAGCCGGATTGCATGAGACATCATCATGGCTGACGGTGCGAGGAAATTTGAAGATTTGTGGATCTGGCAGCAGGCTCGACAGTTGGCGAACTCCATCTACTCAGATTTTGACGATCATTCTCAGGCAGGGCGTGACTATGGGTTTCGGAATCAGGTACAACGGGCTGCCGTGTCGATCATGAACAATGTTGCGGAAGGATTTGAACGTGGCACAAACCAGGATTTTGCACGATTCCTTGATATGGCGAAGGGATCGTGTGGTGAAGTTCGTAACATGTATTATCTGGCTGAAGACTTGAAATACGTTGCGACATCTATTGCTGAAGAACGCAGGGAAATCTGTAGAAAGCTCGCTGCCGGCATTGCTTCCTTAGCCAATCATTTGCGATCGGGATGAGTCGATATCGCCTTTTCCCCTTACACTTTTTCACTCTGACACTCTTTCACCCAGGTTTTTCTTATGTCCATTCTCGTCGGCCGTCACACGAAAATCATCTGTCAGGGAATTACCGGAAAGGCCGGGCTGTTCCACAGTCAGCAATGCCGCGCCTATGCGAAAGAACATCGCCCCGGAGAAGACGTCTTCGTCGGCGGCGTGACGCCGGGGAAGGGAGGCACGGAGATCGACGGCTTCCCGGTGTTTGATTCCGTTCGTCAGGCCCGCGAAAAGACCGGCGCGAACACATCGCTGATTTTCGTGCCGCCGCCGTTCGCCGGGGATGCGATTCTCGAGGCCGCGGATGCCGGGATGGAACTGATCGTCGCCATCACTGAAGGGATTCCGGTGCTCGACATGGCCCGCGTGAAGAAGCAGCTTGCGGGCTATCCGAAGTCGCGGCTGGTCGGGCCGAACTGCCCGGGCGTAATCACCCCGGGGATTGCCAAGATTGGCATCATGCCCGGCTATATTCACAAACCGGGTACCGTCGGCCTGATCTCGAAGAGCGGCACCCTGACGTATGAAGCCGCCTGGCAACTGGGCAACCTCGGCCTCGGTCAGTCGACGGCGATCGGCATCGGCGGCGACCCGATCATCGGCACTATCTTCACCGACCTTTTGGAGATGTTCCAGAACGATCCCGGGACCGAGTCGATCCTGATGATCGGCGAAATCGGCGGGAATGCCGAGATTGTCGCGGCCAACTACATCAAGCAGCACATCAAGAAGCCGGTCGCGGCGTTCATCGCCGGCCAGACGGCCCCCCCCGGAAAGCGGATGGGCCACGCCGGGGCGATCATCTCGGGCGGCAGCGGCACGGCGGCGGAGAAGATCGCCGCGCTGGAAGCGGCCGGCGTGATCGTTGCGAAAAGCCCCGCCGACATGGGTTCGGCGCTGCAAAGGGCGATTGCAGGGCGGAAATAATCACGGGAATAACTGGCCCCGCGACAGACTCTCTTTGATATCCATTTTCGGAGGAGAGAGGGAGTCTTTGATCCAATGTTCTACCGCCTCGCCGCCGATGTCACTGTGCTCGTGCACATGGCGTATGTGCTGTTCGTGATCTTTGGATTTCTGCTGACGCTCATCGGCTGTTTAATGGGGTGGCAATGGATTCGCAATCCGTGGTTCCGCGGCATACACCTGGCGATGATCCTGATCGTCGTCGCCGAAGCGTGGCTTGGCATCACGTGCCCGTTGACGACCTGGGAACATCAACTGCGCGAACAGGCCGGCGGGCAGAGCTATCAAGGCGCTTTTGTCGCAAACCTGGTGCATGACTGGCTGTTTTTTGACGCCCCGCCGTGGGTCTTCACTGTGATCTACAGCCTGTTCGGCGGCGGAGTGCTGCTGACGTTTCTTGTCGCGCCGCCGCGCTGGAAACGGCGCGAACCGTCGGCCAGTTAGTCTTCTCCCATCAGCACGGCATCCAGATCCCAGGACGATTCCACGTGTCCGTCCGGAGTGCGCAGCGCATTGAGATCCGATCGATCGCCCGGCTTCAGGAACTCGAACCGCGGGGGCTGGTCATGTTGCCCGGGTACGCAGGCCGTCACATAGGAATCGCCGACGACCGAAAGCCGCTTTCCTTTCAGTTCCACGATCAGGGCCGTCCGTTCATCGACGCCCAGTCCGACCGTACCAGGATGTTTTTCCAGCAATTTGAGCAGCCGGCTTATGCGATTGCGCTTCATGAAGTGTTGATCAACGATGGTCTCCGGGAGAAAACCAAAACCCTGACTTTCAAGCGGCACTCGTTTTCCGCCGGCGATCATGATGTCCGACATGACAGCTGCGCCGGCAGACGTGCCGCCGATCACCCCGCCTCGCTCGAGCACCTGCTTCATGCGCGATTGAATCAGTGTGCCGCGATACATTCCGGTCAGAAGCGTTTGTTGACCGCCGCCAAGCCAGATGCCTGTTGCAGACTCCAGGCTGCGAGAGAATTCAGGATCATCGGCTTCGCTGCGATTCTCGGCGTGCAGGGCCGTCACGGAGACCGTTTCAAATTCATCCCAGCGTTCCTCGTAGATTTTCAACTGTTCCGGTTCCATCTGCGAGGCCGGAATGATGACGACTCGCGCGGAGGGCCCGCCCGCCAGCATCCAGAATCGCTCTTTGATCGAGTGCGGCAACATGCCGCCGCCGGCGATGACCAGGACTCCGTCAGAGGAATCCAGCGCGCGGTCAATGTCGGTGGTCAGCCGGGCGACCAGCTGGTCGGACCGCCAGCGGACATACAGCCCGCTGCCGAGCGCGCTGGCGAACAGCACGCTCCAAAAAATCCACCTCCAGCCGATTCGACGACTCAGGAAACGAAACGATCCTGCTCGCATGGCGATCCTCCAGAAACGGCCCAAAGTCTGGATTCAACCACCGACAGAGAATAGGGCTGATGACGGCCCGGCAAGAAGGGAATGCTCGATCGGAAAAAAATAAGATGTGCTCGATGATCCTACGCAGGATATTAGAATTCAGCGAGAAGAATTTTCGCAAAATCAGAATATGGAGGAATTCCCCCCTCGCGCGTTCTTCAGCGTTTCGGCCGTTCCCGTCCCAGCAAGAAGATGAGGGCGATCCCGGCTGCTGCGAATGTCGGGCCTTCCACGCATCGCCACCAGAGCGGCATCCCTACGACAGCCCCGATAAAGAGATTCAACGCGCCATGTACCATGGCCAGCCAGCCAAGCAGACGGATGACCGGTCGATAACGGGGCACGTCGAACGACAGGAACAGTATCAACGCCCCATGCAGGCCGTACAAAGCGGACGATGTACGGATCAGGTAACCGACCAGTGGCGCATCGGGGAGGCTGCCCAGCCCGGTGAGGCGGTGCGAAGCCAAAATCATTTCTCCGGGCAGGAATACGACCACTACGGCCAGCAGATCCACGGTTCCCAAGCCGCGCAGCAGCCACGCGACTGCGCCGTGCGGCGGTGAAGATTCCCGGCTCATGCTGAAACGCGTCCCCGCAATGGAGCATGGATTACGGCATCGTCCCGGCGTCGCCGCCGCCGGGCTTTGTTGGAGACGCGCCTTGCCGTCGCGGAATGGGTTCGCAGCGCATGAGAAGCGCGTCATCCGCTTCAGTTCATGGAAAACGGCCAGTCGTCGCCCAGTTTCGATTTTCCGTTCTGCGGCGGCCTTTCGTCGGGTTCGTCGAAGGGTATGTCGTCGGTCAGCCGCAGTTCCGGCGGGACATCGTCCGCTTCAAGCCAGTCCTCATCGAAATCGAAGAGTTCGATATCGTCGTCCTCGTCTTCAGAGTCGTCGTCATGGACCCAGCCGCCGCGCTCGTCCTGGTAATTCGGATCGGTGGGCAGAATGTCGAAACCGAACCCCATGCCGTCGCAGCCGGGCATCGGGCAGCACCAGAATCCCTGCTCGACGCCGTCCTGGTTGGTCGCCGTGCGCCATTCGATCTGCCAACTGTCGTAGGTTTCGCCGCAATGAATGCAGCAGACTTCAGTGGGAACTTCGGGCGGCGAGAACGGGTCGGAACTGGGATCGGCAGGCATGGCGGCAGTCTCCTCGACAGACGACGGCAAAACTACTTCTCGTCTCCGGCGCACGTCCACGGGTCGAGAGTCGCCTCATGCGAGACCAATTCGTGCGGCTGAAAGTACAACGGGATTTCTCGGGCGGCGGCGTCCGGCCCGTCGCTGCCGTGCACGAGATTCATCTGCCGGCTGAGGCCGAAATCGCCGCGGATGGTACCCGGAGCCGCTTGCCGGCCGTTCGTCGGACCGAGCATTGCGCGGATGACGGAGATCGCTTCCGGCCCCTCGATCACCAGTGCTACCACCGGTCCCGACGTGATGAACTCTTCCAGCATCGGATAAAACGGCTTGGAGACGTGCTCGGCGTAATGTTTTTTGGAGAGTTCCGGCGTAACCTTCAGCAGCTTCATCCCGACGATTTTCAACCCGCGCGTCTCAAATCGCTGGACGATCTCGCCCGTCAGGCGACGCGCCACCGCATCCGGTTTGAGGAGCACAAACGTACGTTCCAGGGGCATAAGTCAGAGTCCTTGTCAGTGGCCGATTGTCAAAACAGTTCTTTTTCTGTCGGGCGATACTGCTCGCTTGCGGCTTCGCCCGCCTCACGCCGGCAACATCTGCCGGAATTGCTGAAACAAATACCCGCTGTCATGCGGGCCGGCAGAGGCTTCCGGGTGATATTGCACGCAAAATGCCGGTTGATCTTTGTGCCTCAGGCCTTCCACCGTCTGGTCGTTCAGGTTGATGTGCGTCACTTCCAGGCATTTCGGAAGATTCTCGGCGTCGATGGCGAAACCGTGGTTCTGCGATGTGATTTCCACTCGGCCGGTGGCCTGGTTCAACACCGGCTGATTCCCGCCGCGGTGGCCGAATTTCAACTTGTAAATCTCGGCACCCAACGCGAGCCCCAGCAACTGGTGCCCCAGGCAAATTCCGAAGACCGGCGTCTTCCCGATCAGGCCGCGAATCGTCTCGATGGCATACGTCAGCGGCCGCGGATCGCCCGGCCCGTTCGAGAGGAACACGCCGTCCGGCTGATGGGAAAGCACGTCTGCGGCCGTCGCCGTTCCCGGCACCACCGTCACCCGGCAGCCGATGTCGCGGAGATGCCGGAGAATGTTCCATTTCATCCCGTAATCGATGGCGACCACGTGCGGCGTCGCGCGATGAGCCTCTGGAGCCGTCGGAGCGAAATGATGGAGGGACGAAAGCCCTTCGGTCCATTCGAACGCTTTCGCCGGCATCACCTCTCGGACCAGATCCTGCCCGACGATCGACGGCTGACTTCGGGCCTTGGCGATCAAGGACCGGTCATCGAGATCCACGGTCGAGAGGACGCCCGTCATGGCGCCGCGGATTCGCAGGCGGCGGACCAGCGCTCGGGTATCAATCCCTTCCAGGCCGATCACGTTGGCCGTTCGAAGGTAGTCTTCCAGCGACCCGGTCGACCGGTAGTTGCTGGGAGAATCGCACAATTCGCGGACAAGAAAGCCGCGGATCGACAACTTGCCATTTTCGACGTCTTCCTTGTTGACGCCGTAGTTGCCGATGAGCGGGTAAGTCATCGTGACGATCTGCCCGCAATAGGACGGATCAGTGAGGATTTCCTGGTAACCGGTCATGCTGGTGTTGAAGACAACTTCGCCAAACGTTTCACCGTCGGCTCCAAAGGCCCGGCCAGCATAAACGGTTCCGTCTTCCAGCGCCAGTTTCGCAGGGGGGCGATCAGTCACGAGTCCAAACCTCCTGCATGGGTCTTGTAGGGTTTGCCGAGTCTTCGAGGAGAACCATTGAAAATTGAGGAAAAAAGGGTTCGCCTCGAAGACTCGGCAAACCCTTCAGTTCCGAGAGATCGTGTCGCGCGGGATCAGTCTCAGGATAGAACATTTATACTCAGCGACGGCGCAAAAAAGAAGGGACCGCCGGGTTGGCGATCCCTTGTGATGGCACCGAGTTACGTCCACGAACCGCAACGGCTACTTTTCCTGGCTGAGGATAAAGTCCTGGAAGCGGATTCGATCCTTGTCGGCTTCGGTCATGCTCCGGAAAAGTTCCCCCATGATGCGGTGGAAATGTTTCGTCTTCACCGAATAGAAGTTGTGCTTGCCGTCGCGGCGGGCTTCAATGAGGCCGGCCACGCGGAGCAGGGCCAAGTGATGGCTGACAGCGGGCTGGCTTTGGCCCAGCCGTTCGCATAGCGCCGAAACATGCAATTCCGTTTCACGCATCAGGTACATCAGAATGCGCAGCCGTGTTTCATCGGCGAGCAGCTTGAAGACCTGCACGAGGTCCTTCTCCAACTGCTCGGAGATTTCCGGGAAGGCGGCTAAACCTTGGTCAATGGGCGGGTCGGCAACTTGAATCATGGCTTTCTCTGGTTGGGACGGAGGCGAGGGGAGTGCTGACTCGTCTCGTCCGGGGACACTGTTTTGAGAAACACTGTGGGGCGTGGACAACTCGAACAATCCTTTTTTGACATTCCCAGAGCTTTGGCGGGGGAAACGGTTCCTCCGGAAAAACTCCCTTTTCCCTGGGCGGAATTGTCGACTTCACATGGATTTGTTTGCTAAAGGCGGCGATTAGTCTGCCAAAGACGATCCCAGCAGAAGGACCCCGGACAACGGGACATCCTGCAAGCGGCGGCGTTCGGGCGTAAGATCAATCTTGGGTTGGACAGCAAAAACCCAACCACGGCGCATGGACGAGATTTCTGATGGGTACCAACTTTGATGACAATTTGCTGATCATGCTGAAAAGAGCAGCGTACAACGATCATGTGCTGATATGTACGTATTATGGCGACAGCCATTCCGAGAGTCAACGACCTTTCTCTGAATTTTTCGACATTCTTGGATTGAGGAAACGTGAAGCATTGCAATAGGTTAACAATGTTAGTCTCCTGGTTTTTAACGACAATTTCCGTTTCCCTTGAGCGCGCGGTTCGTCTCTGCGCGGACAGGAAACGACTTCCATTGGGCAGTTCGTTCTGACGAATGGCGATTCCCTGAAAGATGGATGAACCGAATTCCGTCACCGAGGGCTTTCGATTCACGGCCCCTTGGAACAATCATCGGAAAGATATCGCAACTTATGTCTGAAGAAGGGTTTGCAAATCTGGACGGACGGCGGGCTGTCATCACGGGAGCATCTTCCGGCATCGGCCGGGCCATGGCTCGCGAATTGGCCAACGCCGGTGCGGCCGTTCTCATTCATTACGCTCACGCCGAACGTGACTCGGAAGTGGAACAGTTCGTAGCGGGACTGAAACACGCCGGTCACCAGGCCGCGTCGATCCGTTGCGCATTCGCGGAAGAGACCGATTACCAGGTTTTCCTGGACCGTTGTCGGGACGTGATGCCCGCCTGGGACATCTGGGTGAATAACGCCGGAGCCGATTTGCTGACCGGCGACGCTTCGCAGCTTGCCTATGGCGACAAATTACGCCGTCTGTTGGATGTCGACGTCCGATCCACGATGATGCTGACGAAACTGGTTGGCACGCAGATGAAACACGCGGGCCAAGGCGTCATCTTGAATCTTGGCTGGGATCAGGCCGATCGCGGGATGGAAGGCGACAGCGGCGAACTGTTTTCCGCGGCGAAAAACGCCATCATGGGAGCAACGCGTTCGTTCGCGGTCAGCTTTGCCCCGGAAGTGCGCGTGAATTGCATTGCGCCGGGATGGATTCAAACGGCGTGGGGTCGGCACGCGTCTCCCGTTTGGCAGGAGCGTGTCGAACGCGAAACCCCGCTCCGGCGGTGGGGGCAACCGGAAGACATTGCCAAGCTTGCCCGGTTCCTGGTGAGTCATGATGCGGATTACCTCACCGGGCAGGTGATCAACGCCAACGGCGGTGCCGTGCGGTAACTTCGTTTCCGTGACCACAAGGAATTACCCATGCCCAGCGACGTGATCCTGACAGACGCCGAACTGCAAGTCGCGTTAGCCGATCTGCCCGGCTGGGAACTGCGCGACGGCTGGCTGCGCCGAACATTCAAAACGCCGGGCTGGCCGCATACCATGCTGTTGACGCAAACCATCGGCTACCTGGCCGAAGCCGCCTGGCATCATCCCGATCTGTCCATTGGTTATGCTCAAGTGACGGTGAAGCTGCAAACGCACCGCGTCCACGGCATCACGGCGATGGATGTCGCGCTGGCGAAAAAGATTCACGAAGTCGTCACCTGGAAGCCGCCCGAGGGTTCGCCGCTGGATGGGTTTCCGAAACACTGGGTGCATTGAGTAGCGGTCGGTTGTCAGGTGGTCGTTGTCAGCGGGGAAGCCGGTCGCCATTCATGCCAAGGGAATCCATACTTTTTGTGACGGGGCGGCTGGCGGAAACGTCGCTGCGAACCGTCACGGCATCGTTAAGCGAACGGCACGGTTTCGACGCGCAGGTCGCAGTCCTGGGCATCTCCGTCGCCGCGCTGATGCACGTGGATTGGGTCCGGCGCAAGCTGGAAGTCCCGTCCGGCATCACCCGCGTGATTTTGCCCGGCTGGTGCGATGGCGATTTGAACGGCTTGGCTCAACTCTGGAACGTTCCCGTCGAGCGAGGGCCGAAAGATGTCTTCGATCTGCCGGAATACTTCGGCGCCGCGGCGAATCCTCCGGTCGATCTGTCGCAATCCGACATCGAAATCCTGGCGGAGATCAACCACGCCCCGCGACTCTCGACGGCGGATTTGCTGCGTCAAGCCGATGCGTACCGCAGGGATGGAGCCGATGTCATCGACCTCGGCTGCATTCCCGGCAGCCGCTGGAGCGACCTCGGCCCGGCGGTTCGCCGGCTGAAATCCGAAGGGTTTCGAGTTTCCGTGGACAGTTTCGACCGCGCGGAAGTCACCGCCGCGGTGGATGCCGGCGCGGAACTCATCTTGAGCGTGAACAGTTCCAACGTGGACTGGGCCGTCGACCTGCCCGTGGAATGGGTGGCGATCCCCGATGAGCCGTCGCAGACGAACACGCTGGAGACCACTTTGGACCGATTGCTGCAAGCGGGCCGCGCCGTCCGGCTTGATCCCATTCTCGAACCGATCGGCTTCGGATTTGCCGCGTCGCTGGTGCGATACGTTTCTGTTCGCCGGCAATTCCCCGAGACGCCGATGATGATGGGCGTCGGCAACCTGACGGAGCTGACCGACGTCGACAGCGTCGGCGTCAATTTTCTGCTGGCCGCTTTCTGCCAGGAATTGCGGATCGGCAGCGTACTGACGACGCAGGTAATCAACTGGTGCCGGTCGTCGGTGAAAGAGTTCGACATCGCCCGGCGCCTGGTCCGGCACTCTCTCTCCCAGCGCGTGCTGCCGAAGCGGCTCAGCGGCGACCTGGTGTTGCTGCGCGATCCGAGGCTGCATGAACGGGGCGAATCGGCGCTGGCCGAAATCGCCGGCCGGTTGACCGATCCGAATTTCCGCATCTTTGCCGAGCGGGGGGAAATCCACATCATGAACCGCGACGGTTACTGGCATGGCGACGACCCGTATGAAGTCTTCGACCGCGTGCTCGCCTCCGCCGGACCGCTGACCGCCGAACACGCGTTTTATCTGGGCTACGAACTCTCCAAAGCGCGCACGGCCTTGACCCTGGGGAAAAACTACATCCAAGATGAATCGCTGCGCTGGGGGTTTTTGACTCTGAACGAAGAGAGCGCGCTGGCAAGGAGGAAACATCGGGGATGATGAGAAATCAAATTGATCAGTGGTGATTGGCCGTTGATCGTTGCAATGAAAAATTGCGGCCCCTCTATCCCTCTATTCCTCTATCCCTCTACTCATGCCCGTTCCCATCACGCCGCCGCCGTTTGTCACGGAACTGTCGCCTGTGCCGTCCGTCATCGACGCGTTTCGGGCGGTCGGTCACTGGACTGCGCCGTTGCTGCTGGACAGTGCACTCGTCAGGGAACATGTCGGGCGGTATTCCTATCTGATGGCCGATCCGATCCGACGCTGGCAGATCGATCGTCCGCAGTTCGGCAGCAATCCGTTTGAAGAGTTAGAACGCGCACAGCAGCAATGGCCGATCCCGGCGGTACCGGACGTGCCGCCGTTTCAGGGAGGGATCGCCGGGTTGATGGGTTATGAACTGGGCCTCTGCTGGGAACGAGTCGCCGCGGCTGCGCAGAACGAATTCGAAATGCCGGTGCTCAGCGCCGGGCTGTACGACTGGGTGCTCGCGTGGGATCACGAGGCGCAGCGCTGCTGGCTGATTTCACACGGGCTGACGGAGGCCGATCCGCAATTGCGGCCGGCCCACGCAACGCGGCGCGCGCGGCGAGTGTTGGATTGCCTGGAGACGGCAAGGCATCGCCCCATCGCATTTCCGCGGTTGAAGAATTCACACCCTTTGGAAACCAGCCTGCTCGCGCCGCAATGGGTCGCGCCGGGCTTGCCGGGACTGTTGAGCAACTTCTCCCGCGAGCAGTATCTTCAAGCGGTCCATCGCGTGATCGATTACATCCATGCCGGCGACATCTTTCAGGCCAATCTCACGCAACGGTTGCTGTATCCTTTGGATGCACTCGATCCTTTGGTATTGTTCGAACGGTTGCGGACCGTGAATCCGGCGCCGTTCGCGGGGCTGCTCGTGGGCGACAACTGGGCCGTGATCAGCGCGTCGCCGGAGCGGTTTCTGTGCGTTCGGGAGGATATCGTCGAGACCCGGCCGATCAAGGGGACGCGCCGCCGTCCGCAGGGCGCGGAGGCCGACCTGTTCACGCAGGATGAACTCCGCAGCAGTGAAAAAGACCTCGCCGAAAACGTGATGATCGTCGATTTGCTGCGAAACGATCTATCGCGCGTCTGCCGGCCGGGGACCATCCGCGTCCCGCAGTTGTGCGCCGTCGAATCGTACCGCACGGTGCAGCACCTGGTGTCGGAAGTGCACGGCCGGCTGAAGCCCGAGGCGACGCCGTGGGATCTGTTCCGCGCAGCCAGCCCCGGCGGATCGATCACCGGCGCGCCGAAAGTCCGCGCGATGCAGATCATCGCCGAATTGGAACCGACCGTCCGCGGCCCCTACACCGGCAGCCTGTTCGCCGTCGGGTTTTCGGGCCATGTCGACAGCAACCTGCTGATTCGCACGTTCGTCTGGAAACGCGGATGGTTGCAATGCGGCGTCGGCGGCGGCATTGTGGCCCAGTCAGACCCGGTTGCCGAATACGAGGAGACCTGGCACAAGGCCGCGGGGATGTTGCAGGCGTTGTGGTGAAATGGCAGGGGGCGTTCGAAGGCCGGCTCAGCGCAAAAAAGGTGAGCTGACGGGGCGACAACTACGACAGTTTTGTGTTCAACCTGGCGAGATATCTCGAAGAGTTGGGGCAGGAGACGGTCGTCGTGCGCAATGATGCGCTGACCGTCGGGGAGATCGCCGCGAGACAGCCCCGGGCCATCGTGATTTCGCCGGGTCCGTGCACGCCGAACGAAGCCGGCGTGTCGCTGGCCGTCATCCGCGAGTTGAGCGACACGGTTCCGATGCTCGGCGTGTGCCTGGGGCATCAGGCGATGGCCCAGGCGTTCGGCGGCAAAATTGTTCGCGCGCCCGAACCGGTCCACGGCCGGACATCGGCGATGATTCACGGAGGCGACGGCCTGTTCGCGGGGTTGCCGTCGCCGCTGCGCGCCATGCGTTATCATTCACTGCTCGTTGACGAAGAGACTTTGCCGGTCGGGTGGACCGTAACGGCCCGCACCACGGACGGCCTGATCATGGGACTGGCCCATCCTGCACGGCCGTGTTACGGCGTTCAGTTCCATCCGGAATCCGTGCTGACAGAGAACGGCCACCGTTTGCTGGCCAATTTTCTGCGTCTCACCGGCCTGACCGTTACAGAGTCCCAGGTCGGGGACTGGCAGCCGGTCCCGCTCGCCAGCCGGGAACCGCCGCCGCTGCCGTATCCGGTCCCTTGGCTTTGAGGGACTTAGCGGTCGCAGCAGCGGGGGAGTTTCTCTCCCGGAAACGTGTCGAATCTTGCCGATAGTAGACGACGAGTCATGGAAGACCGGCGCTCCCGTCTGCTGCATCTTGAGAGTTTTCCTCCTTAGGCCCTCTCTTCGGAATCCGGTTCCATGCACCGTTGCTCTTTCGTCGTTTATTCCGTCGTGGCGATTGCCTTCGGTCAGAGTTTCTGGTGTGTGCGGGGATCTCTCGCCGGCGAAGGCGAGGGAACCTGGCGCACCGATTTCTCCGCCGCCGAAGCCGAAGCGGAACGCGAGCAGAAGCCGCTCCTGGTTCACTTCTCCGCGACGTGGTGCCTGCCGTGCAGCAAGATGGACCGGGACGTGCTCAAGTCGAAGGACGTGAAGCACCTGCTCGCCGAGCGGTACATCGGCGTCAAGGTCGACTCGGACCAGCATCCCGATCTGGTGCAGCGGTTCAACATCCAGCTGCTTCCCAGCGACGTGATCCTCGACCCGACCAACGGCCGCGTGCTGAAGGAATCGCAAGGAGCACGCGACCTGAAAAGCTACCTGGCCATGGCCCGCGACGCGGAAGCCGCGTATCAAAGGACGGTGGCGGCACAACTCCTGAGCAAGTCCAGCCAGCCGGCGCCGATCAAGACGGCTCCGCTGGAGATGGAGACCGAAGTCGCCAGCGCACTGAAGCTCGAATTGGGCGCACCGAAGTCACTGGTCGGCGTGGACGGCTTCAGCCCGGTCGCCCTGACGAAACATCGGAAGTGGATTCGCGGCTCGGCGGAGTACGCCTGGGACTACCAGGGAGTCACGTATCAGTTCGCATCCAAAGAAGAACGGCAGGCCTTCCGAACCGATCCGGAAGCCTATGCTCCGCGGCTATTGGGCTGCGATCCGGTGATCTTGTGGGAGACCGACCGGGCCGTCGCCGGGCGGACTCAGTTCGGCGCGTTCTTTGACGACGAGTTGTACTTCTTCACGTCGGCCGAGAACCGCCGCCGCTTCAAAGCGAACCCGGAACGATTCATTCATACCCAGCATGTGCTGAAAGTCGACCAGATCGACCGAACCGCGCTGCTGGATGAGATGCCGTTTAAGTAGCGGGCACTCAGAACGCGGCGACTGCGTCGCCGGCGGAACGTCACTCCGTGGACCAAACGCAGATCGTCCGGTCATACCCGGAGGACGCGAACAGTTTTCCATTCGGGCTGAAGGCGATGCCGTAGACCGTGTTCTTGTGGGCCGGCTGCGTGAGTTCCAACTGCTGGGCCGCGTGATCCCAAACGCGCACGGATCCGTCCGACGCGCCGGCGACGAGCCAGCGGCCATCAGGCGAAAACACGGCCGATTTCAGCCGCACGCCGGGTGTTTCAAGACTTGCAAGAAGTTCTCCGTCAACGGTCCAGACTTTTAAGACGCCGTCCGCACCGGCGGAGGCCAGCCGCTTGTCATCCGGCGAGAAGGCGACCCCTTCCACGGCGCGAGAATGCCCGGCCAGCGTTTTGACCAGCGACTTTGTCTCCACGCTCCAGATTCGGACCGACTGGTCGCTGCCGCCGGACGCGACCAGCTTGCCGTTTGCGCTGAGCGCCACGCATTGGACCGTGTCGGCATGCCCCGTGAGGACGGCGACGGAGGTGTTGCCCTGGGCGTCCCACAGACGGACGGTCTTGTCGAATCCGCCGGAGGCCAGCAGGCTGCCCGATGGGCTGACGGCGGCGCACGTCAGATAATCTTGATGACCGGTCAACGTCGCCGTGGCGGCGCCCCCTTCCGCCGGCCAGATTTTCAGCGATCGATCCAGGCTGGCAGTGACGATTCGGTCATCGCCGAGATAGCCCACGTACGCCACGCCGTCGCCATGCCCCTTGAGCGTGGCGAGATGCTTCCCGTCGGGGAGACTCCAGAGCTTGACGGTGTTGTCGAGACTCGCCGTGGCCAGCCGGTCGGCTTTGGGGGAAAACGCCGCCCAATAGGCGGAATTGCCATGCGTGAACGTGTGGAGCTTGGTAAGTTTCATCGTGGTTGAGAATGGGTATCGGTCGACGGCTCAGCGCAAGCGATGATTGACGATTTACGTTAATTCCGGCAGCGGTTCGTAAATCGGATCGATCAAGTACGTCGGCCGGCCGCCGCGGTCGGGCAATGTCGCCGTACTGACGTCGATGCCCAGGTTGTGATACAGCGTGGCGAAGACTTCCTGAAAATGGACTGGCCGCTCGGTGGGGAATTCGCCGAGCTTGTTGGTCGCGCCGATCACTTGCCCGGCGCGGATGCCGCCGCCGGCGAGAAACGCGCAGGCCACCTGCGGCCAGTGATCGCGGCCGCCGTTCTTGTTGATGACGGGCGTCCGGCCGAACTCGCCCCAGACGACGATGGAAACATCGTTTTCCATCCCGCGGTCGCGCAGGTCGTCCATTAGCACGCTTAAGCCCTGGTCAAAGATCGGGAAGTGATCGCGGGCGTTCTCGAAGTTGGTCCCATGCGGACGGCCGTGCCAGTCCCAGCGCCCATAGGCCAGCGTCACCACCCGCACGCCGGACTCCACCAGCCGCCGCGCGGCCAGCAGGTAATCGTTCATCAACGGCCCGGCGTCGCCGTAACCGGCGTTCTCCGGAGCGCCGCGGCCATACCAGTCGCGAATTTTGGGATCTTCCCGCTCCAGGTCCAGGGCCTCCAGGAGTTTGCTCGACGTCAACAACCCGAAGGCGTCCTGGTAATTCTTCGTCAGGCCTTCCAGCGCGCTGCTTTGATTGGCCTCGCGCTGCAACCGGTCGATGCTGGCCAGCAGCGCCTTGCGATTACGCAGGTTGTCCAGGCTGATGCCGTTCAAATTCAGCTGCGCCTGCTCGGCGTTCGGAGAGAACGGCGCATGTGCCTGTCCCGCGAAACCAGGCTGGCCGGGATCGCCCCATGTCGCATTTTTCATCCGCGGCGATAAACTGACGAACGGCAGCATCCCCGACGGCGTCGGCCCCTGAAGTTTCGAGACCGCCGAGCCCAGCGACGGCCACCCGCCCGGCGGCTGATTATTGATGCCGTGGCCCGTCATGCACTGGAACGCCGCGTGGCGGCCTTCCGAACCGACCAGCGAGCGAATGATCGCCAACCGGTCCATCCGCTGGGCCAACAGCGGCAGGTGTTCGCAAATCTGAATCCCCGGCACCTTCGTGGCGATCGGCTGGAACTCGCCCCGGATTTCGACCGGCGCGTCCAGCTTCAGATCGACCATGTCCTGATGCGGCGGCCCGCCCGACAGGAAGATCATGATGACCGATTTGTGCGACTTGCGGCCGGCGGCGGCTTCCACGGCCAACAACTGCGGCAGGCTCAATCCGCCCATCGCCAAGGCGCCGGCCTGCAGCATGGACCGGCGGGTAAGACCGTCACAAAATGCCGGACTCTGATTCCGTGAGGACGTCATGCCGCAATCTCCCAGAAATACTTCGGTCAATGACGCCTATCATATAAACAATGGCTGGTGCTTGTCCACGGGAAACACAGGTCCCCTTGGACGAACGCTTTATTCAAGGTCGATGGGGACGAACGTCCGCGGCGTTGAGGGGAGGGAGATGTGAGAAAAAATTTTCTCTTCCATCTCTCTCGGGAGCCGCGGACTTTCATCCCCATCTGAGAGAAACTTATTTTTTCAGCAGTTTGTCCACGAGTTCCGTGACGTCCTTGTATGTGAAGCCTTCTTCCTCGTTTTCGGCTTCGGAGTTGTCGAACGTCTTGGCGAGCTTGCCGTCGCGGCTGTAGACGAGGACGGCGGGGATCGACGGGATGCCGAGCTTCTCGAACATCGCGTCGGCCTCTTCGCTGCACAGGACGTTATCAAACGTCGCTCTCTGCTTGGTCAGGAACTCCAGCACGCGCTCCTCGTAGAACTTCGGCGGCTTGGCCTTGAGGCCGATGTAGTCCAGGTTCAGCGAAATGCAGACGACATCCTTCGCGTGCGACTTCTGCAACGCGACCAGGTTGGGAAACTCCTTGATGCACGGCACGCACGACGTCGACCAGGCATCCACCACGACGATTTTTCCCGTCTTCGCCGCGATGAGTTTCTGCGTAGCGTCCCAATCGAGGATTTGCACTTTGACTTCGCCCTTCGCGCCGTCGGCTGCCGAGAGACGAGCCGATGTCGGCTGAATTGGCCACCACGATCCGCAGCACAACAGAACGACGCTGGTGACCAGCAGTAAGCATTGCCGCATTGTCAATTCCTTCCAAAGGCGTATGAAGGGCGTTTGTTGGCTATTTTTCGATCTTCACCAGTTTGGCGCGGAGCGCTGCCGGTTCGGGGTCTTCGTAGGGCAATGCCTTGAGGAATTCCACGAGGTCAGCTCGTTGCGACTTGCTCAGCTGGCTGGTTTTTCCATGCTTGTCGTCCGGGTTGCAGGCCGTCAGAACATCGTCCAGCGTGGCGGCGCGGCCGTGATGCAGATACGGAGCCGTGCGGTAAGCGCCCAGCAGCGACGGCGTATCGTACTCGGGTCCAAGCGTTTCGCTGGGGTCGTCGTTGCCGGTGCCGACGTTGTGCTTCTTAAACGGAGTTGTCGGCTGAGAATCGGTGTAATATGGCCCGGAATGACATGCGGCGCACTGGGTTTCCGAAGAGAAAAAGAGTTCTTTCCCGCGCTGGGCCGACTCACTGAGACCGCCCTTACCATGAGGGCTGAGCGAGATTTTGTGCGTGTTGGAGTACGCAGCGAGGGCATCCAGATCGGCCGACAGGCCCTTGTTCGGCTTGCCAAGCGCCTGGTGCACGGCCCCGCGGATCAGGCCGCGGCCCTGCATCAGCGGACTGCGCACGGTGATCTCGAAATCCTGGACTTCATCGCGGTCGGCCGACCAGTGGATGGGATGCGTCCACGCCATGCCGGCGAGCGACATCGTGTTCCGGAGGCCCTCGGCATTCTGCCAGGTGCGGCCGTCGGGATCGCCGTCGGGATGGCAGCTCGAACAGGAAATCCACCGGGCGCCGACCATCGGCTGCAGCGCGGAGTAGAACAGGATCTTGCCTTGCAGCACGTCTTCCGGCAAGGGATTCTTGCAGACGGGGATGGTCGCCGTCCGCTGCCAGGTTTCCGAGTCGAAGACGTCGACGGCGAAGTCCAGCGTGTTATAAATGTAAACTTCCTGGCCATCGGGCGAGAATTGTGCCGCGCGCGGATTGCGGCCGACTTTGATCACCCGTTGAAAGGCAATTTCCTTGTAGTCGTCGTCCATCACCCGGCAGGCGTAGAGATCGTCGGTACCGGCGAAGACGGCGACGAACCGGCGGGCGTCGCGGCTGAGGGCCGCCTCCCACGGGTTGGCAACGACGAAAATGCTGTGGAAGCCGTCCATGCCGATCGGCTTGCGGCGCCGGCCCGTTCCCCCTTCCGTCTCGACGACCGTGATGAACGGCACGATCGCCCCTTCCCCTTTATCGACGTTCGTCCGCGAGCGGATATGCGGCACATAGGCTTTCGGCCGCGTGGGGTGAACGACGATCTGCCGGGCCAGGTTTTCGCTCGGCGTGCCGGCCCAGCGGTCGACAACTTCGCCCGTTTCCAGCGAAATGGCCGCCACAGTGGAAGTGAGATACTCGGTGACATACAGCCGCTGCTGTTTTTCCGCGAGGGCGACCCCGCGAAGCATGGAACCTGCCGGAAACGTGCGGAGGGTCTTTTTCTCCGGAACGCCGTATTCCAGCACCAGCCCGGGATATTCGCAGGTGATGTAGAGCCGTTTGCCGTCATCCGTACAGACAAGCCCGTACGGCTCGTCGAGGACGTCGATGGATTCCAGCACGGCGCCTGATTCGGAATTGACAAGTTTGACGACGTCGTCGGCATAGACCGAGACGGCAACGGTCGTGGAATCGCCGAGGAATACGACCGATTCGGGATGATGACCGACGGGAATTTCGCGGAGCACGGCGCGCGTGGCGAGATCGACGATGCTGATCGTGCCGTTATCGCGGTTGGCCGAGGCGAGGCGTTTTCCGTCGGCGGAGACGGCCAACATGCTGTTGGAACCGGCCAAGGCCGGAACGGTCATCAGCACGAGCCACACGCCGGTGAACACGAACCCAGAGCGCAATGCCATCGAGTCGCCTCCTGAAAAGTCTCAGAAAACCCCAGCAGGGATTGGCCACGAAAAGCCCGAAAAAAAATTCGCCGAACAAAAAACGCTGCGGCGAAAGCAAATCACCCGCCCGCTTTCCCTGGAGAAAACAGGCGGGTGATGTATCGCACAGTCAGATCGGCAACCGTCAGACTATTCGAGGATCTTCTTGGTTTCGGCGGCAACGGTATCAACCGTCTTGGCGTCGAGCTTGCCCTTGGCATAGCCGGCGTTCACCTTCACGGCGCCGTCCACCCACATCATGACGGTCGTTTCATTTTCCTTCTGGATGCCGTAGCCTTCCGGGCCGGCATCGCCTTCCATGATCGTCAGCGGGACGTTCTTGAGGCCTTCCTTCTTGGCGATGGCGGCGAGCTTGGCTTCCGTGGCGTCGGCGTCGTTGGTCAGCACGACGAGGAACGAGGCCATCTTCTTATCGGAATTTGCAGAGATCTGGGCATCGACCTTCTTGGCGAGGGCGACCACGTTGTCGTTCACGTCGCGGGTGAAGATCGTCACCACCGGGCGATCGCCGAACTTGCAGCGGTAGCACAGGGTCTTGCCGGCACTCGGGCCGGTGATGTCGCGCACGTTGAACGCCGGCACCTTATCGCCGACCGACAAGGACTTTTCCGCCGCAATCGCCATCCCGGCAACAGCCAACACACCAACCACCGCAAACTGGAACATCTTCATGGATCTTTTCCTCAAAACAAGGGGAACCGAATTGGACACAACATCCATGCACGAGCACCATCGCCTTCGTGCAACATTTGATTATTGCCAGCCAAGTTGGAATGTCAATTCTCGAATGGCCACAACGCGAATTTTTTATCAAGGAACTTTGATGGATCACTCGGTGGAGGGAATCCCCTGGCATATCTGTTGCCAGCCGCGCCGGAATCTGTTTACCAGTGATCCACCGGACCGGAAGGAACCGGGATCTGCAGTTCCGGCAGTTCGCCCGATCGCTCAACCCGGGACGGACCATGCACGGCGATGTCCCTGAGAGCCTGCTGGAATTCTTCCCGGGTGCGGGCCAGCTGAAATTGATTTCGCAGCGGGGCCGGAACCGTCATCGCTTTCAAATACCAATGAGCCATCTTGCGAAACGCGCTGATCGCCCGGTCGGCTCCACGCTGCTGTTCCAGGTAGCGAAACTGCCGCTGCAGCAGTTCGAGACGGTCCGCAAACGATCCGGACGGCCCCGGTTCGCCCTGCGTTTCCCAGAGAAAAAATTGACGGAAGACCCACGGATTGGCCAGTGCGCCTCTCCCGAGGGAGATTCCGTGACATCCGGTCTCTGCGAACATCGTAACGCCGTCGGCGATGGCGCGGATATCGCCGTTGCCGATGACTGGAATCGAGTTCACAGCTTCGACCACTTGCCGGATGCCGTCCCGGTTGACGCGGCCGCTGAAGCCCTGTTTGCGCGTCCGGCCGTGGATGGCGATGGCGGCAACGCCGACCTGCTCGAACTCCCGTGCGAATCTCGGGGCGGTGATCGACTCGGAATCCCAGCCCAGCCGCATTTTCACCGTCACGGGCAACCGCACAGCTTCGACGACGGAACGCACCAGCCGAATCGCGGCATCAGCCTGGCACATCAGGCTGGCGCCGGCCCCGGTTTTTGTGACATGCGACACCGGGCAGCCCATGTTGATGTCGATCGAATCGACGCCGCGCGCCGCCAGCACCTGAGCCGCATCGCGCATCAGAATCGGATCCCCGCCGAAAATCTGCACGGCAAAAGGGCGGTCTTCGGGGCAGGTTTCGACAAGCTGCCACGATTTTTCGCTCCCCGCCAGCAAAGCGCGGGCGTTGACCAGGTCAGTCGTTGCCAGACCGACACCTCCCAGTTCCCGAATCACCCTTCGGAACGGCAGATTCGTATATCCGGCCAGCGGCGACAGCAGGTATCGCGACGGCAACGTCAGCGCTCCGTACCGCAACGGCGGCAAGGCAGCGAGGCGGCGGCGGATGGTTTCGCTGAGATCCGCGGGGGTTGCCGTGTCTTCGAGGCGAACCATAAATCCTGCATCCCAAGGTTCGCCTCGAAGACTCGGCAAACCCTACGAAACCCGATCTACTCCACATCCACGTTGTACTTTTCCCGCATTTTGAGGCGGACGGCCTGCCGGTCGTCGGCGAGCATCTTCCAGACTTCGTAGCGAGCCTTTTCCCCGGCGGCAATCGCCGCGGCCTGTTGCGCTTGGATGGCTCCCTGGTTGGTATTCACCTGGTAGTTCGGCGGCCGGTAACCGACGCCGCCCCACACGTTGACCCCCGCCGCCCACGGGGTGTATTGCACGTCATACGTCACCGAATTCGCCAGGCGATTGACTTCCAGCGGCACGCCGCGCAGCGACACGGCCAGCGCCCGCAATTTGGAACTGACGCCCGAGGCATACGTCAGCGCATCGGCATCCACGTCTTTCACCGACAACTGGTCGATCCGCTTGGAATAGGTTTCGTGCCAGACGGCCGTCTTCTGGTAGTCCTTGCTCTTTTGAGCTTTCGCCTGCAGGTCATCCACGAGGCGGTTGACCGAAGTCAAATAGTTTTTCGTCGTCGCCAGCGTCTTCGCTTCGGAAGCCAGTTCGGCGGACTCGGCCGATCCCTCCACCGGCAAGTCGGCCCCCGATGTCGAAGCGAAGGCCAGGCTCAGCACTTGCCGGGCGCTGGCATCGCTGAGCGGCATCGACAAGATCACCGACTTGTCCTCGACCCGGCTCTTGGCCTGGTCGAGTTCGTCAATCATGGCGCCGCCGCGCGACAACACTTCCTGAAGCAACGGACGCACCATTTCCGACAGTTTTGCACCGGGCGTAATCGCGAAATCGACTGCGACCTCAGCTTCGATTCGGTCGGTCACCGTCACCGTCGCACGAAGACCGCGTAATTGTTCCAGCAGTTTGGCGACCGCTTCCTGTTGCTTGGCGTCATTGACCAGTAGCGAAAAGCCGGCCAGCCGTTCCCGGAGAATGTGCGGATCGACCATGTCGGCCAGATCCAGCGCCAGCACGACATGGCCGCGGGACGCCTGCGCGGCCTCCTTCAGATAGGGCGAAATGGCCGGTTCCTGCTGGCCAGAGACTGTCCGCAGCCAACGGGCGACATTCTGCCGGTAAGACGGTTCCATCGTTCCCAGCACGCGCGGCTCCAGTCCCACGAAAAATCCGCGCTGAGCCGAATGCACGACCGTCTTGTCGACGATCTTGTCCAGATGCCCGGCTTCGCGCTTCGCGAGCTGCGTCAACGACACCGGCTTCGCGAACGACACGACGCCAACGGAATGCGATAAGTGCGAATCTTCGGGATGGAACTCAAACCCGCGCACGATCAGGTTGACGTCGGCCCCGGCTTCAAGTGCGCCGGCCAGGAACACGGCGCCCTGCAGCCGGCCCCATTGCTCTTTCTTTCCGCGCGGACTGGCGAGCAGATCCTGCACGCGGACGACGGCGACGGAATTGATCGAACTCGGCAAATAGGCGAGCGTCCGGTCCATTTCCTGGGCCGACGCTGTCGACACAATGGCCCAGACGAACGCCGTCCATCCCACAAGACTCTTCATGGCGCGGTCCCTAATCGGTGCGGGAAACCTGTTCTGATTCACCAGCAGTCTACCGCAAAGGCGACGCCCGTGTACAGAAACCGGGGAGCAGGAAGCGGGGCCCGGCGTCGCCGACGCCGGGCTTTGCGCGCGAACGACGCTCCGGGGGCGTCGCGGGGGAGGTTAAAGACGGGCGTCACCTCGCCGAGGCAACATTTCCGCTCGAACGGACATCACGACCAGCCGTTACGACGCCGCGGCAGCTTCGCCTTCCGCTTTCATCTTGGCGATGTTGGCTTCGCGCGTTTCCGTGACGCCCAGACTGTTCAATCGACGCTGAACCTGGTTGTATTTGGCGTTCAATGTCCGCCATTTCGGATTCTTGCGGAAGTCGGGCCGGGAGATCCCCGACTTGGCCAAAACCTCGACCCAAGCCGAGATTTCCGACTTCGCCTTTTCGATCTGGCGTTCTAAGACATTTCTGGACAAGGGCATAAGTCAACTCGCTCACTGAAGACGCTGGTCAGATTCCAAGATTCGGCGTGCGACCTTTCGCACCCGGCGATCTCTCGCAATCCCTGAGAACAACATTCTTCCATAATCGAGGCTTTGCTGCAACTCTATTCGGGAAAAGTCCCACGGTCGGGTGCTTCTCGATTTTGGGTGGAAAGAGGTGGGTCTGCAGGATTCGATCGGAATGCAAGGCAAAATGAAATATGCAAAATGGACGGGGCAATTGCTGACTGTCACTTGTCATCACCCATTTTGCATTTTGCAACTTTGCATCTTGCATTGGCTTGACGATCCCAGTGACGACCATGATCTCCCCAGAATCGAGATACACCCCCCCCCACAAGGTCCGCAAGGTCGTTGAATGCAATGCGATCCGCCCTGAGGGGCGTCCCGTGTTGGCCTCTGTTACCTCAGGGCCACGGGGCGCAGGGCGAAACCGGCGGTGGAGCCTTTGATCTTCGCCGTCGTGCAGAAATAACAGAATTCGTAGACTTTGTCCCGGGCGAGTTCTTCCAGGTTGTGGAACTCGCCGATGTGCACGCCCTGTTCGATCAACAGGTAATTGTGGACCGGCATGAATGAGCCGTATTTTTTCCGGTGCGCCGGGGTGTCCTCTTTGGTCGGACCGTATTCCAGGCCGCTGGTGTCGCTGCCGACGAGCATCGCCCCCTGCTTTTCCACGAGCCATTTCGCGGCTTCCAGCGTGATGCCCGCGCTGTCGTGCTCAGCGAGCTTCGCATGGTCGGAGCCGGTCTCCTGCCAGAACGCGAGCGTCCCGGTGCGGATCAGCACGATATCGCCCGGCTTGAGCGTTGTCTTCTGCTTCTTGATCGCTCCTTCCAGGTCGTCGACGCCGATCGCCGTGTTCGACGGCAACGCGTCGACGTTTTTGAAGCCGGCAACGTCGATCAGCACGCCGCGGGCAATGATCGGCGGGATGGTTGAGGCATCGCACTTGCGGGGCCCCCAGTTGCCGCCCCAGTCTTTTTCCTGGAAGCCGTTGTACCAATGATCGTCGGCCCCCTTCGTGGCGTGGCCGAGGCCGTCGATCTGCGTGGCGACATTGTCGTTGATGAACAGCGCGCAACTGTGCCAGCCGGTTTGCTGCGCATCACTGGCAACGAATGGCAAATCGTTTTGCCGCTTGACGCCTTCCGGCGTGCGAAACGACATAATTTCCCCCGGACTGTGGCCCGGCCACTTGAACGACGTGCGGTCGTACGTTACCCCGAGATCGTAGGTCTTGCCTGTTTTGACAAGTTGCAGTGCGGCAAGCCGGGAGGCGTCGGTCATTTCATTAAGCGAACCGAGTTCGTCGTCATCGCCCCAGACCCAGCCCCAGCCGACGCCGGCTTGCCATTTCGTGAGCGTTTTCGCGGCTTTGTTCTGAGCGGCGATGACGACGGGAACGCAGAACACGAGGGCGAGCAATATCCAGCGCGTGCGGCGGGGCATGAGGGGTTCCTTGGTAATGAGAATCTTGTAAAATTCGAATGGAAAAACGACGGAGAGTGTGAGAGATGGAGAGGATGAGGGAAAAAGCGGACAGCCTTCTCTTACACCCTCGAACTCTCACACTCTCCGCCCCGATCAAACGATTGATAGGCCAACCGTGACTCACTTCGCCGCGGTCGCGACCGGCTTGATCTCGCCGCATTCGCCGAGGGCCATGACGGCGAACGCCGTGGCGTTGTGCGTCAGGTAATGCTTGTTGTCTTTGAACAGCGACCGGGCGAACCAGCGGCCGCTTTCTCTTTGATTCGTCTTCAGCCAGTTCACGCCATTCCGAATGCGGCCGTCCGCGGCGGGAATGCCGGCCCGGCGGAGAATGTACAGCGAGTAGCCGGTGCCGTAACCGTCGCTGACGTCGGTTTCCTGGGGCTTGTCGTCGCCGCGCTTGAAATCGCCCAGGGACGAGGCCGACCAGCCGCCGTCCGGCAACTGTTTGGCGAGGAGTTCATCAACGACGACTTTCGATTGTTCGTCGGTCATGAGGTCCGGCAGATAGGAATCGGCCCAGACGAGCATCGCCTTATGATGCAGCGACGGCAACGGCGTCTTGTCGAGATACTGTCGAATTTTCGCGACGCCGGCCTTTGCCTGGGGCTTGTCCTTATAATTACCCGGGGCGACGCCGACCGCGACCAAGGCCAGCACGGCGCCATATTCATCGTCGAGTTCTGAGGGGGGCCAACCGCATAACAGCCAACTGAATCCGCCGTCTTCCCGTTGCACGTCCCACATCCAATCGAGTGCAATTCGCGACACGGGATGCAGCTTTTTGGTGGTGGCGGCATCATTGAAGGCCAGCGCCCACGCCGTCGTGATCACCTCCGCATCCCAGCGGGGACCGATTTCGGAATTCGTCCAGCGTTCGAGCACCAGCTTCTCCGCCGCCGAGCGGATCGTCTTGTGCGCCGGGGCGCTGGCGTCGACCGACGGCCGGGCCGTCAGGTACGAATAATTCGTGTGGCAGGCAAAACAGGCCTTGGCCGATTGCCATTCCAGCGAGGCGGAATCGAGGAACTCGACCGCCTTCTCCAGCGAGAATTCCTTGGCGATCGGCTCCTCTTTGACGTTCGCCGTCGGGGCGACATAGTTGTCGATGGTGACCGGTTCGGCGGCGGTCATGGCGCCGGCACTTGAGGCCAGGCAGCCGATCACAAGAATTCGCCAATGCATCATGAGTTCCTCTGGAGTTCTCTGCGAAGTTTGAGCGGAAATGCGGGCGGGCTCGCATCCATCAACAACAATTTACCCGTTCCAGCATGGCAGTGCAAAGGACCGCGGGCAAGGGAGGGTCGTTCGGGTGCCGGGAAGCGGTTCAAGGAGAACCCCGGTTGCGGAAGCCGCAGTATTGAAGTGATTCGAGCGGCAGGAAGCATCGCGTCATTCAGCACTTCTGTTCCGCTGCGATTGCCACATCTCGATTTCGATGGCAAGTAATTCATCCACCACTTCTTCAGGGGTAAGGCCGCGCCGCACCAACTGATCGTCTTCCCATGCGGCTCCAAACTCCAGCCCTCGTCTCAACAATGTTTTCCGGCGATGTTCGAGAGACCAATTCAATCCAAACAACCAACAGCCCGTACGGAGACCACCCAGCCAGTAAATGACTGCTACGGGCGAAATGGGGTCGAAGTACATCTTCTTACGCTGCCTCGCAGATTCGAGGACATCGATTAACCGATCAAGAACCGCGTCCATACCGCCCAACTCTCCGGAGGGGATACGTTCAAAGCAGAAACGCCTGGCAAGCGACTGCCCTAGGGATGGGACTCGACATGCTTCGCCCGATTCAAAAAAAAGGAGTGCACCCCGTGGCCAGCGGAGCGCGCGGTCAGCCCGGCAACTGCATCATCGCCGCGGCTTCGGACGGCAGGTTCTGGCCGGTGAGTGATTTGAACAGCGTGCCGACGTATTCCGCGAAGACTTCCCGGGGTTCCACGATTTTGCAGCCGCGGTCCCGGGCTTCGGCGGTGAAGGGTGAACCGGTCGGCAAGTCGTTGAGGTCCACCACCGCCATGCCGGACCGCAGCAGGGACGGATTGATCGGCATGGGCTTCTTGCCATGATCGAAATTGGGGACCGTGAAGATCACGACGTCCACGAGGGTTTCATAGATTTTCACGGACGGAACATACCGCATTTCCAGTTGTGCCGCGGTTTTCTGCGCGCCTTCGTCGTCGCCGGAGGCAATGCTGACGAGGCCGTTGCGTTTTTTGACGCCGGCGGCGATCGATTTGCCCAGGCCGTTGCATCCGAGGATCAACGCATTGCGACGATCCAGGGGCCGGTCCTCGGACGATTTTCGGCCCAGCTTGTTTTCCAGCGCGCGGAGCGCGGTCTTCCAAAGCAGGTTGTGACCGTGCCAGCCGTCATCCTGCTTGATGAACAAATCCGCCTGGCCGGCCTGCTGCGCGATTTCGTCGGATTGCCGGGCCAGGTCAAACAATTTGTGATGCGCGTCCGGCGTGCCGATGATGGCGGGCACCTTCAAGATATCGAGCATCTTGGCCAGCGTCTCCACCGACTTGGTATCGAACGGCAGGCATCGGGTATCCATTTGGAGGGCGTCGAACGCCGTATTGAGCACGCGGGAGATCTGCTGTTCGAACGGGCCGACGCCGGCGACGCCGAAGAACCGCGTCTTCGGCCCGATTTTCCGCCAGCGGTAGATTTCGTCGAGGTCGCCGACGGACGGCTGGCCGGGAAACGCTTCCATTCCTTTTTCGAGCGCCGCGTAAATCCAGGGCGAACCATATTTGCGGCCCAGGAGCGAAAACGTCAGCCCTCCGCGGCCGATCCCCAGTCCCACCACTGGGAGCGCCCGTTTCTGACTGACGGCAGCGAGCAGCGGCCAGGCGGCCTCCAGCGTTTGCGTCGGCCAGGTGAACTTGATGATGTCCGCCTTCGCGGCGACGGCTTCGTCAAAAATGGAATCGATATCGCTCAGCGGACGATCCAGGCTGGTGTGACTGACCACGCGCTGCGTCTTCCCGAACCGGGGGATCTTGCGAGCCGTTTCGATATCAAGTTCGACATACGCCGGCCCGGCGAGAATCGCCTGCTTGAGCAGCATGATCCGTTCGTCGTCGGAACCTTGATAGCTGCCCCCTTCTTTCGTGTTGCGGCACGAAATCAGAATCGGCTTCTTGGCTCCTTCGAGCAGGTCCTTGATATCCGGTTCTTTGATGAGATGGTCAAGGCAGACTTCGACGAGGTCGCACTGTCGCGACGCGTTCAGAATGTCGACCTTCGCCAACTGGCGGCTTTCGGGGACGACGGGAATGCAAATCATGGGAAGAACCTTGTAACAACGAACACTTCGAATCATGGGAATGCAATAGCATCAGCTTACGCAATCGACATTGCGCTGGCCACAGGAATCCGCAGCTGCTCGAAAGAGCGCGAGACGACGCACGCGTCAGAGGCGGGAATTACCAGAGAAGGTCGGGACGAAAACAAAAATGCAGCCCCCCTCATTACAGGGGGGCGTGTGTAATCGATGGCCCCGCTGGGATTCGAACCCAGAACCAAAGGATTATGAGTCCTCTGCTCTAACCATTGAGCTACAGGGCCGAAACAGGGTTTCTTATTTCGTCGAAGTTAATGTCAGCGTGCCGCATGAGTTGCTGCAATGCAAATGCGGAGACGTTCCATCGCAGCCGCGAAATCCGCTGACTCAAAAACAAATCACTCAAAATAGAATGTGACTATCGATTTAGTCATTTACAAGTCACGAGCGGCCTGCATTGTCCCCCGTGTCGAACAACGCAGGGGGAGAAACACGCCCTCCGCCGCCGGGTTCAATTACAATCAACAGCCTCGCGCGTCGGTTGTGTCCGGCGAGGGAATTCTGCAAGATAAGGGGAGAGTGGTTCGCTCTGGAATTGGTTCATTCCCGCAGGATACAGGTCATGGCCGACTCGCCGATATTTCTTGATTCCGATGCCCCGGGACCTTCACGGCCGGGGCAACGAACCACCGCGGTTCCGCCAGGCACCACTGTAATCATCCAGCAGGGAGCGGCCGGGGGCTGGCGCTCGTGGGCCATTCGCCTGCTGCTGATGGCGCTGGGAATGTCTGTCCTGTTCAATCTCAGCCTGCTGGCCATCTACCACGAGTACATCGGCGAAGTCGAAGGCCCGCAGGAGAAGTTCCATTCCGGGTCCGCAGCGGCGAAGCAGAAGATCGCCGTGATCGAAATGGCGGCGACCATCATGCCCCCGTACACCGAGCGGATCATCCAGCAGGTGAAAAAGGCGGCGAAAGACGGCCAGGTCAAGGGGGTGCTGCTGGTGATCGACAGCCCGGGCGGACTCGTCGCCGACAGCCACCAGATCTATCACGAACTGAAGAAGCTCACGAAAGAGAAGCCGGTGTTCGTGCAGATGAAGCGGATCGCCGCTTCCGGGGGCTACTACATCGCGATGGGCGCCGGCCCGCAAGGGAAAATTTTCGCCGAGCCGACGACCTGGACCGGTTCCATTGGCGTGATCATGCCCCGGTACGACGTCAGCGAACTGGCGCAGAAGTTCGGGGTCAAATCGGAACCGCTGACCACGGGGGAATTCAAGGATACGCTCAACCCGTTCAAGCCGTTGACCGAGCGCGAAAAGGAACTGTGGGGCAAGATCCTGGACCAGTCCTATCAGCAGTTTACGTCGATCATCGACGAAAACCGCGACAACCTGACGGCAGAGCAGGTGAAGGAACTCGCCACCGGGCAGGTCTTCACCGCGAAAGACGCCAAGGAAAACGGCCTGATCGACGACATCAGCTTCGAGGAAGATACGCTGGACGCGTTCCAGAAACACCTGGGGCTGACGGACGTTCGCGTGGTGAAATACTCGACGCCGATCACCCTCGTCGACGTAATGCTTGGCAATGCGAAGGCTGACGCGAAGGCCAACCCGTGGCAGGCGATTCTGGAATCGAGCGTGCCCAAAGCGTTTTTCTATTGCTCCTGGCTGCCGCCGCTGCCGGAGTGATGCCGAATTCAAGGGAGAATGTCGGCGATGCGAATCGAGCGTTGCGGGGCGGACAGCGGTGTGAGCGAGTCGGCCTCGCCACAAATAGTCTTCAGAGCGTATTGCTGCGATTCTATCGATGGTTGACGAAACACGAGCACCCGGCGCTTCGTCAGGTCGACAATCCAGTACTCAGGAATTCCGGCCGCCGCATACAGGCGCAGCTTACGGGATTTGTCGAATGCCAGCGTCATATCCGCCACTTCCACCACAAGATGCGCGGCGGAGGGATGATCCGAATAATCCCTTGGCGAACCGGGCACAACGGCCAAATCGGGTTCCGGATCGGATGTCATCGACAAGGAGAGCGGCAACTGGTCGCGAATCCACCACGAACCTGGAAACACCGACTCCAGGGCGCGCCTCACCAGTTCGATCGCCGCGCTATGGGGATGCCTCTGAGGGCTCATTTCGATGATTTCTCCGTCGATCAACTGCACGCGCCGGCCTTCAAACCAGCCTTGTTCGGCAAGCCGATAATAGACCTGGCGATCCCAGCAGATGGCTCGCGGTTCAGCGATGGTCATGACAAACCCCGATGGTACGAACGCCCCTACGGTCATTCTATCGGATTCCCTGACGACAGGAAATCGGATAATTCAACCGAGATGTGATTTCGGCATCCTCGCGCGCCGGCTCCGAGCGGAATTGCCGCGCAGCAGGTGCGACCGACCCGGAATCAGTCCTCGTTCTGGTACTGAATCAGGCTGAAGACGTCATACGGCGCCAACCGGGCGCGGCCGTTGAGGAACATCAGTTCGATGACGAAGGCGCAGCCGACGATTTCGGCGCCGCTGTCTTTCGCCAGTTTGATGCAGGCTTCCAGAGTGCCGCCGGTCGCCAGGAGATCGTCGACCATCAAGCAGCGGGAACCGGGTTCAACAGCGTCGACGTGCATCTCCAACGCATCGGTGCCGTATTCCAGTTCGTAGCTGTGCTGCCGCGTTTTGAACGGCAATTTTCCCGGCTTGCGGACCGGGATGAACGCCGCCCCCAGTTCCAGCGCCAACGGCGCCGCGAAAATGAACCCCCGGGATTCCGCGGCGAGAATCGCCGTCGGCTTCGCAGCGCGAAAGCGGTCCGCGAATCGCCGTATGACCTCGCCGAATGCGATCGGGTTCGCCAGCAGCGGCGTGATGTCGCGAAACATGATGCCGGGCTTCGGAAAATCCGGGATGCTGCGGATGTGTTGCTTGAGGTCAACGTGCGCCGTCATGGAAGTCGCCGTTCTTTAGAGACGTCATGGGGGAAAACTTGCCGAGGATACGCCAGACTACCTGCCGGACTTAAGGCCGGCCAGTGTCAGGGAGGAGATTCGCCAGGCAGCGCAGACGCCAACTGCTGTGCCTGTTCGAACAAATCCTTCACCGACCGATCGTTCTGATACAGGGCCACGATGCTCTCTGCGATGCGGCGGGCCTGTTGGGGATCAGTCTCGCGGAACGATTCCGCGCGGGCCAATGTCGATTCGATGAACGCCCGGCGATCCGGCAGGCTTTGCTGCAACGCGGCCAATGACTTCTGCCAGGCTTCCACCACGGCCTTCATCGGCCCGGCGTCCGGATCATCGGCCAGAAGCGCTGACAAGGCAGACAGCTTCGCATCGGCGGCGGCGTAGTCGCCCCGTTCCCAATCGCTGCGAATCCATTCCAACACTCGATCCGGTTCGCTGCGAACGGACTTCTGTTTCCCGCGGATTCGGGGCGGGGTCTTCGTCGTTTCCAATTCATACGCTTCGATTTGTTCGAGCAGCGGTTGGACTTTCTCCGTCCAGCGTTCGGGGTCGGCCTGAATCAAAGGGAGCAAATAGCGCTGCCGAGCTGCCAGCCAGTCGTCTCCTTCCGGCTGCTGCAGTAATTTCACTCCGGCTTGAAACTGCTGTTCCGGAGTCAACTGGGGACGTTGCAGCCACCAAATCACGCTGCCGACCAGCACCGCCAGCAAGGCGATCAGCACCCACGTCTGATTGAGGACGCTCTGCAAGGGGCCGGGAGTCTGCTGGCGTTCGATTTCCCCTTTGATTAAATCTCGCATCAGCGTCCCGCCAACCGCGGGGTCTGCGCGCGGCACGCTGGCCGCCGTGTCGGCGATGGTGACCGGGCCTTCCAAGGCCGTGCCCCGGTCGTCCTTCTGACTGAGTTCGATTTTCCCGAGAATCTCCTGCAGCTTGCGCGACAGGACGTAAGCATCCGGCGGGCGCTTCTCCGGCTCTTTCTCCAGCAGCTGGCTCACCAGGTCGTCGAGCCAGGAAGGAATCTCAGGCACGTACAGCTTCGGGCGGTCAAATCGGCCGTAGCGAAGCTTGTGCATGATCTCCACGGTCGTCGTCCCTGTGAAGGGCGGCCGGCCGGTGAGCATCACGTACAACACGGCCCCCAGCGAATACAGATCGCTGCGCTTCGTGGCCCGTTGTCCCTGAGACTGCTCGGGCGACATGTACTCCGCCGTGCCAATGACGCCGCCGGTCACCGTCAGCTTGGCGGAAGCGAAGACCTGCGCGACGCCGAAGTCGGTGAGCTTCACCGTACCATCAGCGGCCAGCATGAGATTCGAGGGCTTGAGATCACGATGAATCACGCCGGCGTCGTGCGCCGCCTTGAGAGCGCCGCAGATCTGAATCGCCATTCCGACGGTGTCGCGCCAGGGGATGCGCTTGTCGCGGCGAATCCTCTGGGTGAGCGTGTCGCCATTGACGTATTCCATCGCATAGTAGTAGGTCTCGCCGTCGACGCCGCTGTCGTAAAACGAAACGATATTGGGGTGCCGGAGCTTGCGAAGGGCTTCCACTTCGCGATTGAACCGCAGTACGAAGCCTTCCTCGCGCGCCAGCGACGCCGGCAGGACTTTGACCGCCGCCTCCAGGCCGGTGGTTTCCTGCCGGCCGAGATAGACGTTCCCCATTCCCCCGGAACCGATTTTTTTCTCGATGAGATACGGGCCGATCCGCTCGGGATGCATCTGTCGAAATTCCAGGAAGGCTTGATCGGGCGCCACTGCCGACAGACAGGGCGATTCATTCCGGCTATCATGACAAGGAATACTGCCGTCGAACAGGATTCCCTCCCCGGATTGCCCGCGTCATGCCGTCTGCCGATGAATTCTCTCTCAAGCCTTCGAAGCGAACCGCCGTCCTGCTGATCGCGCATGGCAGCCGCCGGGCAGAGGCGAATCAGGACCTGACGGAACTGGCCGTCCTGGTGGGCGAGCGCGGCCGGTACGACGTGATTGAAGTCAGTTATCTCGAACTCGCGGAACCGACGATTCCCGACGGCTGCCGGAACTGTGCCGAGCAGGGGGCTTCCCTGGTGCTGATGCTGCCGTACTTTCTCTCGGCCGGCCGGCATGTGACGGCGGACCTCGAACGTTTTCGCTCCGAGAGCGCGGCCCGGTATCCGCACATCGAGTTCCGTTTGTGCCCCCCGCTGGGGCTGCATCCGCGAATGGTGGACATCGTGCTCGATCGGCTCGCGGAAGGCCGGGCGGCGCAATGACGACCGCCGCAGGCGTGTTCCATCACTCAGGAAAAGATTGAACGACGGATGACCCAGCGCGGGAGACCCGCAATGCAATCTGAAAGGGCGTTTCGCGCAAAGCCGCCAAGAGGCAAAGTTCGCAAAGCAAATTTGCCGCGGATAACACGGATGAGCACAGATCAGGACCAGGCGGAATCTCTGCAGGAGAAGGAGAAGCAGCAGAGGTTTGGCCGCAAAAAGGCACAAAAAACGCAAAAAAAGAGGTCTCCTGACTCGAAAAAATCTGCGTCCATCTGCGAAATCTGCGGTTAAAACTCTGTACACCTTCGGGTTCAAGGCAATATCGCCGAAAGAGATGCGGGTCAGCGGCCAAGATCTCGCTTCACTTCCGCGAAACACTGCACGGCGAATTCCAAGTCATCTCGTGAATGGGCGGCGGAGATTTGCGTGCGGATGCGGGCTTTTCCTTGCGGAACGACTGGGAAGCTGAAGCCGATCACGTACACGCCTTTTGCCAGCATCGCGTCGGCGACTTTTGCGGCGAGGGGGGCGTCGCCCAGCATCAGCGGTGTGATCGGATGGACGCCCGGCAGCACGGTGTAACCCGCCTGGCCGATGGTCTCGCGGAAGAATTTCGTGTTCGCTTCGAGTTTGTCGCGAAGCTCGGTCGACGCCTGCAACATCTCCAGCGCCTTGATCGATCCGGCGACGATGGCAGGAGCGAGCGTGTTCGAGAAGAGATACGGCCGCGAGCGCTGGCGGAGATATTCGATGATCTCTTTCCGTCCGCTGGTGTAGCCCCCGCTCGCGCCGCCGAGAGCTTTGCCGAGCGTGCCTGTCAGCACGTCGATGCGGTCCGTCACGCCATGCAGTTCCGGCGTTCCGCGGCCGCGCGGGCCGATGAACCCGACGGCGTGCGAATCGTCGACCATCACCAGGGCGTCGTATTTGTCGGCGAGTTCGCAGATTGCCGGCAGGTTGGCGATGAAGCCGTCCATCGAGAAGACGCCGTCGGTGGCGATCAGGCGGAAGCGGGCCGGCTTGGCTTCAATGAGCTTCGCTTCCAGGTCGGCCATGTCATTG
>CAYMAO010000042.1:0-56506 GCA_964388415.1 uncultured Planctomycetaceae bacterium | reverse complement strand
ACGACGATCAGAAAAAACAACCATCCAATCGCAATGACTTTTTCAGGGTTGACTACGAAAGCCCCGCCATGAACCGCGTCACCGAGCAGCATCGTTACGAAAAACTCACTTGGCCGGAAGTGGAAGATGCCGTTGACATGAATCAGGTCTGCATCATTCCGTGCGGGGCGGTCGAGCAGCATGGGCATCATTTGCCGCTGGATGTCGACCTTGTCTGTCCGGGCGGAATCGCGAACGGGGCCGGCAAGGAATTGCCCAGCAAGATCAAGGTGCTGCCGCATCTCGCCTACGGTTACACGGGTCATGTGATGGACTTCCCCGGCACGATCAACACGCACTGGGAGACGTTTATCAAGCAGGTGATCGACGTCACGCAATCGCTGGCATATCACGGCTTCAAAAAGATCATTCTGCTCAACGGGCACGGGTCGAACATGCCGAATCTTGATCTGGCGGCAAGACGCACGAATCTGGAAACGGACGCCGAGTGCACGGTCATCGCCTGGTGGAATCTGCTGACGGTCGACAAAGCCTTCCTGCCGAGCTGGCGGGAGAGCACATTTCCCGGCGGGTGTTCCCATGCGTGTGAACTGGAAACGTCGCTGTATTTGTACCTGGATGAAGGCAACGTGCGGAAGGATCTCACCAAGAGCGGCACGATCAGCTTCAACAACGAGAACAGCGAGTTCAACTGGGTCGATTTGTTCGGCGCCGGCGCGGCGACCGTCATCAGTTGGACGAGCAGTTATTCCGAGACCGGCGTGCTGGGCGACGCGGAGAAGGCAACGGCTGCAAAGGGCGAACGGGCCTACATCGAAGCCGTGAAGCAGTTGTGCAATTACGTGAACTACTGGCAGCCGCGGCCGAAAGACGTAAGAAAACAAATCCGCCGCCATAAGCCGACGTTCCGTATGCCGTGGGATCAATTGAACCACGAATGAGCACCGCCCGAGCCGGACGCGAGCGCGACGGGTCGGTCTTACTACATCAATTGATCCAGCCGCACGATCCGGCCGGAGGCGAAACCGAGGATCAGCCAGTCGCCGAGCGGGGAAAGAAAAATCCGGCAGAGGTCGTCCGGCAGATCGAGCCTCCAGCGGGCGTTGCCTTCCGGATCGAGGCACAACAGTTGCCGTTCCAGCGTCGCCGCCAGAATCAGCTTTCCGATGTAGGTCGCCGAGACCAGGCTGGCGGAGCCGTCCAAGACAAACGAACCGACGGCCGTCCCGGTTCCGTCAAATACCTGGACGCCGTAACTGAATCCGGCGAGAAAGATGAATTTCCCGTCTCCGGTGACCGACAAATCGCCGACGTTGGACCACAGCCTCTCGGTCCAGAGGGGTTCGCCGTCAATGTGATAGCGGGCGAAAAACGCATGTTCGGCCGCACCGACGAGTTCGGGCTTTGTGTGCAGAAACTGCAGATGCAGCAATGGCCGCTGCGCTTCAAATCGGCTGATTTTGCGATTTTCGCTGTCGTAAATCAGATTGTGGGCATCCGACATGCTGACGGCGATGTGAGAGCCGAACGGCGTCATCGCGACCGCCAGCGCTTCGTGCGGCAGCTCGCGAATCCACAGGAACTGCAACTGGCGATCAAAGCAGCCGAGGGAATTGTCATCCACCAGCACCGCGCCGAGCGAACCGTCGTCGGCCCAGGCGACTTTGCGCAGCTCGTGGGCGGTGCGGGTCAGCGCGCGAACCTGGCCGAGGCGATCCAGCAGGTACAGCCCGCCGGACTGGTCGACGGCGATCACGTCGCCCGATTCGCGGGCGACGCGCAGATCATTCAGCGGAGCATCGGTGACGAAGGACCAGCGCAGCGCGGGCTTGGCGCCTTCTCCAGTCTTGAGCCAATCCTCGTCGGACATGGGCAAGTTGTCAGTTGTTGGCCGTCAGTGGTCAGTCATGAGAGATCAATCGCCGATAAAGTCCTCAGTGAGTTCGCTGAAAACTGACGATTGACCGCTGACGGCAGCTTTAACGCCGGACCAACTGTTTCCGTAAGACGTCCATTCCGGTTTTCACGTCGGCGTCGTCGTCGAGCACGCCGCGCCGTTTGCCACGGTACGCTGTTGTGTGGTTGGAATCCAGTGCGACGGGGATGTCCGGCTCGACGCCGACTTTGCTGTAATTCTGCCCGTTCGGGGAGAAGAACTTTGCCGTCGTCAACCGCAGGCCGGATTTCGACCGGCAAGGAAGAATGCTCTGCACCGACCATTTGCCGTACGTCTTCCGGCCGACGATCTGGCCGCGGTGATGATCGCGGACGGCGCCCGCCACGATCTCGCTGGCGCTGGCGCTGTCGCCATCCACGAGCAAGACCAAGGGGACGTTCCATGTTCCCGGCTTCTGTGCCGAGTATGTCCAATCCTGATCGGAAGTCCGCCCCTTGGTCGAAACGATCACGCCTTCTTCCAGGAACCGGTCCAGCACTTCCACGGCGGCGGGCAACAATCCGCCGGGATTGCCGCGCAAGTCCCAGATCAGAGCTTGCATTCCGTCACGGTGGAGGCTGAGCAAAGCGGCGTCCAGCTCTTCGGTCGTGTTTTTCTGAAAGCCCGTCATGCGGATGTAGCCGATGCCGTTCGCCTCATCGATGATCTTCGCCGTGGGGATGCTTTTCACTTTCACGGCTCGCCGGGTGAGCGTGGCGTCTCGGACCTGGTCGGTGTCCGGGTCGTGCAAGCCGAGCCGCACCTGGCTCAGCGGACTCCCTTGCAGCAGCGTCGCGGCTTCTTCGGTGGTCATGTTGCGGCAATCGATTCCGTCGATCTTGACGATCCAGTCGCCGATCCGGGCGCCCCCTTCTTCGGCGGGGCTTTCCGACAGCACGTTCATCAGCAACATGCCTTTGCCGGCGTCGGCCTTCATCTCGATGCCGATGCCGACGAACTCTCCTTCAATGTTGTTGTAGAGGTCGTCCAAGCGGGTCGGCGTGAGATAGCTGCTGTATTCATCCAGCGCGTTGCAGCCGCCGAACACGTATTCCAGAATCACCGGCGTGGACGGCAGCCTGAGGTCTTGCTCCGCCAGGTGGCAGACTTCGAGAACCGTCTGCCGGGCCTGTTGCGTGGTGGTCGCCGGCTTGTTCCAGTAATGATCCCGAAGCGTGCGGCGGACACGGGAAATCGCCTCGGGCGACGCCGTCGGCAGGTTTCGTTCAAGAAACTTTTCGTTGTTGAGAGCCAGGTACAGGCTTTCCGTGCCGTGGGCGATGAGCGAGGTATAGCTGATGGAATCGACGTAATGCTTGCGGATTTTGAGCAGGACCTCGTCGAGATACGACAACGCGTCTGCTTGGGACAGCGAGCCGCGCATGTCGCTGAAAGACCGGTCGGAATAGCGCCGTTCCACGGAGAAGTGCACCTTGGACCGCCTGAGGCCGTATTGAATTTGCGCACTGTCCGGCCAGGACTCCACCGACTTCTCATACAGTTCGATGGCTTCGGGCCAGCGCCGCTTCCGTTCGAGATCCAACCCGGACTGCACGGCCGCGGATTCGCTCTCTGGCGATGCAGATGCCGTCGTGCGCGTTCCGGCGAAAACCGTCTTTGCCGCCGGACCGTCACTTGCAAACAGCACGGCCCCGACGAGCAGCGCCCCGATCCCCCACCGCGACCACGTCATACAGCCCCCTCGAAGAGACGCTCATCGCCGGGATGCTGTTCGTCTGCCAAGGCCGCTCCCCCTCGAAGCGGCCGGCGAGAAACTCGCAGGCATTTGCGAACAGCCACGGGGCGAAGCGGTCTGGCAGGGTGCCTTTCCGCATCACTTCACGTCTCCAACTTGAATATAGGACGCGAAATTGCCGTGGTCAAACGGCATCTTTTCGCGGCGCGCCGCAGAATCGCTACGACCGGACCAGCTTTAACCCCGCGCGTGCCGCACAACGGTCACGGCAACCTCGCACGTCGTGCCGGACGCGCGGATTCCCTTTACATTGCAGGCTGCCAGGCCGAGTCTGAGGCCGATTCTGCCACGCGATGGCGATCGGCGGAACGGTTCCGGCGTCGCCGACGCCGGGCTTTGATGGGGGCTTGATGCGCGGACAGGAGAAGACCTCACTGGGGCTTGGGGGCGGAGCCGTCCATCCACTTCTGATGCCACAGTTCCAGCACCAGCAGCGACCATAATCGAGCGCTGTGGTCCCACTGAGATGCCAGATGTTCGTCGATCAACCGGCTCACGGCGTCGGGCCGGAAGTAGCCGCGGTCGAGACTTCCCCGGGCCAGCAGCGTGTCGCACAACAGGTCTTTCAGTTCGTTTCGGAACCAGTGATCGAGCGGCACGCCGAAGCCCATTTTCGGGCGGCGGGTGATGGAGTCCGGCAGCAGGTCTCGAAAGACGTCCCGCAGAATCAACTTCCCGGCACCGCCCTGCATCTTCAACCGCTGCGGCATGCGGGCCGCCAGTTCCGCGACACGATGATCGAGAAACGGGCTGCGGCATTCGAGGCCATACGCCATGCTGGCGATATCGACTTTCACCAGGATATCGGCCGGGAGATACGTTTCCACGTCCACGGCCGTTGTTCGGCGAATGAAGTCCGTTCCGGGATGCCGGTCATACGCCGAGAGGATAAATTCCGCGGCATCGTGGTCTCCAAGTTGCCGTTGAAATTCGGGCGAAAAGAGGTTGGCCCGGCGGGAATCGTCGAAAATGCTGATCCAATTCAGATACCGTCGCCGGGGGGATTGTCCCAGCACATCGAGAAACCGTTTAAAACGCCGTCGCCGCGATTTCTGTTGTACGGAAGCCGGAATGCGTTGCCAGATCGGATGGGTCAGCGGCGCGCGCAGCCAGTTCGGCAATCGGTCAATGCGGTCGGCCAGGCGAACGGCCTGGTACCGATCGTAACCGGAAAATAATTCATCGCCGCCGTCGCCGGTGAGAGCCACCGTCACATGTTTCCGCGTGAATTCCGACAGGTACATCGTCGGAATGGCCGAACTGTCGGCAAACGGCTGGTCGTAATGCCAGATCAGCTTCGGCAGGAGTTGGGCCGCCGATGGGTCGACGACCAGTTCGTGATGGTCGGTCCCGAGTTTCAACGCGGCTTCGCGGGCAAACGTCCGCTCGTCAAACTGCTTGACGGGAAATCCGATGGAAAATGTCTGAATCGGCCGGCTGGATTGCTGCTGCATCAACCCGGTGATGATCGTAGAGTCGATCCCGCCGGAGAGAAACGCCCCGAGCGGGACGTCGCTGCGCAACCGCAGCCGCACGGCTTCCGTCAGCGTTTCACGCAAACGCGTGCGCCATTCGGCATCATTCCGCGGCGGCGCCGTTTCGTCGGCGGAAAGCGGCTGGTCTTCATAGGGAGGCGACCAGTAGCGTTCGATCTTCAGATCGCCCGTGCGGGCGGAAAACAGCCCCCAATGCGCGGGCGGCAACTGCGAATAACCGTTCAGAATCGCCTTCGGATAGGGCACGTATTGCAGCGCCAGGTAGTCGGCCAATGCCGTCGGATTGATCTCGCGAGGCATTCCGGGGACTTGCAGAATGGCCTTGAGTTCGCTGCCGAACAGCAGCCGTCCGGGTTCATGCCGGTAGATCAGAGGCTTCTTGCCGAGCCGGTCGCGCGCCAGGAACAGTTGCTGCCGGCGATCATCCCAGAGGGCGAATGCGAACATGCCCCGCAGTTTTTGGACGCAGTCCGGGCCGTGCTGTTCGTAAAGATGGACGATGGTCTCCGTGTCGCTGGCCGTCTGGAACTTGTGACCCTGCGACTCCAGCACCGGTTGCAATTCGCGGTAGTTGTAGATTTCTCCGTTGAATGCAATCCATACGGTGCCGTCTTCATTGGACAGCGGCTGATGCCCGGAGGCGAGATCAATGATCGAGAGCCGGCGCTGCCCGAGCGCGGCGCCGCGCGGCGAAACATAATGGCCTTCGTCGTCCGGTCCGCGATGCGAAAGCGCAGCAGTCATCCGCCGCAGCGTCGATTCCTCGACGGGGGATGCGTTGTTCGTCCAGGAAGCTCCGGCGATGCCGCACATGGGGGGGTCAGTTTTCAGAAGCATTCCCGCCGTCGCCGACGGCGGGAATTGTGATCACAGTTCATCGTAAAGATTCGCGTACCGCTCGATCATCTGCGAGACGCTGAAATCGTGCCTCATGCGTGCCTGCCCGGCGGATCCCAGGCGTTGCCGGAGAGCCGGATCGTCCATGAAGACTCGCAAGAACTGCATGTAACCGACGCGGTCGCCCGGCGGAACCAGGTAGCCGGTTTCTCCGGGAAGGACCAGCTCGCGATTGGCAGGGATGTCGCTGGCGACGACCGGCTTGCCGGCGGCCATCGCTTCCATCAGACTGTTCGACATTCCCTCGAACGAACTCGCCAGGCAGAAGACATCCATCAGTTCCAGCCAGCGGGCCGTGTCGGCGCGATGTCCGAGAAACCGAACCTGTTCGGTGCATCCGACGTCGCGCGTGAATTGTTCCAATTTCTGCCGGAGCGGTCCGTCGCCGAGCAGGAGCAGCCGCAGGTTGGTCCGAGTTTGCCTGAGCGTTTCGACGGCAAAGATCAGATCCTCCACCCGTTTCTGCGGCGCGAGGCGTCCGACAAAGCCGACGACGAACGCATCGGCGGGCCAGCCGCATTCCTTCAACATCTCGGAACGATCGATCGCGGCCGGCGCCGGGCATTCGATCCCGTTTGGGATGCAGGCCAATTTCTCTTCCGGGACGCCGAGTTGCCGGTAGAAGGCGACGACGCTTGGCGAATTGCCGACCAGCTGCGTGGTCCGGGAGATCAGGCGGCGGTCGAGCCACAATTGCCAGCCCTGCTTCCAACTGTCGACGCAGCGTTCTGAAACGACGACTTTGGCCCGGGGGACAATGCCGGCGGCGAGCCGGCCGTAGGCATTCGCGGCGAAGAGCCAGGAGTGAATGACGTCGGGCTGCAACTCCTTCAGCCAACGCCGCAATCGCCAATACGCGCCGAGATCGAATTTCGAGCGTTTGCCCAGGAGCGTGACAGGGATTCGCGCGGCGTCCAGTGCCTCGGCATAGGGCCCCGTCCTGGTGAGCAGAAGAACATGCACGTCGAATCGACCGCGCGGCAGACCGGCAGCCAGCAGCGTGAATTGCTTCTCCGCTCCCGAGCGATCCAGCGTCGGAATTATCAGTGCGATGCGTTTTTTCGTCACAACCGGCACAACTTTTCCGACAATTCGGCCGGGCTGGCTGCCGCCCGGCGTAGTCGGGTAAACTGACGTTTCAAGATGGTCGATGGTGGTCAGATTAGGGAGCAAGGAACGAATTGAGAAGCCTGTCGGAAAATTGGGTTCCTGGTTTCCTGGTGGAAGTTCGCTTGGCGTTGAGGCAATGAAAGTCCGGATCAACGGGTCGGTGCTGGAACTTGTGCAGGGAGACATCGTTCTACAACAGGTCGATGCCCTCGTGAATGCGGCCAATGCACAGCTTGCGGGGGGCGGCGGCGTCGACGGGGCCATCCATCGGGCCGGGGGGCCGGCGATCCTGGAAGAAACCCGCGCCCGCTTTCCGTTGGGCTGTCCGACGGGGGACGCCGTGACAACCGGGGCGGGCAAGTTGTCTGCGAAGTTCATTTTTCATGCGGTGGGGCCGGTTTGGAAGGGCGGACAAAACCACGAAACAGACTTACTACGCTCGGCGTATCGAAGATGTTTGGAACTGGCGGTCCAGCACGGTTGCCGGAGCCTGGCGTTTCCGTCGCTCAGCACGGGGGCGTATCGCTTCCCCGTGGATCTGGCCGCGGAACACGCGCTGGAGGAAGTGCGAAAGTGCCTGACTCAGGACCCTCTATCATTGACGGTTCGATTCGTCCTGTTTGACGCCGGGACATTGAGCGCCTATGCGAGAGTTTTGGAAGCGATGATCGATTGAACGACGGCAGGTGAGGTCATGGCGAGTTCCACATCCGCTGAGGCGACCCTCGCTTCGGCTGCTATTTTGCGCATGAAGCCGAGCGCTCCCGCGCCGGCGTATCGTGCGTCGGATGGATACGAACTTCATTACCGTCACTGGACGACGGACCTCGCAAAGCCCCGGGCGATGGTCGTCGGCGTGCACGGCATTCAAAGCCACAGCGGCTGGTATGCCTATTCGTGCCAAAGACTCGCGGAAGCCGGCTACGATGTTTACTTCCTCGATCGCCGCGGCTCGGGTCTGAACTCCGAACGCCGGGGCTTTGCCGTTCATGAAGACCGCCTGGTGAATGACGTCGCTCAATTTCTCTCGGGGTTAAGACACCAGCAGCGTCAGTCGGGGCATGTTTGTCCGATCGTGCTGATGGGCGTGAGCTGGGGCGGCAAGCTCGCGACAACAGTCAGTTGCCGGCGGCCAGACCTGGTGGACGCGTTGGCGCTGTTGTATCCCGGCCTGGTTTCCCGACTGAAGCCGACGCGACATCAGCGCTACAAACTGCGGATGGCCGAACTGCGCGACTGGGGCCGGTTTCCGGTGCCGATCCCTTTGAATGAACCGGAACTCTTCACCGACGAACCGCGCTGGCGGGAGTTCATCCGCGAGGACCAGCTCGCGCTGCACCAGGTGACGGTGTCGTTCATGGCGGCCAATCTGCGGATGTCCAAGTTTCTGGATCGCCAGATTTCGCAACTTCAATTGCCGATCCTGATGATGCAGGCGGGCCGCGACCAGATTATCGACAATGCGGCCACCAAGCGGTTGTTCGACCGGATGCAGTCTTTGCGCAAGACGTTCATCGAATACCCCGAAGCCTGCCACACGCTGGAATTCGAGCCCAAACCCGATCAGTTCATTGACGACTACCTGGCCTGGCTCGAGACCCTGACGAAGCCGGCGTAGATGGCTTGCCTTATCCTGCGGCCCTTCATCGCCGCACGCTTCGAACCTGCCCGGGCTTCCAGCGTCTGCCGGTCGGACGGTAGAATCACGGCGCCGAGCAACTGAAAATCATTCAGATTGTCAGTGCTGCTCGCATCGATGGATTGCGCTTCGAGTTCTGGTCAAAGCCCGGCGTCGGCGACGCCGGGACCATTTTTGCGAATGCAAATTATTGTTGGGATCGATTTCAGACCTCAGCGACGAGGACGCACATGAAACTCAGGGTGACAGCCGGTCTGTACCTGATGGTGCTGCTGCCGTTTTCGATAGCGCGGGCGGCTGAGAACGGACAGTCAATTCCGCGGCTGGTTGTCCCTCCGCCCGGCGAAACGGAATTGCCGCCGGGAGTGATCCGCCAGGTCGGCTCGTCGGCCTTCAGGCACCACGGAATCGCCCCGGCCAGTTTTTCCCGGCCGGAACCGTTTTTCTCGCCGGACGGAGAGACCGTATATGTCCCCGGAAATTTCGGCCTGATGGCGTTCGACACGGCAACCGGGCGAATGCGGTTTCACTACCAATACGGTTCGCTCAACCTGGCGATCCAGGATGAAGGCACGGACGGCATCCGCGTGAACTTCGCCCAGGGACCGCTGGCCGGCCAGTTCGTGAGGCTGGAACATTCGACAGGGAAGGAATTGGCTCGCGGCAAACAACTGGTCGTCGCGGGTTCGCAAGTCGAGCGGGAATTTTCCAATGGTCAACGGGCCGTGCTGCAAAAAACCGCACCCCGCGACAATCGCAGGCAACAGGGGCCAACAACGTTCGTGCTGTTTGATGTCCCCAACCAGAAGAACATCGCAGAATTAGGGTCGAGGGAGAATGCCTCCGGAATTGCAGCGACGAATTTCGTCGCTTCCGCCGACCGTCGCTGGCTCGCCAGTTGTGCGAACGGAGCCGAGCTGCAAATCGTTTCCCTGGACGACGGAAACCGACTGCGGACCGTGCTGCTCTCGCTGCGAACCGATCAAGGCGAGCAGACAAGCCCCGTCTGGAGCCGGGATGGAAAAACCGTGTATACCTGGCGCCGACAGCAAGGTGCGGCGGAGATCATCGCGCTGGAAGTCGAAACCGGCGACATCCGGGTGCTGTTTCAAGATCGGCGCAAGATGGTGCACAGTGCCGTAGTTGTCTCGCCGGACGGCGCGCTGCTTGCGTATCAGCAAGACGACAATCCTTGGAAACAAAATAGCTATTGGAAGATTCTCAAGCTCGCCGATCTTTCGGAAGCCCATGTCGTCGATGTGCGGCCGGCAAACACCGAGGCGGCATTTTCGCCCGACAGCAAGTCGTTCTGGCTGCTCAGTCCGTGCGGTCTGGCACGGTATGACCTCGCCACGGGAAAAATCGATCCCCTGTCGTCCGATCCATTGGCCCCCACGCAGGCGCTGGCCTTCTCCGAGGATGGCACCCGCTTGCGCGGCGTCGCCGGCGCAGAAGTCATCACCTGGGACGTTGCCACCGGGAAGGAACTGGAACCGCGAACCGGGTTCAATGACGCGGCACGCACGCAGGCCAGTCGGCGCTGCATTTACGTCAGTCCGGACGGCCGCCGGACGCTCTGGTCCGGCAATTCGCAGATCCAGGCGCTCGTTGACGGCCGCAAAGTGGGCGAGTTCTATGCGGCCAACATGAAACGGCTGGAAGAATACGAGCTCTCCGCAAATCACCAGACGATTGTGCATGACGCCTATTTCGGGGAACTGAAAGTCGCCAACTTGTGGACCGGAGAAACCCTTCACGAATTGATGCCCCGGGCGACGCCTCGGCAGGACTATGCCCTGGCGCTGGCTCCCGATCAACGCACGCTGGCCGTCTTTCATCGGGATTACCAGAAGGCCGGCGTGGCGAGCGAAGTGACGATCGAGCTTTGGGACATCGAGCGCGCCAAACAGACCGGCCGTGTCCAGCAGCAGGGCGATCGCAGCATGACGATGCAATTCTCCCAGGACAGCCGCGAACTCCGTGTCGTCCATCGCGGCGAAATGACGGTCTGGGATGTCGCCAGCCAGACGTTGGTCCGGCAACGAAAAGTTCGCCTCGGTGCGATTTCGGTCCATGACACGCCCAACCGGCACTGGCAGCTTCGGCTGGGACACGCCTCGACCGGGACCGTGCAGTGGGAACTCGTCGATATCCACTCCGGACAGACCGTACGGTCGAGGGAGTTTCCGAGGGGAACGCACATTTCGGCACTCGCCTTCTCCCCCGATCGCCTCACGCTGGCTGTCGCCGTCATCGGAGAGACCGTGCGGCTTTATCACTTTTACGAACCCCGTCCGGAGGCGAAGGCATTGCTCGATCAGTCCAATATCGAATTGGTCAACCTGCTCGGCGGCGAAGATGTCAGCCTGGCGTGGGATGCCCTCTGCCTGCTGATTCAGCGTGGCGATGCGTGCCTGCCGGAGCTGAGCAAGGCTGTCAGCCGCCAGGCGGTTTCCCTGCCGCTGGTCGCCGAGTGGATTTCGAAGTTGGACGACCAGGAATACGCAGTGCGCGAGGCCGCCACGCGAAAGCTGCTGGCCGCACCAGCCGAAATCGCCCCGCGTCTGCGAGAAGAATTGGCGGAGGGGGGATCGCAAGAGAAGCTTGCGCGTCTGAAACGAATTCTCCAACATCACCGCGACGGCAGCGTCGCTCGTGAGCGTCTCTTAACCTGGCGCGTTTGCGAAGTCCTTGCGGCCATTCACACGCCTCAGGCCCGAGCGGTACTGGAACAACTTGCCGCAAGAGATGCCCGTATCCCTGTCACCGCGGAGGCGAACGCAACGCTACGACTCGCGAAGGAGTAGCGGAAAATCGCTGGGGTGGGCCGAGTGCATTGACGAAGCGAACCAACACTGTGAACGAGCGAAAAAGGGTTCGCCTCGATGACTCGGTAAACCCTGCGTTGAAAAAGACGTTCGCCCTGGGGCTTCGCCGAGAAACTCATGGACAATTTCCACCCTGATCCGTTACGATTAAGGTGTTCAACTCGCCCAGTTGCCTGCCGCTTTGTTCACGCAATTTCTACTCCTCTGCGTAAGGTGTCTTGAGATGCGGTGCTCCGGAATTGTTCTGGTCGTAGCTTTCGCAATCACAGGGTCGGCATGGTCGGCAGAGCCGAAGGTCGAATTCAATCGTGAGATTCGCACGATTCTCTCGAACAACTGTTATCAGTGCCACGGCCCGGACGCCAAACAGCGGCAGGCCGGATTACGGCTTGATGGGCGCGAGGAAGCCGTCAAGAAGCTCGATTCGGGTCATGCGGCCATCGTGCCGGGCGACGCAGAGAACAGCCATTTGCTGATGCGGATCAACACATCGAATCCCGATGAGCTGATGCCGCCGCCCGCGAGCGGAAAATCGCTCACTGCCGTGCAGAAAGCGAAATTGAAACTGTGGATTGAACAGGGAGCCGAATTCCAGGGCCACTGGGCGTTTATTGCGCCGAATCGCCCGGAGCCGCCGGCCGTGACGCACGAGACGTTCGTCCGCGGCGATCTCGACCGGTTCGTCTTGCGAAGCCTGCAAGCCAACGGCCTCGCACCGTCTCCCGAGGCAAACAAGGCGACGCTCATCCGCCGTGTAACGCTCGATCTCACCGGTCTGCCGCCGACGCCTGCCGAAGTCGCCGCGTTTCTTGCCGACACGTCTCCCAGGGCCTATGAAACGGTGGTAGACCGGCTCTTGAAGTCGCCGCGGTACGGAGAGCATTTCGGCCGCATCTGGCTGGATGCCGCCCGTTATGGTGACACGCACGGCTTGCATCTCGATAACGAGCGGTCTTTGTGGCCGTATCGCGAATGGGTGATCAACGCCTTCAATCGGAATCTGCCGTTCGATCAGTTCACCATCGAACAACTGGCGGGCGACCTGCTGCCGAATCCGACGACCGATCAACTCGTCGCGACAGGCTTCAACCGCTGCAACGTGACGACCAGCGAAGGGGGCTCGATCAACGAGGAAGTTCTGGTGCGCTATGCCGTCGACCGCGTCGAGACGACGTCGACCGTCTGGCTCGGCCTGACGATGGGCTGCGCCGTCTGCCATGATCACAAGTTCGACCCCATCTCGCAGAAGGAGTTTTATTCGCTGTATTCGTTCTTCTACAGCCTGTCCGACGCGGCCATGGACGGAAATTCGCTGCTGCCTCCTCCGACGATGAAATTGCCGACCTCGGAACAGTCGGCCCAGTTAAAGGACCTGGACCGTCAGTTGGCCGAGGTGCAGAAGAAACTCAGCGAGGCGTTGGCGAAAGTCGAATACGTCGACCCCGCAAGCGATGGCCCGGCAGATGCATTGCGGCTGTTCCCGCAGGATTACGTCTGGATTGACGACGCGCTCCCCCCCGGCGGAACTTCGGCCGGCGCGGAATGGAAGTTCGTCCCGGCTGCCAGTGCGCCGGTCTATCGCGGCGGCGTGTCGACTCTGCTCAAAGCCAACGGCCTGACGCAATTGGTGCTTCAAGGCGCCAACCCTCCGTTGAAAGTCGGTGCAGGCGACAAGCTGTTCGCCTACGTCTATCTCGATGTGCTGGATCCGCCGAAGGAAGTCATGCTGCAGTTCAACGACGGCGGCTGGGAGCATCGCGTTTTCTGGGGCGAAGACAAAATTCCCTGGGGCGAGCCGAAGACTCCGGCCCATGTCCACGCCGGTCCGTTGCCGGAAGCCGGGAAGTGGGTCCGGCTGGAAGTCGACGCGGCGAAGGTCAATCTGAAAGCCGGGGCGATGCTCAACGGCTGGGCGTTCACTCAGTTCGACGGCACCTGTTACTGGGACGCGGCCGGCATCGTGACGAGCACGCCGCAGACCGATGCCAGCTTTTCCTCTCTGGCTGAGTGGGAGCAGTTTGAACGCGGGCTGCAGCAGTCGAAGCTTCCCGGTCAGATTCTGCCGATCGTGAAACTCGATCCAGCCCAAAGGAATGCTGATCAGCAGAAGCAGTTGAAGAACTACTTCCTCGAGCATGTCTATGATGGAGCGCGCAGCATCTTCGCTCCATTGCATGCACAGAGCACAGCCCTGACAGCCCAGAAGACAGCGCTCGACGGGCAGATTCCATCGACGATGATCACCGCCGACCTGCCGACGCCGCGCGATGCCTTTGTGCTGGTCCGCGGTGCGTACGACAAGCCGAGCGACAAGGTCGAGCGAGGCACTCCGTCGGTCTTCCCGCCGCTGCCCCAGGACGCGCCGCTGAACCGGCTCGGTTTGGCGCGCTGGCTGACGGCTCCGAATCATCCGCTGACGGCCCGCGTGATCGTCAACCGGTACTGGCAGCAGTATTTCGGGACCGGCATCGTTAAGACCGCGGAAGATTTCGGCTCGCAGGGGCAATGGCCCGCGCATCCGGAACTTCTCGATTGGCTGGCCACCGAATTCGTCCGGACCGGCTGGGATGTCAAAGGATTCCAAAAGCTAATCGTGATGTCCGGCACGTATCGCCAGTCGTCGTCGGCGACACCGGTGCTGCAGCAGCGCGACCCGGAAAATTTGCTATTGGCCAGGGGGGCCAGGTTTCGTCTCGATGCCGAAATGATCCGAGATTCGGTCCTCTTCTCCAGCGGACTGCTGGTTGAAAAATTCGGCGGAAAAAGCGTGAAACCGCCGCAGCCGGAAGGCATCTGGGAAGCCGTGGCCTTCCAGGGAAGCAACACCCGGGAATTCCGGGCCGATCAGGGGGATGCCCTGTTCCGCCGGAGCCTGTACACCTTCTGGAAGCGAACGTCGCCGCCACCGGTGATGCTGACGTTCGACGCCCCGTCTCGCGAGAACTGCACCGTCCGCCGCGCCCGCACCAACACCCCGTTGCAGGCGCTCGCGCTGATGAACGACAAGCAGTATGTCGAGGCCTCCCGGCAACTTGCCGAGCGGATGTTGTCGCACCAGGAGACTTCCGATGCGGCACGGCTCGCGTTTGGGTTCGGCCTGGTCACCGCCCGGCAGCCGACGGCGAAGGAAGCCGAGGTGCTGGGGAAAGTCCTCGCGAAACAGCGGGAACGCTATACCGCCGACAAGCCGGCCGCGGAGAAACTGCTCGCCTACGCGGCAGCTCCGGCCAACCCTGCGTTCTCTCCGTCGGAGCACGCCGCCTGGACGATGATGGCGAACCTGCTGTTCAATCTGGATGAGGCGATAACGAAGGAGTAGACTGGCGAACAGATATGACGAAGTCCGTCACGAATATCCGATATCGATTTGATCGACACACCCTCGACCGAATGGTGGAAGCCGTGGAGCTGGTGCGCGATCGATTGTTGCGGGCCACGAGCGCTTTGGAAGCCGCCGGCATTCCTTATGCCGTGGTGGGCGGCAACGCCGTGGCCGCCTGGGTTTCCCAAGTCAGAAAGAGTGCCGTCAGAAACACGGTGGATGTCGATATTCTCTTGAACCGCGCCGATATTCCTGCCGCCGCCGTTGCGATGAAGACCGTGGGATTGATCTACCGTCATGCCGCTGGCATCGACTTTTTCCTTGACGGCCCGGATGGCGAATTCGAGGAAGGCGTGCATGTGGTCAAAGCCGGCGAGAAAGTCCGTAAGGAATATCTCGAACCGGCTCCGACCGTCTCAGAGCAATTCCAGGGTGAAGAATTCCGCTTTCTGACGTTGGAAGCATTGGTACGGATGAAGCTCACTTCGTTTCGCATCAAAGATCAGGTTCACCTGCAAGACATGTGTCGAGTCGGCCTGATTGACGCCGCGTGGCCGGCCAAGTTCCTCCCGGAACTTGGCGCGCGGTTGCAGCAAATTCTCGAGAACCCCGATGGCTGATTCATCACTCACTGACTCGCAGATTCTGGTGGATTATTCCGCAGGCAGCCCCCGGGAAAACAGGTTGAAAGACATGGACTATGATGGTTACAAGTGGATCCCGGTGAAACACTTTCGGTTCGACCCCGTGAAATCTTGGGAGGAGAACTTCAGGGCACTTGAGAAGCACCACATCGAAGAGACCTCGTTCCTCATCGAGGAAGTACGAAAGCTGGCGGCGAAGTTGCCTAAGGAGAATCGCCATGTCGACTGTTGAGCGACTGACGGTTTTCGATGAACGCGTCCTTGATCGCATGGTGCTGGCCGTGGAACTTGTCAAACAACGATTATTGCGGGCGACCAAGGCCCTGGCGGAGTACGGAATCCCCTATGCCGTGGCCGGCGGGAACGCCGTGGCCGCGTGGGTTGCGAAGACCGACCCCGCCGCCATTCGCAACACGGCGGACGTCGATTTGCTGATCGCCCGTGAAGACCTGGATCGAGCCAAAATCGCCCTGGCCGCCGCCGGATTTATCTACCGTCATGCACGCGGGATCGACATGTTTCTCGACGGCCCCGATGGCCGATTTCGCGAGGCGGTCCATATTTTGTTTGCCGGCGAACGAGTTTACCAGGACGACCCGCTGCCCTTGCCGTCACTTGAGGAGTCGCAGCCGGACGATTTATATCAGGTTGTCGGTTTGGAAGCCCTGGTCCGCATGAAGCTGATCGCCAATCGTGACAAGGACCGTACGCATCTGCGAGACATGCTGGAACTCGGCATGATCGACGAATCGTGGATCGGGAAATACCCGCCGGAACTCGCGGCCCGCTTGCAACATTTGATTGATACGCCGAACGGCTAATTCGTGAAGACTGCCAATGAGGAAAATTGCCATGCCACCATCGAATCTTTACGCCCTCCGCAACGCCATGACCCGCCGCTATTTCTTCGGCAAATCCGCCGCGGGGATCGGCACGGCGGCCTTGGCGTCGTGCCTTAATCCGCAGTTGTTCGCGGAGCAGGCCCCGGTGCCGAACGATGCCTTCGGCCAGATGCCCGTGCTGCATCATGCCCCCAAGGCCAAGCGGGTGATCTGGCTGTTCATGGCCGACGGGCCGTCGCAGTTGGACATGTACGATTACAAGCCGAAGCTCAATGAGTATTTCGACAAAGACCTCCCCGAATCGATCCGCAACGGACAGCGGATCACCACGATGACCTCCGGCCAGGCACGGTTCCCCGTCGCGCCGTCGGTGTTCAAGTTCGCCCAGCACGGCAAGCACGGCGCCTGGGTCAGCGAATTGCTGCCGCACATGACGACCGTCGTCGACGACATCGCCATCGTCAAATCGGTCCACACCGACGCCATCAACCACGACCCGGCCATCACGTTCATCCAGACCGGCAGCGAAATCCCCGGCCGGCCTTCCATGGGGGCCTGGCTTTCCTACGGCATCGGCAGCCCCAATCAGGACCTGCCCGCGTATGTCGTGCTCATCTCCCGCATTGCCAACGGCTCGGCGACGCAAGCCCTCTTCTCCCGCTTGTGGGGTTCGGGCTTTCTGCCGACGAAACACCAGGGCGTCTCGCTCCGCTCCTCCGGCGATCCTGTCTTGTACCTGTCGAATCCGCCCGGCGTCGACCCCATGGCCCGCCGGGAAATGCTCGACGGCCTCGCCGAGCTCAATCAGCAGCGTCTGACGGAAACCGGCGACCCGGAGATCGCGGCCCGCATTGCCCAGTACGAAATGGCCTTCCGCATGCAGACCTCGGTGCCGGAACTCGTCGACGTCTCGAAAGAACCGAAGCATGTCCTTGATCTCTACGGCGAAGAAGTCACGCAGCCGGGGTCATTCGCCTACAACTGCCTCCTCGCACGCCGTCTGGCCGAGCGCGGCGTCCGCTTCACGCAGGTCTTCCTCCGCGGGTGGGATCATCACGGCAACCTGCCGGGGTCGATCAAGCAGCTCGTCAAGGCGGCCGATCAACCGTGTGCCGGGCTCATCAAAGACCTCAAACAACGCGGCCTCCTGGAGGACACCGTCGTCGTCTGGGGCGGCGAGTTCGGCCGCACCGTCTACAGCCAGGGGACGCTGACCAAGGAAAATTACGGTCGGGACCATCACCCCCGCAACTTCACCATGTGGATGGCCGGCGGCGGGATCAAGCCGGGCATCGTCTACGGCGAAACCGACGACTTCAGCTACAACGTCACCGAAAAACCAGTCCACGTCCACGACCTGAACGCCACGCTGCTGCATCTGTTGGGCATCAACCACGAGCAGTTGACCTACCGCATGCAGGGCCGCGACTTCCGGCTGACCGACGTCCACGGCAAAGTGGTTACAGATTTGATTGCCTAGAGTCTGCTTGCGCTTAGCCGATCACCGATGTCCCATCACTCTGCACATTTGCCGCATCAATCGATGTTCGTCACGCCGGAGCTCGCCGGGCAGACCCTCGCGGCGGTTCTCCGGCACCACACGCCGGGGGCCAGTTGGTCGCGGGTGCGCGCGCAAGTGGCGAAGTCGGCGGTCATGGTCAACCACGTCGTTTGTCTCGATGCGGCCCGAAGGATCAAGGCGGGAGACGTCATCGACATCGGCAGCCCCCGGGCTCAGCAGAGAAATCTTGCGGACCAGATTCGCCTTCTGCATGTTGATCACCATCTCGCCGTGATCGACAAACCCTCCGGGCTGACGACCGAACGCCGGCCGGAAGAACGCCATTGGCCGGCCAAACGTAAAGCGTTGCAGCCGACGCTCGATGAATTGTTGCCGGAGTTATTGTCACGGCGAGCCTCTCCGACCGCGAAGCGGCATGCGCGGAGCGTGACCTTGGTTCATCGCCTCGACCGCGACACGAGCGGCGTGATGGTCGTCGCGAGAACCGCAGAGGCCGCGCTCGGGCTGACCGCCCAATTCCGCAAGCATACGGCGGACAGAGTCTACCGGGCCGTCGTCGTTGGCCATCCGGGGACCGTCACGATTCAATCGCTGTTGGTGCGTGATCGCGGCGATGGACTCAGGGGAAGCGCCGACGCGCCGGTCGGGAAAGTGGCGATCACGCATGTCCGGGAGGTCGAACGGATCGGCCCGTTTTCGGTCATCGAATGCCGATTGGAAACCGGCCGCACGAACCAGATTCGCATTCATCTCGCCGAACGCGTCTGTCCGGTTTGCGGCGAGGTGAAATACAATCGTCGTGTCGATGGTACCGTCATCGAGGACTCCAGCAGCGCGCCCCGGTTGGCACTGCATGCCGCGGAGTTGGGGTTCTTGCATCCGATCACGCAACAGCCGCTCCGGTTTTTGTCGCCGTGGCCGCCCGAGTTGGCTGCGCTGGTGCAACACATCAGGGCGGAACACTCGGCAGTCACCTGAGCGGTGCAACAGCACATTGACTTGACGCGAATTCGAAGGTTCGCCACGGTCTTCCCGGCGTCGCTGACGCCGGGCTTTGAGAGAGAGATCAGCGAGCCGTATTGCAGGTTCCGAGATTCAGGCTGACGATCGGCTGGGTGCTGCAGAGCGGAATTGAGCCTCCGCTTTCTCTACAGAGGTCGTCCAGGGTGGTGTCCCGGAAGGCCTGTTCCACCGCGGCCAGCGCCTGGTCGAGCTTGCGGTGCAGCGGACACAGCGCGATGTGGCCGCTGATTCCCAAGGGGCACTTCTGAATCCTTTGCAACGGCTCGACCGCATTCACGATATCAGCCAGGGAGATCTCAGCAGGCCGGCGCGTCAGCACGTAGCCGCCGCCGACGCCTCTCTGAGAATTCACCAGGCCCGCGCGCGTCAAGCCCTGCAAGAGCTTGGACAGGTACGCGGCGGGAATCTGGCCGCGCTCCGCCATGGCCTTCACCGTGACCGGTTCCTCGGTGTTTTGCGTCAGAATCACCATCGCGCGCAACGAATATTCAACGGCTTGAGAAATCACTTCGTTACGTCTCCGAACACAAGCTGAGAACTGGATATTGATGTCTACTATAGCAACTGCGACGCCCCCTGACATACCGGAAAGGGACGGTCCTGTCTTCCTGTCGAGGAGCCGTGAGTCCGCACTCGCAAGCTGTCGGGTTGGACGGCACAATGGTGGCCGGAGTCAGGCTTGATTCACATCCTGGAGAAATGCGTCATGCGTCGTCGATTGCTTCTCGCGTGGTCTTGGATCGTTCTGGCCGGCGTGCAAGGGGTGAATCCGCCCGGTGCCGCGGCCCAAGGCCTCGAACACGTCAAAGCCAACTACACGAAGTACGAATATCGCATTCCGATGCGGGACGGCAAGCGGTTGTTCACGGCCGTTTATGTCCCCAAAGATCAAAGCCAGACGTTTCCGATCGTGATGACGCGCACGCCTTATAGCTGCCAGCCGTATGGCGTCGATCAGTACAAGGCCGACCTGGGACCGACGGCGCTGTTCGGCAACGAGGGCTTCATTTTCGTTTACCAGGACGTTCGCGGCCGGTGGATGTCGGAAGGGGAGTTCGTCGACATGCGGCCGCTGATCGTTGACAAGAAGCGAACCGACCAGTTCGACGAAAGCAGCGACACTTACGACACGGTCGACTGGCTCATCAAGCACGTGCCGGGGAATAACGGCAAAGTCGGAATCTGGGGCATTTCGTATCCCGGGTTTTACACGGCGGCCGGCATCATCGACGCCCACCCGGCGATTGCCTGCGCTTCGCCGCAGGCGCCGATCAACGACTGGTTCGTCGGCGACGACTGGCACCACAACGGTGCCGTGATTTTGCCGCACCTCTTCAATTTCATGGCAAAATTCGGCCATGCCCGGCCCGAACCGACGAAGAAGTTTGATCACCCGTTCGATCACGGCACGCACGATGCTTACGAATTCTTTCTGCGGATGGGGCCGCTGGCCAATGCCAACCCGGCTCATTTCCAGGACAAGATCGCCTTCTGGAATGACGTGATGCGGCACGGCACGTATGACGAGTTCTGGAAATCCCGTGATCTGCGGCCGCATCTGAAGAACATCAAGCCCGCCGTCCTGACCGTTGGCGGCTGGTTTGACGCGGAGAATCTGTTCGGCGCGCTCGAGACCTACAAGCGGATCGAAGCCTCGACTCCGAACGCATCCAATTTGCTCGTGATGGGCCCATGGCGGCACGGACAGTGGAACCGCGATCCGTGCCTGTCCCTCGGCCACGTGCAGTTCAACGCAAAGACCGGCGACTTTTACCGCGAGAAGATCGAGTTCCCGTTCTTTCTGTTTCATCTGAAGAATAAAGGCGAGATGAAGCACCCCGAAGCCTGGGTGTTCGAAACGGGCACGAATGTGTGGCGGCAGGAAACGAAATGGCCGGCGGCGGCGAAACCGCAAGCGTTGTATCTGCTGCCGGAAGGACGGTTGTCGTTTGGTGATCCGAAAACGGCGGAGCAGGGGTTTGACGAGTATCCGAGCGATCCTGCGAAGCCGGTGCCGTTTATCGATTGGACGGAAATCGGCCTTGCCGCGGAATACATGGTCGCCGATCAACGGTTCGCATCACGCCGTCCCGATGTGCTCGTCTACCAAACGGAGATTCTGGAAACCGATTTGCGGCTGGCCGGGCCGATCGACGTGGATTTGTTCGTCTCGACGACGGGGACCGACAGCGACTGGATCGTCAAGGTGATTGACGTCTATCCCGACGATTATCCCGATCCGAAAGAGAACCCGACAAAAGTCCGCATGGGCGGGTTTCAGCAGTTGGTGCGCGGCGATGTGATGCGGGGAAAATTCCGTAACAGCTTCGAGAAACCGGAGCCGTTCTCGCCCGGAGAACCAACGCGCGTCCGATTCACCCTGCCCGATATCTGCCACGCCTTCCGTCCCGGACATCGGTTGATGGTGCAGATTCACAGCACCTGGTTCCCTTTGGTCGACCGCAATCCGCAGAAATTCGTCGACATCTATTCCGCAAAGGCCGAAGATTTTCAGAAAGCGACCCAGCGCGTGTATCGCGGATCGGAGAAACCATCGCGGCTGGTCGTTCGCGTCGTCGGCGAGTGAGAGAAGCCGGGTTCTACGGCGTCATTTCGGCAAGCTTTTGATCCAGTCTTCGATCAGCTTGACCGCCTCGGCGTGGACGACGGTCGACGCCACGTGAGGCATTCGGCCCTGGCCGAGACGCGTCATGCGGTGGAAGATCATCGAACGGCTCGGGTCGCCGGGGACAAGCAGCCGGGGGTCTTTCAGCTCGAAGCCGCCTTGCCCCGGTTTGACATTGACCGTGCCGGTCTCGTCGTTCGCCAGCGTGAACAGCAGCCGGAACTCGGCGTTGCCGCCGCCCCATTTGCGATGGCAGTGTGCACAGTTGGCGTGCAAATAGGCCCGAGCTCGATCCGCCAAAGGAGCAGAAGCATCCGTCGCCTGCGGCAATTTCTCTAATTCTTCCGGCGGCTTGGGCAGCGGCTTGTCGAATAGACCAAGATGCTCAAACGTCCGCAATTGGTTCGCCGTCACCCCGGCGTAATCATGATCGCGGTTCATCTGCAGCGTGTTGACGCCCAGCACGAATTTCGCCGCCTGTGTATGGCACAGCGAACATTCCGCCCGGCTGGGATAATGCCACGTCTGCTGGCGTTTTCCGCCCGGTGCGGTCTTATCCAGAATCGTGAACTGCTGATCCAACCCACCGGACGCGAGTAAGAGAGCGTCTGTCTGGTCGTCGTTCCAGACGTAGGTGTATCCCTTCCAGACCTGGTCGCCGTATTCCACGGTGCCCGGCGTCTGTTCAAAATGCAGGAGCCGCGTTTCGAGCCGTCTTCGGCTCTTCGGATTGCCTGGCTCGGTCTCCAGCGAAAATGTTTTGACAAGAACCGTGTTGTCCGGGAAGCGCCAGCCGTGCGGCGCGCCGGGGGCCGGCTGCGGGTAGATCAGGTCGTCGAAACCGATCTGGCTGTTGCCGGGAATCGCCAGGAACCGGTCCTTGATCGCACCGTCCGACCAGAGTTCCGTGTTGACGGAATACGGAATCACCCCCGCCGCCGGCGTATGGTCTTTTGTCGACGCGAACAGGCCCGTTTCGCTGAGCTTCCTGGGGAATTTCGGCAGATCGGTCGTTACGGGCGGCGAAGGCTGCAACTGGTACAACTGCCCGCCCGTGAAATCGACCAGCAGCAATTCGCCATCCTGGTCTTCACCCCACTCGACCAGCCGAAGCACGGTATCCGCCAGCTCCCGGTGTTCGGTCACTTTACCGTCGGCATAGCGGAATGCCCAGACGCGGCCGGTATCGTAGTCGGCGTAGTGATAACAGCCTTGCAGCTCTTTCAACCGCTGGCCGTGGTAAATAAATCCTCCGGTGATCGAACGGAAATCGTTGTGATTGTGTTCGATGATCGGCTTGAGCACGGGCGTCGGTCCGGCTGGCCGCTCGGGCCGGAACGGATGCGTTCCTTCCATCCGGCTCCAACCGTAGTTGCCCCCTTTTTCAATTCGATAGATCATGTCCCACAGGTCCTGACCGACTTCACCGCCCCACAAATCGCCTGTTTTCTTGTCAAAGCTGAACTTCCAAAGCTGCCGCAATCCATAGGCGTAGTTCTCCGGCCGAGCCCCCGGCGTGCTGATGAACGGGTTGTCTTTCGGGATGCCGTAGGCCTTGCCCCCTTCCGGATGATCGACATCCAGCCTCAAGAGCGCACCCAGCAGATCTTCGAGCTTCTGGCCCGTTTCGAGGGAGTCGGCAATACCCGACCCGTCGCCCGTCACCAGGTACAGAAACCCGTCCGGTCCGAATTTGATGCACCCGCCGTTATGTCCGCCCGATGGCCAGATGAGGATGGTTTTCTCGGACGCCGGATCGGCCTTCAGCGGCGCGCGGCTCGTCACCTGGTACCGCGACAGCTTCGATCCTTCCGGCGACGGATTCGCGGCATCCGCCACATGCGTCACGAACAGAAACCCGTTCTGCTCGAACTGCGGGTGGAAGGTCAGCCCGTAAACGGTATGGCCGATGTCGAGCACCAGCTCGCGTGCTTCGGATTTCGGATCGCGGGACATCGCCCAGATTTTGCCGCCGCGCTCGGCGATGAAGAGTTTGTCCTTGAGTCCCGGGGCCAAGGCGACCGCGAGCGGCTCATTGAACTTCTGTTTCGGAAATGCGACTTCGAGCCGGTAGGGACTCGGCGGGTCCGGCGTGCCGACAACTTTCGACGTCGTCCACGGCGTCCGCTGCTTCAGGCCGACCGGCTTGTCGGCGGCGTGCACGTTGCTGATGACATCGACCAGGCAAACAGCGATCAGGAATGCGAGCCGCAACGAACGCATGGCAGAACTCTCCGAAGAAGCGGACACGACGGGGTCCAAGGGAACCGAGATCATACCCGATGCACGGCTGGATTTTGTAGTGTGCCGATCACACTTACCACGGCAACGCCAGCGTGGGTGTATGCTGGTACCGCTTCATGCCGAGTTCCAGCGTGGCTCCGCAGCCCGGGGCCAGTTCAACGGCCAAAAGATGGCTGTGAACCGGGTGCGTCTCCGTACCGATCTGCGCCGTAGTGATTTCATGCTCGCCGTAGCCGCCGGCCTGAAGGATCACGCGGCGAGGATGAATCGGGCTGACGTTTACCAGTGTGACCGTGGCGGAATCCGAAGTCATCTGTTCGACGAGCGAGGCGACGTCCTCCGGCAACCCGGGCCGGCGCTCCGCGGGATCGAAATACCGCAGCCGGGCATGCAGCGTCAGCGTGCGGTTCCCGTGATGCAGCGCGCCCATCGTCAACTTCAGGAGATTGGCGACCGTCGCCGGGTTGTGATGCATCGAATCATCAGCGAGGCGCGTATCCGGCGTGGAGGCGTCTTCCCGGATCGCGGCGACTTTCGTGCGAATCGTTTCCAGATCCCTGCGCAGCGCCTGCTCGGGAAACGCGGCGTTTTTCCCTTCGAGAAACATCGCCCAGCCGTCCGGCCCCAGGCGGTCACGGTCGCCAGCCTGTTGCGACCAATACCAGATGTCTTGCGAGCCGTGAGCGTATTTCGCGGGCGTAAAGTGATACCAGCCATTGTCTCCGTACATCTGGGGGTACATCATTTTGCCGTCGATCATTTTCCCTTGCGCATTGATCAAGTCGATCATCTTCCGCCAGGGATCGATCCAGCGGTCGTCGCCGGTGAGCAGGTAGGCGTTGCCGAAGCCGTTGAGTCCGAGGTAATGCGTGTTGCGATGACCGACTTCGTTGGAGCCGGGGACTTTCACGGTGAAACCCCAGCCGTATACGCCGCCGTACCATTTTCCGCCCGTTTCGCCGCCGATTTTTCCGTCGAGGCCGATGTTGGTCGGGATGATGCCGTTGTTGTCCAGCATTCGTTGCCGCCAGGCGTCGGCGTACTCCAGAATCCAATCGCGATAATTCGGTTCGGCGGTCGCCATGTACGCCGTTAAGGCCAATGACGTCGCCATGAGATTCTGCGGATGATCGCCGACGATGTCGTTGTAGTCTTGAAAATGTTCGATCATCTGGGCGTAGTTTTTCTCGCCGTGGCCCGGACGAAACCGGTTTTCGACCTCGATCGGGTCGCCGGCCCAATCGAGGCCCGTCGCCTTGCGGAGCAGCGGTCCGCGGCTGCCGTTGAATAGGCTGCGGATGATTTTTTTCTCGGCGTCATAATTCAGCGCGCCGGCGTCTTCGTTCAGATAGAACCCCGCGAACCGCTGGGCCCTTTTCACGAACATCGGGTCTTTGGGGTGCGAGATGCCCTGCATCTGGAAGACGGTGAGGCCTTCCGCATGATGCAGCCAGTCGAACATCACCGGGAATTCCTTGTAGTACATGCCGTCGCGGGCAAACGGCACCTCGACCGTTTTCGCCAGCGTGTACTGCCGGAGATGACCTTCCCACGCCTGGAGATACATCTTGCGGACATTCTCGGAGCCGCCGAGTGAATGTAAAATGGGCCAGTCGTTGCAGTTTTCGATGGCATCGTCCGGGCCGTCATTGCCGCCCCAGCGCTCGGCGCACAGCAGCCAGCCGCGATCGTCAAAATAGCGTTGATAGAATTCTGCGCACGCCTCGGAGTTCGCCTTGAGGACTTCACGCTCCAGAAGCGCCCAGGCCGGCGGCGACATCGGCGTGTTGACGGAAAAGAGATTCTCGCCCCGCGTCGCGCGCCCGGCGAAAATGAGGCATGACACGCTGCCAATCGACATCCAAAGTCGCAACCATCGACGCATCAAGCACCCCCCGGCTTTTCACCGACGTGACGTCTCGCTTGCGATTTCTCGCGCCGCGAATCACTGATCCGCCATGTCATCGGTACTGACCGGCGATAATTTGCGTTCGCACAGGTCGTAACATTCGCCCGGCTTCACGCGGGAGAACTCTGGGTAATCGCCGGGGTCCATCGGGCGGCGGTCGACGACCTTGACCGGGTGCTTGCCGATGACCTGCATCTTCGATCCGCGAACGACGAGTGCCGTGGAATCATGCAACTCAACTCCGATCAATTCCGGATAGCGCGACTTCAGCCCGGTCAAATCCGACGGGTACGACGGTTCCCGGCCGCCATGGGCCAGCGCGACCCCCGGCAGAAATCCAAAACCCCGCTCATAGGCCTCCGACAACAACTCCAGTTCCTGGGCGATCGCCGAAACCGGTTCGTCGGCGCTTTGCGTCGCGGCACTTTGGACTGCTGCACCGGCCGCAGAGCCGGCGATGACCCCGCCGCGCCGCAGAAGTCGTTCCAGCCGGACATGGGCCGGCGAATCGAGATAGGTGTCGATCACGCGGCGCATCGGGCCGTGGCTCAGCCAGATTCCCCTTGCTTCGGCCAACCGCGACAGAAATTCCTCCGACTGAGCCTCGGTCCGATTTCTGGCGTGCAAGGTTTTCACATTCTTCGCGCCGGACGACCGCAGCCAGCGGCAAACTTCGTGTTCGCCGTCCACGGTTTCCTCCAGCGTGCACACCACGAGCAGCGGCGCGTCGTCACCCCCGGCGGCGGCGATAAATTCCGTGCGAACTTCCTCCGGCGCCTGGCCGTTGCCGACCAGCATCAACGTCCCATGCTTCACTTCCGGGCGGGCCGTCTCGCCGTTGGCAACCCGCGCAAGGGCAGCCCGTCGCAGCATCTGCAAGTCGGCTGATTTGCCGGGAGTCAGCGATTCCGACTTGACCGGCTTGCCCACGGCGTCCGCCAGCGTAACCACCACATCTGACACGCCCAGCACCTCCAAGGTGCTGCCGCGAATCACCAGCGCGGTCCCCTCGTCAATGCCCATACCGACGTGCCCCGGCCATTGGCGCACGGCGTCAGTCAAGCGGTCCTGCCGGTTTCGCTTGCGAAAATGCTGATCCACGATCAGGCCGGACGCAAAACCGAAACCGGTCCGTAAGAGCGGCGTTTCCTTGCCGCCGCTGATCATCACCCGCGACATGATGGCCGCGCCGGCGGACGTTCCGCCGATCACGCCGCCGCGCTCCAACACCTCGTGCAGCTTTTGTTCCGTCCGCGTGGCAAGATAGGCATCCGTCAGCCAGTTCTGATTTCCGCCGATGAACCAGACCGCCGTAGCGTCGGTCAGCGGGCGGTAGAACTCGGGATCGTTGGCTTCGTCTCGGGACCGGGTGTGCAGCACGTGCAGCGAGGCGGTCTTCTTATCACGCCAGAAGGCCATCCGCGCATCCATTTCCAGAGTGCCGGCAAACACGCTGGCCGTGGTGATGACGACCAGCCGCGCCTGTTCTCCTCCGCCCAATTCCAGAAAGTGCTTCACGATTTCCGGTGGCAAAATGCCGCCGCCGGCAATCACCAGGGAACCGGAGATCGGCGGGCTCAGCTCAAACCGTGACGGAGAAAGTTCCTGCGCCTGCAAGGGCTCGTTCGGGGACAAACTCGCCAACAGCCCGATCCCTCCCAGCAGGATCCACCCGACGCAACACCTCCGTCCATCGCCAGTGAATGTGTGAATCAACGTGTCAGCCTCCCTTGGTGAAACCGAATCCGGCATCCTCGCCAGCGCAGCGGACCATCAATTTCCGCTCATATAAGCATATGCCAAGGCCGGGGAAGGCTCAAGAGTGAATTGGTTGTCGATCCTGCAAAGAGCGAGACAAGCCGGCTCACCCACGGTTCACTGAAGTCCTTCTCGCCTTGAGAGTTGGGAACAAACTCTGCTTTCACGGCGAGATATCCTCAACCGACTCTGCCGACTTTGCCGATTTTGACGGAGCGGGTCAAGTTCCATCCCCTCTGAACACGCGATCTCAACGTCCCTTTGGGAATCAAGATCGGGAGGCGCATCGACATGAGAACCTGGATGTGGTTGAGTTTGCTGTTCACAGGCGTGGCGGGCGTCTCTCCGTTCCTGATGCAGGCGCAGATTTTCTCCGACCCCTGTTGCCACAGTTGCCAGATGCCGGCGCCGCAATGCCATTGCCAGCGCGTCCGGCCGGTAGTGCAGACCCACATGCGGGAAGAGAAAGTCACCACCTACCGCGACGTCATGGAAACCCGCTTCCGGGAAGAGTGTGTCATGGAACACACTCCAGTGACAACCTATGAAGACCGGGTAGAGACCGTCTGGGTGCCGCAGCAAATCACGAAAAAAGTCGCCCGGACGGTGATGGTGCCCCAGGCAAGATCCCGAACCGTCCCCTATCAGGTGATGCAGCGAGTTCCGCAAACCACGACCCGGATGGTCCCCTATCAGACCGTCCATCATGTGACCGAGACGGTGCCGATGGCGTATGCGGCCCCGCCCGCTCCTCCCATCATCATGCAGGGCTGGCACGCGGCTCCGATGGCGACTGTTCCCGCCTATGCGGCCCCCGTGCCGCAGACGGCCATCAGTCCCCGCCGCGCTCCGCCGCTCAGTCCGACGCCCCGGCAATCCGAATGGCAGACGATTCCGCCCCGCACGACGTCGTCACTCTCCACGGAACGGTACGGCGGCTACGACCCCGCCTACGAACGCCCCGTCCCTGCGCCGCTCGACAACGAACCGGCCGTCCGCAGAACTTCCTGGCGTGGCAATGTTCCCGGCGCAGCGACCGCCATGAGTTACCACCCCCGCGCCTATCGGTAAGTACGACTTCTCACTGTTTAGCGGCTCGTGCAGCGAGCGCTCTCTGCAAGTGCGGCGAAACTTACGATTTCACTGTCGTGAACGCGGCGGCGATGCCCATGCCGCCGCCGACGCACAGCGCGGCCAGTCCGCGGTGAATCTCCCCGCGCGCCAGACGATGCGCGAGATGAACGGCCAACCGAGCGCCCGAAGCGCCAATCGGGTGACCGACGGCAATGGCCCCGCCGCGCGGATTGAGCCGTTCTGGATCGGGCTGCAATTCCCGGACGCAGGCCAACGTCTGCGCGGCGAACGCTTCGTTGATTTCGATCACGTCAAAATCGCCGATCGAACCACCGTCCGCCAGGAGTTTCCCCACGGCATGAACCGGCCCCAACCCCATGCGCGCCGGATCGCACCCTTGCACCGTCCCGGCTTCGAGCCGGGCCAATATCGGCCAGCCGCGCTGCCGGGCGACGTCAAAATCCGCGACGACTAGCAGTGCCGCGCCGTCGTTAATGCCCGACGCATTGCCGGCGGTGATCGTGCCGGAAGGATCGAACGTCGGCTTCAATCCCTGGAGCTTTTCCAGCGTGGTCTCGGCCCGGGGATGTTCATCGGCCGACAAACCTCCGACGCAAATCAATTCATCAGCAAAGGCGCCCTGCGCCTGGGCAGCCGCATAGTTCCGTTGGCTGCGGGCTGCGAATTCGTCTTGCTCGGCTCGCGAGATGCCGTACTCGCGCGCCAATGCTTCCGAGTTCACGGCCATGTGCCGGTGATCGAAGCTGTCGACCAGGCCGTCGTTGAGCACCGTATCGACGAGGGTGCCGTCGCCCAGTTTGTAACCGGACCGCGCTCTCGGCAGCAGATAGGGTGCGTTGGACATCGATTCCGTGCCGCCGCACAGCACGGCCCTCGCTTCGCCGGCTCGAATGGCCTGCGCCGCCAGCAGCACGGCTTGCAACCCCGAGGCGCACATCATGTTGACGGTGAAGGCGGGGACTTCCAGCGGCAACCCCAGCTTCACGCCGATCTGCCGGGCGATGTTCATTCCCTGCCCAGCGGCCAGCACATTGCCGATGATCACCTGGTCGATCAACGACCGATCGAGTCCGACCAGCACGGCAGTTCCGGCCGCACATGCCAGATCCACGGCGGAGAGCGAACTCAATTTACCGAGGAACCGCCCGAAGACAGTCCGTTTCGCGGCGACGATGGCAATGCCGGGCATGATGTTCCGTTTCCGTTGAACTGCTTACGAAGCGAGGGCTCACCGTGTGAGCGGTTCAACACGTTCAACGCTCTTTGAAAACCGTGTCGACGGCGAGGCCGGCCGCGAGCAGCAAGACCGCCTTCGCCGAGGCGGCGCCTTCAGTCAGGCTGATGACATAAGTGTCGGCGCTGGTGAACAGTTCTTTGCCCAGGCCGGCCCATTTCTTCGAGATCGTACCGATTTCACGGTCGGTCTTGTCCACGAAGCGGAAGTTCCAGCCTTTCCAGTCTCCTTTGACCGAAGCGACCGGGTTGCCGGCCGCGTCAAAGACGTCGAACCCGCCGCCCAGGCTAAAGATCTTGCTTTTCATCCAGCCGAGCACTTTCCCTTCCGGATCGCAGATATCCACCTGGGACCGCAGCAACGTGATGCCGCGGTGAATGGAAAACTGCAGCTTGGCGTGGTCTTCCGCATCGGCCCCTTCGTAGATGAAGATTTTCGTCGGCAGCAGCTTCTTATCAATCAGGAACCGCAGCGCGAAGATCAGCGACCCAGGCTTCTCCTGGGCGATGCCGATCTGTTCCTTCGTCTCCGGATCGAAAATGTCATACGTGTTGGAAAACTTCAAAAGGCCGACATGTTCTTTGACGAGATAAACGGACCGGTCCAGCATGATGCGCGTCCTTTCGTTTTCAAGACGTCCTCGATGTGCAGTTGCGGACGGAGTCAAACCCTGCAAATTGCTCCGCAACGCTACGGCCCGATCACCTTCAGCCCGGTCATCTTTTCTTTCAACGCGTCCACCGCGGCGCGGCTTAACAAAAAGCAGATCTCCACTTTCAACGTCTTCAGCTCTTTGAAGCCCGGAAGAGCTTCCAGCGCGGCCGGCGTGATCTCCGTTTCCGAGAGGTTCAGCTCTTCCAGTTCCGTGAAGGGTGCCAGCTTCGCCAGCGCCCCGTCGCTGATCCGGGTTTTCTGCAGGTTCAGCTTTTTCAATTTCGTCAACCCGGCAAGATGATCGAGCCCTGCGTCCGACACCGACGTCGACCACAGGCTCAACTCTTCCAGGTTCGTCAGTTTCGCGAGATGCTGCATCCCCTCGTCGCCGAAGATTCCTTCGCTCAGATCGAGGACTTTCAGGTTGGTCAGCCCGGCGAGGTGTTCCAACCCGGCATCGGTCGCCAGCGTGTCACGCAGATTGAGCTTCTTCATCTTCGTCATCCCCTTCAGGGCGACGAGGCTGCTGTCCCGGATCCGTGTCCGTTCCAGCGACAGTTCTTCCAGGTTGGTCAGCCCGCCGAGCACCATCAGGCCGTCGTCTTTCAAGCGGCAATCGTCGAACTCCAGGACCTTCAAGGTCTTCATGTCTTTCAACTCGGCGATGCCTTCGTTCGTGAACGGCTCGCCCCAGATGTTCAGCCGCACCAGGTTTTTCAACTTGGACACGTGTTTCATCCCATCGTTGGTCACGCCGGCGGCGCCGCGGAGCATCAGCTCCCGAAGATTCGTCAGCCCCGTCACATATTCCAAACCGTCATTCGAAATTCGCGTGTACCGCAGGTCGAGCCATTTGAGCTGCTTCATCTGGCCGATTTTCACCAGCGAGGCATCGGTCACGTTGGACCGACGAAGATACAGCTTCGTGACCAGCGGCAACTCGGCCAGCTTCTCGGCCGTCGCATCGGTAATCGCCGTGTTGAACAGGTTGATCGTCGTCAGAGTTTGCTTGTCGAGCAGCGGCCGGACCGATTCATCGGTAATCCCCGGTCCCGCGGCCTGCACGCTTTCCAGGTGATGCAGCCCGGCCAATTGTCCGAAAAAGTGGTTCGCCTTTTCTGCCGTGTCCAGTGAAATTCGAGCCTGGTCAAATTCCGCGGCAACAATTTGTCCGGCGGAATTGAGAGAGACTTTCGCTTCCATCTCTTCCAGGGATTTGACCACGGCCGGAACGTCAGGTTTCGCGGAGGTTGAGTCTGGCGGAGTCGTCTCGGGAGTTTTCTCCGGATGAGTTTCCAGCGGCTGCGCAGGCTGAGGCACTTCCGGCGTGACCGCAGGCACAGTCGGCTTGGCCGGCGGCACCGGCGCTTCCGGGCAACCCGTGAACCCAACGGCCATCAGACTGAAACAGAGACCGTACAATCGTCGCATAGACCATGACTCCCGCCGGGACGAATTTTCCTGCTTTCCTGCCCAGAATGCAGCGTACCGGCGACTGCCTCGCAACGCAAATGGGAGAGGCCCGCAGCGAGAGAGTTCTCCTGCGAATGACGAATCCACCTGCCCCGTGCGCGCTCAGCGCACCGCTCCCGATTGTTCGCTGACGAGGCGGATGACATCGCCGGATTGCGCACGGTAACGCTCTCGATCCCAACGCAGGGCGGTCAGATGAGCGTCGAGATTCTCCGGCGTCAGCACGACGCCGAAATCGGGATAATGGCTCGTCCGGTCGAAGATTCGGTCCAGCACAATGTGGCCGAGCGTCTCGCGGAAGTGCAAAGGATCGAGATACCAAGCCATCGGTTCCCGGCTTCCTGGCGTGGGCGGCGGTTCGGCGGGCAAGCCGTGAAACGCGGAAAAGTCCCAGACCGTGATCCCCGGCTTGCCCGTTGCGTCTCGACTGCAGCGCGCGGCGAGGTCGACGATCTGGCGTTTGCCGTGTTCGTAGGCGTCCCATTGGCCAGTCTGCGACAGCCCTTCCAGGTAAGCCGCATGGACCGGCGGAAACAACACGATCAATCGCATGCCGTCCTGTTGCGACTGTTCCAGGCACTGGGCAATCCGGTTCAGCGTTGCCCGGCTTTGTTCGGCACGAGGGTTTTCAGCGGAAGGCGACTGCGGCGCGGCGGGCAGCCAGCGGCGGAACAGGCCGTGCGGATCGCATTCGACGCGATTACCCGGCTCGAACCCCTCGATCATGTGCGTCGGCTGTCGTCGAACGGCTCGTTTCAGGACATCGCAGGAAGCACGCAGCACATCGCGCCCCCACAGATTGTGCGCATGATACATCACCGGATTCAGCCGCGGATTCAGCCGCGAGAGGTCAAAATCGAAGCTGGTTCGCTCTCGCCGATCGCCCTCCACGAGTTCCGGCGCCAGGCTCCAGACGACGAGCTTCGGCGGATGAGCGGTCCGGCAGAGCTCGAACATCCGCGTCGCCTCATAAATCGAGCCGGCCGAGACGCCCAGGTTGTAGCATCGCCCCTGAGCCGCCAGCGCAGGGTGCCGGGGATCAAAACCGCGCAGGACACGGGAATCGCCGAGGATGACGGCGTCCAACGGACGCGACCGGGCGACCTCCGACTTCGGAATCCGATCAATCAAACGCGTCTTGTACGGCTCCATCGCCGCCGACCAGGGCGAGGGATACGCGCCGAGCGGATCGATGGCCCCGTTGAAGACCGCGACTGCCGACAAGAGGACCGCCGCCGTGCCAAGGAACCAGCGAGTGTATCGGCGTCGCATCGAACCGGGTGATTTCTACAAAGGAAGGCGATAGCGCGGACGCATCAGAACCGGATGCCGCCGCGAATGAGAAAGCCGTCGGTGATCTCAAAGCCCCGGACCGCGCGTTTGAAGTCGATATCGCGGCCGAAGACATAGCCGGCTTCGATGAACTTGGTGAACCCGGGGTGATCACTGCGTATCCCCAGCGTCAGGCGATAGTCGTCCATCTGAATTTGATTCCGACTGGTCGTCGCCGTCGTGATTTGATAGCTCTCCACATGATATTCCCATCCCAGGTAGAGCCAGTGCGACCCCCAGAGGAAGTCGCCGATGTAGCGGCTGATCCTGCCCTGCGGGAACAGCAGCCGGAATTCCCAGTTGTCATCCGGAGTGTACACCACGCCGCCATAGGGGATGATGATGTCGTTGACGCGGTCCAGATATCCGGCGCCGAGCACGATCTGCCATTGGGGATTGAGACGAAAGAACATCATGCCGCTGGAATCGAGATTCACGGCCTCGCTCGCCAAGGGGCCGCCGAAATCTGTGTTGACGCTGGGATTGAACGCGATCTGGTACCCCCAGGGCGCCGCCCCGGGCGTAGCCAGTTGCAGGTTCATGCCGAATCGGAAGAGGTCCTTCGAAAACGACGACCCCGTATCCCAATTGTGATAACTGAACTGCGGCGCCATGGTGAAAATCAGGTCCGGGCCGACGGGCGCCGTGAATACGAATTCGGTATCGAGTTCATACGCGGTGAAACCGCCGACATCGGGATTCGTATGTGCCGAGGGGAGATAGCCGTAGTCAAGCCTGGGGGTCCAGCCGAAACGATAGGGGATCGGCCCGATCCTCCCGTATTGCGGCCCCCAGGGCACAGTCCCTGTCACGCCGCTCATCGGCGGCGAAAGGAAAGGGCCTTCCGGCGCAGGCTCTGGGGACGGGCGGAACGGGTTATAGAGGCCGGTTCCCGGAGAAAATCCGTTGGGCAGCGAAGGACCCCCTTCATCCGGTGATTGCGCGCGCAGCGCCGCGTCAAACTCCGGACGAAGCTGGAAGAAGCCTTCGGCTCCGTGTGCCGCGGCAATTCGCAAGGCACAGAGTCCGAGGATGGCCCACTGGCCGCAACACATCAGTCGAGACACAACCAGCCGCTTTCGGTCGATGGAACGGGAATAAGTCACGCAGACTGGGGCGTTTGCCCGGTCCGTGACGGGAATTCTTCAGAAATTCCCGGTTCCGTCAACATCAACTTCGGCCGAAACGGCACGTCGGCGCGTTTCGCGGCGGATCATGCCGATCAAGCCCGGCTCGTCTTCCAGCCGGGCTGCGGGCTACTTGCTGTAGCCCAATTCGGTGATCACGTTGTGCAGTTCTTCGAACGTGATGAACCGGCGGCGGTGCCGTAACTTGTACTGATCCACCGCTTGTGCAAGCTCGGCGACATCAGGCCGTAGATTGTCAGACGAGGCGCGGAACTGCCGGCGTTCCGTGCTTCCGGCCCGCGTCCCGGGTTCTCCCTGGCGACGATCAACAAATGTCTCGGACTTCGGTTCGCAGAGCGTTTGCATTACGATATCTCCCAGTGAGGTTGGCCTCTGCAAACCTACGTCAAGAACGCCGGACGGGCAAATGCCCTCCGGAGAATTCCGTCGAATTTCGCGGCGACCACCCGTGGCGGCGGATGTTCAGGTTCGCGGAGGGGCGGCATTCGGAGGATCGGCAAAGTGGGATGCGGCAATTCACCATGACCACCAAAATCACGATTCTCGGCAGCGGCGCGATGGCAACGGCTTGCTCGACTTTATTGGCCGAGCACGACGATCTCGACGTAACGATTTGGGCGCGCAACCCGAGCTTCGCCGCGCAGATGCAGCGCGACCGGGAAAACCGCCGGCTGCTCCCCGGCGTCGCACTCCCCGAGAAACTGGTCGTGACGGCCGATCTGGAAGCCGCTCTGCATGGGGCGGAATACCTGGTCGCCTCGATTCCTACGCAATTTCTCCGGGCTTCCTTGACCGAGATTCGCAAATTTCTCCCAGAAAACAAGCCCATGATCAGCGTGATCAAGGGGATCGAGAACGACACCTTCATGCGGCCGAGCGAAATCATCGCCGAAGTGCTGGGCAGCCGGGCCGTTGTCGCCCTCAGCGGACCGAGTCATGCCGAGGAGATCGCCCGCCGGCTCCCGGCGACCGTCGTCGCCGCCAGCAGCGATCTGCCGCTGGCCCGGCAGGTGCAGCGCATGTTTAATACCGATCGCTTCCGGGTTTACACGAATCTGGACATCATCGGCGTGGAGCTTGCCGCGGCCTTGAAAAACGTGATCGCCATCGCCGCCGGTATCTCCGACGGTCTTGGCTACGGCGACAACGCCAAGTCCGCCTTGATGACGCGCGGCCTCGTCGAAATGACTCGCTTCGGCCTGCGGTTCGGCGCAGAACCCGGGACGTTCTCCGGTCTGGCCGGTATCGGAGACCTCATTACCACGTGCATCAGCCCGTTCGGCCGCAACCGCCGCGTCGGCCAACGGCTCGGCCAGGGAGAATCGCTGGCGCAAATCCTGCAATCGATGGAAGCCGTGGCCGAGGGCGTCGCCACGGCGCGCAGCGTGCACGAACTCTCCGAGCAGGAAGGGATCGACATGCCGATCATGACGGAAGTCTACCGCGTCCTGTTTGAAGGAAAAACACCCCGCGAGGCGACGCACTCCCTGATGATGCGCCCCCTGCGATCGGAATAATGCCGTTCCCGGCTGTGACGGCGCGTGGAGATTCCAACAGTACTCGGCGATGATACCTTTTAGCTGCGACACATTATTGTGGAGCTCAATCACCTTCGCGAGATTCGGATTCTCTTCGAATAGTGCGGGATCATGCCCATCGACCTGAATCGTTATAGCCGGCAGATGCGTTTCGCCGGGATTGGCGAAGATGGACAGCGAAAGCTGTCCGCCGGCCGTTTGCTGCTCGTCGGATGCGGAGCGCTCGGCACCGTGCTCGCCGACATGCTTGTCCGGGCCGGAGTCGGCTTCCTGCGGATTGTCGACCGCGATTTCGTCGACCTCTCCAATCTCCAGCGGCAAGTGTTGTTTAACGAGCAGGATGTTGCCGAGCATCTGCCGAAATCCGCCGTCGCCGCCGCGAAACTCCGCAAGGTCAATTCGCAGGTGACGATGGAACCCGTCGTCGCCGATGTCAATCCGAACAACATCCTGTCGCTGATGGAGGGCGTTGATCTCGTGCTCGACGGCACCGACAACTTTGAAACGCGGTTTCTGATCAACGACGCAGCGCTGGAACGGAAAATCCCTTGGGTCTACGGCGGCTGTGTCGGCAGTCACGGGCAGGCGTTGCCGATTTTCCCGGGCGAATCCGCCTGCTTGCGCTGCATCATCGAAGCCCCGCCCGGCCCCGGCATGACCGACACCTGCGACACGGCTGGCGTCATCAGCCCGGCGGTGCATGTCGTCACGTCTCTCCAGGCGGTGGCCGCGCTGAAGATCCTCTCCGGTCATGCCGACCAGGTCTCGCGCAAGCTCGCCATGTTCGATCTCTGGGACGGCACCTTTCGCCAGCTTGATGTTGGCCATCTCCGCCCGGAAAACAACTGTCCGGCGTGTGTGCAGGGAAAACGCGACTGGCTGCGCGGCCACAATACGTCGCAGTCGGTGATTCTCTGCGGCCGCAATTCGGTCCAGATCACGCCGGGGCAAGAGCTGAAATTGTCGATGGACGACCTGGCATCCGGCTGGCAGGCTCTGGGCCGGGTCACGAAAAATGCGTTTCTGGCCCGGCTTTCCGTCAGCAACCCGGAGTATGAAATCACTGTCTTCAAGGACGGCCGCGCGATCATCCAGGGGACCGATGATCCGGCCATCGCCCGCGGACTCTACGCCCGCTACGTCGGGAATTAAATTTTCCTGACGACAATCATCCCTTCATCAACTCACGCCGCACGCTTGCGGTTTCGCCGCGCCTGATACACGACCGCATTCCGCTGCTTCCCCACCACGTCAGTCGCCCCCGACCAGCGCAACGAATACGCCAGTTTCTGAGCCAGCCAGCGTGGCATCCCGGAATATTTCGCGATGTCCGCCGTCGTAAACGCCGAGGGCAAATTGTCCGGGAGAAACTGCAGCAGATCGGCCGGCGTCGAAAGTTGACGGCGCCCCAGCACCGAACGCAGTTGCCGGTCGGTCACTTTAAAATTGCGTCCGCGCCGCCAGGTTTTTCGCGGAACGCGATGTTCTTCCTGCTCGATCAGCAGGATCTCCATCGACAGATTTGGATGCGGAAACACTTTCGCGAAATGGACAAAATCGAGAAAGAACTCGCTCGGATCATGCACCGTCGGGCTGTAGCGCGATCCCAGAATCCCGCCGAGCAGGGGCTTTCGACGCACGATGTACGACCGAATAACGACCGGCTTGACGACCAGCACGCGATGCCTTGCGACGAGGTCGACCACCTTTCGGCGGATGGCGGCGAGCGAGGCGACCTGCACTTCAATCAGCAGGTCGTCCGCAACGGCGTCGATGCGATAACCGTCGATGCGGACCTCCCGATCCGCCGCGGCGATCCCGTACAATTCCTTCAATTGACGATGCAGCGTCGTCTCCACATCCGCCCCGCGCTGAATAAAGATCGCCACGAATGACACGGAGAACACGGATGGGAAAAGTGAAACACAGAAATCGTCGCCGTGACGTTCTGTCGCCTCTGCTTTTCTCTGTGTGATCCGTGCCATCCGTGGCGAAACGTCTTCCACTGCGCGGGATGCTACACGCCAGGGACAAACCCGTCGAGATCACAACGGGGTTTGGCCCTTTTTAGGTTTCGTCGGGATGGGCTCGGGCTGCGGAAGATCATTGGGCAGCGGCGTGGGCGTCCGCTCTTCGATCCGCGGTTTGCGCGACGGCCTCGATTCGATCCGCTTTTTCGCCGAGTCGATCTGGTCTCGAATCGTGGCTGGTTTAACATCCCCCTCCCCGCCCAGATCGGCCAGGGAACTTGCAACATCCGGCTGACTGTAAGACGATCCGGCCGTCCAGGCGCAGCAGGTTTTGTGCCCGCAATAGCCGTAACTCTGGTCCAGGCTTCGAATTGCGTAACTGATTTCCTGGAGTTCTCCATCCACAGCATTACTGGCAGTGCTCAATCCTGCCACAGCCCCTAAAACACCCACTGTTCCAACAAGAACCGTTTCCGCCGTGACAACGACGCCGGCCTCATCCCGCCATAACCTTTTCCATACATTCATGTTTCGCCTTCTTTCCGTCAAAAACCAGGAAGCCGCACGAACAACCGAGATATGAACACTGTTCAGTTCCGATTGTGGCGATCGTATCGGTCGTAGCGGTTGTACGGATTGTAGTGAGAACGGAACGTTTTGTAAATATAGGTAAACAGCAAAATCTAGTGAGAGGTGAGAAATGAGCGTTGATGGTCATATGCAGGGCATCAAAGCGGCGGGCCGGACCGGGGGCCAGGCGATGCACTCTGGCCGATTTCGATCAATTCCGCGGATCGGAACGTCATGATGCTTGCGAGGCGGATGTGCTGAGGGCATCATCAGTGACCATCGATTGGGCCCCCAAGTCGCTTGTCAACCGCTCTCCCAGATCAAGGCCGCCGTGATGCAGCGTACCCCGATGTTCCGTCTGTCGGTGATGATGTTCCTGGAGTTCTTCATCTGGGGCGCGTGGCTGCCGCCGAGCTTCGGATTTTTTGGCGACGGGGCGCTCGGGTTTTCCGGCTGGCAGCAAGACTTGTTGAACTTCGCGTTTCCCGTGTCAGCCATTATCGCCATGTTTTTTGGCAACCAGTTTGTGGATCGAAATTTCGCGGCGGAGAAATATCTCGCCTTCAGTCATTTCGTCGGCGGCCTGGCGATGCTCGGTTTCGGTGCGGCTTCCTGGCTGGCATTTCGCGGCGAGAATCCGCAGCCCATGAATTACTGGGTGTTCTTCGCGTGCATGGCGGTCCATTGTCTGTTCTATGTCCCCACCATCTCCGTGACGAATACCGTGGCCTTTGCCAATATGGCGGACGCCCAGAAAGATTTTGGTCCGGTCCGTCTGTGGGGTACGATTGGCTGGATCGCCGCCAGTTGGCCGTTCGTCTTTATTCTGCTCGACTGGTCCAAAGTCCCCGCAATGGATCAGGCCGGCGGATTTGTCTCGTGGTTGGGAACGGCGCTCGGCAGCGGCCTCTCTGGCCATGCGCTGAATCAGGGGAAAAGCTGGGCCTTTCTCACGGCAGGCATCGCTTCGCTGGTCTTAGCGGGCTTCAGCTTGACGTTGCCCCACACCCCGCCCAAGCCGGTAAAAACCGGCGACAATCAACTGGCTTGGGTCGAGGCGATGAAACTGCTGCAAAAGCCGTTTCTTTTCGTGCTGTTCATCGTGACATTCATCGACGCCACCGTGCATGACGGCTTCTTCTTTTTCGCCTTCACCTACCTGGGCAAAGTCGGAGTGCCTTCCAACTGGATTCAGCCGGCGATGACCGTCGGCCAGATCGCGGAAATCGGCACGATGGCTCTCTTGGGGTATGTGCTCAAAACATTCGGCTGGCGCACAACCATGATCTTCGGCATCCTGGGACATGCCGTGCGATTTGCCGTGTTCGCGTTCTTTCCCAATCCGATCGCGGCCGTGGCTGTAAATGTGCTGCACGGCGTCTGCTATGCGTTCTTCTTCGCGACGCTCTACATCCTGGTGGACGAATTCTTCCCCAAAGATGCCCGGACCAGCGCGCAAGGACTGTTCAATTTTTTGATTCTAGGCCTGGGGCCGCTCGCATCGCGGTTCATCTGGCGCTCGCTGCAAGACCAGTTCACAACCGATGGCGTCGTCCGGTATCACCAGTTGCTGCTGATCCCGTCATTGACGGCCGTGGTGGCAGCCATCCTGCTGGTGCTGTTCTTCCATCCGCCGAAAAACGCCCAGGCCGCGGAAGCCAAGGCGTAGTCGAACAATTCACCGTCCCGATTTTTTCCGCGGCTTTCGCTTCTGCAGCGGCGCCGGGATGCCGGTCTTGGCGACGCGTTCGCCGAGCGGCACGAACGCCGAGGTTTCACTGCAAAAGGCATGGATATCGCCGGTCTCCAGGCCATAGACCCAGCCGTGCAGCGTGAGGTCGCCGCGCTGCTGCTTGGCCGCGACCGCCGGGTGCGTCTGCAGATTTTCGATCTGCATCAGCACGTGTTCCTGCACGGTCGTTTCGAGTAAAGCCTCTCCTTGCAGATCGGCGTAATTCTCCGCCATGATTCGGCGGGTGGCCTCCGCGTGCTTGAGCCAGTCCTTCACCAGCGGTAATGTCTCCACCGCCGACGGATTCAAGAGCGCCTTCAGCGCCCCGCACTGCGAGTGCCCGCAGACGACGATGTCTTCCACGCCCAGCGCCGCCACGGCGTATTCGATACTCGCCGATTCCCCCCCGTTGGACGCCCCGAACGGCGGCACCATGTTCCCGGCGTTCCGAAGCACGAACAATTCGCCCGGCTTCGACATCGTGATCAGCGTCGGATCGACGCGCGAATCCGAACAACTGATGAACAGCACCCGGGGACTCTGCCCGCCAGCGAGCTTGGAGAAAAACTCCTGCTCCCTTTGGTAGACCTGCGTGTGAAACTGATGAATGCCGGGGAGGAGGTGGTCCATAGGGGATTTCGGATTGGGGATTGCGGATTGAAAGAGTCCGCGGTGCGGACTGTGCTTCAGTAGGACGTGACCACAAAATTCGATTCGTTAGATTCGCAAGGCAAATCGGTTGCCGCAGGTTTTGATGATACCGCCCGCGATGAGTTCCGACACAAGATCCCAAGCGGTGTCTTCGCTGTCAGCCTGAATATCCACGGGATGTCCGAGACGTCGGCACAAGTCAAGGATCTCATACGCCCATTGATATCGCCAAAACGGTATTTTCAAAAGGAGATATTCGCAGGGCATAAAATTCGCGATCCGCGGTCCAAGAATGATCAGTTCCGGCAGCCAGGCAATCTGAGCGTTCAAAACTTTGCGAGCCCAGACTTTATTCTCAGGATCGCTGGAGCCACGCCAGGAGCCATCAGAGAGAATCGAGACGCAGTACCAAAGTTCGCTCAGCATCTCTTCGGCCAATACCTCATACAGCGCGGAGCGTTTCTTTTCAAAGCAGATCTCCTGCGTTTGAATGAACAGCCGATTCATCCGCCACAAGACGGCTTTCGCCGGATACCAGCGCGTCCGGTCGGAAACGAAGATATCCCCGGGGGAATCCAGCACGCTGCGGTATTCGACTGTCGACCAAATCGCTTTCCAGCTTCCTGCTTTCACCGCCTGATGGGCCATGCGGCGCGCGTAAGAATTCACGGACGCCACAGGTCCATACAAGCCGGCGGGAAACTGCCAGCAGTCACGCGTGGAGATTGGGGGCGTGGATAAGCTCTCGGACGCCATACCGCCACCTACTTCTTCGCCGGCTCCGTCACCGTGATCGTCACCGGGCGAGACGGCTGTTGCACCAGCGTGTTGGGGCGGTCCTTGGCGGCGGGGTCTTTGTTGTAGGGGACCTGGGCCTGGCCCATCACGGCGACGGTGTAGTCGCCGGGCCGGGTGTTCGGCTGGACGGTGATGCTGATCGACGTTTCCGTCTGCTGCACGGTGCCGTTGCCGAGTTGCAGGAACCCCGGAAAATTGAGTGGGATGAAATTGACCGGCCCGGTGAATTCGGGCCAATGGCGTTTCAGTTTCAATTTCAACTCCGCGGGCTTGCCGGCTTCGACGGTGATTTTCTCCGGCTCGATCGTCAGGCCATACGGAGCCTTTTCGCGAATGGCCAGAATGAACTCTCGCGTCGGCCGGCAACCCGTTAGCTGATGCGGCCGGGCATACGGACGAACTTCCCGGCGCAGTATTTTGTCGCCCTGCTTCTGCTCAGCCCACAGCTTGACCGGCCCCGTCCACGCCGCGGCGTTCTCATCGGCCCAGAAGACCATCGCGGCCTTCGTATCGCTGTTGACCAGCGTCGGAATCGCATGGAGACCGGCAGGCAAGCCTTCCGCCGTCACGGTGATCGGAAACGCGTTTCCGCCGTCGACATGATGCACGACCAGGTCGATGTAATTCGATCCCCCCTGCCAGACGGTCGTCCCCTGCATGGTATTCTGGGTGTTGCCGTGAATCGCGGCGATGAAGAAATCGGGCTGGGCTTTCCGAATGCTGAGGACATATTGATAGCGTGCTCCGCCGCGCTGATAGCGGTCTTGCACGACCGCGCGAATTTTTTGCTTGGCCGGAAGATTCGTCTGACCGGAGGGATCGCGGAGATGCCCGTCGAAGGCGTTCGTCCTGGCCCCGGCGTCGTCAAACTCGATGATGCGGTTGCCTTTCTCATCGTACAGCGCCAAGTACGGATCGGCCCGGCCGCCGATGCGCTCGGAATAGACGTCGAAGCCGTAGCTGCCGCCGGTCTCGTCGGTCTCGAATTCAAACCAGTCGGCATCGCGCGGCTGATCGAACCGCCCGCTGAGGACCGCCGGCAGCGCGATTTTCTGAGGTTCTTCTTTCGAGTTGTTTGGCTCCTGCTCGACCGATGTCGGACCGGACGAGATGAACAGCGTCTGCGGATTGGCCCCGAACGGCGCGAACTGGCCGCCGACGATCGTGCAGGTCGCCGCGGTCGGAAGGACGGAATAATGATTCGGATGTTCCAGGAACCGGAAGCTACCGATGGCTTGCAGTTCGGCCGACGCGGAAAACGAGACGGCCGCCTGCTGAAGCGGTACGTCGCCAATTCTCCAGGTTGAGGGCTGCCCGCCGGGCAAGTTCCGGCCGAACGCCGCGAGCTGTTCCGACTTGCCGGCCTGCACCGCGCGAGGAAACACGTTTTCCACTTGCGGCCGGTCGTGGACCAGCAGGCGATAAACGGCCCCGTTGCGATAGGTCAGGTCGCGCACTTCGATGATGTAATCCCCGGCGGCCGGAGCCGTGAAATCGAGCAGGGGATCGCGGCCGAGGTAATCGCTGTTGCTGGCGAGCGGCGTCCCCGTCGACGAGTAAAGAAAGAGGACGGGGTCGAATTCGGTATCGAGGCGGGCGCACTGACAATCGACGACCATTCTCTGCCCGCTTTTCAAAGGGACACGGAAAAAGTCATGAAAATTGCCGTCGCGGTGGTTGCTGACCGCCGAATTGATGTCGAGCGTCTGGGCCTGCGCCAGCGAATTGTTGGGTTCGGCTTCGAGTACGTCCGTCAACCCGTGACAGACGGCGAACAACCGTGGATTGGAAACGCCGAACCGACCGGCGACGCGGACATCAAACGTTCCCTCGGGGACGTCCTTCGCGACGGTGACCTTGAAGGTTTTTTCCTTGATGAACTCGGCCTGGATGCCGGGATGATCGAACAGCAGCGCTTCGCCGCCGTCGAGTTCCGGCCCGACGACCGTCATCTCGACCGTCGCCCCGGCGGAGGCGCCGACGGGGTTGATGATGTCGAGGCGCGGAGAGGGGAGGTCGGCAAAGGCCAACGACAGTAGGGCCAGAACTACAATCAAGGACGAAGTCGCGCGAAACATTCACCGTTCTCCGGTTTGGAACAGGCGTTGCCAATTTCTCGCACCATGTAAGATGGCGAGCACCAGGATGCCGTCAGCATCATCCTCATAGAAAATGAGATAATTCTGGGCCGGCCGCGAGGCTGGAAAGACCCGAAGGTTTTGGCGAAGACGGCCGTACAAACAACCAATCCCCGGGTTTTCCACCAGCACTTCTAAAGTTTTGCGGATACTGACGATCACGCGATCCGCTGCGGAAGGATTATCTTCGCCAATGTAATCCGCTATCTCGTCAAGATCCTGATTGGCTCCGGAAGATAGCCGGATCGTCTTCATGGAGCATCCGCAGGACGCGCCGCGGCATGAGCCCGGGTTCTTAATTCTTCAAAGCGAGCCGTAAGGGAACGGTCATCGTAAGCGACAACCTCGCCCCGCTCGACTTCGGCATAGCGAGATTCGATCAGCTCATCGAGTTTTATTGCCTGACGGAGACAGTCCACAGCAGCCTGGATGGCGTCATCGCGGTCCGAAAATCTCCCTTCGGCAACGAGCTGATCCAGAAAATTCCGGTCGGGATCAGTCAAGTCTGCAGCCATGACTTGTTCCTTTCTGCCCTCTCTCGAATTTACCCCACCAGCTCCGGGATCGGCTGGCCTTCCGCCAGGACCGGCAATGGGCGCTTGGCCTGGTCGTAGAACACGTGGTGATAGTCGAGCCCCAGAGTGTGGTACATCGTCGACAGCACGCAGCCCGGGGTGTAGCCCTTACTGGTCGGGTATTCGGCCCGCGCGTCGGTCGTGCCGATTGCCTGGCCCATCTGCAAGCCGCCGCCGGCGAAGAGGACCGACATCGCACCGGGCCAGTGATCGCGGCCGGCGCCGCCGTTGATTCGGGGCGTGCGGCCAAATTCGCCCATGCACATCACCAGCACGTCGTCCTGAAGGCCGCGCTGATGAATGTCCTCGACGAGCGCCGCAACGGCCCGGTCGAACTTCGGCAACAGGTTGTTCTTCAACTGGTTGAAGTTGTCGCCGTGCGTGTCCCAGCCGCCGCCGGCTTGAATGGTGATGTAACTCACGCCGGCTTCGACCAGCCGCCGAGCCAGGAGACAACTTTGCCCGAGGTCGTTGCGGCCGAAGCGCTCGCGCAGCCTGGGATCTTCCTTATGGAGATCGAAGGCCGTTTGGGCTCGCTCATTCGTGACCATTTCAAACGCATCTCGGTAGAATTTGTCCAATCCTGCAATATCGCCTTTCGCATCAATGTCGCGGCGGATCCCGTCGACTTGCGTGATGAGCTGCTGCCGGCGCTCCAGCCGGTTCAGATCGACGCGGCTGGGCAGCCTCAGGTTGCGAACTTGAAAATTGACGTCGTCCGGGTTGCTGTCCGGCGCGAACGGGTTATGAGCCGCCCCCAAGTAGGCCGCTTTGCCCAGGCCGAGCCGATTCGGCAGGTTGACGTAGGCGGGCAGTCCGGGCTCGTTCGGGCCTTTCAGCGCGGAAACCACCGAACCGCACGCCGGATAGAGGTTATCGTTCACCTCAATCGTCGGCTGCCAGCCGGTCAGCATCCATTGCGACCCCATGCCGTGCCCGGCGTTGGTGTGATACGCCGAGCGGACCACGGAAAATTTATCGAACATCTTCGCCTGCAATGGGAGATGTTCTCCGATGTCGATGCCGGGGACGTTGGTCGGGATCGGTTTGAATTCGCCGCGATACTCGGCTGGCGATGTCGGCTTAAGATCGTACATATCGATGTGGCTCGGTCCGCCCGCCTGCCAGATCTGGATCACCGACTTTTTCGGAGTCGATGTCCCGGCGAGGGCCTGCTGCCGCAGCAACGAAGGCAGGCTGAGTCCTCCGAGCGCCAAGCCGCCGACGCGGAGGAAATTCCTGCGCGAGACGCCATCGCAGGTTTTCGTGGAACCGAGGGTGAGGTCGAACATGGTATTAGCCCTTTCATCGCTTGAGTAACGTCGTGATCTCAGGAAACTCCGAGTGAGTTCATCCGCTGGTTCATTTCTTCCGCGGAGATTCTCATTGCCGGAGTGTGGTGCAACTCTTCACGTCTTCGTTGAACTTCAGCCAGATCGTCTGGCGAAGGCTTCCAGTCGGCACGTATCGAAATCGCATCTTCAATCGCCATTGCCCTTCCGATTCATTCTCAGTGATTAAACAAAAACTCCCGCGAGTTCAGCAGGCTCCACAGGACGTCTTCCACGCCGGTGCGCGGCGTCGGAGATTGCGCGATGTGGGCTTCCATTGCTGCCGTCTCGGCCGGCGTGGGGTAACGCGAGAGCGCCGCCAGGTAGAGCGCTTCGATCATCGCCGGGTGAGACAGCTTCTCGTCCATCAGTTTCTGAACGCGGCCCTTGCCGTCGGAAATCTTGTTCTCGACTTCATCCGAATTCGCCAGCAGCAGCACCTGCGACAGCGTTGCGCTGGTGGACCGTTCACAGTCGCAGGCCGTCGCGCGGCGCGGGCGGTCGAACGCATCCAGAAAATAGTTGCCGAAGCCTTCGTGCGGCAGGTCGACGGCCCGGCTGTCGGTGCTCATGTTGCTGAAATTCGATTTCACGCCGGTCGCCTGGTCGACGGCGTCCAGCATGACTTCCGCCGGGAATCGCCGGGCGTAATACCGGGCGAAATTCTGCCGGTCGCTGCTGTTCTGTTCGGTAGGGGCCGATGCCAGTTGATACGTCCGGCTCGTCACGATCAGCCGAACGACGTGCTTCACGTCGAACTTGCGCTGCACGAATTCTTTCGCCAGCGCATCGAGCAACTCCGGATTCGACGGCGGGTTCGTTTCCCGGAGGTCGTCGATTTCCTGGACGATGCCGCGCGCGAAAAAGTGGCCCCAGAGTCGGTTCACGAGCGCCTTGGAAAAGAACGGATTCTCGGGCTTCGCCATCCAGTCGACGAGAGCTTGCCGGGGGTCTTCTTCCGGCCCGAACTTCGCGATCTGTCCGTCGAGATATTTGGGTTCAATGGCCTTCTGCGTCAGCGGGTGAATTTCGCTGATCGTCACATTTGGCGACGTAAAATACGGCGGCGGCTCGCCGAACGATTTGCGTCCCAGGCGCGTATAGAAACCGGCCAGCCCGAAGTAATCTTCCTGCCCCCATTTCTCATAGGGATGATGATGGCAGCGCGCACACTGCAGCCGTTGCCCCAGAAAAACCTGGGCCGTATCGGCCGTCACCTGGTGGAGTTGGTCGTCGCGAGATTGCCAGAACCAGTTGATCGCCGGGGCGTCGGACCATTCGCCGGACGCCGCCACGATGCCGCGTACGAATTCGTCGTACGGACGGTTCGCGGCAATCATATCCTTGATCCAATTATGAAACGCATACGCCACGCGATCCGATCCGGCGAGATTGGAGTTTCGCAGGATCGAGCCCCACTTCATCGCAAAAAACGCCGGATAATCTGGCGAATTCAACAGCCGGTCGACCAGTTTGATCCGCTTGTCGCCGGCCGAATCGGCGAGGAACTGCCGTGATTCTTCGACTGTTGGAAGCCGGCCGCACACGTCGACCGTCACCCGGCGCAGGAACGTGGCGTCATCGCAGACCGGCGACGGGACCAGGCCCAACTTCTTCCACTTGGCGGCGCAGTGATCGTCCAGAAAATTGAGGGAAGTAAATCCCGGCAGCGACGAAAGCGGGGCGCCGTGCGGCCGCAGAATCCGGCTGACGGAGACCTGTCCCATGTACCGGGCCATGATCGCCGCTTCGCCGGTGGGTTCATGAGCCGTCACCAATCCGTCTTCGCCGACGGCGGCCACCACATCCAGGTTGCTGGAATACTGCGCTTCCCGGGTGACGTCCCGGAGGCTGCCGTCCGTGTATTCCGCGATGACCGCCAATTGCTGCCGTGAGTTCGCAGCCAGGCTTCGTTCTGAAGGATGAAGGCGAATCCGGGCCACGCGGGGGACATCCGGGGCCGACGGGCCGGCACCCGCCTGCAGCCAGGCCAGCATCAGGCGATACGGCTCGCTGCCGACTTCAATTCGGCGGCCGCCCCCATGCGGCACGGCGCCGATCGACTTCAGCAAGAGCAGGCTCCGTTCCGGGGCGGCGGAAAAGACGCGCCGGCCGCGGGCTTCTTTTACTAACGCGTTGTAATCCGTGTCGGTGTCAAAACCGAACAGCGACAGCTTGAACCCGTTTTGCCCGCTGGCCTTTCCATGACAGCCGCCGGCATTGCAGCCGAATCGGCTCAACAACGGTACGATTTCCGTCGCAAAGTCCACCGGGCGAATCGTCTCCAGTCCGGAGACTGTCACCGGAATTTCGCGCACTTGCTGTTCATAACGCAGAATGACGGACGTGGTCCCGTTGCCGACCGGAACCAAATAACCTGCCGAATCCGTCTGGACGACTTTCGGATCGCGGCTTTGATACGTCACGTCCCGGGTGATATCCCGTTCCGCCAGGTCGACCAGCAGTTGCCGGCGAGAGAACGCATCCCGAAATTCGACCGACTCCGGCATGACGACCAAGTCGGCTGAATAGGCCAACGAACCGGTCACCATCCAGGCCAGACACCAGGAGAAAACAGTCACCGTTCGCATCATGACCTCGGATGCCAGTCGACCAGATTCCGGCCACATCACCAAGTTGTCTGGGCAATGCCCCACGTTACTTCAATCGGTACTTATCTAAAATTCTAGTTCGGAGAAACTGCAATTGCAATTGAGACTTATGTCATTTTCCAGACATTTGCCGTCCAGGTTTCTCGGCCGTTTCTTCTTTCCCATCCCCCCTGAAATCCGGCACCCGGCTCTTCTTTTTCCGGGGAGGGCATTCCTCTTGAGTCAACCGGCAGAAACTGCTACATCATGCCGCGTCCCTTCCAGCAATCGACTCCGAATTTCCGTTCTCACGCAGACTCTGCTGGGTGCTGAGCATCTTCGGCAAGGAGGCCGGGCCGATGCAACGTATCTTATTGTCGCTAATGATCTTGTGGTTGACGTTTCTCTCGGCGTCGGCTGCGGACCGGAAGTTTCCCTATGATGCCGTCATCGATGTGGAAGAAGAATTCGTCCGCAGCGGGAACGGTCGCAACTACTATCCTACAAGCAAGTTGCGTCGAGGAGACCGCGTCGTCGTCCGTCGGCATGATCCTGGCGGTTGGGTCATGATTAGTCCCCCGGCCGGCAGCTTCAGTTGGATCAAGGCCGAATATGTCCATCGCGAGCAAGGGACGACGGGAACGCTGACACAGAATAACGTCATTGTACGGATCGGCAGCAACTTCAATGACGACCACGATTGGTATCAACGTGAACTCTCCAAAGGAGATACGGTAGAAATTCTCGGCGAGAAATCGTTCGAGACGGACCGTGGTCCGGTCAAGATGCTCAAAATTCAGCCGCCAGCCAATGAATACCGCTGGATCATGGGGAAAGCCCTGCGGCCGGTCGACGCGCCTGTCCGCAAGCCTCTGCGCGAAGGGGACATCGCGGCGAATTCGTCGGAAAAACTCCCCGCAGCGTTCCCCGATCCCGAGAGCGATCCCTTTGACAATGGGCCATTGGCCAAGCCCGAAATTCATAAGCAGTCTCCGCCTCGGGTGCAGGAACCCGTCGCGGCAACGGAATCGATCCGCCAGACTGGCCCCGACCCCGCGGAACGGGAGCAGATGCGCACCCGGCTTGCCGCGGTGGATGATGAATTCCGGACGATGATCAAGCAAGACCCGCCGACCTGGAACCTGGTCGCCATGGAACAGCAATACCGGCAACTGGAGAACCTGTCTGAGACTCCCGCGTTTCAGACGCAGCTCAAACTTCGCCTGGACGCGGTGCAACGGTATGCGAAAGTCAAGCAGGAGTACGACGAGTTCCTCCGCGTCGCAACGGAAACCAGGCAGCGCGACGCCCAGTTGATGTCGCTGAAGAATCCCTCGGGCGGTGTTGCCGGGACCGGCGACATGCCGAAGGAAGCAGCCCAACCGGCAACGGATCGCCCCCTCCCCGGGGCGTCGCCCCGACGCTTCGACGGCGCCGGCGTCATCCAGCGGTCCGTCTCTTCCATCGCGAATGCGCCGCACTTCGTTCTGACGGCCCCGAACGGCCGGATGCTGGCTTATCTTCAACCCGCGCCGGGCGTCGACTTGAAACCGTATGTCGGCCAGTCGATGGGCGTCATCGGCCAACGCTCCTATCGCCAGGAACTGCAAGCCGAACTCATCGTCGTCCGCAGTCTGCAGCCTGTCCGGTTGAAGGCCGGTCCTTGACCGCCGCGCGGGATGTTTGCCGGCCGGGCGGGTAGACTGTCGGGATGGGAACGATTGAAACCGAGTTCGGCGTGGCGATACCGGGCGAAATCCTGCCGGAAGACCGCTGGACGAAAACCGCGCTGAAGAAACTGCCGCCGCCCGGGCCGCTGGATTTTCCGTCGCTGTTTGGCCGCGGCGCGCCGCTCGTGCTGGACGTCGGCTGCGGCAATGGGCGGTTCACGCTGGGCAGCGCGCTGGCCCGGCCCGACGTCGATCACCTGGCGACCGACATTCTGCCGGTCGTGATCCGTTATGCCACCCGCCGCGGCAACCAGCGCGGGCTGTCCAATGTCCGTTTCGCGGTGATCGGCGGCCGGGAGCTCTTAAGAGATTACATTGCCCCGCGGTCGATTGCGGAAATTCACGTCTATCATCCGCAGCCGTTTTATGAGCGCCGCGAACATCGTTTTCGGCTCATCACGCCGGATTTCCTGGCCCTTGTTCACCGGTCATTAGTTCCCGAAGGTCTGTTCGTCCTTCAGACCGACAACCCGGCGTATTGGCGCTACATGCAGGAGGTCGCCCCGCACTTTTTCAGGTTCGCTGCGCACCCCGCGCCGTGGCACGACATGCCGCTGGGACGCACTCGCCGCGAAATTCTGGCGCTACAGGAAGGTCTGCCGGTGTTCCGCGGCACGGGAACGCCAAAGCCCGAACTTTCCGCCGACGATTTGAACCGCCTGGTTGCCGCGCTGCCGCTGCCGAAGTTCAATGCAGATCGTCGGCTAGAGCGATTGGACCAGATGGAGCGCGAACGCGCTTAGCGACGCTTCGCAGAAGCGTGGTCCGGTTTATTCGCCGTCTTCGCCTGTGCTGAGAACGGCGAGGAACGCCTTCTGGGGGATTTCCACCTGGCCGAATTGCTTGAGGCGTTTCTTGCCTTCCTTCTGCTTTTCGAGCAGCTTGCGCTTGCGGGTGATGTCGCCGCCGTAGCATTTCGCGGTGACGTCTTTGCGGACGGCGGAGATCGTTTCGCGGGCGATGACCCGGCCGCCGATCGCGGCCTGCAACGGAATCTCGAATTGATGCCGGGAAATTTCTTCCTTCAGCTTCTTGCAGATGGCCCGTCCGCGTCGTTCGGCGACTCCGCGATGCACGATGCAGGCCAGCGCGTCCACACGCTCGGCTTTCACCAGAATGTCCATTTTCACGAGGTCGGCCGGCCGGAACCCGATGATGTCGTAATTCATTGTCCCGTAGCCCTGCGTGATGCTCTTCAGCTTGTCGTACATGTCGAACACAATTTCAGCGAGCGGCAGCTCATACGTCAGCTGCGCGCGGTTGGGGCCGAGATATTCCGTCGTGAGATACGTCCCCCTGCGGTCGGCGCAGAGTTGCATCATGGGCCCGATGCGGTCGGACGGCAAAATGAAATGGACCTTGGCGATCGGCTCGCGGAATTCTTCGATCGAGCCGGCATCGGGAACGTCCTGCGGGTTATTCACCACAATCACTTCGCCGCCGCGCTTCATGAGCTCATAAGTGACGTTCGGCGCCGTCTGGATCAGATCGACTTTTGCCTCTTTTTCCAGCCGCTGCTGGATGATCTCCATGTGCAACATGCCGAGAAAGCCGCAGCGGAACCCGAAGCCGAGTGCGTCGCTGGTGTCCGGCAGGAACGAAAAGCTGGCGTCGTTCAGGCTCATCTTCTGCAACTGATCGCGCAGATTTTCGAAGTCGGTCGCGTCGATCGGGTACATGCCGCAGAACACCATCTGCTGCGGGACTTCATACCCTGGCAACGGTTCGGCGGCCCGCTTGTGAAAGTCAGTCACCGTATCGCCGACGTGAACATTGCCGAGGACTTTGATGCCCGTGATGATGTAGCCCACCTGGCCGGGGCCGAGGTCTTCGCAGGGGACCATGTCGGGCCGGAACTGGCCGATGTCCAGCACTTCATGGGCCACGCCGGACTTCATGAAGTAGACTTTCTGCCCCTTGCGGATCGAGCCTTCCATCACGCGGATGTACGTGACCACGCCGCGGTAGACGTCGTACTTGCTGTCGAAAATCAGGGCTTGCAGCGGCGCGTCGGGCTTGCCCTTGGGACAGGGGATGCGTTCGACGATGGCCCGAAAGCACTCGTCGATGCCGATGCCCGCCTTGCCGCTGGTCTTCAAGACGTCGGTCGTGTCGAGACCGACGACGGTTTCGATTTCTTCCAGGATTTCATCGACCCGGGTGATCGGCAGATCCACCTTGTTGACGACAGGAATCACTTCCAGATCGGCGTCGATTGCCGCGTAGGCATTGGCCACCGTCTGGGCCTGAACGCCCTGAAAGGCATCCACCAGCAGCAGCGCCCCTTCGCAGGCGGCCAGGCTGCGGGAGACCTCGTAATGGAAATCGACATGGCCCGGCGTATCGATGAAATTGATCTCGTACTTCTGGCCTTGATACGTGTAGTTGATCGCCACGGCACGGGCTTTGACCGTGATGCCCCGTTCCCGCTCGACTTCCAGATCATCAAGGATCTGTTCGTGAAACTCCCGTTCGCTGATCGCTCCGCTTTTCAGCAGGAGTTGGTCGGCGAGAGTACTCTTGCCGTGGTCGATGTGGGCGATGATCGAGAAATTGCGGATGTATTTCGAATCGAACATGTTTCAACAACAGGGACACGGACGGTGGGCCACTCTGGGCAGCTTGGGCCGGGACGCGACGGTAAGACATCCCGAAAACAGCATCCCCGGCGCGGTCCGTTCGCCCCGAGGTCGTTGCATTCTAGCCGACAGCCCCCGTGATCGGAAGACCGGACGAGAAACCGTTTTCTCCGCGCGGGCACAGACGGCAGGGCAGGCTCGAATCTCTGAGAACGTACTCGGCCCATGGCGTCGCCTCGCGGGAATTTTTCCTGCACCGCATGGACCGGGAAAATCCTCTCCGACGATGCTTGCAGCCGTCGCGGCGACTTTACACAATGTGGCCGCGAGTTGGATTTCCCCTCGAATCATTTTCCGGGAACAAATCAGATGACGCTTGCGAAACCGTGGCTTGGGATGGGGATCGCGTTCTGGATCATCGCCGCTGCTGCGTCCGTTGCGGAAGAACAGAAACCTCCGACGGCCTACATCGATCCGGCAACGGTCGATGCGGATTTCGCCCTGCAAGGCGAATACCAGGGAGAAGTCACCGCTGACGGAAAGAAGGCCAAAACCGGGGCGCAGATCATCGCCCAGGGTGACGGAAAATTCCGCGTGGTCCTCTACCAGGGCGGGCTCCCGGGCGATGGCTGGGACAAAACGGCCAAGCAGGAAGGGGACGGCAAAGCCGAGAACGGCGTGTTGAAAGCGACCGTGCAAAAAGTCGGCGTCTCCCTGAAGGATGGCGTTTTGACCTTGTCCGATGCCGCGGGCGCGAAGATGGGCGAATGCCAGCGCGTGCTCCGGAAAAGTCCTACGCTCGGTGCAAAACCGACGGAAGGCGCGACGGTCTTGTTTGACGGCAAAAACCTGGACCGGTTTCCCGGCGCCCAGATGACCGAAGACGGCCTGCTCAAGCAAGGCGCCAATACCGACAAGAAATTCCAGAGCGGCACCTTGCACCTGGAGTTTCTGTTGTCGTACATGCCGAAGGCCAACGGGCAGGGACGGGCCAACAGCGGCTGCTATCTCCAGAGCCGATTTGAGGTGCAGATTCTGGATTCGTTCGGTCTCGCCGGAAAAAACAATGAATGCGGCGGCATCTACAGCATCAAAGACCCCGACGTCAACATGTGCTTTCCGCCTCTCTCCTGGCAGACGTACGACATCGATTTCACCGCGGCGAAGTTCGACGCGCAAGGCAAGAAAACGGCCGATGCCCGGATGACCGTCAAGCACAACGGCGTAGTGATTCATCAAGACGTCGCACTGCCCCACGCGACGACTGCCGCGCCTTTGGCCGAAGGCACGGATCCTGGCCCGATCCATTTGCAGGACCACGGCAACCCGATCCGGTTCCGCAACATCTGGTTCGCCGAAAAGAAGTAGGTCATTTCGTCTACAGCAGTTTTCAACGTGCAGGCGCACGTTGACGTTCCAGGATTCAAACGGATTGCCAGGCGAAAAGTCCTCCTCGGAGATTTCGCCTGCCAGCACAGGGATTTCACGGAGGTCGTCATGCTGGTGATTGCCCGTCGGCCGGGAGAACGGCTGCAAATCGAAGACGTCGTCTTGACAGTGGTCAGGGTCTCCCACGGCGGCGTCGAAGTCTCGTTTCGCAAGCGCCGCAGCGCTCCGGTCGTGGTGACATTGCTGCAAGACGAATTTGTCGACGGCTGCTACAACGTCCGGCTTGGCCTGGTCACCGCGGAACGGGGCAAGGCCCAACTCGGCTTTGAAGTTCCCGAAGACATCAAGGTCGCCCGGCTGTAGACCCAATGGCGGGCCTGTTCTTGAAAGCAGAGCGTGTCCAACGCATCGCGCAGACGCACGATCTCCCGAGAAACCCAGGGCAACTTCCAAGGCCGAGTCGCCGCACCTGATTTCAGGCAATTTGCGGTATTCTTTTTTCGTGCCGTCCGATACTGTGAGAGCAGGAATTCCTGGGGCTTGGCCGGGTTCGCCTCCGTGGTATCGCCCTGCGTCGGCAACGTGCCGTGTTGACGTGCCCAGTCCGGGAATTCGGTCAAAGAGGCATCTCATGATCTTTCCCCAACGCACGGTTCTGGGCATTCTCGCCGGCGTCGTTCTTGCTGTTGGTCTGGTGTTTGCAATCGCTCACAGAAACGGCGAACCCGCTTCGAACAACCAGCCTCCGGACGTTCTCGGCGCTTTGACTCCGGAAATGAAAGCACAACTTCCCTTTGTCGCCCGGCAGCCGGTCGATCCGACGGGGTATAACATCGCCACGGCCGGCGCCGACAAGTGGCCGCCGGAAGCGACCCTGGAGGAAATCGCAGAGTCTTGGCGGGGGCTCGGTCAGAAACTGACGGTGAAGATCGAGAATGACCTGGTCGACCCGAACTTTTCGTCCGGGAAACGCGTGCAGGCCCTGATGATGAAGGCCTCGTTGCTGAATTACGAAGGAGAGATCGCGAAAGCCCTCGCCGTATTGGAACAGGCACGTGACGTGGCGGAACAGGACCCCCGGACGGCTGTCGGCTGGCTTTACTCCGTCGTCTACATGCAGGGCATGACCTCGCTGCGGTTGGGAGAGACGGAAAACTGCGTGATGTGCCGCGGTGAAAGCTCCTGCATCCTTCCATTATCGCCCAAGGCCCGTCATGCCAAAGAGACCGGCTCGCGCCAAGCCATTCAATACTTCACCGAATATCTGCAGAAGTTCCCCGACGACCTGGAAGTCCGCTGGTTGATGAACGTCGCTCATATGACGCTGGGAGAATATCCCAGCCAGGTCGATCCAAAATTCCTGGTCTCTCTCGACCGTTATAACTCCGCTGAGCATGGCATCGGGAAGTTTCGCGACGTCGGGCATCTGGTGGGAATCAACCGCCTGAATATGGCCGGCGGAGCGATTCTTGACGATTTCGATCACGACGGCCTCTTGGACCTCGTCTTCACCTGCATGGACCCCAGGCGGCCAATGGTGTTCTACCGCAACCAGGCAGACGGCACCTTTCAAGACCGGACCAAGGACGCCGGACTCTCCGATCAACTGGGCGGTTTGAACTGCGTGCAGGCCGATTTCAACAACGACGGATTCCTGGACATCTTCATTCCCCGCGGCGCCTGGCTCAGAACACCCATGCGGCCCAGCCTCTTGAAAAACAACGGCAAAGGCGAATTCACCGACATCACCCAGCAAACGGGCCTCATGCACGCGATGAACTGCAACGCAGCGCAATGGGCCGATATCGACAACGACGGCTTGCTCGATCTGTTCGTCTGCGACGAGGTGCAGCCCAGCCGGCTGTATCGCAACCTGGGCAATGAGACGTTTGAAGACGTGACTGCGGATGCCGGCCTGGCGGATCTGCCGGGCATGTGGAAAGGCTGTAGCTGGCTCGACTATGACGACGACGACGCCCCGGATTTGCTGCTGTCGAATTTCACGGGCCGCGCCCAATTATTTCACAACAACGGTCAGGGTACGTTTACCGATGTCTCCGTCGCCGCGGGAATCTCCGGTCCGCAGCGAGGATTTTCCTGCTGGGCCTGGGACTATAACAACGACGGCCGCCTCGACATCTTCGCCACCAGCTACGATCGCACCCTGGCCGACGTCATCCACGGGCTTCAGGGGAAACCGCATTACTGGCATCAAAGCAAGCTGTATCGCAACGTGGACGGAACGCGTTTTGAAGACGTCGCCCCGGAGGCCGGGCTCGACCTCTGCTTCGCCGCCATGGGATCCAACTTCGCCGACTTCGACAACGACGGCCATCTCGACATGTACCTCGGTTCGGGAGATCCCGACATCGCCACGCTGGTTCCCAACCGAATGCTGCGCAACCTGAACGGTCAGCGGTTTGTTG
>CAYMAO010000041.1:0-56586 GCA_964388415.1 uncultured Planctomycetaceae bacterium | reverse complement strand
GGTCAAACGTCGTCCACGCATAGGCGATCCCCGCCGGCGTCAGGCCCTGCGGAATACGGGGGTTCTCCGACACATAGCGATTGTCGTCGTAATTGACGAAGTCAAACCCCAGCGACGGAGAATAGGCTGCGACCGTCAACACCGATAGCGCGGCGTACAGACAAAGCGTCTGAATGCGAAGTGTCATAACCGGCCCGTCATCGCTGGCATCCAAGTGTCACCGGATCGAAGTGCATGATGCAATTGTGATCGAGAAGCAATTCCCCTGACAAGCGAATTGCACATTTTCCCCGGTCTGGGCGCAGAACTCTTGACGCCGCCGCTGGTCTCGCCGCGGGACCGGCGCGTCTGTTACACTGATGGACTCTTGGCGTTTCCGTTGTGAGAGATCGATTTCCATGGAAATCACGATGAAACCCGCTGGCAGCACCATGCCCGTACCGTTGTTGCGGATCGCGGGGATTCTCATCGTGCTGCTCGCCTCCGGCAGTGCGAGGGCACAGTCCGATACACTGCCTGCGGCCGACGAAGCGGATCGTCTCTGGTCGTTGCGCACGTTGCGCGGTGCGTCCGTGCCTGCCGTCACTCCGGACTGGCCGCGGTCTCCGCTGGATGCGTTCATTCTCCAGAGATTGCACTCTCGACGTCTTGCGCCTTCGTCGGAGGCCGATCGGCGGACGCTCTTGCGGCGGCTGACGTTTGACCTGCTGGGTTTGCCGCCACTGCCGGAGGAACTCGAAGAGTTCCTGGCCGATACAGCGCCCGATGCGGTGGATCGTCTTGCCGACCGGTTGCTGGCCAACCCTCACCTCGGCGAACGCTGGGCCCGCCATTGGATGGACGTGGCGCATTTCGCGGAGACGCACGGCCATGATCAGGATCGCATCCGGCCGAATGCCTGGCCGTATCGCGATTATTTAGTCCGCGCCTTCAATGAAGACCGGCCTTATGCGCGATTTGTGCAGGACCAGGTCGCCGGCGATGTGCTGTTCCCCGACGATTCCTGGAGCCTGATCGCCACCGGGTTCCTGGCGTCCGGCCCATTCGATGAAAGCTCGCTGATGAGCATTCAGGATGATACCGACGACCGTCGCATCGCTCAGTACGTTGATCGGGACGACATCATTACGACGGTCATGGGATCATTCGTCAGCCTGACGGTCCATTGTGCGCGGTGTCACGATCACAAGTTCGACCCGATCCCCCAGGCCGATTATTACCGTCTGCAAGCCGTCTTTTCCGGCGTTGATAAGGCCGACCGGCCGTTTGACGCCGACCCGGAGACCGGCCGTCAGCGTCGGGCCTGGCAGACGGAATTGGCGCAGCTCGATCAACGGCCGGCCGCTGATTTTCTCGCCGCCGACCTGCAACAGCGAATCTCCGGCTGGGAGCAGAGAACTCAAGAGGCCGCGAAACTCTGGAAGGTCGTCGCACCGGCGGAGAGTCTCTCGGCTCAAGGCTCCGAACTCACGGTGCAGGCCGATGGCTCGGTGCTCAGCCACGGCAAGAAGCCGGAAAAAGACACCTATACGTTGACGTATCGTCTGGAGATGACCGCCATCACGGGGCTGAGATTGGAAGTTCTGACGGATGAATCGCTCTTCAAGCGCGGACCCGGCCGGCAGGATAACGGGAACCTGCATCTCAGCGAAATTAAAATCACGGCGGCCGCATTGGCGCAGCCCGAGACAAAAATGCCGGTCGTCATCAAAACGGCGAAGGCCGATTTCGATCAGCAGGGCTGGACGATTCAGCACGCGCTCGATAACCAATCGGGCTCGGCGTGGGGCATTTATCCCGAAATCGGCAAGCCGCATCATGCGGTGTTCGAATTCGCACAGCCGATTACGCAACCCGGCGGAGTCCTCATCACGGTGACGCTGGAACAACTCCACGGCGGCGGGCATTTGATCGGCCGGCCCAGGGTTTCCTTTACATCAGCAGCCGCGCCGTTGCCGCTGGAAGCGCTGGCCATCCCGGCGGACATCACGGCGATTCTCGCCATTCCCACAACCGAACGAACCGACGACCAGCGAGCCGTGCTCGGCCGGTTTGTCCGCCGTGATGAGTTGCAGCGTTCGCTGAACGACTTGCCGCCGCAGCGCATGGTCTTCACAGCCAACCGCGAGTTTCAAGGAACCGGCGGATTGCGGCCCGCGGCGACGCCCCGGCCGATTCACCTGCTGCATCGCGGCGATATCCGCCAGCCGCGCGATGCGGCATTTCCGGGAGCGCTCACATGCGTGGCGCAGCTTCCGAGCCAATTTGACATTGCCGATCCCAACCTCGAAGGAAATCGCCGTGCCGCGCTGGCGAAATGGCTGACGGAGCCGGCGAATGGCATCGTCTGGCGGTCCATCGTCAATCGGATGTGGCATTATCATTTCGGCCGCGGCATCGTCGATACGCCCAATGACTTCGGCGCGATGGCGAACGAGCCGTCGCACTCGGAACTGCTCGAATGGCTGGCGGATGATTTTCGCAATCACGGCGGCTCGCTGAAACGGCTGCATCGGCAACTCGTCACCAGCGCTGCGTATCGGCAAGCCGTGGACCATCGAGACGACCACGCGGCCATCGACGACGAGAATTCGTTGCTGTGGCGTCAGAATCGGCGGCGATTGGAAGCCGAAGAAATCCGTGACGCCGCGCTGCTCTTGGCAGACCGTTTGGATGACCGCCTGTACGGCCCCTCGGCGAGGCAGTTTTTCGAAAGCCCCGGCGTGCAGATCACGCCCGTGGTCGATTACCTCGGCTTCGACCCCGACAAGCCGGAACATTCCCGCCGGTCGGTCTACCGGTTCCTCTTCCGCACGCTGCCGGACCCCTACCACGAAGCCCTTGATTGCCCCGATTCCTCGCAATGGGCCCCGGCCAGGAATGAATCTCTGACGGCATTGCAGGCGCTGGCCCTGCTGCATGACCGGATGCTGATCCGGCAATGCGAGCATCTGGCGGCACGGGTGGATGGAAATTCGCCGAACTTGGTCCAGCAGATTCAGAATCTCTACCGTCAAGTCCTGCTGCGTGACGCGGCAGAAAGCGATCTGGCCGTCCTAGTGCCTTATGCCGAGCGACACGGCCTGGCGAATGCGTGCCGGATGCTGCTGAATGCGAATGAGTTCTTGTATGTAGAGTGAGCACGACGTCTTGCGTAGTTTCGCAGGTCAGGCACCCGAAAATTCGACAGCATGAGGGCTGTCTTTACGCACTTGCAAATCTGCGACGCCTATGGCAGCCCGTTCCATTTCCTTAACACCCACTCGCCGGTCAGCAGCACGAAAAACAGGACCAGCATTGCGCCGTGATCCCACAAGGGCGTCTCGCGGTAGATGTCGTACGTGGTTTGTTCCGGCCTCAAGAGTTTCGGCAGCATGTGCAGTTCGTCGGCGAACAGCAGCCGGCCTCCGCTGGCTTCAGCGATCTGTGCCAGCAACTCGCGGTTCGCCGTGATGTCGATCAGCTCCGGCGTGTTCGGCGGCCGCACCGAAAATGTCGCTTCGACCGGCACGAGGCCGAGGTCGCCGTTCTTCACCATCAGCCGGGCGCGGTAATCTCCAGGGGGCAGGTTGACAAGCCGGCCTTCCCATTGCACGGGCTGGTCTTTTCTTGGCTGAAATTCCACGCTGGAGAGAATTTCTCCCGCGGCCGCGCCGACCCGGCTGATCTCCGCGCGGGCCGACAATTGAGGAAACCGCTGGAGGAACTGCGGAGACCACCGCGTGCGCAGCAGCACGTCGCCGCCGGCGTCGACTTCCGGCTGCTCGGGACCGAAGCGGACGAATTCATTCCCGGCGGCGATCTTGTTGCTGGCCGCCCAGCGGACAAGCTGGCCCCAGAATTGATGATGGTATTTGTCGCCCACGCGATGCCGCCAGCGCCACGTGGAATCGAACCCGATCCAGACCACTTGCCCGAATCCGTAGTGCTGATGCACGATCAGCGCTTTCCGCCGTTCTTCCGCCAGAGCGGCATGGTCCGGCAGCTGCGCCGTCATCCATACCGTGGCCGCGGGCTTCGCCGTCCCCAGCCAGGCCCAGACCGGTCCCGGCAGGTGTTCCCAGACTTTGCGGTTCTCGTCGGCATCCTCGGCGAAACGGAACATGGCCTGCGTCTCGGCGTCCGGCGTCAGTTCGAGCCGCAAACCGCGACGGCTCGGCGGGACCAGCGCGCTCGCATCCGTCAGATTCACTCGCTGCATTTCCGACAGCGGCAACAGGCGATCCATTGCCGGCAGCTTGTACGCCGACGGCAGAAATTCCTTCCCTGCCGCCAAGACCAATGTCCCGCCGTGGTCTGTCACGAACTTTTCGAGAAGATTCCAATGCTCCTCTTTCAATTGCCACGGGGCGACATCTCCCAGGATGACGACGTCCAGGTTCTCGAAAGGCGACGGCGGATCGTCCGGAAGTTTTCGCGGAAAAAACGTCTCCGGCAGAAAGCCCAGGTACGGCTGCTGAAACAGCACGGTTTTCAGATCAATCCGTTCATCCCGGCCAAATGCCGCCTCCAGGTATCGAAACTCCCACCGCGGTTCTCCGTCCACGAGCAGCACCTTGGCCCGGTCGTCGACCACGGAGATCGTAAACGACCGGGCATTGTTGTCCTTGTGGGTTTCCCCTTCCTGAACGGGAAGGGTCAACATATAGCCCTGACGGCCGAGTTCCCCGCTGGGCAACTCAAACACGATGGGCGTCAACGCCCCGGTCGGCGTGATCTCTTTTGTTTGACGCCGATCCGAAGCCGCGTCGCCTTCCGCAGGTTCGAGATTCACAGTCAATGCCTGCCCCTCAAACCCGGACGTCTGCAGCATGGCTTTGACCAGCGGCTTGTCGCCGCGGTAAATCGTCGACGGGACATCCAACGACGGAATCGCCAAATCTTTCGGACGGTGGGTGGTGCCGAGCAGCACGGGATAAATCGGCACATGCAAGCGGCCGAGCGCCGCGGCCGCGGAAATCGGGCTGGACTTTGCCGTCTGCCGGCCGTCGGTGAACAGCACGATCCCCAGCACCGCGGCCGCTTCGCCTTGCGACGGGCTATTCTGCAGCGCATCGGCGAGATCGGTCATCGCCGTGTGCAGATTGGCCGAAGGGGCCGGCAGCTCCGAATCCAGTTGATCCGCACGGACCGATTCCGCTTTTCCGGCGAAGACGAACAGTTCCGCTTTCGCCAGCTTTTCGAGCTGCTTGAACAGCGGGTCGGGCGTGCTGACGACCAGCCGCCGGGCGATTTCCTGCCTTGGGAGTTCGTCCAATTCCGCGAAGATTCCCAGTAAATTCTCCCGGCGCGTGGCGGACAATTCGGCGCGCTGCGGCTCGTCCGGCGCTTCCTCAGCGGTTACCCAGTCCGGCTCGGCCTGCCGATCGAACGCTTCCTGCCAGGCGTCGAGTTTCTCCGCACTGGCGTTGTTGCCAATCATCGCCAGGCCGCGAGCCCAGTGCAGTTTCTCGGAGCGAGACGCCTGCGGATCCTTGGCCGACATGCTCTCCGACTGGTCGATGCCGACGAGAATCCGCCCGGCGCGGGATTCATTGATCGTCCAGCTTTGGACCGGCTGCAGGAACGTCAGCAGCACGAGCGCCAACACCGACAGGCGCAGTGCCAAAAGCCCCCGTCCGACGTTGGGCGTCACCAGTTGCCGCTCATAGCGATGCAGCATCAAGATCAGTCCGGCGGCAAACAGCACGGCGACCGTGTGCCCCAGCGCCGCCCACCACGGATGCAATCCCTGCAATTCCAGTTGGCGGGAGATCCAGTCCGGCACGGTTTCCCCCTCCCCGACGGTCGGGGCTGTCGAAGACTGTTATTCGCCGAACAACGCCTGCTCGCACGCTTTGTGGGCAAACATTTTTTCGTGATCGTGGTCCACGCCCTCCGCAACGACGAGCCGCCAGCCGAATTTCCAGCCCTTATCCATCGCCATCTTTTTCGCGGAGGAAAACACGTTCTGCCCTCGCTCAAAGCGTGTCATCCCCTGGCGGTCATTCTCCGGCTTCACGTCCAGGTATTCGTCCCGGACGATATCCCCCGAGCCGAGATAGATCGTCAAGGGCTGCGCCAGATAGTGCTGCAACTGCGCGTCGGACATCAATTCCTCCGGTAGCTTTCCAAAGCCCAACGGATAGGCGGCGTCCTTCACCGGAAACAGATGCGTTCCCGGATTGGCCGCGACGATCCGCGTCGCCCCGGTCGAGACGAACGCCGACGTTCTCGCCAGAAACTGCCCCCCCGCCGAGTGACCGATCAGGTAATACTTCAGCTTCGGCCGGGCTTCCCGCTCGCGAATATGGGCCACGATTTTCGAGATGTAGGCCCCGGTCCGCTGATCGGCCGGAATCGCCTTGCCCTGGTCGTCCACGATGCCGGCGAACTGATACCGGGGCTTGGGAAATCGCGGGTCGTCAAACTTCGGCGCGGCGATGAGGGCCCCATAGCGGTCTCCCAAGTCCACGGCGTGGTCGCGGTATTCGTCGGCGTTCCGCAAGATGCCGTGAAAGACCAGGATCAGCGGCCCGTCGGTGTAGGTTTTCGGCCGATAGGTGAAGACCAGGATTGGCTTCTCATGGACCGTGACTTCAATTTCCGCCTTGCCCACGGGAAGTTTCTCCGGACCGGCGGACAGCAATGAGGCGACAAGAATCAAGGGGGTCATCACGAATTGATCTTTTCTTCGAGGACATTAAGACATCACGGATTCGCAAAACAATACAGCCCGGCCTCGGTGCGGAGGAAAATGGCTCCGTCGACGATCGCCGGCGACGCGTAGATTTTTTCGCCGAACTCCGCCATGTGCAGCGTCTCGCACGACTTGCTGGCCGAGAGCACCGTCACGACGCCGTTCTGATTGCCCAGAAAAATCTTGCCGTCGCCGTACGTGGGAGAGCTGTAATACTCGTCCGTCGCCGGGGATTCCAGCCGGAGCTGCTTGAACGGTTTGCCGGTGTCGGCGTCCCAGCAGGAGACGATGCCGCCGTCTTTGACGGTGAAGACCATGCCGTCGTGATAAAGGGGCGACGCGCAGAACGGGACTTGTTTTTTCTGTTTCCAGCGGACGTGCGTGTCGGTGGCTTCCCCCTGGGCTCCCGGCTTGATCGACAGAATCAGGTTCTGCCCCGATTCAAACAGGCCGCGGAAATACTCGTACTCGGCTTTCGTCAGCGACCCGTCTTTGTCGCGGTCGACTTGCGGAAACCGCTGATGAATCGGGCCGTCGCCAAGCTCGTCTTCCTCGAACTTGCCATTCTTATTCTTGTCGACGGCCGCGGAGATGTCGTCAAACGGCACGACACGGATCGGTTCGTTTTCGTCGCCGCCCGCCGCCCAGCCAGCCACGTACAGATTCCCGTCGTCTCCTACCACCGGCGTATTGCAGACGGCGCGGGAAATGCCTCGAACGGTCCACAGTTCCTTGCCAGTCTGGAAGTCGTAACCGACGACGCGCAGCGTCGCCGCGATCACCAATTGTTTTTTCCCGGAATGTTCCCACACGACGGGCGTGCAATAATTGCGGGGAAACTCGGACCGGTCGGTGGTCCAGAGCGTTTTTCCGGTGCGCGCGTCAAGGGCCGTCAAGAACGAATGCTGATCGTGGTCTTGGCCGAGAATCACCACGCCGTCGATCAACAGCGGCGACGTTCCGGCGCCGAACGTGTTGACGAACGGCCCCATCGGCCGCTTCCAGAGCAGCTTGCCGTCGTGAGAGTAGCAAAGTAATCCGCTCGATCCGAAGAACGACACGACGCACTGTTCATCGGCGGCCGGCGTCGGCTGACAGTGGCTGCCGATGTCGTGAATCGGCTCCAGCTTTTCATACGGGGCTTCCTGTTCCCACAACTTTTTTCCGGTGGTTCGATCCAGGCCGACCGTCAGCAGCCGGCCATCGTCTTCCGCCGTCAGAAAAATCCGGTCGCCGACCACGACGGGGGACGAATGTCCCGGGGGTAAGACGGTTTTCCATCTGAGGTGCTTGGAATCCGGGCCGATATCGGCCGGCAATGAGTCATTGGTCGTCGCCCGGCCGAGCCCGCCCGGCCCGCGAAACTGCGGCCAATCGGAGGCGGAAAGCAGGGTCGACCACAGGATAAGTGCCGAAAGACAAGTTGCAATGCGGTGCATAGGGCAGGAATCTCCTCGAATGGATGTTCGTCAATGTGAGCAACTCAGGGTTCGCCGCTCGCGCAGCGAGCGCTCGCTTCGTGAACGGCAGCAACGCGTTAAACTTTCGGTTCAAACCCCGGGCGGTATTCACGGCCCCAGAACTTGGCGACGGCATCGTCGTTGCCGGTGATCTTGCGGGTCTCGGGGTCGAAGTGAATCACGCTGCCGGTCCGGTAGGCGATGTTGCCCAGGTGGCATAACAGCACGCTGCGCTGGCCGATTTCGATCTCCGCGTTCGGCGTCTCACCGCTGCGGATGCACGTGAGGAAATTCCGGATGTGGTCTCCTTCGCCGCCTTCGCTTTTGCCGGCGTCCGTCTGTTTCCCCTGCCTGTCGAAGAAGGCATAGCTGGGCGAGCCGTGAATGTGCAGCGATCCGTTCTCGCCTTCAAAATGGACCATCGGCATCGGGTGGTCGCGATGGGCGTGGCAACTGCTGTAATCCCAGGCGATCCCGCAGTGGCCGAAATCATACGTCACCACCGAGGTATCGGGCGTTTCCTGGTCGTCGTCGAAATGATAGCGGCCGCCGACATGGCTGATCTGTTTCGGGGAATCGACGTTGAGCCCCCACCGGGCGATGTCGAGGGCATGAGGCCCGTTGTTCGCGAGTTCGCCGCCGCCCCAGTGCCAGCGCCAATGCCAGTTGTAATGGACGATGTTATCCAGGTACTCACGATCGGGAGCCGGTCCTTGCCAGAGTTTCCAGTCGAGCATTTCCGGAATCGGGACCGGTTTTCCTTTTCCGATCGGTCCGCGTTCGCTGAGGTAGCTGCACCGCGCATACCGGACTTTGCCGATGGCCCCGGCGTGCAGCTTCTCGATGGCTTCCCGCATGGCGGGCCACGTCCGCCGCTGAGAACCCAATTGGACGACACGCTTGTGTTTGCGAGCGGCGGCGACCATCAGTTCGCCTTCCCGGGCATTGTGGCTGCCCGGCTTTTCGACGTAGACGTGTTTGCCGGCTTGAATCGCCAGGATCGCCGCCGGGGCATGCCAATGATTGCAGGTGGCGATGAAGACGGCTTCCAATGCCGGGTCGTCGAGCATCCGGCGAAAATCCTGCACGAGCTTCGGCTTCGCATCCTTGGACTGGTTCTCGACCGATTTCATGCCCGCATCGAGCCGGCGCTGATCGACGTCGCACAGGTGCGTCAGCCGGGCTTGCTTCCCGGAGGCCAGAATTCCGCCGGCGTGGGCCATGCCGCGGCCGAGACCCATCACGCCGCAATTGACGATCTCCGAAGAGCTTTGCGCCGGTTCATCCCCCGCATGGACGTGCGTCGCCAGGGCCGCGGCCGCGGCGAGGGTCGATGATTGCAGAAAATCGCGGCGGGTGAGCGTCATGGGCGTATCCGTTGTTGATCGTCGATCGAAGTGCATGATCGCCTGCGCTTCGCATACCGCGAATTGCAAGCGAATAATTATCAGGCCAGCAACTTCGGCATTACGCTGCCGTGCACATCGGTCAGCCGGTAATTGCGGCCCTGGAACTTGTAGGTCAACTTCAAATGATCGATGCCCATCAGGTGCAGGATGGTCGCCTGCAGATCATGGACGTGGACTTTGTCTTCCACGGCATAATACCCGATTTCGTCCGTTTGTCCGATGGTCAGGCCCGGTTGGAATCCTCCGCCGGCCATCCACATCGTGTAGCCGTCGATGTGATGATCGCGGCCGATGAGATCGCGCGGTTCGCCCTGGGGCGTCCGGCCGAACTCTCCGCCCCAGATCACGATCGTATTTTCCAGCAACCCGCGCTGCTTGAGGTCCTTGATGAGCGCGGCGCTGCCGCGGTCGGTCTCGGCACACCGCTCATCGAGCGACTTTCCGAGTTCCGTCCCTGGGTTGCCGTGATGGTCCCAGTCGGTGTGATACAACTGCACGAATCGGACGCCGCGCTCGACCAACCGGCGCGCCAGCAAGCAGTTATTGGCGTACGACGGCTTGCCGGGGACGGCCCCGTACATCTCCAAAGTCTCTTTCGTTTCGCCGGAAAGGTCCATCAGTTCCGGCGCGGCGGTCTGCATGCGATAGGCCATTTCATACTGCGAAATCCGCGTGGCGATCTCCGGGTCACCCATGTCATCAAGCCGCAGCTTGTTGAGATCGTTCACGGCCGAGGTAAATTGCCGCTGGCGTTTGTCGTCGACGCCCTGTGGATTGGCGAGATTCAGGATCGGCTCTTTGCCGGCTCGCAACGGAACGCCTTGATAATTCGTCGGCAAGAAGCCGCTGGACCACAACGGGGCGCCGCCGCGCGGACCGCGCGGGCCGGACTGCAGCACGACAAAGCCCGGCAGGTTTTGCGATTCGCTGCCGAGGCCGTAGGTCAGCCATGCCCCCATGCTGGGCCGGCCCATGAACTGCGGTGAACCCGTGTTGAGGAACAGCTTCGCCGGACCGTGATTGAAGACGTCGGTCACCATCGATTTGACGATGCAGATGTCATCCACGACGTGGGCCAGGTTCGGCAGGCATTCGCTGAGTTCGGCGCCGCACTCGCCGTGTTTGGCGAACTTCCGCACGGTGCCCAGCAGTTTCGCGTCCTTCTTGATGAACGCGAACCGCTTGTTGGCGACGTACGATTCGGGAATCACCTGCCCGCTGAGTTCCTGCAATTTCGGCTTCGGCGTGAAAAGTTCAAACTGGCTCGGCCCGCCCGCCTGGAACATGAAAATGACGGCGTTCGCCTTGGGTGCATGATGCAGCCCCGTGCTCCCCGGCACAAATCCCGGCGGCTGCGTGGAATTATTCTCATTCGTCGCCGCACTCAACGGCTTTCCGTTTCTCAGGCCCATGAGCGCCATTGCCCCGATCCCGACTTGGCAGTTCTGAAAGAAATGCCGGCGGGTCTGGTGGAGGAGCAATCGCTGTTCGAGCAGGTCTAGTTCACGGTGGGTCATGTGTCACCTTGACCATTGAGAACGAAAATCAAAAACCAAGGCCGTTGGCCGCAAAGAGGCGCAAAAGTCAAAAAATGAACTGTAAAACTGTTAGAGAATGAGTTCTGACGTCGCATCGACCAGGTTCAAGTTCTTTTTTGCGCATTCTGCGTCTTTTTTGCGGCCATCGCCCGCTCTTCGATCTCTTTTGTGCTTTTTGTCCCTTTTCGCGGCCCATGCTTTGCTTCACCTAAGTCTCCGACGTCCAATCCCCGGCCTTGGACAGGATCTGGCCAACCGGCAATTCGAAGTTGGGCAGCAACGGCGTGCGATACGATTCCGTCATGGGAACGACTTGTTCCTGATCCGCCCCGCCGCGGCGATGGAAGACCTTCAGTTGCTGTTGGAACCGGTCGAACAGCCAGAATTCCTGGATGCCGAGGTCGAGATATTCCTGCCGCTTTTCTTCGTAATCCCGTTGGCGGCTGCGCGTCCCGGCGGAGAGGAATTCCACGGCGATCGTCGGGACGTCTTCCTTGAGCTTCGGCAGGCGGCCCAACCCAATCCAGATGACTCGGTCCGCCCGCCGCCGATTGTGACTGGTGCGGATGTAAGCCTCATAAAGCGTCTTGTCGATCACATTCGGATGATGCCTATCGTACAGCCGCAGCAGAAATTCTAATTGGCCGTTGGGGTCGGTTTCCATTGGACCGGGGAATGCCGCCACAATGAAGACTCCGTGAATGAGTTCATATCGACAACATTCTTCCACATCATCTGAAGACAATGCGTCAAACTCATCGGGCGTCATCAACCGGCCGTTGTCCGCCGGGCCGAACCGCGGGGATTGCTCGGCCTCCGGTTCCGCGGTGTCCGGCCACGTCGGCGTCAATGTTGCGGTCATGATTCCCCTTCCCATGTCATATCGCGTTCTGCTCCGAAACCGTCGGGTCGCGGCTCACCGCAAACCCCTCCCTTACGGTCGGGGCCGTCGATTTCTATTGCGCTATTCCCTCGTGATAAACTCATCCAGATTCATCAGCACCCGGCAGACCATTGTCCACGCGGCCCCTTCCTCAGCGGCGATGCCGGTCACCGCCGGCAGCGGCTGCAATGCGACGGCGGCTTCGGGTTGAGCGGCATACTCCTGCCGTTGCGATTGGAGGAATTCCACCAGCCGATTCAACTCCCTCGAACTGGGCGGCCGCGCCAGGCACAGTTCAAACAATTTCGTCATGCGTACCGAATCGTCGACTGCGGATTCGGATAACAATCGTGACGAAAGTCCTCGCGTGAACTCCACGAACGCCAGGTCGTTGGCCAAGGTCAGCGCCTGCAAAGGAGTGTTCGAACGGTTGCGCCGCGTGCAGGTGGAATTGGGGTCGGGGTAATCGAACACCATCAGTGCGGGATACAAGCTGGATCGCAGCAATTGCGTGTAGATGGCCCGTTTGTAGCGGTCTTTGCCGGTCGCCGGCGTCCACGGCTTTTTGTCTTGCGTGAAATCGAATACGCCGTCGGGTTGGGGAGGAGTGACGCTCGGCCCGCCGAGTTCCTCGGTGATCAGCCCGCTCGCCGCCAGTCCAACGTCGCGGACCAGTTCCGCGTCGAGGCGAATGCGCGATTGTCGGGCCAGCAACTTATTCGCGGGATCGATCTCGGCAAGTTCGGGCCGATGCGCCGACGCCTGACGATACGTGGCCGACGTGACGATCAGCCGCTGCAGCGCTTTCGTGTCCCAGCCGATTTCGATGAAGCGGCCGGCGAGCCAGTCGAGCAGTTCGGGATGCGAAGGCGGCGACCCCTGCGTGCCGAAGTCGTTTTCCGTCTCGACCAGCCCGCGCCCAAAGAATTTCTGCCAGTGGCGATTGACCATCACGCGGGGAGTCAGCGGATTCGATGGCGAGACGAGCCAGTTCGCCAATTCCAGCCGGCTGGGATTCTCAACGGCTTGTGTGAAGCCGGGCAATACGCCCGGCACGTTCGCCGTCACCAGCGCCCCTTTTCGCAGAAAGTCGCCCCGCAATTGGATGTAATTCTCACGCGGCGTTTTCGATTCGAACGTCACCATCGTGGTCACGAACTGCGGCTCCGATGTCTTCAGGTCGGCAATCTTCTGCAACTGCGGATACTTCTGCTTTGCGATGTCCAGCCCGCGGTAGTACGCATCCAGATCCCGTTTGTGCTGGTCCGTCCGATCCTTCGGCACCAGTTGAACTGCGTTCTTCACATTGAACGGCAGCTTGTTCTGGTCATCCGGCGACAGCGTCTTTTCCCACGCCGTGATGTCCTCGGCGATTTCCGCCTGGCGGTCTTTCAGTTCCTGCTGCAGCGAGGCGATTTCCGCCTGGATGAGCGATTTGCGCTCCGGATCGCCGCGCTGGCGCTGGAACACGGTCGGCACATCGATCTTCGGAGCATACGGATCGCCCGCGTCGAAATGCGTCTGATTGTAGAACGCATACAGCCGGTAGTAGTCTCGCTGTGAGATGGGGTCGTACTTGTGATCGTGGCACTGAGCGCAGCCGATCGTCAGCCCGAGGAAGACGGCTCCCGTCGTGTTGACCCGGTCGACGACCGCTTCCACGCGAAACTGTTCCGGGTCGGTTCCGCCTTCTTCGTTGATCAGCGTGTTGCGATGAAACCCGGTCGCGACCTTTTGTTCCAGCGTGGCGTTCGGCAGCAGGTCGCCGGCAATCTGCTCAATCGTGAATTGATCGAACGGCAAACCGCGGTTCAGCGCATCGATCACCCAGTCGCGATACGGCCAGATCGTCCGGGGCATGTCGCGCGTGAAACCGTTGGAATCGGCATACCTAGCGGCGTCGAGCCAATCACGGCCCCAGCGTTCACCGTAATGGGGCGAGGCCAGCAACCGGTCCACGGCCCGTTCATACGCGTCGGGAGCCGTGTCGCGCCGAAATTCCGATACCTCTTCGGGCGACGGCAACAGCCCGATCAGGTCCAGCGTCACCCTTCGCAGCAACGTCTCCCGAACTGCTTCTACAGAGAGGCTCACACCGAGTGCTTGCAGTTTCGCACCAATAAACGCGTCGAGCGGCTGACGAATCGAACCGGCGGCCGGCGGAATCCTAGGACGTCCCAGCGGTTGGAACGACCAATGATCCGTTTTCCGCACCACGGCCTCGGGAATCGGTTCCGCGTCGGGCGACTTCGCACCGGCATCGATCCATGCTGCAATCAGGGCGATTTCTTCCGCCGTCAGGCCGTCGCCGGTGGGCGGCATCTTGGAGGCGTCGTCCTTGCCGAGGAGCGCCTTGAGGATCAGGCTCTCCGCGCTCTTGCCTGCGACAACCGCCGGACCGCTGTCGCCGCCGGTCTTCAATCCCTGGGCGAAATCCAGCCGCAGACTGGCCTGCTGCTTTTCGGCCCCATGACATTCCGTGCAATACCGGGCGAACAGCGGGCGGATTTTCTGTTCATAACTCCCCTCGGCGGCAGCGTCTTCGGCGGAAAAAACCGTCTCGAAGGAGAATCCGAGAAGTGCTGGCACGGTCAGACAAACAATTCGAAAGAACGGCAGCACAACGTCTCTCCCGCGCAGTCAGCTTCCCCAATCGCAGATGCATCGATTATCCGGCATGGAAGCTGCCGGGTCAATTGCGGGGTGGAATTCGCTCGGTGCGCAAAGAGCGTCGTGTCCCCTCCCGAAACCGTGAAAACGCCGTGAAATTTCCACTAGACGCTCTTCGGCGAATCGGCTAGAACCCTGCCTCTCTCTCGCGTTCCCACCAGAAAAGGAGTTCTTGACATGCGTCACTGGGGTTTGTGCTGCGTCCTCGCCGGCTGTCTCGCCGGGATGACCGGATGTGGATGGCTCGGGACACCGTCCAGCTCGTCGTCCGGCGGGCTGGCTGTGGTGGATCTGGATCGCGTGGCGACCGCCGTCGGCGTGAATACGCAACTGGCGGAAATGGTGCAGTTCCGCCAGGCGACGCTGAACAATGCGGTCGTCAAGCTGTCGAACGAACAGAACGAAAAGCTGCAAAGCCTGCTGGATGAAATCAAGGACAAGTTTGGCGAAGAGGTTCCGAAAGAAGAAGCTCAGAAACTCCGTAAGGAAGCCCTCGTCGCGAACAGCAACATGCAGCAGGCGCGGACCAACGCCCAGGCGAATTTGAATCAATACACCGAAGAACTCAAAATGCAGTTCCGGGAAAAGGTCCGGCCGATCGCCCAGGAAGTGGCGGTCCGAAAAGGCTTCAGCATCGTCATCCCCAAGAATGACGGCTTGCTGCTCAGCGTGGAACCCGGCAACGACATCACCAACGACGTGATCAAGGCCCTGCAGGCCAACAACGGGAAAACGGCCGCAGCCAAGCCGGCCGCCGAAGAGACGACGTCCAAGCCGGAAAAGAAGAAGAGTCCCGAGAAGAAAACCGCCGCGGCCCCGCGCGAGAAACCCGCTCCGAAAGAGATCGACGAGAAATAACCTCGTCTCACGGACACAGTGACCATTCCGCTCCGCGCCTCTCTCCAGAGACGCGGAGAATTTTTTTTTTGGACGCGCAATGCCACAATCAAACCCCGGCGTCGGCGACGCCGGGACCGTTGTGCCCAGCGCAGCCTCCGTTACGCCGCCTGGGAGTTCGCCGCCTGCTGTGCCGCCGCGAGCAGCACAAACCGGGCGATCATCTCCACGGTGAAATGGCCGAGCAGATCGTTCGGCGTCCAGCGCGACTGACCCCCGGCCTCCATTTTTTCCACGAAGAACGGGTAGTTGTCGCGAATGAACGCCACGGAGCCGTCCGTGAGATATCCCTCGGCATCCAAGGCCAAATGATCTTTCGATCCCAGAAACAGCCGGAACGGTGACTTGATCCGAAACGCCTTTTCACAGCGAAAATTCAGGTCGAGCAGCTCAATGGAATCGCCTTCCTGGCAGAACACCAAGTCCGGCGTCACGTCCTCGATTTCCAGAGCCTGACATTCGGCCACGATCGCGGGAAGTTTTTCCAGCACCTGGTCATAAGTCAGCGTGGTTGATGTCGTCATGCGCGATTTCTCCGGGGGACACGTTTCTCGACGGACGAGACAGGGACCGCTTCGGCGATATGATTCGCCAATTGGCCGTAAGGATGATCGACGAACTCGGCGTAGACAGCGGTCACCATGGGATGGGCATGGCCGAGTTGTCTTTGCACGAACAGCAGGTTGCCGCCCGTTCGCTTGTACGCCAGGTAGCCGTAGGTGTGCCTCAATAACTGCACGCTGGCCCGTTCACCCAGGCCGGCGTCCGTGAGAATACGGACCACGCGGCGATACAGGGCCGTTCGTTCATACGGCTTGCCGCGCTCATTGAAAACCAGGGGTTGTATGAGATCGCGCGGCGAGACGCCGGCGGGCAACGCCCCCGGACGCGCATCGCGGCTGTAACGCTGGATCAACTGGCTTAACGCGTGCGGCACATGCACGATGCGATTTTGCCGCGGCGTCTCCTCAACCAGCAGCACCGATTGCTTCTGGCCGATGACCGTATCCCGCAGCTTCAATTGGCAGAATTCGGAATTCCGCAGCCCCGACCAGAGCAGCGTTTCAATGATGACCCGGTCGGTCAGCGCGGCCTGAAAATCAGCGGCGTCCGTTTCCCTGCGGCCGAGAAACGCCAGCAGCGACTCGGTTTCCGATTCCGAGAGAAACATTTCGCGGGAAATTTTCCACGGCTCGCGGGACATGCTCTTTCCTGATTGGTAATGTTGCATTGAATGTAACGCAACATAATCGATCTGTAAAGGGACTTTTGTGGTACGCGCTGCCGGCGCGCAAACAAAAAGCCCGTCGAGTTCATCGGCGGGCTTCGAGATGTGGTAATCGCCTTACAGCAATTCCGGCAGCGGGTTGCGTTCGTCGACCAGGAATTGAGGGCGGCCGGTCGGGTCGCGGAGCGTGGTCGTCATCGGGTCGATCCCCAGGTTGTGGTAGATCGTGGAGACGATTTCCTGGACCGGCACCGGGCGGTCTTTTGCGAATTCCCCCAAGCGATTCGTCGAGCCGATCGCCTGGCCCGTCCGCATGCCGCCGCCGGCGAGAAGGGCGCAGCTCACTTGCGGCCAGTGGTCGCGGCCGTTGCCTTGATTGATCCGGGGCGTGCGGCCGAATTCGCCCCAGACGACAACGGTCACGTCATCCAACATGCCGCGGTCTTCCAGGTCGCGGACCAGCGCGCTGACGGCCTGGTCGAGCTTGGCGCCGTGATCGCGCACCAGGTTAAAGTTGTCGCCGTGGCTGTCCCAGCGGCCGTAGGTGAGCGTCACCGAACGGACGCCGACTTCGACCAAACGGCGGGCCATCAGCAGTTGTTCGTTGCAGGTCGGGGCGCCGTCGTATTGGAACTTGTACGGTTTGCCGTCGCCGTAGCGGTCGCGAATTTTCGGGTCTTCTTTGCTGAGATCGAGCGCTTCCACAAGCTGGCTCGACGTCAGCACGCCGAACGCGGCTTCATTGAAGGCGTCCATCCCAAGCAGCATCCCGCTGGCGTCGACTTCGCGCTTGAGTTGATCGAGGCCCGTCAACAGCGACCGGCGGTCTTGCAGCCGATCGGTGCCGATCGAGTTCAGACGCAGGTCGTCCATTCCCTGGCCTTGCGGTTTGAACGGCTGAAACGCCGCCCCCAGGAAGCCGGCGCTGCCCGGTTCCGACCAGGGACCGTGCTGCGTTTTTTCGGCGAGGGCGACCGACGGCGGCACGCTGCGGTTCACCGGACCGAGGAGTTTCGCCACCGACGAGCCGATGCTCGGCCGGCCACCCATGCTGGCCATGTCGCGGCGTTTCCAGCCCGACAGGCATTGATATCCGTCATGCCCGCCGTCGCATTCCGTCACCGAACGGATCGCGACGAATTTGTCCATCATGGCGGCGATGCGAGGAAAACACTCCCCGATTTCAATGCCCGGCACAGCCGTGTGGATCGGATCGAACTCGCCGCGAATCTCTTTCGGGGCGTCCGTCTTGATTTCCCACATGTCCTGATGCGGAGGGCCCCCGCCAAGGAAGACGTTGATGACCGCCTTATGCGAGTTGGTCGACCCCGCGGCTGCTTGCGCTCGAAGTATTTGCGGCAGACTCAGGCAAGCCGCCCCGAACGTAAACCCGCCGATTTGCAGGAAACTTCGCCGGTTGAGGCCATCGCACAATTTCTGTCGGTTACCGAAGAGAGTCAACATGGCAGGTTCCTCAATCAGGCCCGACCGTGAGGGACGGGATATTGCGGGACCCCTCCCTGACGGTCGGGGCTCTGTTCTTCAGGCGGGATAAATTGTCAGCTTCCACCAACTCTTATCAACTATACATCGGCAATGTTCGATCCGTCAAGCAGCGATTCGGAACAGATCGGAAGAACTTGATAGAATTTGACGGGAAGTCGGAGGCGAAGAAGACCTTTCAGACCGGCTTGCCGGTTCGCAAGAGGTGCCCGCACCCGCGTCAGGCGATCGCCGGCTCTCACCGTTGAGCTACTGGGCTGAATTGCGTCAGAATGGTGATGGGCGGTCGGCAATCACGTATTTGGCGGCAGGAGACGGTCTGTGGTCCAGAGTCCGGCAAAGGGAGAATCGAAGAGCCAGAGAGAATCTGCATCCCCGGTCCAGGATGCGTTAACGACGGTCTTCGGAGTCGAGAACCTGGTTGCCGCGCTGATCATTTTGACGACGTTCCTGCTGTGCGTTTTCCCGAACGCGGATACCGACTTCTGGTGGCACTTGCGGACCGGTCAACTGATCTGGGAACGCGGAGCCGTCCCGAGAACCGACTGGTATCTTTTCACCGACTCGGACAAGCCGTGGATCGATCTGCATTGGGGATTCCAGTTGCTGATGGCGGCGGTCTACGGCCTGGGGGGCGTCAACTTGGTGATTCTCGTCAAGGCGGCCGCGATTTCGACGGCTGTCGGCGTGGCGTGGTTCGCGGCGGGAAAGGACTTGCCCGCCTGGCAGCGGTCCCTGGTGTGGATTCCCGCGATGATTTGCATTTCCGGCAGGGGATATGAACGGCCGGAGATGTTGTCGCTGTGGTTTCTCGCCGGGTGGCTGTGGGTCGCCTTTCGGGCGGAGGCGCGGCCGCGATGGGTCTGGACGCTGCCAGTCATTCAACTCGTCTGGGTCAACTGCCATGCGCTCTTCGTGCTGGGACTGGTCGTCGGCGGATGTTTCGCCGTCGATTTCTGTCTGCGAACGCTGGCCAGCGGCCGATTCGGTTTAGAGCCGGTTTCACAGGAGTTGAAACCGAAGACGGTGTTCGTCGCGGGCGCGGCGTGCGCCGCGGCGGCGGTGTGCAATCCGTATTTTATCGACGGGGCTCTCTTTCCATTCGTGTTATACCGCAAGTTTTCGGTCGAACAGGAGTTTTACTCGGCCCGGATCGGCGAGTTTCAATCGCCGTTCGTCTATCTGTTGCGTCACGGCCCTGTCAACCTGTATTTGAACGCTCAGATTCTGCTGTCGGTTTTGGGAATCGTCAGCTTCGCCGTGCTGCTCTTGGAATATCGCCGCTGGAGTCCATTTCGCCTGGTGCTGTTCGCCGGCTTCCTGAATCTGGGCTGGGAGGCGTCCCGGAACGTGAATATTTTTGCCCTCGTGGCAGCAACGCTGACGGTGGGCAATCTGGCGGATAGGAAGCGGCGGTCAGCGGACAGCGGACAGCGGACAGCCAAGCCGGCTGATGCGCTGTCTTCCCGTGTTCGTCTGCGCCGCAATTTTGCGATCTGCACGCTGTTTGCGGCGTGGATCGTCTTCATCGTGACGGGCGGCTGGGGAATCTTGGCACGCGAGAAAAAACTGTTCGGCCTGGGGGAACGGCCTTGGTGGTTCGCCCACGAAGCCGTGACTTTCGCCGGACAACCCGGGTTTCCCGACCGGGCGTATGTGGCCCACATCGGGATCGCGGCGACGTATGAATTCCACCACGGGCCTGAGAAAAAAGTCTTCATGGACCCCAGGCTGGAGGTTGTCTCGCAGGAGACGTTTCTCCTCTGGGAGCATATTCTGCTGCAGATGAGCCAGGCCAATCCCAGTTGGGAACCGCTGGTCAAGGATGCGGCCGGCGAATTGCCAGTCGTCATCCTGGACCGCGAATATTCCGGGCGGGCCATTTCCGGCATGATGCGCACACGCGGATGGCGCATGGTTTACGTGGATCCTGCCGCGACGGTGTTCCTGTCCGAGCCGCAGGCCCGCGCACTCAACTTGCCGCCGGTCACTCCCGGTTTGCGGTAGAGTCCTCCTCTCGCCTGGCGAAATCCCCAGGCTTGTGCGCATGCAGCTGCGGTCTTGACCCAATCTCCCGCTGGCACGGGCTTATTCCACAAGTACTTCACGGCCAGACGGGGGTGCCGGGTGGAACGACCGCGCCGTTTCTAGCGATTTTGACCGCAAACACGCCTGTGATTGCCATGCCGAAGGCGTTGAACCATCTGGGAACCACTCGTGGGTTTGATATCCATGTTTCCGCTGGATGCCGTCGATATTGAAGCTCAATTGAGGCGTCGAGCGCCGGTCAATTGTTCAACTCATCAGCAGTTACGGCAGTGACTGCTCCCCAGGCCCGGTTGCGGAGGATTGCGTGGTCCGGCCCGTGTCGCGGGACGATGCGAAGTCGGGCTGACCCGAGGTTTATCGATCAGGCGATCTCACGGAGGAGGTACGGTCACGAATGACGGCGCCAAGGGAGCCCGATTGCGACGGCTGGGTTTCCTTGTCATTCGACGATGGAATCGATCAGCACCTCGATCATGCGATCCCCGTGCTGGAACGCCATGGATTGACAGGCACATTCTATGTGCACATCACCGCGGACTCGTTCTTAAGGCGGTTCCGTCATTGGCGGGCGGCCGTCGAGCGCGGGCATGAACTGGGCAACCATACGCTGTTTCACCCGGCGGATCGCCGCAAGACGCCGCTGCGCGAAGGCCAGGCGCTCGACACGTACACCCTGGATCGGATGAAGCTGGAACTCGAAACGACCAACCGCCTGCTCGAATCGATGATCGGCTGTCCGGCGCGCACGTTCGCCTATCCCCACTCCAACCCTGTCCTCGGGCAAAGCGGCGTCATCAAGAGATTTCTCTATCGCTTCGGATTTCAGCGCTCCCGGCTGGTCAAGCTCATCGACCGTTGCCGGCTCGATATCGGGTCCAACCCCCAGAGCTATGTTCCGGTCGTCAAAGAACTGTTTCTGGCCGCGCGCCGCGCCGGGTTGCGGCAGGAGTCGCCGGTCCCTGCGCTGTCGTCCTTCAATCAATTTCTGCTGCCCAGCGTGTGCGTCAGAAACTGGTCTGCGCTGGAAATGATTCGGTTTGCCGAGAAGGCTTTGACCGCCAGACGGTGGGTCATCTTTCAATTCCATGGCATCGGCGGCGGCCATCCCATTGATTGCGATTTGTCCGCCTTTCGGACTTTCATCGCCTGGCTGGGGACGAAGCACGCCCGCCGCGTCGGCACCATCCGGCACTTCGCCGAGCGCGTCTGGCAGGCGAAGCCCGCCCTGACCCTGGCACGCGCCGCCTGAAAGGCGGGCGCGCGTCTGGCCTACACATGCCCAGCGCGGGAGACCCGCAACCCAAACTGAAAAGGCGTCTCGCGCAAAGTCGCCAAGAGGCAAAGTTCGCAAAGCAAGTTCGCCACGGATAACACGGATGAGCACGAATTCAGAACCAGGCGGATTCTTTGCAAGAGAAATCAGCAAAGGATTGGCCGGGAAAAGGCGCAAAAAAGAGGTTCTGGTCTTTGCTTGAAAATCTGCGAAATCTGTGGTTAGAACTCTTCGTTTCAACCGCTGTCAATCAACGCGTGGCGATTTCGGATCGAGACAATCTTCGCGGCGCACGAAGTTGACCGAAACCACGCTTCTGTTAAGCGTCGCTAAATGACGTCACTTCGTCTTCGTCGGCTCGCAGTAGGCCAGCGCAATCAGCGCGTACGCGGTGGCGAGGTTGGGGTCGCCTTCATACCAGCGGGGCACGGAATTCAGCCAACTGCCGTTCTCCTGCTGCTGAGTGAAGAGGTGGTCGGCGAGTTCTTTCCGCCAGTCGTGCCGTTTGCCCTGGGCGTCTTTGACCTCGTCTTCATCGAGCGTCGCCAAGGCTTTGGCGAAGACCTGGTAGTAGTAATACACTCCCTGCTGGCCCATGCCGGGGTTTTCCTTCACGGTGTAGAACTTCGTGATCCAGTCCGAGGCGGCTTTCACGCGCGGGTCGTTCGGTTCCAGCCCGGCGTAGATCATGCTTTTCAGACCGGCATAGGTCATGCTGCCGTAACTTCTCAGGCCGCCGTCGGGATTCGTGCCGGCCTGCGATTGTCCGCCGAGGGCCGGGGTGTAATAGAATCCGCCGTCGTTCACCTTGGATGCCGGGGCCGTGGTGTTGAATTCGCTTTCAAGATTCTGGCAGCGCGAGAGAAAGACGAGAGCCTTCTGCACGGCAGGGTCGTCTTTCGTCGCGCCGGTGGCCTGCAACGCTTCCAGGAAGAAAAGCGTATTGGAGAGGTCCGGCCGGTCGCCCGTTTTTCCGTAGCCTAGGCCGCCGTATTTCGGGTCGGTCCGGTCCGTATCTTCAGACTCGTCCCATTGCAGTTTGCGAATGAACTTCTCGGCGGCTTTCAGCGTGTCGTTGTAGCGTCCGTCTTTGTTGGCGGCGTGAAACGCCAGCATGACGATGGCCGTTTCATAGTTCGCGTGGTTGCTTTTGGGAAGATAGATCCCGCCGTCGGGCTGCTTGAACGATTCGAGATGCTTAAGCGACTTTTTCATCGACGGGTCGTCGGGCGTGACGCCGCTGAGCAGCAGGGAATAGGCGACCAGGCCGGAGATGCCCGGCGCCTCGGGGGACGTCCAACTGCCGTCTTCGGCCTGAGACGTTTTCAGAAAGTTGGCGGCCTTGGTGCGCGCGGCGGCCAGCTCTTTGGCCTTCGGACCGATGTCCGCCGCAGAAAGAACGGTTCCCATGAAATACAGGCAGGTCCAGCAGGCGATCATCCGCGTCATGACAGCTACCTCCGAGAAATGTTCCCTGGCGCCAACGAACGGAATTATACCAGAAGCCAGGCCAATCACCAGACGCGAATTCTCATCGCCCCGCCGTGCAAAGCCCGGCGATGGCATCGCCGGGACCACGCGGAACCAGGTGCGACGTGCGGGAGAGCGTCTATTCGTGCGAGGCGGCGTGCTCTTCTTCCGCGGGTTCCGCGGAGGGGCGATCGCCCGCCGTGCGCTGGCGTTCTTTCAGCAACTGCTGGGCGACGCGGTGCCTTGACGCCACGCCCGGCTGCGGAAACAGTCCGCCGAGAACGATCAGCGTCGAAATCAGCAGGACGGCGTAGCGTTCCCGATCGCGGCTTTGCAGTGAAATCGACGTCCGATGCCGTGTCCCGGTGAACAGCAGAAAATACGTCTTGATAATGGCAATGCCGTTCAGCGCCGCGGCAAACACCACGGCGACCCCGGTGAGCGGGTACGTGTGGACGGCGCCGTCCACGAGCAATTCGGTGGCGATGAATCCCAGCGTGCCGGGAAATCCGACGCACGCCAGGCCGGTGAGGGCGTAATAGACGGCGAGCGTCGGCATGTGATCGTACAGCCCGTGGAAGTCGTCGAACCGGATGCGGCCGTGCCGCGATTCCAGCGCCCGAAGCGTCAGCCCGAAACCGGTGAGCGCCAACCCCACCGAGATCCACAGACATAACGCCCCGGTGAGGCCGATATCGGTCACGGTCTCCAGCCCGACCAGCACCAGCGACGCATGGCTCAGAAACAAATAACAGAAATACCGCCGGGCCTCGGTCTGCACCAGCGCCATGCTGGACGCATACAAGGCGGTCACCAGCGAAACCAGGCCCATGCTGCGAAGCACCCAGTCCGGCGCAATCGGCACCACCAAGCGGACTGCGGCATAGGCTCCGAGCATCGGCGTGACGAACAAGAGCGCCGTACCGAACGTCGACCGATCAAACAAATCGGTCAGCCAGGTATGCACAGGCACAATGCCGCAACGGATGAGCACGCCCCCCAGCAGCGGCAGAATCGCCCACAGGGTGTGGACCCGCGCGGCGTCTTCGTGGTCGGTGAAGTATTGACCGATGACGAGCAGTCCCACGCACAACGCCATGTGCAGCACGAACACCCGCGTTGGTTGTCTCCGGGCCTTCAGTTCGACGAACGGCAAGACCATGCCCATGGCCAGCAGCCCGATGATGCCCCACGGGTTGCGACAGGCGACGGTCGCCTGCGTAATCGCCAGCGAGAACAGCGCCCCTGCAAACGAAAACCGCTGCATCTTCGTGCGCAGCGTGACCAACAGCGTAACGAAATAACTCACGCCGCACAAAGGCATCAGCGGTGCGCTGAGATCGTCAAGCTCAAAGACCTCCCGGCCGGCCAGCGCGGAAATTGATCCCGGACGAAATGCCGCGATCGCCTCGTCGGTGGGCGTATTCGTCAAATACCAGGCCAGCTGCGCGCAGATCAAAGCCGCGCCGCAGATCCCGCACGCCCACTGGCGCGCCTGATACGGCTCTCTCAGTTGAGCGACAAGCACCGCCCCGACCAGCGGTACCAGCAGCGCCAGATCCAGCCAGGGGATGTCTTCCAGCGTCATGGCGAATCTCCCAGCGTCTCGGCCGGATGCGAAGCGCGACGGCCGGCAGACGAAGGAACTCCGTTCAGCCAGTCGGTCCACTGATGTTCCCAGCGGTTACAGACGCGAAAAGTTGAGAGGAACGGCTTGACCGCGAACCGGTGCAGCCAGCCGTCCCACGACCCCCGCTCCAGTCCGTAGCGATACAATCGCCGTTGCCAGGCCGGAGACAGCCGCGACATCCAATGACTCTGCTGGCCGGGCAATCGCCGGCCTACCGCGTTTTCCAGGGCGGAATTGTCGATCAACAGGCTTGGCGCCCGGAGAAACTGCAGCGTTCTCATGCAGGCATGACCGATCGTGTGCACCAAGGGGATGTAGTCCCAGCCCATGCCGATCTCGGCGACGATCAAGCCGACTTGCGACAGCGAGGCAAACGTCAAGGCACACTTGATGTCCGTTTGAACCCAACTGACCAGCGACGCGTACAGCGCCGTCGATAACCCGACGGCGATCACGCACCACTGCAGTGCCGGAGACTCCGCAAACAACGGGCTGAACCGCATCAGCAGAAATACCCCCAGATGGACCGACAACGCCCCGTAGAACACCGCGCTCGACGGCGTCGGCCCTTCCATGGCGCGCGGCAACCAGCCGGAAAACGGAATCAACGCCGATTTTCCGGCCGCCGAGATCAAAAACAACATTCCGATCCAGAACGCCTGCGACGATGTTATGTCCGCGGCGACCTCGCCATTCGGCCAGGAGGCGACGCTCAGCAACTGATCGAAATCCCCCTGACCCGTGACATGATGGAGCGCTACAGCGGCGACCAGCAGCGAGGCGTCCGAAACGCGGTAAGTCGTCCAGACAATCAGGCCGTTCCGTACCGGGCTGGGCCGCTCTTGAAAGAAGGCGACGAGAAACGCCGATGACAACCCGACGAATTCCCAGCCGGTGAACAGAGTTTCGATCGTCCCGGCCGCCGAAGTCATGATCATGCCCATCACGAAAATTGAATACATCATGAAGAACCGGTGGTAACCGGCTTCGCGATGCAAGTACCGGACGGCAAAGGCCGCGACCGTCCCGCACAGGGCGAACGTCAGAATCACGAACGGAACCGACAGCCGGTCGAAAATGAGCTTGATATGAAAATGAAAGTTCTGGATATGCACCCAGTCCCCTAGGGTAATGGCGACGTGACGTTCGTTGTGGATCAGCATCGAGGCCAGCAGCAGCAGAGCCGCCGTCAGGCCAACGATGTTCACCGTCTGAACCAGCCGTCCGATGGACCGCTCCGACAGCTTGCGATCGCACAGCGTCGTCAGCCCAATGATCAGCACCAGCACGGGCGGCGTGCCGGTCAGAATCAGTCCGAGAAAATGTTCCATGGAAAACTCGGCTTCCGAACGGGGCGGGAGTTAATCGATGACGGCGAACGGCAACGGCTCTCGAGAGCCCCGATACCATTCCCACGATGAGGACGCCCGGGGGATGAGCTGGCTTTCCGGCTGATGCGGCCGAAACTCGCCCCGGTCGTAGACCATGATCTGTTCGGAATCCGGGTCGAGAATCGCCAGTTGAATCCATTGGTTTCGGGTCAGCTTCTCCAGGATGGGGACGTTGATGAACAGCTTCGCCACCGACGACAGCGGCGTCTCGATCACGAACAGCAGCCGCATCGGCTCATGAATTTCGACGGCCTGCCAGGGCAGACCCGACCGCAGATCGCTCGCTGCGCCGTCCATCACGCCGATCATGGACGTAATATTGTGCGGCAGCTTGGAGCCGCTCCCCCACCCGGGGGAATCGATATAAGAGAAAAAATATTGCAGTGCAATGCCGACGCAGACCGGCACGGCCGGCGTGAGAATGCGGGACAGGATCGTGTAGTTCTCGTCGTCCTGCCGGGGATCATACGAAACCAGAAACGAACGATGATCCATGAACAGGCCCCTGGTCCGGGCGCGGCGTCCGACGGTGCAGACGGCAACCGTCGAATGACCGTACTCCGGCCGGGCTTGCGCCAGATCTTCTGAACGGGCCTCGACATGATTCCACGCCTCGGCGAACGACGCCTGCAAGTCCGCCGACAGAAAACGCCGGCTCCGCTCGTGGGCATTCCGCCGGCACGTTTCATCCAAGGCGAGTCGAAACCGTTCGAGCCGTTCGCGATGTGACTCCGGGACGAGTTCCAGGTCGAACAGCGTCACGCGGTCATTGCAGGTGTTGTGCAGGCCGCCGACGAAGACCGTCTCGTCAGGAATGGAAATGCCGCGGGTTTGCAGCCTCGCGCGGACTGCCGGAAGGTTCAACAGTTCCGCCATGGCGCGGGCATTCGGCCCGCCGGCCCCGCCGCCGCAGGCGCCGCAGTCGTAAGCCGATTTGTGCGGGTTGTTCAAATTGCTCGATCCATGGCCGAGCAGCAGCACCAGCGGCGCGAAGCCGGAAGTCAGCCCGATATCGCCCAACATCCGCGCGCCGCAATTCGTCATTTCCTCCAGGGAGAAACCCTGGCCAGAATCTTTGGACGGCGCTTCGCCTTCCGCCCGATGGATTTTGAGCCGCGTATTCTTCGGCAGCGTCCACAGCCCCGCAGTGCTGCGAAGCTGCGCCGCCAGCCTGGGGAACAGGACGCGCGCCACCAGGGGAAATGTCGCCAGGGACCCCAGTCCGGCCGCGATCACGGCGCCTCCGGAAAACGTGCGGCTGCGCTGATGGAGCTGATGAAACAGGTGTCCGAACAGTTGCCGCGTTTTCGTCTTCTGCTGATGGCGCTGCTGTTCGCATTCGTCGACGGCTTCCTGAACCCAATGCGACGGCCGCATCACGATCGGGCAAAGCGGTACGAAATGGGCGTCCGCCACGCCGCGGTAATACATCGGAATGTTGAAGAATCCCGCGACGCCGTAGGTGGCAGTGTCCGGGGCGATCTCTTCCAGATGACGCCGGAAAGATTCTTCCCGGTCGTCGAGGCAGTGGACCGTCTGCACCTGGGGCGCCGGAACCGGCTTGGCGCCGACATGCGACCGAAAATGAATCGCGTCCAGCACCTGAATACGGTAGGCCCGTTCGTAGGCCTCGTGATAAATGCGCCGCCGCTCCAGGTCGGAAAACGATTCCAGTTCGTGGAGCAGCAGGTCCCAGTCCGTTCGATCCAGCGAGATCAAGTCTTTCGGCAGCCAGCCGAGGACTTGGGCCAACTGAAAAACGCCGAACGCCCGACGATCCAGCGGATCCTGCTCCGACTTGTGCCGATACGGCCGGCAGACTTCCGCAAGCTGCGACAACGGGCCGTGATAGCTCAGGTGCTCGCGCGCCAGGTACGACAACGCCAGCCGGTCAAGAATCAAACGGACGGCCAGAAACTCCCTCAGGCTTCCGGCGGCAATCGGCCGTGCAACACGGTCCCCCCGGGATTCCACCTGGTGAATCATGCCCCCCCAGCCTTTGAGGGCGAGCAGCGTCGCCGTGAGATAATCGCTCCAATCGGCTTCCGTCACGCCGAGCTGCCTCAGCGAATCGGCAATCGAATCCAGCGCATCAAAAGGCGAGAGGCGCTGCGCTGCCAACTCTCGCGCCAATCCGGCGCGCCACGGCTCGGGCTCCAGCCCCGGGGTCCCATAGAGCCCCGAAAACGCCGCCCAAAAACCCCGATCGCGATCAGGCAGCGGCCAATGGGAAAAGCCCTGGTCGAGATACGCCGCGCAAAAGCGAATCAGCAGTTCATTCACCAGGAGATCGCTGTCATGCCCCGTCGCGATCATCATCATCTGTCGATGTCGGATCGGCAGCTTCGGGGCCGGGCCGGCATGATGCACCGTATGCACCCCCTGCCGGCACACCCGCCACAAGAGATTCAACGTGAAGGATTCCCAATGGCCGTCATTCCAGCGGTCGATCGGGACGACCGACGGCTTCTCAAGCAGACCGCCCACGACGCCTTGAATCTCCCGGTTCCTGGGCATGGTCAGATCGATGCGGCCCGGCATGACGTCCCGCTCCACCCACCGCCGGGTTTCCTGCACCACGCGATGCCTGTCGGCGAACGGCGTTTCTTCGCGGAACCGCCGCAAAGCATCCGTTTCCGCCATGAGCCAGCGCAGCTCGTCCCCGGTCGCCAGCAGCAGCGGATACCGCAACATGGCCAGACGGATCTCAAATCGGCTGCCGAAACCAAGCACCGGTTCCTCGGCCTGGGAACCCAGATCGTTCTTCAGCGCGGCCGACAGATCTTCGATGCGGATGCGGCCTCGCTCGTAGAATTCCCGGTAGCGCGCTTCGGGCAGATACGGCTCGCAGCCAAACAACTGACCCGCTGTTCGCACGCCCTGATCGTAGGGCATGCCTTCAAAAGCCTCCAACGTGTTCATGGCGACGAAAACAGTGATCGGCCCCTGCACCGGCAAAATTCCAGCCGTGTATTCGATCGCCTGCCGCAATCGTTCCTTCGGCGTCAGTTCGGCTGGCCGGCCGTTCTCTCCGGGATCTCCCCTGTGTAAAGGAGCAGTCACGGCGGCAAGTGTTTCTGTCATCGGCGAGCGGCTCTCCCAAACCGTGAATGCCTCCGCGGGTAGCAAGAGCGAAGATCTGCCTCGTGATTCCGCGGCGTGAAATCGTCCCTGTTTCCTCGCCTGGCTGCCACGCCTGAAAGTTCAGTTTCCCAGGGCGGCGTCGTAACCCAGGGCCAACGTCTTTTTCGTGTGCGTCGACTTGGCAAACCCTGCGTTGAAGATGCAGCCGTCCCGGATCGTAACCGATCACTTCTGGCCCCGCTATCAGAAACAACTTACAATCCTTTAATGGAATTCGGCCGGCTACTCGGCCACCTCCTGGCCGAATGACAACCGCTTCTGCAGGTCTTTCTGCGGCGGCTGAAGCTCTTTGAACATCAGGCTCGGCTGAATGTCGTGATTATCCTGGTACTTCCCATTGCGGTATTCGATGACGCTCCCCTCCAGCGTGTGATAAAAAATCTGGCAGATCGGCACGCCGGGGTAGATTCGGATCGGATGAACGGCAAACATCTCCAGCGTCCAGTAGCCCTTGAAGCCGACGTCGCCGAACCCCGCCGTCACATGCACGAACAGCCCCAGCCGGCCAATCGATGACCGGCCCTCCAGCATGGGCACCAGGTTGTGCGTCTCCGTTCGCTCCACCGTGCGGCCCAGGTACAACTGGTGCGGCTGCAATACGAGACCTTCCGGCGGGATCACATACCGTCGATAACGGTTTGGCCGCTTCATGTCGAGGACAATCTCCTCGTAAACGAGGAGCTCATCGTGCAGACGGAGATTGTAGCTGTTCGGATTCAACAGCTTCTCATCGAACGGATCGATGACGATGTTCTTGCCCAACTGCTGCTGAATCTCGCTGCCGGTCAGGATCATGGTCAGGGTCCCGGAGGGGATGAGGGATCAGCGGGTCAGGATAAGGGATCGGGGAGGAACGATAAAGGATCAAGCAGGAAGCGATTGCCTGGCGTGCTCACCCTGATCGCTGATCCGTGATCTCTGATCCGGAAATCATTCCCTCTCGATCATTCGGCCAGCGGTGCCAACCCGATTCGCGGGCACAGCCTCGACAAAGGGCATTCCGGGCAGTCGGGCCTGCGGGCGATGCAGATTTTCCGGCCGTGATGAATCAGCCGGTGCGCGAAGTTAACCCACTCCGGCTTCGGCAATAGTTCCATCAGATCACGCTCAATTTGCTCGGGATTCTTGCTGTCGGTCAGCCCGAGCAGATTGGTGATTCGTCTGACATGCGTATCGACGACGACGCCGCTGGCGATGCCAAACGCTGTTCCCAGGAGCACGTTGGCCGTTTTTCGGCCGACGCCGGGAAGCGAAACCAGGTCATCCAGCGTTCGCGGGATTTCGCCGTCGAACCGGTCCACCACGCCTTTCGCCATGCCAATCAGGTTGGCCGCCTTCGCCCGGAAAAAACCGGTCGAGCGGATGATCACTTCCAATTCCGATGGTTTTGACGCAGCGAGGGCCGTCGGCGTCGGATAGCGGCCGAACAAACTCGGCGTGACAAGATTCACCCGCTCATCCGTGCATTGGGCCGACAAGATCGTCGCCGCCAGCAGTTCATACGGCGACTTATGGTTCAGTGCGCACTCGGCGACGGCGTAGGTTTTCGCCAATTGACGGACGATCTTCCCGGCACGCGTTTTCCGGTCGGCTGAAGACTCATGACATCGAGCCCCCCGTTTCGCCATCTCTGCCCCCTGCCCATCCCGCCGCCGGCCGCGAGTAATAGAAAATACTGAGCCGCCCAGACGGTAACGCGAGTTCGAAAGGCTCTACAGTTACCATAGCCCCGCGCAAGCTTCAACGAAATGCCCCCACCCACGACAGCCGATGGCATCGGCGGGATGTTTCCCTCGGCATGGTCAACAACCTCCGGATCGTGTATCACGGACATACGCACGACCTGCGTGAGATGTGGAATCTTCCCGAGGACCAGCTCCGTGTTTCCGCTCCGAGATGACATTCCCTCTGCCCGAGTGCCGGTGGTGAATTACACCCTGATCGGCCTGTGCATCGTTGCCTTTCTGGCGCAGATCGCAGCGCCCGACGGCGGCGAGCGGATCATCATGCAATATGGCATGATCCCGGTCCGTGTCGTGCGGAATCATTCCGGACCGATTCGAGCCATGATGCAAGTCCCCCAGGAGGGACGGAACGGACAGATCCGAATCGTGGAACACGCGATGGAACTTCCGCCCTTGACCATCTCCCCCTGGCTGACGATGTTCACCTGCATGTTCCTGCATGGCAGCCTGATGCACATCGTGGGTAACATGTGGTTTCTGGTGATCTTCGGCGACAACGTCGAAGACCGTTTCGGGCACATCCCGTATCTGCTGATGTATCTGCTGAGCGGCCTCGCGGCGGGCCTGCTGCAAATCGTCTCCGGGCCGTCGTCCTCCATTCCCACCGTCGGCGCCAGTGGCGCGATTGCCGGCGTCATGGGAAGTTATTTCCTGCTATTTCCCCATGCCCGCGTGGTGACGCTGATCCCGCTCGGCGTCGTCTGGACGAACACGGTACTGCCCGCCCCGATGTTTCTGGGCATCTGGTTTCTGTTTCAGATCGGGTCGGCGGCATTCACGCCCGGCGGCATGGGGGGCGTCGCCTGGTGGGCCCACGTCGGCGGATTCGCCGCCGGCCTGGGGCTGACATTCTGGGGCCGACAAGCCGGCTGGCTCACCCCGTTGCCGAGACCCGCCGAGGATGTCTGGGATAGCCGATTTCGTTAAATGCCGGCTGATGCTGTGGTGATCAATGCGACAAACGAGCCGGACCCTCTTGATTCTAACTTTGCTGGGTACGACAACAGCACTCGTTCTGAGCCTCTGGCCAGGAAGCCTAAACGACCTGCTCTTGATCTCCCTGCTGCTTTCGATTTGCTGGTTACCGTTTGGAGTGATGGCGTTCGCAATCATTGCCTGGATGTCCTATCAGGCACATCGGCGCGGACAACTCAGTCCCATCGCGGTTCGCGACGCTTTTTGTATTCCAGTGATTCTCATGCTCACGCTGGCGCTGCTGTTTTTTTCTGTGCCCAGACGAATCGCATTTCGCTTGCATCGACGCACCTTTGAGGCGGCGATGCTGAACGTTCCGGAGTCTGATCACGGCGTCGTGGCAAACCTGCAATTAGGAATTTACCAGGTCGACGAATGGGCCGTTGATCCGCGCGGCGGTGTCTTCTTCCGTGTTAACACCGGTGGAGATGGTCTTGGCCCCGATACGATGTCGTACGGATTCGCCAAACATCCGAATTCGACGGGAACGCCTTTTGGAATGGCGAAATATCGAACTTTTCCCCTCGTCGGCGACTGGTATTGGTTCCGCGCTTCGAACGATTACTAACTTGACAGTGCGCTCAGACGGTGCATGTACAGGATGATGAAGACCGGAACAGAAAGACGCGAAGATCGCAAAAAACACGAGACTCTGCGTGTCTGGCGGGGTCAATCGACCAGTCGTCTCTCTGCCGCCTTTGCGAACTTCTGTTCGATACTTGTCGTGTTCAAGGTCATTCATGAGGGCGTACTGACGTGCCAATTCGGCCGCACCTCGCCGTTCTCGCCGGGTATCCCGCGACCGCGCCATCGTGTATTGTGGCAAGGCATCTTGTGACACAAAGGCCGCCGCTCGATGAAGTTGAAATGTCTGCCGGAAGATTTTGAAGTCGAAGAACTCGCCGAGATCAAGCTGGCCGACGGGCCGTTCGCATTGTATCGCCTGACGAAGCGCGGCTTGGGAACGCCGGAGGCCATCACGGCCGTGCAGCGCCGCTGGAAGCTCGAGCGCCGGCAGATCAGCTATGGCGGGCTGAAGGATAAACACGCCGTCACCCGGCAATGGGTGACGATTCATCGCGGGCCGAAGCGCGATCTCCAGCAGGATCATCTGACGCTGGAATACCAGGGGCAAATGGCGCAGCCGTTCGGTCCGCACGAGATCGCCGGTAATCGGTTTCGGATCGTGATTCGCGATCTGACCGAACCGAACGCCAAGCAGTTGATCGCGCGGATTCGAACGCTGTCCACGGCAGGCGTGCCAAATTACTTTGACGATCAGCGTTTCGGTTCGGTCGGCGTGTCGGGGGAATTCATCGCCCGGCCGTGGTGCCAGGGGGACTACGAACGGGCTTTGTGGCTGGCCTTGGCGGAAGTCAACCCGCACGACCGGCCGGCGGATCGCGACGAAAAGCGGATTCTGCAACAGCACTGGGGGAAGTGGGGGCCTTGCAAAACGGCCCTGCCGAAGTCGTCGCGGCGCAGCATCGTCACCTACCTGGTCGATCACCCGGTGGATTACCGGCGGGCGTTTGCGTTGCTGCCGGTCGACATGCGGAGTCTGTACCTCTCGGCGTTTCAAAGCGATCTGTGGAACCGGTGCCTGGCGGCGTGGCTGAGAGAACAGTTGCCGGCCGAGCGGTTGTTCGACGTCGATCTCGGCACCGGGCGGTTTCCGTTTCCGCGCGAAGTGCCGCAGGAGATGCCCAAGGAGTTCTATCAGCAGGCATTGCCGTTGCCGTCGGCCCGGCTGCATCTGGAAGACAGTCCGTTGCTCGGCCTGTACGAAGGCGTTCTCGCGGAACAAAACCTGGAACTGCGCGAGCTGCGGGTCAAATATCCCCGGGACAGCTTCTTCTCGAAGGGCGAGCGGACCGCCGTGCTGCGGGTCTCTCCCGACCTGGCGGAAGCCGGCGACGACGAAGAATATCCCGGCCGGCGCCGCGTGACGCTGAAGTTCGCGCTGCCGCGCGGCGCGTATGCGACGATCGTCATCAAGTCTTTGACGTCGGAATAGCGGCTGCGTTCAGCCGCTCACGCAGCGAGCGCTCACTACGTGAGCGGCTGAACGAAGGACGCAGTGACGATTACGGCGCCGCGAACGCTTTCCGAGCCGTCATGGGCTGCGGGACGGCGGAGGCGATCGAGGGCTTCGTCGGCAGCTGAGCAGACGCGCTGATCGTCGCTGCTTTCGGGCTGCTGGCCGCGGCCGTCGGCGTCGGGTTCGCCTTCTGATTCGGCTGATAATACACGCCGCGGCAATGATACAACGGTTTCCATCGCTCGCCGAAACACGACAGATTTTCCGAGCTGCCGACAAACAGAACGCCATTCGCCGGCAGGCATCCCGCCAGACGCTCAAACAGCTCTTTCTTCACCGGTGCGTCGAAATAGATGGCCACGTTGCGGCAGAAGATGACGTCGAACATCCCGAGCGCCGTTAACGGCTGCAGCAGATTCCTGGTTTGAAACGAGACCAGCGACCGGATTTCGTCGCAGATCTTCCACCCCTCGGGCACTTTGCGAAAATACTTGTCGCGAATGGCCGTGCTGACCCCGCGCGACATCTCGAATTCGCTGTAGACCCCTTTGCTGGCGACCTCCAGCGCCGACGGCGAAATGTCCGTGGCGAGAATCTGAATATCCCAGTCATCGATGTCGTCCAGCAGTTCGGTCAGCGTAATGCCGATGCTGTACGGTTCTTGTCCGCTGCTGCACGCGGCCGACCAGAACCGGAGCCGTTTGGCATAAGGCGTCTTAGACTTGGCGTCGATGATTTCCGGAACGGCCTTGTGCTTCAGGGCGTCAAACGGAGATTCATCGCGGAAAAACAGCGTTTCCCGGGTGGTAATTGCGTCAATGAAGGCCGGGCGAACGCGGGGATCGGTATTGGCGCGCACCTTGGCCACCAATGCCGCCAGATCGGCGCACTGATGGTCTTTGAGCAGGCTCGCCAGCCGGCTCTCGATCAGGTAGGCCTTGCTGGCGTCCCACTGAATGCCGGCCAGTTCGTCCACCAGCTTGCAGACGCGGGTGATGTCCTCGGGCGTCAGTTTCATGCGCGGGGTTTCCTCCCGGCATAATTCACGATCTCCTGGGCGATTTCATTCAGCGGCGCCACCACGTCGGCCACGCCTTCTTCCACCGGCTTGCGCGGCATTCCGAACACCACGCACGTCGCCTCGCTCTGCGCAATCACCGGCCCGCCCAGTTGGTGCAGCTTGCGGCACCCGTCAGCGCCGTCATAGCCCATGCCGGTCATGATCACCGACAAAGTCTGATGTCCAAATCCTTCGGCCAGCGAGTCGAACATGTAGTCGACCGACGGCCGGCAACTCTGCACGGGCGGGTCGTCGGTCAGATGGATCTGCGGCAAACCGGCGACATTGCGGACGATCTTCATGTGCCGCCCGCCGGGGGCGATCACGATCTGTCCTGGCTGAACGATCTGGCCTTCGGCGCCTTCCGACACGCGCAGCTTGCAGAGCTTATCAAGACTTTGTGCCAGGGACTTCGTAAAGACCGGCGGCATGTGCTGCACAACGACGACGGGGACCGGCAAGTCCGCGGGCAACATCGGCAGCATGGTGCGCAGGGCATCCGGTCCGCCGGTGGAGACTCCGATCCCAATGATCGCAATCCGCCGCTGACCAGGAAGAATTCTCGTGATGGCCGGGCCGCGCGGGATCGGCCGGGCAAGGGACGGTGTCGCCGCTCCTGCGGCCGGACGAGGAATTCGCGTTCGGTTGAGCAGGTTCTCAATCGCGTGAACGTGCTCTTTCAACGCCGCCGAGAGTTGGCCTTGATTCTGCTGAATGTCGCTGCCGGAGGGTTTGACGACGAAATCAAACGCCCCTTCGGCCAGCGCCTGCAGCGTGGCTTCGGCCCCTTCCGTGGTGAGCGCGCTGATCATTACGGCCTTGGCCGGGCACTTCTGCTGCTTCATCCACTTGAGCACGCCGAGCCCGTCCAACTCCGGCATTTCAAAGTCGAGGGTGAGCATGTCGGGCTTGAGCTGCTCGATTTTCTCGATCGCCGCCTTGCCGTTTCCGGCTGAGCCGACGACTTCGACATTCGGCAGCGCGGCGAGCGTATCGCGGATCACCTTGCGGTAAATCAGCGAATCATCGACCACCAGCACGCGGACCTTCTCTGTCTTGGGAGCAGGCGGCGTGTCGGCGGATTTTGCCATCGGGGCGACGAGCGTTGTCACAGCGACTCCTGGGGATCCTGGTGCAACCTTGGTCTCAGAGTTTGCCGTCAGCGACGAAAGGAGCCTTGAAACGGAACATCTCAAGGCTCCCTGTCGTCATTCCGATGGACTACGCCACGGCGACTTTTTCGCCGTTCATTTCCTGCACGAGCTTCTGCAGATCGGTCGCCAGAACGAGCAGTTCTTCACCGGCGTCCTTTGCGGTCGAAGCGCCCACCGAAGTCTGCCGAGACGCCTGGTCGACTCGGACCATGTTCTGCGTGATCTCGCGGCTGGCCATCGCCGATTCCACGATGCTCTTCGACACGTTGTCGACCGCCGAGGTCGTTTCGGAGACGCTGCGCGAAATTTCGGTCGTCGTGATCCGCTGTTCTTCCACGGCGGAGGCAATCGTCCGTGAGACGTCGTTCACGTTGCGGATCACCTGTTCGATGTTGCCGATCGCGCTGATCGCTTCCGTCGTCGCCGCTTGAATCGCTTCAATCCGGCTGCGAATGTCGTCGGTCGCCGTCGCGGTCTGCTTGGCGAGTTCCTTGACTTCCGTCGCCACGACGGCGAACCCTTTGCCCGCTTCCCCGGCGCGGGCCGCTTCAATCGTGGCGTTCAAGGCCAGGAGGTTGGTCTGTTCGGCGATGTCCTGAATGACTTCGATCACCTTGCCGATCTCGCTGGCCGCCGCCCCGAGCTGGCCGATTTTGGCGCTGCTGGATTCGGTCAGCACGGCCGCTTCCTGGGCGACACCCGCGGCCCGTTCCGCATTCTGGGCCACTTCAGCGATGCTGGCGGTCATTTCTTCGATGGCGGCCGCCACACTCCGGACGTTGGAAGACATTTCTTCCGTCGAGGCGCTCACGCCGTTCATATTGGCCGACATTTCTTCCGCCGCGGCCGAAACCGAAGTCGAAAGGTTGGTCGCTTCATTGGCGCCGTTCGTCAGTTGGTCGGCCGTCGACGTCAGTCCTTGGGCCGAGGAGTTCAAGTTGCCGACCACGTCACCCAGTTTCTTGGTCATTTGCGTGCGAAGCGACTCCATCTTGCCCATGCTGCGCGCCGTCACGTAGGTGGTCAGCCCGACCAGAATGGCCGCAATCGATCCGACGCCGAGCGTCCACCACCAGAGACGGCTCGCCGCCGCCGTCGACTCCTGCTTCATATGTTCCATGGAAGTCAGCGCTTCCGCGGCGTCTTTTTTCGCCACCAGCGCCCACTCCAGTCCGAGCACAGTGATCGGCGCATAGGCGGCGACCGACTTATGGCCCAGGTAATCGGTCTCGATGACATCAACGTCGGCAGTCCCGGTTTCAAACACTCGCTGGATGGCTTCGTCTTTCATCTGGGCCGCGGCCGGGTCCAGGAACGATGCTTTGACCGTTCGTTTTTCGGCATCGCGGTAGGAGTCGACGCGGGGGAGTAAATCTCTGCCGACGAGGACCGTTTCGCCCGTTTTGCCCAGGCCGGCCCGTTCCGAGACGATCTTGTTCATCCCGTCGAGCGGAACCTGGAAGACCAGGACGCTGGCCAGTTTGTCCGCCTCATACACGGGGGTGGCGATGAAGCAGGCCGGTGCGTCATACGACGGGCCATAGGCGTTGATGTCGGTCAAGACGACGGATTTGAGTTCGCCGGAGTCGCGGACTCGCCGATAGGCCTCTGCCAAAGGCGACTGTGCCAACGGGCCGGTTTTCAACGACGCGGTGTAATCGATTTCCTTGAACACGCTGTACACGACGATGCCTGATTCCGGTTCGACCAGGAATAGGTCGTACAAGCCGTAGGTCTCCACCACGGCCCTTAACGCCGGATGAGCTTTCTCGTGGGCGACATGATAGGCGGCCGCGCCTTCGGCCCGGTTTAAGCGGTGCTTCTGTCCGAGCGGATTGCTGTTGGTCCGAATGTAGCCGGATTGCAGCAGCACGCCGGCGTCGCTGAGGGCCGCGACGTATCCGTCCGTGTCGGGATGCTTCCCGCTGTTCTGCTTGCGATATTCATCGGCGAAGCTGCCGTTGTAATACTGCAGCATTTCGCGGCGGACCAAAGGCACGTCCACGCCTTGAGTTTCTTCGACGAGCGACTGATAGCCGAGAGTCATCTCCCGGGTGGCTTGCAGCACAACCGGCCGCTGAGAGGTGTCGACCAGCAACTGGCGGATGCTTTCGAAGTAGGTCTCGATTTGCCGCTTCTTCAGATCGCGGACGGCGACCATGTGGGCCTTCGCCGCATCGACCAGCCCTTTCTGGGCGCTGTCATCCATGCGGTTCATGCCGCTGCTTGCAGTGTAGGTGCTCACCACACCCAGCACAGCGAGCGGCAACAGGCCGCAGGCGAGGAACGACGCAATCACTTTGAAACGTTGACTCATTTGCACGACTCCAATGGCTTCAGAGTGCAGAGGGGGGATGTGTTACAGTGTTCGGGTTGTTCTATTCCGTCAGCGCCAAGGCGGCGGCAACGTCCAGCTCAACCAGCAGGTCAGCGCCCACGCGGTACATGCCGCTGAAGAAGCGGCTGTTGACTCCGCCCAGGTTGGCCGGCAGCGGCTCTTCTTCGGCGCGCTGTACCGTGGCGACGTCGGAGACGCGATCGACCAGGACGCCGATCGCCTCGTCTTCCGATTGCACGATCATCAGCCGCGTCCAGGGGGTGATCTCCTGGGGAGGCAGATCGAGAATCGTCCGCAGGTTGATGACGGTGACCACGTCGCCCCGGAGATTGACGACGCCCCGGACCTGGGGCGGCGCATCCGGCACGGGGGTGAAGTCGGTCACGCGGTTGATCTCGCGAATGCAGCGGATGTCGATCCCCAGGAGCAGCTCTCCCAGCCGGAACGTTGCCAACTGGCGAGTGGATGTCCCCGAGGATCGCTGCGCAGTCGCCACCATGGGTCTCAGCCTTTCAAGGTCGATTGGGACGAGTCTTCGCGTCCCGCCTCTATCGAGCAGACGCCCTGGCGGGACGCGATGACTCGTCCCGCCCTGCGACAGCTCTCGGTTCAGTCATGCACGAGCGACAGGCCCAGGTGGCGCGAGACCGTTTCCAGCAACTCGTCCCGGTTGAGCTTGACCATGTACTCGGTCACACCCACCCGGATTCCGTGCGCCCGGTCTGCATCGCCGGCCAGCGATGTCACGGCGATGATGGGGATTTGCCGAAACCGCTGGCTCCCGCGTACTTTCTCGGAGAGCTGGAAGCCGTTCATGTTCGGCATTTCCACGTCGGTGATCAGCAGATCCGCTTCAAAGTCCGGCCGACAGAACTGGTCCCAGGCTAAGGCTCCGTCTTCGCAAGCCACCACGTCCCAGCCTTCCGTCTCCAGGAACTTCTTCACCTTATTTCGGAAGAAGCCCGAGTCCTCCGCATACACAATTCGCGGTTTCCTGTGAGTTGCCTCCGATGCGGGGGCCATAGGCTCTGTGCGCGCCGGTTGGGCTGCCTTCCCGATGGCGTGCTGCGTATTGCCCATATCGAATACTTCGAGGAAGCGGATCGTGTGTCCGTCGACCACTTGCGACCCCAGCACTCCCGGCTCGCGGAAGGTCACCGTATCCATCTCCGCCGGGAAATTCCGGATATCGAGGACTTCCGGCGCGATCAGGCCGATCTCCCGCTTTCCGTGCCGGAACACCACCACGTACAGCCGCTGCTGGTTGTCTCTCGGCCGGGCCTTGATGCACTGGTCCAGGCTCAGCAGCGTCAGCGTTCCCCCGCGGTATTGCAGCACCTGCTGACCCGCCACCGAATCGATCTGGTCGACATGAATGCGTTCGATGCGGGCGACGACGGTCATCGGCACCGCAAACCGTTCGCTCGGATGATTCGAGAACACCAGCGACTGGATCATTTCCTGGTTGTGCTCGCGGCCCTGGTCCGTGGCCGCATGTTGCGCCGGGTTGCCTTCCGGGCATTGCAGCGCGACCTTGCGGGCAATACCGGCGGCGTCGAGAATCAACGCGATCTGGCCATCGCCCAGCACGGTCGCCCCGGCCAGGAAAACAATCGGTTTCAGATGGCGTCCCAAGGGCTTCACCACGATCTCTTCCGAGTCGTGCAGCCGATCCACCACCAGGCCGTACTGCAGCCGCCCCGTTTCGATCACGATGATGTTCGTGTTCGCCGTGGAGGCCGTCTGCGCCGGCGCCCCCGGAGTGATGACCTGCGACAACCGAACCAATGGCAGCAGCGTTCCCCGAAGCCTGAGCACCTCGGCGTGATTGACGCGACCGATTTTCTCGGCATACTCATCCGGGCGAACCCGGACAAGTTCGCGGATATTGCCCTGCGGCACGGCGTAGCGCTGGCCCTGGCAACTGGCGATCAACGAGGGGATGATGGCCATCGTGAGCGGCAGCCGGACGGTGATCGTCGTGCCGACGCCCACCGTGGAATCGACATCCACCACGCCGCCGAGCCGCTCGAAATTCGTTTTGACGACGTCCATTCCGACGCCGCGGCCGCTGACGGCGGTGACTTTCTCGGCGGTGGAGAAACCGGGAGCGAAGATCAGGTTGACGGCTTCGCGGTCCGACATGGCCATCGCGTCTTCGGACGTGATGACGCCCTTCTCCACGGCTTTCTGTTTCAACTTCGTCGGGTTGATGCCGGCCCCGTCGTCGGCGACGACCAAGAGGACTTTGCCTTCCTGGTGCCGGGCCTCGAGCCGGATCGTGCCCGTCGGGTTCTTGCCGGCCTTGGCCCGGGCTTCCGGCGTTTCAAGGCCGTGATCCATCGAGTTGCGGACCAGATGCGTCAACGGGTCGCCGATCGCTTCGATGATCGATTTATCCAGTTCAACGTCTTTGCCTTCGATTTCCAATTGGGCCTGCTTGTTCAGCGTCTTGCTCATGTCGCGGACCACGCGGGTGAACCGGGTCAGCACGTTGCCGACCGGCTGCATCCGGGTCTGCATGATCGTTTCTTGCAATTCCGTCGTGACCTGGTCCAACCGGTCGCCGACGGTCGCCAAGGCCCGGCGATCTCCCGTTTCCAGCGTCTGCAGCAATTGATTCCGGCTGAGCACCAGTTCGCCCGCGAGATTCATCAACCGATCCAGCACGGCGACCGACACGCGGATGTTGGTTTCCGCCACGATGGCCGGCGTTCCTGGCTTCTTGTCGTGGTGAGCTTCCTCGGCCGCAGGAACCGCGGTTGCTGGAGCTGGGGCCGCTACAACCGGGGCCGCAGCAACCGCCGGCGCGGCGACAACGTGTTCCGCCACCGCAATCGGGGCGGCCGAAGCTGGCTGTTCCGGTTCTGCAGCCGGGTGATAATCCGTCACGCACTCGACTGGGATCTCAAAGAAGCCGGAGAACTGGTCGGCGGATAAAATCGTCGCGACGACGATCTGAAAATTCTCGGTGCACGGCACCGCGGGACTGGCCGGCAAGGTCGTCCCCAGCACGGTCCCCGTGTCGCTGAGCCGTTTCGTCAATTCGACCGGGTTTTTGGCCTGCGGGTCCCGGGCCGGCTGCCAGTCGGTCAGGAAGACGAACTCGCCGCGTCCGGTATGTTCGGCAACGATCAACGGGTCCACGCTCAGGGTCACCGCCGCGGGGGCGGACTCGGCGACCGCGGGGATGGTCTCCACGACAGCGGCCGGGGCGGCGGCCGTTTCACCGGGCAGTTCGCCGGCGGCAATGGCCTTCAAGATGGTCACATGCTCCGACACGTCATACGAGTTGGAGTTCTCGATGTCGTGAATCATTTTCTGCAGCGTGTCGGCTCCTTTCAGCAGCCGGTCCACGATCGGTCCCGTCGGGATCAACGACCGGCTGCGGATCAGGCTCAGCACGTTTTCCATGCTGTGCGACAATTGCTCGACGGCTTTGAGGGCCAGAAACCCGGCGGCCCCTTTGATCGAATGGATCGCGCGGAACACCTTGTTCACGAGATCGGAATCGATGTCGGCTCCGGCCGCTTCGATGGCCAAGAGGTCGGTTTCGATCTCTGCCAGGCCTTCATTGGCCTCGACCACGAAATCCCTGAGCAGTTCAGCATCACCTTCAAACATGGGGCGCCCCGGCTTTCCTCGAACACGATCGGATTCTGTGACACGGCCGCGAAGGTTTGCCGGTTCGGGTTCTGCCCAACATTCCGCAGACAACACGCAACCAGGATGTTGCAAGAATGCATCAAACCTTGCGCAGCGTGTTGACTTTTCGCAGCACGCAAACTTGCCCGCGCATAGGTCACGCTGCCGGCAGAATCTGCCAAAAGTCGGAAAATCCGAGAAGATTTTCCCGGGCGCTCGTCCGAGTCTGACGATCCTGCCGGATGTACCGCCCCACAAAGCCGCGGTTGGTAACCGCGCGGATTCGAATCCTCGCGGAAATCGAAGACCGCGGTGACCAACCGCGGCTTTACGTCGGCAGGATCAATTCCCCTGCCCCGGCAGAGCGGCTGCCCGGCAGCGGCCGGTTCTCGGCCGATCGGAAGGTGAAGACGACCGAGTATTTCGTCTGGTCCGTGAAATTCCGCGACGCCGCGTGCAGCGTCAATGCGTTGAAAAACAGCACGTCGCCCGGTTCGAGTTCCACGAACTGCCGCCCGGCGATCAAGGCCTGGTTCTCAGCAAGATCGCCGCGAAAGAACGACTCGGCGTCCAACTGGTCGGGTCGAATCGTCCAGCGGTGCGATCCGGGCAGGACTTGCAGGCAGCCGTTTCGCTCGGTCTCCGGCACGAGCGCCAGCCAGACGCTGACGAGGTCGGGCCGGGTGAACGACCAATACCGCAGGTCCTGGTGCCAGCCAGTGTCGCTGCTGAACTTCGGATGCTTGGTCATCACGCAGTTGTGATGGGCCAATGGGCAGACAACGTCCGGCCCCAGCAGTTGCCGCAAGCGGTTGAGCAACTCCGGCCGCAGCAGCCACTCGGTGAAGACGTAATCCCGGCTCAGGGCTTGTTTCAGCCGGCGAATCGTCTGCCCGCCGATTTCGTTCGGTGACGCCGGCGCACCGGGGTATCGCAGATCGGCTTCGAATTCGACCGGCCCGATGGCTTCTCGAAGTCCTCGTTCCGTGACGGCCCGCATCTGCCGCACCAGGTCTGCATCCGCCAGACCGCGGACGATCACGAAGCCGTCGCGTTCGAAATCGGCGAGGTCGCGGGGGGTAAACTGCAGCGTGGCCGAATGCATCGCGGGGCCGATCAGAATATCAACGGAATTCTATTAGCGACGCTTCGCAGAAGCGTTCCCGCCGGCGCCGACGGCGGGCTTTGAGCGATTTTCGCCTACAATTTCCCTTCGACGCCCAACTGGTGATAGAAGTGCGAAACTTCGTCTTGGTGCTTGAGCAGCCAATCGATCGAAGGTTCGCCCTGGATCGCCTTTTGGATCACTTTTTTCGTGGCCTGGCGGTTGGAGTCGAACAGCAATTGGTGATCGACTTCCACATCGACCACGCTTGGATCAAGCCAGACCGCCATGATGATCCCCAAGTCTTCCGCCCGGTTCTTGGGGATGATCCCCTCGCGGACGGCGTCCAACACGCCGTTCGCAATGCCGGCCTGCACGGTCCCCATCAGCAGGTTGGTGTACTTGGAATTGTTGACCGTCACCTTGCTGACCATCAGGGTCGCGGGCTTCACCTGCACATCGGAGTTCAGAATCGCGAAGACCTTGGAATGGCCTTTCGCCTGGTCCCCCAGCAGCGTCGCCATCGCCGTCCCGACCGGGCCGTCGAGTTCCCCGATAACAATTTCCGGCTCCGCACAGGCGTAATCCTGTCCGACTTCCACGCACGCTTCAGCCGTGCGCAACACGAGCCGCTTCGGGAACGAGGGTTTCTTCACGGCAGCTTTTTTCTTGGGCATCGCAAAAATCCTTAGCTGTTGATCGAGTACATGTCCACACGAAAGAGTCTCTTCAATTTCCCCCCGGCCTGCAAGTTGCGGATCGCAACAGACCCCAAAGCCCGGCGTCGGCAACGGTGGGAACGCGCCGTCACGCGATGAACTGCGAATTCCTCGCGTCCAGATCGTCACGAGATTGAGATACTCAAGAAAACTACGAATATTTTGACAATTTGTTGCTTGCTACGAGACGGCTGGGAGGTTTATGCTTCAACTACGGAAAAAGAAAATCTGAGGATTTAAGGAACGAGGATTGGCTGCTTTCGTCCGCCAAGCCTCGGTTTCCAAGTCCGAAAATTTCGTCTGCGCCTGGGAAGGGCGCAGCGCCGGTCCGACAGGGAGTTCAGTCGTTCAGCCGGCAATCTGGGGATTTCTCGATCGGAAAGTAGGGTGATGGCATGAGAACCGGTTTTGGATGCCTGCAACGGTTGCCTCGTCTTTCCTCGCTCGGGGTTCTGTTGTTGATGATTTCAACAACGGCCCAGGCGGCCATGTTTACGATTGGCACGAACTTCTCCGATAGTACAATCCTCGATTCGGGTTTTATCCCCCCGGATACCATGGGAGCGGTTGGTCCGGATCACGCCGTCGTGCTCATCAATGGGCGCTACGCGGTGTATGACAAGTCCGGCGCCTTCGTCTCGGGGTCGTCGCTCGATTCATTCTGGACCAGTTCCGGCGTGACGCCCAGCGGAAGTTTCTCATTCGACCCGCGGATCAACTACGACGCGGCCAGCGGCCGCTGGTTTGCCGCCTCTGTGGATAACGGCGGCGCGGCTAACAATTATTTGGTCGCCGTTTCCAACACGAGCGATCCGACGGCCGGCTGGACCGGCTTCAAAATCGACTCCGACACCAACAACTCCGATTGGGCCGATTTTCCCATGATGGGCATCACCGCCACCACGGTGACCCTCGCGGCGAACATGTTCCCCGTGGGCGGCGGTCCTGCCACCACCACGAATGTGCTGGTCATCCCCAAGTCCGACCTGCTGGGGGCCGTGCCGACCGTCGCGAATGCGACCTTGTTTCAAGATATCCCCGCCGGCAGCACCGGTTTCGCCATGCAACCTGTGGTCGATCTGACGGGTGGGGGGTTGCCGCAGACATTACTTTCCTCCTACAACAAGGGAACGGGCACCCTGAAGACGTCGCAAATCGCCGGCACACCCTTCGCGCCGACTTTGGTGACAGCCGGCGGATTTATTGGCGTGACGCCGCGCAGCGGTCCGCCGACCATTGATCAGTCCGGCCCCAAGGCGAATATCAACGCGGGCGACACGCGTTTCAGCGGCAACGTCATCCAGCAGCACACTCCGGGCCGCGTGAACGACAGCTTGTGGGCCGTGCACAGCGTGGACGTCGGCGGCCTGGCCGCGATCGAATGGTATGAAATCGACGCCGTCACCGGCGCCGTGCTGCAGAGCGGCATCATTTCCGACCCCTCGCTCGGTTTCAATTTTCCCTCGATTGCCGTCAATGCAGACGGCGATGTCGTGATCGGATTCAGCGGCGCGTCCCCGTCGACGTTCATGAGCACCTACGTCGTCGTGGGCAAGACGACGGCCGGCGTCACATCGTTCAGCCCGGTGACCCTCACGAAGGCCGGCCTGGCGGATTATCAGCGGTTGGACGGCAGTGGACGGAACCGTTGGGGCGATTACAGCGCCACGGTGCTGGATCCCTCCGACAGCAAGAGCTTCTGGACGTTCCAGGAGTTTGCCGCCGCCGGAACAAACATCTGGCAGATCCAGGTGACGCAGATTCTGATTCCGACTGCGCCGCCGGCTTTTCCCGAACCCGGCACGTTGGTCATGGCTGGGATCGGGATCGTCGGCATGGCGTTCGCCCGCCGCCGCAATCGGAAGCCGGTTGCCTCAAACGCCTGATCGACTTGAGAAATCTTGCACACGCCTGGGGCCGTTGTCCCAGGCGTGTTTTTTATTCACCTGAGCGGGGGACGTGAGTCCCCTGATTCCGCCCGATAGGGCAAGGAGCGCGTCAACAGGGGGCTGACGCCCCCCGCTCGGGGAAGCGCGTCATCACGGCGCGCCTTCCGCACGGTTCGACCACCACGGCAGGCTCACGCCGCCGTCGATCGTCAGCGTGCTGCCGGTCATGTAGTCGGCGTCGTCACTGCAGATGTAGACGGCCGCCTTGCCGATTTCGTCAATCCGGCCGAGGCGTTTCCACGGCAGCGATTTCGCCCCCTCGGCGAGCTGCTCTTCGGAAAAAAACTTCCGCTCGCCGGGCGTGTCGATCCAGCCGGGATGGATGATGTTCACACGAATGCGGTGCTCGGCGAGTTCTATCGCCGCCGTGCGGGCCATGTGATCGATGGCCGCCTTCGCCATGTTGTAGGCCATGGACGTCGGAATGGCGAGCACTGCGTGCGGCGAACTGACGACGACGATCGAGCCGCCCTGTTTTTGCTTGACCATCTGAATCGCCGCAGCCCTGGTACCGTAAAACGCGCCCCACATACCAACGTTGATCGTCCGCTCGAACCCTTTTATGTCGGCTTCGATCATCAGTTGCCGGTCGCTGTAGACGGCGTTGGACACGAAGAGATCAATGCTGCCGAACGCTTTGACGGTGTCGGTCACTAATCCTTCAACACAGGCCCGATCACCGACGTCGCCTTGCAGGATGACGGCCTTCGCGCCGTAACCGCGGGCCTCGGCGGCGACGGCCTCGGCATCTTCGGGATGCGAGTAATAGTTGATGGCAACGTTCGCGCCGGCCTTGGCCATTTCCAGCGCGCAGCCCTTGCCGATCCCGCGTGATGCGCCGGTGATCAGCGCGTTTTTTCCTGCCAGTCTCATCGAATGATCCCGCACTGCAACGTGATGTATTCAGATTTCCCGAGCGGGGGGCGTCAGCCCCTTGTAAACGCGTTCCCTGCTCTTCAACGCACAACCAGGGAACTCACGTCCTCCGCTCAGAGAATCTCAGGCGGAGAAACTGCTGCCGCAGCCGCACGACTTGACGACGTTCGGATTATTGAACGTGAAGCCCCGTTTTTCGAGGCCGTCGTAGAAGTCGATCGTGGTGCCGTCGAGGTACAGGGCGCTCTTCTTATCCACGGCGACTTTGAGGCCGTGCTGTTCCTCGACCTGGTCCTTGGTTTCGTCGGTGTTGCTGTCGAAGCCGAGGGCGTATTGGAACCCGCTGCATCCGCCGGCGGAGACGCCGATCCTGAGGATGGTCGTCTCCGGGAGGGCCTGTTCGCCGATCACCCGTTTGATTTCGCCGGCTGCTTTTTCCGTCAACAAGACTGCCATGTTCAATCCCCTGAAATTCAAAATGGGAATGTTTTGCGGTTGTTTAGTCCAAAATCCGCATCTGATCGAATTCTAACAGGGCAGGCTGAGAAAAAGAAGGGGGAGTTTGAAGGGAATCAGGATCAGCGTGTATATCCCACCCACTGGTCTTTGGTCAGACGATTCCCCTCGGCGATTCTTCCTGTCACACTCTCTTCCAGACGTTTCAGCCCGAGGTTTATCCCTCAAGCCTCAGCCCGTAATGACAAAGAATTAGGAGGGCCGAACGCACTTTCTTTCTTTTTTTGACACCTAATAAAAATCGCATCGAATTCCACTTTTCAACGCCCTAATTTCCCGCCGAACAAATAACGGCGAGACAAACTTCAGGGATAAGGAGCGTCTCGACACGATTCACTTCAGCATTGATCGCGATACATTTCGCTGAGCTTCAACGGGCCAATCCCCATGACGGAACCTTCCGCCGACGCTACCGATCCGTTCGTTGATACCGCAGCTCGCTTTCAGGCGGTCGTCGAGACCATCGTCGACGGGATCATCACGATCGATGAGCGGGGTCTCATCGATTTCGCGAACCCGGCTGCCGAGAGGATGTTCGGTTATGCTCCCGGCGAGCTGATCGGCCGAAATGTCAGCCAGTTGATGCCCCAGCCGGACGCGTCGCAACATGACGGCTATCTGAAAAACTACGTTCAGACCGGGGTAGCGAAAGTCATCGGGATCGGCCGGGAAGTCCTGGGGCAACGGGCCGACGGGACGACGTTTCTTTTAGACCTGGCGGTGAGCGAAGTTCGCACGGCCGGACGCCGGCTGTTCACGGGGGTCGTGCGCGACATCACCGAGCGCCGCCAGGCCGAGCAGAAATTGAAGGAAGCTCAACAGGAGACGGAGGCGGCCAACCGCGCCAAGACCGCGTTTCTACGGAATATGAGCCACGAACTGCGGACGCCCCTCACGCCGATTCTGGGTTATGCGGACCTGCTGCTGGAGGACGAGCTCTCGGAAGGCCAGCGTGAGATGATCGAGAGCATCCGAAGGAACAGCGAACAGTTGCTGAAACAGGTCACGCGGCTGCTGGAAATGGCCGCCATTGACGAGGGCTGTCGCTCCGTTGAGACCGAACCCTGCGAACCGGCCGTCTTGGCGCGCCACTTGCAAATGGAGTTTGCCAGCGAGGCTGAGGCACGCGGCCTGGCGCTGGAACTCGAAATATCACCCGAGGTGCCGCAGATCTGCTGGACGGATCCGCCGCGCGTACGTGAGATTCTCAAGTTGTTGTTCGAGTGCGCCCTGGATGGCACTTCGCACGGGGGAATCTGCCTGGTCGTTCGCACGACCGAGAGACGTTCGGAAGTGATCTTTGACGTCATCGCGACCGGGTGCTTATTGACGCAGGAAAATCTGACGGCACTCTTTGACGCCAGCACGCCTTACGATTCCCACACATTGCAGACCACAGGACTTGGAGGGTTCGGGTTGCCGCTGGCCCAGCGTCTTGCTGAACGAATCGGAGGGCGATTGTCCGCCGATTCGGACGGCAGCGCTGGGTCGCGGTTTACGCTGCATTTGCCGTTGATGTCGCCTCAGTCGGACGACCTGATCGACCAGCCAATGCGCCCGGCCCCGAAGCCCGCGGAACCAGCGTTTCCGGTGACCACATTGCAGGGGAAACGGATCTTGCTGGCCGAGGACACACGGGAGAACCAGCGATTGATTCAGCACATGATGGCCAAGCTTGGTCTGAAGCCCGCCATCGTGGCCAACGGTTATGCGGCCGTGACGGAAGCGTTTCTCGCCGAGACCGCCGGCCGGCCGTTCGACCTGATCCTGATGGACATCCAGATGCCGGGCTTGAACGGCTGGGAAGCGACGCGCCGCTTGCGGACGGCCGGATTGGAGATGCCTGTGATCGCCTTGACGGCCCTGGCCTCGCCCGACGATCAACAGGAATGTCTTGACGCGGGCTGTCAGGAAGTGGTCACCAAACCGGTTTCGTTCGCGAAGTTCACCGACGTGCTTCAGCGCTGGCTGACGTCTGCCAAGGAGCCTGCCGTCAACTCGCCGGCGTCCAGGGAACTGGTTGCCGGGATCAACATGGTCCCGGTGTCGCCGACGCCGGGCTTTGGGTGATTTTTCCTGCGCGGCGAATTGGCACTAGCGCAGCGCCGCCTGCTGAATCGCTTCTTTCAGCAACGAGGCTCGCACTGATCGACTGAGGCTGTTCCGCGCAGCGTCATCATCCGTCGCCAGCCTCCGCAGGTCGGCCATGACGTCGTCGTCGACCGCATCAACAGGCAGAATTTCTTCTTCCCGTACTTCTCCGTCATCGGCCAGCGTCATCACTCGTCCGCCACGATACGCGCCGGCGGTTCCTTCGAGCACCCAGCCGGTCCGCAGGCCCGCCAGCGACGCGCGCTGCACGTCGATCCAGGCCGTCATGTCCGCGGGATATTCCAGCCTCGCCTGAAACCCGGCCGTCTCCGGCCGCGGCCACGCCTGGACCGAGATCGGGTCGGCCTCGATGAGATGGGCCAGTTGTTCGAACAGCAGCACGCCCGGCGAGGACAACGCGTCCCTCCACGAAGGCCGCAATGGCACGTCGCGAAGCCTGGCAGGAACGCTGTATTCACAGTCGATCCACCGCACGGTGTGCAGCGTTCCCAGGCGTCTGTCGGCTACCAGAGACAGCGCGGCACGAAAATCCGAATCGGCACGCCGCACTTGAAACACACCGAGCGAGCGTTCAGAGGATTGTGCAACATGCTCGATCCGAGATGCCTCCGCCGCGGAATCGCACAGCGAGCCTTCCACCAGGATGTGCTTGCCCGCGGCAAGCGCAGCACGAATGAGGGACGGGAGATCGGCCAGCGGCGAGGTCAAGATCAAGCCGTGGATGTGCGGATCGTCGAGAATCTGTTTGAGGCAAGACCGCACCGGAAGGCGAAATCCGGCCGCGAGCTTCTGTTCTCCGGGGGCGTTCAGGGCGATGGCGACCAGCGGAAAATCCTGCCGCAAAGACCAGCGCTCGAGCAGAAACCGGCCGGCCGGCCCCAGTCCGGCCAAAGCCCAGCGGCCGAGAGCATTCCCGTCAGCACGAGCAGGCTCGGTCATGGCAGGCCAACAGGGGGTTATTCGGCTCGGACCAGGCCGCTGAGTTTCACGGTCAACTTGCCGGTGCACTTGTGGCCGGCGGGCGCATTGACTTTGAGCATCAACAGCCCCTCTTCCGATGGCGTCCAGGTGTTTTTGGATTTGAGGGCCATTGGTTTGCCGGGTTTGCCGGTGCGGTTGACGACCGTGGCGATCAGGGCGCCGCAGGGAATGCCCTCGATGTAATCCGTGGTGACGTCGCCGGCCGGGAAGCCGTCCGCCGTCACGGTCGCCGTGATGTTGAACTTATATTCTCCCTCGACCTCGGCACGGATGGGCCGGCCGCTGGCGACGGCGCCGCCGACCGGCACCCAGCCCTTGCTGGTATCCAGAATGAATTCGATTTCGTTCGAGTCAAACATTTTTTCTTCCAGGTGTTTGACTTTGTCTTTTAAGCCGGGAAACTCGGGATTGAGTTTCAGCAGCACTTCCAACAGCGTTTTCGACCGCTCGTATTGTCCCGCGTCCTCAAATGAATTCGAGACATCCATGATTTCCCTGAGCATCGTGGACTCCAGCTTCTCCAGCCGGGCCTCGAGCGCTTTCAGGCTCGTGCCCCCGGCCTTGGATTTGGACTTCGACTTCGAAGACGGCGTATCCGCTGACATCAGCCGCGCGGCGAATGTCGCCAAGACCAAAACGCACGTGAGAACTGCCAGGCAGTTTCGAGAGCGGAAAGTCATCTTCAGTTCCTTGGTTGTCCATCTCGGCGCCGTACGAAGCGAAAGGGCAGACTGCCGCGGCGGACAGCCCTCTCCATTAGAGATGATCCCGGAAGGGGAAGCAATTGTGATTACGATGATCCCGGGAAATCGAGGGCTCCTGTTCTTCCGGCGGCAACCCCCGCTGGCAAAGCCCGCCGATGGCATCGGCGGAAACCGCAATCACCGCTCCGCCTGCAGTTTCGCCGCCGTCAGCGTGTTGCGCAGCAGCATGGCGATCGTCATCGGGCCGACGCCGCCGGGAACGGGCGTGATGAACGACGCGATCGGACTGACCTCGGCATAGTTCACGTCGCCGACCAGTTTCCCTTCCACGCGGTTGATGCCCACGTCGATCACCACGGCTCCCGGCTTGACCATGTCAGCGGTGACGAATTCCGGCCGGCCGATGGCCGCGATTAGAATGTCGGCAGTGCGGGTGATGTCGCCGAGGTGTTTCGTCCGGCTGTGACACACGGTGACGGTGGCATTCGCCCCGGCGCCTTTCTGTACCAGCATCATCGCCAGCGGCTTGCCGACGATCTCGCTGCGCCCAAGGACGACGGCATGGGCGCCGTCAATCGGCAGGCCCGTCCGTCTCAGGAGCACCTGCACGCCATGCGGCGTGCACGGCAGAAATCTGGGCCGGCCCTGAGACAGCCGGCCGACGTTTTCCGGGTGGAAGCAGTCGACGTCCTTCAGCGGCGAGACGGCGTCCAGCACGGCGGTTTCATCGATGTTCCCTGGCAGCGGCAATTGGACGAGGATGCCGTGCACCGACGGATCGGCATTGAGCCGGGCGATCAACGTCAGCAATTCCGTCTGCGACGTGCCGGCCGCAAGATGTTCGTGCAGGCTGATCATGCCGGCGTTGCCGCACGCCTGGTTCTTGCTGCGGATATAGACCGCGCTGGCAGGATCATCACCGACAAGGATCGTGGCCAGTTTCGGGGTAACGCCGGTCGCCGAAACGAATTCCCGGACATCGGAGGCAAGATGCTCCCTGAGTTCCGCGGCGATCGTTTTCCCATCCAGAACGTGTGCAGTCATCAGTCGGCCTGAGTCTTGAAAGTTCGTTCAGACATCAAGGGACCATTGTGACCGCGGCGTTCATGAATCGTCAATTCCGCGCGGCGACGACGTGCACAATGGATTCAAGGACCTTCATCGTTTCGCTTGATTTCGTCGGCGGAAGCGTTGATATTCTGTGAACTCCACCGGCTCGGCCGAGCGGAGATTGGAATGACGCGTTCACATTGCGAGGGGAAGTCTCGACGACCATGGCGAAAAAGAAGACGATCGTCGGATTGCCGGCGGGAACCCGCATTCGAGTCAAACCGGGCGTGATGTCGCCTGATTTTCCCGAGATTTCCTTTGCCGGGTGGACCGGCGCCGTGACCGAAGCCAGCGGCAAGCCGCCGCTGATGTCGTACTTCGTGGAATGGGACGCGGAAACGCTCGCCGCCAGGCCGGAGTATGTCCAGCGGTGCGAGGCCCAGCAGCTTTACTACAGCATGGCGAAACTGGCGGAAACCGATTTCGACGCGATCAGTTGACGCCCGGCGTGTGTTGTGATTCGGCGGCGACGTGGCGCATCATTCTCAGGGCATAAGCCAGCGAGTTTAACCGGGTCGCCGTGCTGTCGGCGCGGGACATGAAGACCACCGGGCACGCCGCCCCGCACAGCACGCCGCCGAACCGGCAATCGGCGGTGTACATGATGGCCTTCACGGTGAGATTTGCGGACAGCAGGTTGGGAAACAGCATGGCATCCGCCGCCCCGACGACTCCGCCGGCGATGTGTTTCTTTTCGCCGGCATCCCGGGCGTAGGCCAGGTCGAAAGACAGCGGCCCCTGCACGGTGCAGTTTACGAAGTCGCCAGTGGCGTTTCGCCGCTGCAATTCGGCCGCGTCGAGCGTGTCGGGCATGGCGTCGGTCGCCTTTTCCGTGGCGGCCACGAGGGCGATACGCGGCTTCCAGTCGGCAGGAGAATCCGGTGCGCGCAGCGCGTTCGCCACGAACGCCGCGTGATGCAACATGTCGATTTTCTGTTCGAACGTGGGCTGAATCGTGATGCCGGTATCGGCCAGCAGAAACCGCCGTTGGTCTCGGAGAATTTCCATCAGCACGACCTGGCAGATCACCCGGTCGGTCCGCAGGCCGGTGTCGCGCGCCAGAACGGCTTTCATCAGATCGGGCGTGGCGATCTGCCCCTTCATCAGGCAGACGGCCCGGCCCGCACGGACTTCCTCAACGGCGGCCGCAGCGGGCGTCTCGCTTTCAATCAACTGAAATCCGTCCAGCGACAGCCCCATCTCCAAGGCAAGCTGCCGCGTGGCAGAGACCGACCCGGTGAGGATCGGCGTCACCCACCCGCGCTGCTGCGCCTGCGACAACGCTTCCAGGACCGTTCGATCCTCACCGCCCGCGGCAACCACCGACAACGGGGTTCCACGGCGATCGGCATCGGCGTACAGGGCGTCAAAACTTTGAAGAGACATGCGAAACCGCAAGCGTCGGGGGAGGAAGAAATGAGATCGTTATGGGGGATCGGATTTTGGGGGAGACCGGACGGCGCGGAAACCGCAGTGAGCCGTGCTGGAGAACGGGTCCCCTTTCATGCGGGCGGAAACGCGATAACCCGTGCAGTACGATTCGCTGCACAGATACGATCCGCCGCGCTGGATGCGCTTGGGGATTGTCGGTTCCAGCGGATCAAAGCTCGACGCAGGTCCCAAGGGATTTCGGTCAGGGCCTGCCGTGTAAGAATCCGGCCGATACCAGTCGGCACACCATTCCCAGACGTTGCCGGAGATGTCGTGCAGTCCGTAGCCGTTCGGCGAGAACGACTTGACGGGGGCCGTCGTCTCGAAGCCGTCGGCCCGCTGGTTTTTTCCGGGAAAGTCTCCTTGCCAGATATTGTGCTTCCATTCGCCATGCGGATTCCGCTCCTGTCCCCAAGGATACGCCTGGCCGCTCAAACCGCCGCGGGCCGCGAATTCCCACTCGGCTTCCGTCGGCAGCCGTTTTCCGGCCCAGTCGCAGAAGGCCCGGGCATCTTCCCAGGAGACATGCACGACGGGATGATCGTCTTTACCTTCGAGATCGGAATCCGGCCCGAGCGGATGCCGCCAGTCGGCGCCGGGAACATATTTCCAAACCTGGTATGGCCAAAGGGGATGATCCTTTCGGATGAGGCGCGGATCGACGTTCAGATCGAAACAGATTGAGCCGGGAACGAGATTCTCGGCCGGAATTTCGACATCTGCCGGCAACTGCGCGGCGAGGTCTTCCTTGCGCGGGGCCTTTTCCGCCGTCGTCACATAGCCCGTTTCCTTGATAAACCTTCGAAACTGGGCGTTCGTCACTTCCGTTTCGTCCATCCAGTATCCGTCGATGACGACGCGATGAATGGGCCGTTCATCGGGAAAACCCGAGTCGGAGCCCATGAGAAATTCGCCGCCGGGAATCCAGACCATGTCCGGCGGCGCATCGCCGTCGGGTCGAGGGGATGACTTGGCAGACGCCTGGGGTGCGCTGGCCAACGGCGTGGGAGGCGACGGAGTTTCAGAACAGCCGAAGATAGCCAGCAGCCACAATGCCGAACGAAGACTCACGATCCGGGAAGTTCGCATGATCATGGGCTCACGCATGGCCGGCGGCGGCGGATTCCTGCCGTTGGAGCACGCGCAGTTCTTTCGGCAACGGAAACGAAACGTGCTCTTCGCGGGTCACGATCTCATCGACCGTGGCGGAATAATTGGTTTCCAGGTAGCGAACGACATCCTGCACCACGACTTCCGGTGCGCTGGCGCCGGCGGTGATGAGCACAGTCTGAATCCCCGCAAACCACTCGTGACGCAATTCCTCCGCGCCGTCGATCAGGTAAGCGGGTTTGCCGTAGGTCTGGCCGATTTCCTGCAGTCGGCGGCTGTTGGAACTGTTCTGGCTGCCAAGCACCAGCACCAGGTCGGCCTGGGGCGCCAATTGCGACACCGCATCCTGCCGGTTCGTCGTCGCGTAGCAGATGTCTTCCTTCGGCGGCGCTTCGATCTTCGGGTATTTCGCTCGCAGCGCCGTGATCACGACGCCGGCTTCTTCCACGCTGAGCGTGGTCTGCGTCAAGTAGGCGATCCGGGCGTCCGCGGGGAATGCCAGCCGTTCGACATCGTCCGCGGTTTCCACCAGGGTGATGCTGGCCGGCGCTTCGCCCATCGTGCCGATGACTTCGTCGTGGCCCTCATGCCCGATCAGCACGATGTGATAACCGGCGCTGGCAAACTTGATCGCTTCGAGATGCACCTTGGTGACCAAGGGGCAAGTCGCATCGATGGTTCGCAATTTCCGGTCGCGGGCCTGCTGCCGGATTTCCGGCGACACGCCGTGGGCGCTGTACAACAGCAGCGAACCCGCAGGGGCTTCGGAGATCGCGTTGACGAACGTCACCCCCTGCCGGGTGAATCGATCCACCACGTACTTATTGTGCACAATTTCATGGTAAACGAAGATCCGAGGACCAAACATCCGGATCGCCTGGTCCAGACATTCGATCGCCATATTCACCCCCGCGCAAAACCCGCGGGGACTCGCCAGCAAGATACGCATCGGCACGAACGCTTCCTTCCGCTTCAAATTCCCGGCACACGGCGCCCACGGGATTGTAGCAGTCCCGTCCTCTCCGCGGCAGGGGACCCAAGAATTGCAACCTCTCGATGGGTGGCCAAGTGGGGGAGCGAATGGTTTTGAAGGATTCCGGTGCCTTTGCAGAATCCCCAGTTTCTTCACGCATTCACGGAGGCCCAGTCCCTACTCGCCACCCCTCGGAAAGCCCCACGCGTGGGCCGAGTGGAGAAGAGAGCGTTCACTCGGCACCGAGGAACCGTGCGGCAGCTGTAGCGACCAAGGTCACCGGGAGGCGGCCGTTAACCGTTGATTTCAGAACACGCCCGATCCGCCGTTCGTGTTGACCGCCTGGTTCGCCGTCTTCAGTACTGTTGGCCAATCGCGGCGCACTCAAGACAGTACGGACATGTAAACACATAGAACGAGGCCGCGTCATGCCACCACATTTTCGCGTCGGCCGGGGGCTCGGTGCAGATGCGATCGTCGTTGATTTGCCCGACGAATATCATTTCCTTGCCACAACAGATTGGATATTCGGGCGATTGAATCCAACTCGGAACGCGAAACAGGTGAATGTCCTCGTCCGTTGCCTTGCGGATTACTTTTCGCGATCCGTCAGCCTGAACCTGAAAATAGCAGTTCTCAAATTCTTCCAGCCAGTCGACCGGATCAACTAAATCTCGAATGCAGCATACGCCCCGCCCGCCACGTTCGGCTACGATTTCAGCGCGACCGGCGACAAATGGGCCGCCAAGCGCTTTAGGCGATTGAGGCACGATCACGTCGCCTTCTGGTGGAAGCGGGAATGATTTCTTGAACGTCAT
>CAYMAO010000040.1:0-58591 GCA_964388415.1 uncultured Planctomycetaceae bacterium | reverse complement strand
GAAACTCACCCCATTCTATCCCACCCCGTCAAGGAGTACTTGGCATTGGCCCTGGTCGGCTGTTCGGGAATCTTGACATCCCGGGTGGCAAGTTGTATCGTGGCGGTTGCCGAGGGGGTGGATGATCCGTCTGGCCGGGGCCGTCTTCGGCTGGGACGGGTGGTTTGTTACCTGAGGATACGAGTCTCGCGATGGGTTGGAGGCGTCAGTGATGTAGCCCTGAAGCATACGGGGAATCCCCGTTTCACTCAGGACCTGAATAGGCGCTTCTGCGCCGGATCGGGTCCGCGGGCAGGTCGGTTCGGTCGTGCCGGTACGGGAAATCTGTACGGTCCTTCCGCATCGGGCCGTGGACAGAGCGGGACTTGGTGCCCGCTTATTGTGTTTCTAGCGGCTGTGAACGGAGACCAGGAATCGGACGGAAAGACTTCCCGACGCAGGTCGAAGCGGCCGATGGCAGGGTGTAGACGGTCGATCCCGCCGGAGGGCGGTCAGCGAACAGGAATTGGCGATTTATGAACGGTCAAGAACTGCTGCGAATCGTCGATGCGATTCACCGGGATAAAAATATCGACAAAGAGATCGTCATTGAAGGGATCGAGCAGGCGATCGTTTCCGCGGCACGCAAACACTACGGCGAAGAACACGACATCGTCGCCCACCTGGATCGGACCAGCGGTCAGACGGCGGTGACCTGCAACGGCAAGGAGATCGATGCGGACGAGTTGGGCCTCATTCTCGGCCGGATTTCCGCCCAGACCGCCAAGCAGGTGATGATTCAGAAGATCCGCGAGGCGGAGCGCGATGCCCTGTTCGACGAATTTGCCGATATTCGCGGACAGATCGTGACGGGAACCGTGACCCGCGTAGAAGGGGGCATGGCGACCGTCAACCTGGGGAAGGTGGAAGCGCTGCTGCCGCGCGGAGAGCAGATTTCCGGCGAGTCGCACCGCGTTTCCGAGCGGGTGCGGGCGGTGGTGCTGGAGGTTCGCAAGGCGGGCAGCCGGGTGAAGATCATTTTGTCGCGGACGCATCCGGACTTTGTCCGGAGGCTGTTCGAGCTGGAAATTCCCGAAGTGGCGGAGCGGGTGATCGAAGTCCGTTCCCTGGCGCGCGAGGCGGGATATCGGTCCAAGGTGGCCGTGTCGTGCATCGACAGCAATATTGACGCTGTCGGCGCGTGCGTCGGCGTGCGCGGGGCGCGGATCAAGAACATTACGGGCGAGCTGGGCGACGAGAAGATCGATATCGTCCGCTGGAACGACTCGCTGCAAGTCCTTGTGCCCAACGCGCTTCAGCCGGCGGAAGTCGACGAGGTGATTCTGTGCCCGATGCTGGGCCGGGTCATCGTCCTGGTGCGCGACGACCAGTTGTCTCTGGCCATCGGGAAGCGAGGGCAGAACGTCCGGCTGGCGTCCAAGCTGGTCGGCTGGGACATCGAAGTCATGACCCGCGAGGAATTGAACGAGGCGCTGGAACGGGCCGTCGGGGCGTTTTCGCAGATCCCCGGCGTCGCCGAAAGCCTGGCGGAAGAATTGGTGTCGCAAGGATTTCTGAGTTTCGACGATTTGTCGATCATCGAGCCGGATCAGTTGGCGGAACTGGGGGGCTTGACCGCGGAGCAATGCGACGAGATCGTCGCCCATGCCGAGCGCGAAAGCGAACGGCTGGAGCACGAAGAGCGTCAACGCCGTAGCCGGGAACGGGATCAACCGGGGGCGAACGGCGCCCCCCCAGCCGGTGCGGCGTCCCCAACGGCGGACGCGGTGCTGGAAGAAGCGGATGCCGTCGCCGAGCCCGATCACAACGCCGAGGCGCAGCCTGAAGAGGATTCCTCTGCAACGGAACCGGGCGCTGATGTTTCGACAGCGGCGCCTGCCGACGGAGACGCCTGACGAAAGCCAGTTCGATGGCCCGGCTCGACAGAGCCGAAACATGGGATGGAAACGGTTATGGGAACAGCCATTGAGACAGGAATATTGATCTCAAGAAAGGGCCGCTTCGACACAGAGTGAGAACACAGAGAGCACGAGAACTGCGGAACACCAAAAAAAACTGATGTCAGAGAGACTGCCGGCACAAGGATCTGTCGGAAGGGGATCTGTCGGAAAGGAATGCAATGTGCGATCGCTCGTGCGTTGCGGGAGTAGCGTGAGGGGACGAGGCTAAGGACCAATTGCCATCGGTTCGGTGGTTTCGCTGCAAGGGGTTTTGTTTGAAGATTCGCATTTTCGCTCTTGCCAAAGAGCTGGATCTCGACAGCAAGTTATTGATCGATTACTGCGCGAAAGCAGGGATCGTGATCAAGAACTCTGCGCTGGCGAGCATCTCTCCCGACGAAAAAGACAAAGTGCTCGAGTTGATTCGCGCGAGTGCGCCTGCCGCCGAGGCCGCACCGCCGAAGCCCAGCGCTCCCAGCCGAACCATCGTGCCCGACGTGGCTGGCAAAGTCCGCCAGATGAAAACGATGGTTTCGCGTCCGGCACCGGTCCGGGCGCGTCCGGCGGAACCGGCCGTGCCGCCGGAAGTCGAACCGCCGGTTCAGCCCGCCGAGGCGCCGGCTGAGCCAGCGCCTGTGCCCGCGGTTCCTCCGACAATCACCGCGCAGAGCGATGTCGCCACCGTTGCGCCGGCCACCCCAGTCGAGCCGCCGTCAGGCCCGGCTGAGCCGCCCGCGGCTCCCGGAGCCCCCGCGGTTCCTGGAGCGGTTGGGACGCCGCGTCCGCCGATGACCCCGGGCGATTTCTTGCCGATCGGCGGCGGCATGAAGCGTCCGATGAAACCGGTGCAGATGAGCATGACGGCACGGGGGACTCCCGATACCGGACTGGGCCGCGATACCCGAAAAGGGAAAGCCAAATCCGGCGGTCCGCAGATCGCCGCGGTGCCCCAGTTCAAGCCTCCGACGTCGAAAACCGCAAAACCGGGAGAAGAGAAAACTCAGAAACCGGAAATCACCTTCACGCGGGATTCACTGCAGAAGGCAAGCCCTCTTTCCGGCCACTTGAAAAAGACGGCCGATGGTAAGGGGAAAAAACGGGGAAGTGCGGAAGAGATCGTCGGCGAGCCGACAGAAACCTTCGGCAAGGGCAAGGCAGGGGACCGGTCCGCGGGCCTCGGATTAGAGGAGACGCGGAAACGCCGGTCTCGCCGCGATCAAGCGAAAACCGAAGACGAAGAACCAGCCGGCACGCGCTCCAAGCTCACGAAGATCATTCCGGGGCGACGGGTGCGTCCGCCGCTGATTCCCCTGAAGACCAAGGCGGAAATCGAGCCGCCCATCACCATTCGCTCGCTGTCGGAAGCCATGGGCCGGCCCGCCAAGTCCATCATGCAATTGTTGTGGGCGCGCGGCGAGAAGCCGACCGTGAACAACGAGCTGACCGAAGACGAGGCGATCGAACTCGCCATGGAACTGGGCGTCGAACTGCTCATCGTGCGCGAAAAAGACTTGGAAGAAGAGCTGCTCGAAGTCGATAGACTGCCCGACCCTGAAGAAAGGCTGCAGTCGCGTCCGCCGATCGTCACCATCCTGGGACACGTCGACCACGGCAAGACGACGCTGGTCGACAAAATTCGCTCGGCCAACGTGGCGGCGACCGAGCATGGCGGGATCACGCAGCACATTGCGGCATACCAGGTCGAGCATCAAGGCAAGAAGCTGACCTTCGTTGATACGCCCGGTCATGCGGCGTTCGGCGAGATGCGGGCCCGCGGCGCCAATGTCACCGACCTGGTTGTGTTGGTGGTCGCCGCCAACGACGGCGTCATGCCGCAGACTGTGGAATGTATCTCCCATGCCCGGGCGGCCAATGTCCCGATGATCGTCGCATTGAATAAATCGGACCTGCCGGACCGGAACGAGCAGCGCGTGCTGCAAGACTTGGCGGCGCAGAACGTGCTGGCCTCGGAATGGGGCGGCGACGTGGAAGTGGTGCGGACTTCTGGCCTGACAGGCCTGGGCGTCCCCGACCTGCTGGATACGCTTCTGCTGACGTCTGAATTGCATGAATTCCGCGCGAACCCCGAACGGGCGGCGTCCGGAATCTGCCTGGAGAGTTTCCGCGATGAAGGCCGCGGCCCGATCGCCTGGATGATCGTTCGTAAAGGAACCCTGCACGTCGGGGACGTCGTGGTTTGCGGCCAGGCATTCGGCCGGATTCGCGCCCTGTACGACGAGCGGGACCGTGAAATTCAGGAAGCCCCGCCGTCGACGCCCGTCAAAGTTGCCGGGCTGGATGTGGTGCCCGGCGCCGGCGACTGGTTCCTGGTCCTGGATGACCTGGAGACGGCCCGCGAAATCGCCGAGACCCGAAGGCAGAAAGGCCGAACGGACAGCCTGTCGGCCCGGGGCGGTCGCCGCTCTTTGGACCAGATTCTCCAAGCGGCCCGCGACGGCGAAGTGCAGGACCTGTTCCTGATCCTCAAGGCCGATTCGCCCGGTTCGCTCGAAGCGCTCAAAAGCGAACTCGGCAAGTTTTCGCATCCGGAAGTCCGCGTTAAAGTCCTGCATGAAGGGGTCGGCGGCGTCAACGAAAGCGACGTGTACCTGGCCTCGGCGTCGAAGGCGGTCATCGTGGCTTTTCACGTGATCGCGGAAGACAAGGCGGAATCGCTGGCCCAGCAGGAAGGAGTCGACATCCGCCGGTACAACATCATTTACGAAGTGACCGACGATATCCGGGTGAGCCTGGAGGGAATGCTCCGGCCGGAAATCAAGGAAGTCATCACAGGCCGGGCGATCGTGCTCCGGCTGTTCAGCATCAGCCGGTTCGGGACGATCGCCGGCTGCCGCGTGCTTAACGGCACGATCGAACGAACGCACCGGATTCATCTCATTCGCGACCAGAAGATCATGAACAGCTACGGCATCGGCTCGCTCCGCAGGGAGAAAGAAGATGTCCGGGAGGTGCGCGAAGGGATGGAGTGCGGCATCCGCCTGGAAGGCTTTAACGACATCAAAGAAGGCGACTTGCTGGAAGCCTACCGGATTGAAGAAGTGAAACGGACGCTGGATTGAAACTTATGAAGTCGCGACGCATGGAACGGGCCTCCGAAGCGGTCAGGGAAGTGGTCAGCACCACGATCCTGTTCGGGCTGCGCGACCCCCGCATTCAGGGGGTGACGGTGCTCGCCGCGGAAGTCGCCAAGGATCTGCGGACAGCCAAGGTGTACGTCTCGGTGATGGGCGACGCCAAGCAACAGTCGCTGACGATGCACGGCCTGGAGTCGGCCCGGGGATATATCCAGTCGAAAATCGCCGAACGGCTCGATACGCGCTACACGCCGGTGTTGAAATTCGTCCTGGATCAGGGCGTCAAACGGAGCATCGAGATTTCGCGGCTGTTGCGGGAATCGCAGGCTCAGGGCATCGCCGCGGAAACGGGAGACGTTCTGCCGGCCGAGGAAACGTCGGCGGAAGACGACGGAGAAGTCACGGAGGCGGCGGCCGCTCAGGGTTCCGAAGGATGCGAAACAGACGAGGCGGAGTGAATACGGGCCGGCAGCAATGGGGCCACTAAGACGGCGAATGTGCCTCGCATCGACGCGGGGCACGGAATAAACTTTGTTAGGACGGGGCTGGAAGGTGACAAGTTCCCGAGCGAAGGCGGCAGAACGGCAGACCGTATTGAAGAAACTGTTGCCGCTGCTGAAGAAGCACTACAAAATCGCCGTTCCCAAATCCGACCGGCCGGTTTTGGAAACGATGTTGTACTCCGTCTGCCTGGAGAATCTCTCTCCCGAAGAGGCGGATCGCTGCTATGCGAAATTCCACCAGGAATTTCCCGACCTGAACGAGGCCCGCGTCAGCCAGGTCAGCGAGCTGGAACGCGCGTTTCCCGGTATGGCCGACGGGGAATGGCGCGGCTTTCGGCTCAGAGCCGTCTTGCAGTTCGTGTTCGAGAAATCGTTCACGTTCGAGTTCGAGTCGCTGCGGAAAAAGACGCTGGACCTGGCCGTCAAGCAGTTGTCCCGGCTCAAGCACGCGACGCCGTTCATGCGGAACTACACGCTGCAGAACGCGGTCGGCGCCCACATTCTGCCGATCGACGACGTCATGAAACGGCTGCTCGTCTGGCTGGGATTGGGCGCGCCGAGCCAGTCGGAAGACGAACTCAGCGAGGCACTCAAGTCGTCCGTGCGCAAGGCCGATGCCCTCTCCTTCTGCATCGCGGTCCGAATGGCCGCCGCCGACCCGAAGATCCAGTCGAGCCTGCCGACTTTGGAATCGGCCCCGGCCGAAGGCTTCGACCCGGCCACAGCGATCGACCGCCTCCAGCAAGCCCTCAGCCGTTCTGCGGCGAAACCCAAGGCCGCGGCCAAATCCACTGCGTCAAAATCCCCGCCGGCGAAGCCCCAGGCTGCCGCTCGAAAACCCGCCGTCCCCAAAGCCACGGCGTCAAAAACTGCCCCCGGCAAAAAGGCCGCCAAGACGTCAGGACGGTCCAAATGAAATGGAAGTACTGTTCTCCCGTACGAACAGCAGCAGACGGAGTGCGGGAAAAACAAAATTGTGCACGGTGACGAACTGCGTAGAATGAAGAGGCCGGAGTTTGGCGACGGCATCCGTACCCGGCCCCTGTTCGAGTCGAAGTGAAGGAGCCTGACATGAATCGCTCGCGTCAATCGCCCGTGCGGCTGGGAACCCTGCTGTTCCTGGCAACAAGCGGAACCGGTTTTGGATACCCGGTAGCGGCGGCGGCTCCCGATTCGGAAAATCACGCGGCCGCCGTTCGGGCGCCTTCGAACGGGCTCCGCCTGCAAGAGTCGGATCAGGAAGCAACTCCTTTGATTCCGATGAAGCCGCGCAGCGAATCGACCGAGCGCGATCTCGACGCGCTGAGCTGGTTCATGACGGGCCGCGTGCTGGAAATCCGCAACGAGCGGCAGAAGGCATTCGACGCCTACCGCAAGGCGGTGGAGTTGGACCCCCAGGCCGGAGAAGTTTATCGTTCGCTGGTCCCGCTGGCGTTCCAGTTGGATCGGATCGATGACGCCGTCCGGTACGCCACCAAAGCGGTGGAATTGCTGCCGGACGACCATGAACTGCTGCGTCAGTTGGGGATTTACCTGGCATCGCAGCGCAAGCTGCCGGAGGCAATTCGTTATCTGCAGCAGGCCGCGGATTCGCCCAAGATCGCCAAGAATTCCCCCACGTATGTTCTGCTGATGCGCGAATTGGGGATTCTGTATGCGGTGACCGGCCAGGCGAAACCAGCGGCGGACGCCTATGCCGTGCTTTTTGAAGCCCTGCAGCAGCCGGAGAAATTCGGCCTCGATCTGCGGACCAAGACGCGGTTGCTGGCCGATCCCCAGACCAGCTATGAACGGATCGGTCAGGTGCTGCTGGACGGGGAACGCCTGGACCTGGCGTCGCGCGCGTTTGAACTGGCGGCCAAGTCGGGCCGGGCAGGAGCCGGCAACTTGGCCTATTATCAGGCCAAAGTGCTGCTGCTCTCCGACAAACCCGGTGAAGCGCTGGACGAAATTCAGAAATACTTCGACGGTCAGCGGCAATCCAAAGGGCGCGAGGCGTATGTCCTCCTCGGGGAAATTCTCCAGAAGTTGAATCGCGGCGATGAATTGATCGGCCGGCTGGTACAGCTCGCGGAGAAAGATCCTCGCAACAACCTGCTGCAATACTTTCTGGCGGAACGCCTCGCCGCAGCGGGCGAACTCGACAAGGCCCGGTCCATTTATGAAAGCGCGCTGGAAGGGACGGGGGACGCGGCCGGATATCTCGGGCTCGCGGCCGTCCTGCGAAAAATGAATCGTCCCGAGGAATTGCTGGACGCACTGGGCCGGGGACTGGCCAAAGTCGGTGCGGAAGGCCTCGACGCCGTCGAAGCGGAACTCAAGGCGATTTCCGCTGACGAGGAGCTGCTCAAGTCGCTGCTGCAGGCCGGCCGCACGCAGCATCAGGCCAAGCCTCCCAGGCTCAACTTCGAGAAAGGCTACCTGCTGGCGAAGCTGGCGGCAGAGAGCGAGCTGATCGACGAGTCAGCCGAATTTTTCCGCATCGCCCTGACGCTCGACAAAGACCGCATGCCGATTCTGTACTCTGAACTCGGCGAACTCTTGATGAAAGCGCACCGTTACGCCGACGCGGCCAAGGCATATGAAGATGCCTCGAACGAAAAAACCCTGGTCGAACGAAAGCCGAACTTCCTGTTCCTGCTGTCGCAGGCCAGGGAGATGGCGGGCGATACCGCCGGGGCGCTCGACGCCATCCACGACGCCCAGAGGCTCTTTCCCGAAAGCCCGCTCCTGCAATACCAGGAGGGCTGGATTCACTATCACGCGAAGAAGTTCGATGAGGCGATCTCCATCTATGAAAAGGTAATGGCGGCGTTTCCGAATCAGAAAGAAATCTTCCGCCGCTGCCAGTACAGCGTCTCCAACATTCACGTCCAGCGCGGCGAGATCCGCAAGGGCGAAGAAATTCTGGAGAAAATTCTCGCCGAAGATCCTGATGACCCGGCGGTGAACAACGACCTGGGCTATCTCTACGCCGACCAGGGAAAAAACCTGGAACAGGCTGAGAGCATGATTCGCAAGGCGGTCGCCTCCGATCCGGACAACTCCGCATACCAAGACAGCCTCGGCTGGGTCCTCTTCAAGCGAGGCAAGCTGGAAGAAGCCCGCGAACCGCTCGAAAAGGCGGTGGCGAATTCCAACGGATCGGGCGACGCGACGCTGCTGGATCATCTGGGCGACCTCTACCACCGGCTGAATCTTCTGGACAAGGCCGTCGAGTCGTGGGACAAGGCGCTCAACCATGCCGAACTCGAAGGCGAAACGGAACCGAACCTGAAAGAACGCCTGCAAGACAAATTGAAGCAGCACAAGAAATGACTTTGTGTGTTTTCCTTTGACCCCCTTTGTTCGCTTGCGATTTCGCAGTTCTCTCAACCCTTAACCCTAATACTCCCCCTCCCATGGCAGGACATTCCCACTGGGCTAACATCGCCAACAAGAAGGGGGCGATCGACAAGAAGCGCGGCAAGCTCTTCGGCAAACTGGCCCGGTATATCATCGTGGCGGCCCGGCATGGCGGCGGCGACCCGGCGGCGAATCTGTCGTTGCGCTACGCCATCGACCGCGCCAAAAAATCGAGCATGCCCAACGACACCATCGAACGGGCCGTCAAAAAGGGGACCGGCGAACTCGGTGCCGACAATTACGAGGAAATCCTCTATGAAGGTTACGGCCCCTCCGGCGTCGCCGTCCTCTGCGAAATCCTGACCGAAAACCGCAACCGCACGGCCGGCGAGGTGCGTAAGATTTTCGAGGTCCACGGCGGCAATCTCGGCGCGACTGGCTGCGTTGCCTGGATGTTTGAACGCAAAGGCATCTTCCAGGTTCCCGCGAAGCACGTCACTGAAGACCGGTTGATGGAAGTCGTCCTCGAAGCCGGCGCCGACGATGTCCGCCAAAATGGCGAGACGTTGGAAGTCGTCTGTTCGCCGGAATCCTTCCTGCTGGTGACCGAGGCTCTCGAAGCCGCCAAAATCCCGACCGACTCCGCCGAACTGACGCGGATCGCCGCCAACACGGTGGACCTCGACGGCGACTCGGCCCGCTCGGTCTTGAAACTGATCGAAGCCCTCGAAGACAACGACGACGTCCAGACCGTCATGGCGAACTTCAACATCCCCGAAGAACTCATGGCCGAACTCTCCGCCGGCTGATTTCGTTCAGCCGCGATGCGACGGTTTCGAAGCGGAGCGTTTTTTCCTCCAGCGTTACGAAAGACATCATGCTCGGCCGCGACATTCGCCAGAACTTGCGCTCAGGACGCCGGGTCTACGCCTCGGCGATGGTTTCGTCGTCGTCCCTGTGGCCGAAGTGGCTGGCAAAGACGGGCGTCGAGTTCGTCTTCGTCGATTCCGAACATACGCCTTTGGGCCGGGAGACGCTGTCCTGGATCTGCCAGACGTTTTCCGCCCTCGATGTGGTGCCGGTCGTCCGCATCCCCAGTCCCGATCCGTTTGAAGCCTGCAAAGTCCTCGACGGCGGCGCGGGGGGTGTCATCGCGCCGTACGTCGAAACGCCGGAACAGGTCCGCCAGCTTGCCGGCGCCGTGCGGCTGAGACCATTGAAGGGACAGCGACTTCAGGACGCGCTGCGCGATCCGCAGACGATGGAAGCCGAACTGCGGACTTATCTCGAAGAGCGAAACCAGCACGCGCTGCTCATCGCCAACATCGAAAGCGTCCCGGCGATTCGCAACCTCGACGAGATACTCTCGCTCGGTTATCTCGACAGCGTCCTCATCGGCCCGCACGACCTGTCGTGCAGCCTCGGCATCCCGGAGCAGTACAGCCATCCAAAATTTATTGATGCTGTGAAGACGATCTTCCAAAAGGCCCGCGCCCACAATTGCGGGGCCGGTCTGCACTGGTGGCGGGGCGTGCACGATGAACTCGCCTGGGCCGCCGCCGGGGCGAACCTGATCATGCACAGCACTGATATCACGCTCGTCACGCAGCACCTGACGCAGGAATTGAACGACCTCAGGGCCAAGCTCGGCGATTCCGGCACGCCGGCCGGCGATGGTCGTTCGGCGAGCGTATGACCGATGGTCGTTTGCGGATCGCCGGGACCGGCTCATCGCAAGCGTGGATTGCTGTCCGAGTGTTTATGCGCCGTCCGCGATTTCCTGCAACGTGATCCATCGGCTGTCGCGAGCAGATTTCGCCGCGGCGTCGGTAAAGAGTTGCGCTTCATAGCCGTCGTCGAGGCCCGGGTGGTCCGTGGGCCGGCCGGCGATGCGGTCTCGCAAGCCGGGAAACGTCCATCTCTTGAAACGATTGGTGTTGCCTGGATCGGGGAGAGTGTCGACAGTGCGAACTTCTTCGCCGGGGCGGGCAAGGCTGATCGTGTGCCGGACGCGGTCCACGCAGAGCGACGCTTCCGTGCCGTGGAGTTCCAGGTCCGGGGCGAGCCCCTTGCGCACATACGCGGCGTGCGACAGAATCAGCGTGGCGACCGCGCTGTTCGTCAGTTCAAATGCGATCGACGCGTAGTCAAACGCCGTTCCCTGGCGCTGCCGGGCGGACGCTTGCGATTTCGCCGCCTGCCCCAAAGCAATCGCTTCGCCGAGGTTCACGTCGCCCAGATCGGCTTTCGGCGGCATGAGGACGCCGGCATGCGCGAGCACCCTCGTTGCCGTTAGACCCGTCAGAAATCGTAGGGAATCATACGCATGAGAGCCGACATCGGCGACGCTGCCGGCGGACGAGACGTCGGCGTTGTCCCGCCAGGTGAACGGGATGTTCGCCGGCCGCGGATTGTGCCAGCGATACACGACGGCCCGAATTTCGCCGAGAATCCCTTGCCGGACGAGTTCGCGAGCCCGGACGACCACCGGCACAAAACGCGTCCAGAACGGGACGAAATGACCGACGTTTGCCTGTCGGATCGCCCGCCACATCCCGCTGGCTTCTTGGGCGTTCACACCCACCGGCTTTTCGCACACCACGTGCTTGCCGAGTTCGGCGCACCGCAGGACGGCTTCATAATGGAACGCATCCGGCGTGCAGATCACGACCAGATTCACGTCGGGATGCTCGACGACCTGCCGCCAGTCGTCGGTGATCAACTGCGCTCGGTCCTCTTTGCCGGCGGCCTCAAGGAGTTCCCTTCGCCGGCCATGTAAGGCGATGATCGTCGCATCGTCGGGCGATTCGCGGATCTCCCTGCGATACGGCGTTCCGATGAATCCCGTGGCTCCCAACACTCCGACACCGAATTTCATGGAAAGTTTCCGTTGCGTCTGAGCCGCCGGCCGGCGTATCAGACCTGGTACGAAGGGGACACCGTGTCGCGGTGCGGTCCGCCGGGGCCGCATCACCCAGACTGTAGCCGTCGGACACGCCGTTTTCCAGAAAGTTGTCTCCTCGGGAAGCGATTCCGATCACAGACCGGAGGCAGATACTGCAGTGCAAATCCGATCCACTTCGCCCGCGATGCGAGCCGTGTTATGATGCATTCACGGCGGAATTCTTATCGTCGTCCGCTCGGCGTCGAGTGGGGCAGCGAACCGTGCACATCGAGCCAATCGTGAATGACCATACCAGCCAGGGACATCCGCCGCCCGCCGGTGCCGCGCCCCAGCGGACCTTCGCGGAAAACCCGTTTGCTTCCGGTTCTCGGCAGAGCGATACCGACTGCGACTCGAAAACCCTGGTCGGAGGCGTCTCGGAGGCAGCGATGGCCAGCACGCAATTGACGGCCGGCGAAAAGGTCGGCAAGTATCAAATTCGCAAACTTCTGGGCGAAGGAGGCATGGGGGCGGTCTACCTGGCGTACGATCCTTTGATCGAGCGGGAAGTCGCCTTGAAGGTTCTCTCGCAGGACGTCGGGAATTCAGAATCCGCCTTGCAGCGTTTTCTGGGAGAAGCCCGGGCCATTGGACGGCTGAACAACCCTTATGTCGTCTCGATTTACGACATCGACCAGTGGAATGGCCGGTACTATCTCGTTATGGAACTGTTGTCCGGCGGTAGCGTGGCCGGTTATGCCGAACAGAACGGCGCCTTGCCATGGGAAGACGCCTGCCGGCTAGTGGCCCAGGCGGCGCGCGGCCTGGCGGCGGCGCATGCCGCGGGAATGATTCACCGGGATATCAAGCCGGAAAATCTGATGCTGACCGCGGACGGCCAGGTCAAGGTGGTCGATTTCGGTCTGTCGAAGCTGCTGGATGCGTCGCACGATACGCGAACCGCCGTGACGAAGGCCGGCCAGATTCTCGGCACGCCGCAGTATATGAGCCCGGAACAGTTTGAAGCCGAACAGACAGACGCACGGACCGACATTTACAGCCTGGGGGCGACGCTGTTTCGGCTTTTGACCGCGCGGTTTCCCTACCACGATTGCCGGTCAATTTTGCAAGTGATGACGGCCCATCTGTCCAAGCCTCCGCCTATTCCTTCCGAACTCGTCCCGACGTTGCCTGGCGAATGCAATCGGATCGTGGCACGCGCGATGGCGAAGCGCCCGGTCGACCGGTACCAGACGGCGACGGAACTCGCGGACGAATTGCAGGCCTTGATCGACGGAAAGTCCTCGGGGCCTGTCGCCGCGGCTCCCTCCGCCACGACTTCCTCCGCCGAGGAATCGCTCATCGAGGAAGACCGACCGTTAACGACGGCCTGCATTTTGGAACCGTCGAAGCTGCAGGCCGCCGTGCTCAAAGACGCCCTGTCGAGGGCCGGAGCGAAATCGGTTCAGATCCTGCAGACGAAGGATGCCGCGAGGCAAGCCGTCGAGCAGGCGGCGCCGGATCTGCTGATTACGGCAATGCAGTTGCCGGACGGGCGCGGGATTGATCTGCTGGAACAACTGAGCCGGAGTTCCCTGCTCCAGCGTACGGCCGTGGTGTTGAATTCGAGCGATTCCGCCATCGAGGAACTTGTCGCCGCGGGGGCCGCCGCGTGCCTGGTCTTGGCGCCGAAGAAAGTTCGTCCCGACGACATTCTGCGTGTCATTCACGCCTGTGGACCGTGTCAGGCGTCGAGCGGTCCGTTGACCGCCGCCCTGAATTCGGACTCCGTTCGCCTGAGAGTGGAGCTGGATTCCGACCGCATCCCCGCAATCCTTGCGGACAGCATTCGGGAATTGCGGCTGCTGAATGTCGAAGTGATTGCGAAGGGGGCTTCCGCGGCGGCCGGTTCCGAACCGCCCCATCTGACGCTGGTCCTCCGCACGGCGCGAAGCACGCCGGGAGACAACGTCTCTTACCCGGCGCTCTTATCACACCGAACAGACAGCGGCGGCCTGCTGGCATGTGTTCAGTCGGACAGGGGCCACCTTTTCTTGAGAGCCGTCGGCTGTCAGGGAGTGATGGCCGTCTGCCGACGCCCTCTGAACGCTCGCCGGCTGGTCTGTTTGTTCCAGGCATGTCAGCCCGTCTCGGGAAATTGAATGGGTGCCGCGGGGCACGCGGGATTCGCGCCTTGACAGCGGTCTCGGCGTCTTTTCAGGATGGATGACGCAATTCCCAGCGGCAATTTTTCAGAGTAGCGCATTCAGGCGGTCCTTGCGGCCTCCGAAGGCGTTGGCGGCCGACGCTGCGGGGAATGATAAACCGACAACCAAGGAAAAACTTCCGTGACGGATCAGGCACAACCGGGTTCCGCGCTGTCCGAGACGATGACGAAAGCCAAGTCGTCGATGCAGTTCGTCGGCTTTCGCCTGGCGGAACAGGAATATGCATTCCGGATTGAGCAGATTCAGGAAATCGTCATTCCGGACCGCGTCACGCGGATGCCGCAGGTACCGGATTACGTCGAAGGGGTCAGCAATCTGCGCGGGACGATCATTCCGATCATCAATCTGCGCCGGTTGTTCGGCATGGAAGGAAAAGAGCAGGATGACGAGACGCGGACCATCGTCGCCAATGTGGGGCCGCGGACCATCGGCTGCAAGGTGGACGCCGTCAGCCAGGTGATCCGCATTTCTCCAGATCAGATACAGCCGGCGCCGGAAATTGTGAAATCGGAAGGGGCGGCGTACATCGCCGGGTTCGCCAAACTCGATGCGCGGCTGATCATTCTGCTGGAGATCGAGGAATTGCTCGATCCCACAAAGATGGAGCAAGTCCGCCAAATTGCAAGCCGGGGAATGTCGTTGAACGCCCCCACATCATAATCGTACCGAGAATTCATCCGCCGACTGACAACAAGCACCGCAGGAGTCGAACATGGCCTTGGATCAACCCGCGCGTCCGCCGCGCAGCCGCCGGACGACGGACGCAGCAAATCCCAAACTCGATTTTGAGCAACTGGTAAAAAACGCAACGGTCCGCGTGATCGTCGCAGACCGTGATCTGAAGATCGTCTACATGAATCCGGCGTCGATCGCCACGCTCAGGGAAATGCAGCACCTGCTCCCGTGTGCGGTAGATGACATCATCGGGCAGTCCATTGACATTTTTCACAAGGCGCCGGAGCACCAACGCAAATTGCTCTCCAATCCGAAGAACCTGCCTCACCGCGCGCAAATCCAGCTTGGCCCGGAAGTGCTCGACCTGAATGTCGCAGCCTTGTATGACGAAAAGGGAATTTATATCGGCCCGATGGTCAACTGGGAACGCATCACCGAAAAGGTGAAAGCCGAACGCGAACAACAACGGCTGCAACAGATGGTCGAACAAGCGTCAGTGCGGATGATTTTGGCCGATGAGAACTTCAAGATCGTCTACATGAACCCCGCCTCGAAGAAAACGCTTAGGCAGATCGAACACCTGCTGCCTTGCAAAACCGACGAAATCATCGGCCAATCGATCGACATCTTTCACAAGGCCCCCGAATACCAGCGCCGCTTGCTCTCCAACCCGGAGAACCTGCCGCATCAGGCGCACATCCAGCTCGGCAACGAAATTCTAGATCTCAATGTGGTCGCAATCCGGGATGCCAACGGCAAATACAGCGGCACGATGGTCAATTGGGAACTCATCACCGACCGGGTCCGCGCCAAGGAACGCGAAGAGTCGCTTCAGGCGGAACAGAAAACGGCCGCGGAGGAATTGCGGCGACGCGTGAACCAACTGATGACCGTGGTGGAGGCCATCGCCAACGGGGATTTGACGCAGTCGGTCGTGCAAGACGGCGAAGACGACCTTGCCCGGCTGGCGGCCAGCGTTCGGCGGATGTCCGGCGATTTGCGGAACCTGATTGGACAACTGGTCGAATCGGCCGGCCAGCAAAATGAAGGCGCTCAGGCCATCGCCGAAAGTTCGCAGAATCTCAGCGAGGGTGCCCAGACCCAGGCGGCGTCGGTCGAGCAAATGTCGGCGTCCGTGGAAGATCTGCTGAGTTCGATTCAGGTGATCTCCGACAATGCCGGAGTCGCCCGGAAACAGGCGGATGCCACGTCCGATCTCGCCAAGTCGGGCGGTTCCTCGGTGAACGAAGCCGTGGCCTCGATGAAGCTGATTCAAAAGTCCAGCGAGCAGATCAACGACATCATTCAAGTGATCAGCGAGATTGCCAGCCAGACGAATCTGCTGGCGTTGAACGCCGCGATCGAAGCGGCCCGTGCCGGCGAACACGGGTTGGGGTTTGCCGTCGTCGCCGACGAAGTCCGCAAACTGGCGGAGCGCTCCAGTTTAGCGGCGAAAGAAATCACGCAGTTGATCAAGGAATCGACCCGCCGCGTCGCGGAAGGGGCGGCATTGTCGGAGAAAGTCGGCGATTCGCTCCGTGCGATCGTGCAAGCCGTCGACCAGACGGCAACAGGGATCGGCCGGATTGCCGAGTCGACGGAAACGCAGGCCGAAAGCGCGAAGGAAGTTCAGGTGGCCATTCGCTCCGTCGGTAAGACGACCGAATCGAATGCGGCCGGCGCCGAGGAAATGGCGGCGAGCGCCGAAGAACTGGGAGCGCAGGCTTCCACGCTGCGCGACCTGGTGACCCGCTTCAAGGTGTGATGGATGTCAGTATGCGTTTGAGAAGTAATCGCAGGGTGGGTCGAGGCTCCGCGAGGCCCACCGGGAAATGGCAACGTCACAGACTGGTGGGCCTCGAAGACTCGACCCACCCTACAAATCAGGACACCTTGGCAGGGCTGCTGTGGACGCGTCTCAACTGTCGCCGCGGGAATTCGAGCAGTTTCAGAAGCTGATTTTCAAGATCAGCGGAATCCGAGTTCCGGAAAATAAAGTCATGCTGCTCAGCAATCGGATTCGCCGCCGCGTGAAAGCGACCGGGGTCGCCGATTTCCAGGCCTATCTGAAGCTGCTGCAATCCTCAACCGGCCGCGACGAGCTGGAAGGATTTCTCAACGCCGTTACGACGAACGAAACGTCGTTTTTCCGCACCGAGAAGCACTTCGACTGGCTCCGCGCCGAGTTTGTCGAAGGCCTCTGCGAACAGGTTCGCCTCGGACGTCATGCCCCCAGCGTTCGCATCTGGTCGGCGGCATGCAGCTCGGGCGAAGAACCTTACAGCATCGCCATGTGCCTGGCCGAAAACCGTTTGAAGCTGACCGATTGGCAACTCGAAATTCACGGCACGGATATCAGCGAGCAGTCTCTGGAGAAGGCCCGCCTGGGAATCTACGGACCCCATGTCGCGGACGAAGTGCCGGAGAAGTTCCGCAGCCGCTATTTTCATCACCGAACGGATTCGGACGCGTGGGAAGTCAAACCCGCGTTGAAAGAGCTGGTGACCGTCTCCCGGCACAACCTGATGGAGGCGAATCCGCAAAGGAACTACGACTGCATCTTCATCCGCAACGTCCTGATCTATTTCAGCCGGGAATCCAAGCAGGTGGTCATCGACCATCTCGTGCGGTCCCTTGCCGACGGCGGCTACCTGGTGGTCGGGCCTTCGGAAGGGATCTTCGACATGCTGGGCATGTTGGAGAAGCGGTCGACATTTCTCTACCAGAAGCCATTCGCGCCGGGGCGCCCATGACGAACAATGCTCAGCCTCCGTCGCCGGATTCAGCCTCGTCTTTGTCCGAAGACATGCAGCAATACCTGCAGGTCTACATCGACGAGTCCGCCGAGGAGTTGGACGGGCTGATCGAAGCCATTCTCCTGCTGGAGGACAACCCGCTTCATGCCGACGCGCTCAATAAGTCGTTCCGGATGCTGCATTCGCTAAAAGGTTCGTCGGGAATGCTGGGCTTTGAGATTGTGGGGAATTTCGCCCACGAACTGGAAGACCGGTTCGAGCGCTATCGTTCCGGTCAAGCCGTGCTCGATCGCGAGACCACGACATTAGTCCTGAAGTGCGTCGATTTTTTCCGGGCTTTCCTGGACCGGCTGCGCGCAAAAGATCTTTCCGAGGGCGATCCGTCAGCCTTGTTGGCTCAACTGCAGGGGTTGGAAGGGCACCAAGCCGCGCATACGGAATCTTCTCCGGGAAAAGCCGCGGTCGGCACTGCGGCCGATGGCTTGCCTCCGCTGACCATGTCCGGCGGACTGAGGATTCTCGTGAAATTTCGGCCGGGTCTTCAACTGGCCGACCTCAAGGCCCGGTTGATCGTCTCGCGGTTGTCCACGATCGGCGAGATCATCGCTTGCGACCCTCCGATTGATGACGCCCACAGTTTTGACGAGCTGCCGCTCTTTTCCTGCCTGATTGTCACCACATCCAGCATCGGCGAAGTCCGGAAGATCGCCAATGTCGATGGAGTAGATTCCGTAGAGATTCACGGCGGCGAATCGAGTGCCGTCCCCCCGGTTGAAGAACGTGCGGCTGCCGAACCTTCGCCCCCTGCATCACCGCCGTCCCCCGCGAGGGTCAGTCTGCCGACACTCTCTGCTCCTCCAGCGGTCCAGACGCATTCGGAATCACGGAAAACCATCGAGGCCGCGAAGCCCATCGCTCCGACTGCGCCGGCCTCCGCCGAGCCGGAACCGGCCGACATGAAAGGCCAGGCGAGCGAAACCCTGCGCGTCGACATCGGCCGGCTGGACCGCCTGATGAACCTGACGGGTGAACTCGTCGTCGCCAATGCCCGCTTCTCGCAGATCGCCGGCGGCATGAGCCCGCTGTTTCGCCGGAATGCGGTCTTCAAGAAATCCAAGGATTTGACCGAGCGGCTGCGGCTGCGGTTCGAATCGGTTCGCGGTTCGCTGAGTGACGAAGTGCGCGGCAGCGAGTCCTGGATTCAATTCTTTCAGGGCTTGGACGAAGACCTCGACGGTTTGGAACAGCAATCCGCCGTCTGGGAAGAAGGTCATCGCCACTTTTCCGACATCTCCGAAGCGGTCGACCAGCTCTCGCGCGTTTCCAAGAATCTGCAGCGAGGCGTCTTAAACACGCGGATGGTCCCGGTTGGCCCCCTCTTCAATCGCTTCAAGAGAGTGATTCGCGATTTGTCCGTCGAACGAGGGAAACAAGTCCACCTGTCGATCCAGGGCGAAAAAACCGAACTCGACAAACGGATGATCGACGCCTTGGGAGATCCCCTGCTGCACCTCGTCAGGAACTCCCTGGATCACGGACTGGAATCCCCGAATGATCGACGCGCGGCCGGAAAACCTGACGCCGGCACGATTTTTCTCGAAGCGGCCCACCGCGGCAACAACGTCTGGATCACCGTCCGGGATGACGGCGGCGGAATCAACACGGCGAAAATTCGCGCTCGGATTGTCTCGCGCGGCCTGGCAACCGAAGCGCAAGTCTCGGAAATGACGGAATCGCAGGCGATCAGCCACATCTGGCATCCCGGGTTCAGCACGGCGGAAGCCATCACCGAAATCTCCGGCCGCGGCGTCGGCATGGATATCGTGCGGAATGCAATTTCCGAACTGAGCGGCACGATCGACGTCGAATCCACACCCGGAGCCGGAACGACGTTTACCATTCGTCTTCCGTTGACGCTGGCCATCATCCATAGCCTGCTGATGCGATTCCGCGAGGACTTCTTTTCGATTCCCATCGACGACGTCCGCGAGATCGTGTCGGTCCCGCGCGACCAGGTCCACGCCGTGCATCGTCATCTCACCATCGATGTGCGGGGAGAACTCATTCCGCTGTTGAGCATGGGAAGTGTTTTTCGCTGGTCCCGGCCGGCGGCCCATGCTGCCGGGGTCGAGGCGATCTCCGCTCCTTCCGCGGCGACCGTCAATGTCGTCGTGCTGCATGGAAGGGGCAAAACCCTGGGGTTGAGCGTGGATTCACTCGTCGGACGGGCCGACCTGGTGATCAAATCATTGTCGGAAAATTATTTGGCCGTGCGTGGCTTGTCGGGAGCCAGTATCTTGGGAGACGGTGCCGTGTGCCTGATGCTCGATTCCGCCGCGTTGATCGAACTGGCCTCGGAACGTGCACAAGGCATCACGTCCTAGAATCGTTCCAGGTATTTCAATCATTTCGATATTCCAGCAAGGCCAGGTGTCGGCGAATCTTGGATTCTTTCGACGATCACAATTCATGAGTGAGACCAATCCCAACAATAAACAGCGTGTCAAGATTTCACCAAAGCCCGGCGTTGGCAACGCCGGGACCTATTGGGAGAGCACTGTCAATTGTTGAGATTGGTATGAGACCGACATCAGCCAGTGAAGCATCCAGAAATCGTCTCGGCAATTCAAAGCGAAAGCCGGCCGTCCAGGAGTCGTTCCTTGACCAAAATCCCGATGCAGTTTACCGGTCGGCAACTCGAACGGCTCGAACGGGCGTTCCACCGCGGCGCGGCGGAAGCTTCCACGGCATTGGGGAAGTGGCTCGCCGCGTCATCGACGATTTCCATCGAGGCCGTCGATCAATGTCCCCTGGCCGACGCCGCCAGCGTCCTGGGTGACGGGGATGCCTCCGTTTGCATGTGCCTGATGCAAATGCAGGGATCGCTGACGGGGCAGATGCTGCTGGCGTTTGACGACGAGAGCGGCCTGGCATTGACCGATCTGCTGCTCGCACAGGCGCCCGGAGCAGCGAAGGAGTGGGGCGACGTGGAAATTTCCTCGGCGCTCGAGACGATGAACATCGCCGGGAGTGCCTACCTGAACGGAATCGCTCGCGATTTCTCCGAGCAGGGCGGCACGCGCGTGCAGTTGATTCCGACGCCGCCCGTATTCTTGAGGGATTTCGCGGAAAGCCTGCTGCAAACGGCGTTTGTCAATCAAGCCGCGGCCGGCAGCCGGATCGTGTTCGCCCGGGCGAAATTTGAATTGCAGGGCAACCCGGTCCGATGGACGTTTTTGCTGATTCCCGACCCGGCCTCGTTGATCCGTCTGGCCGAAATTCTCGACACTTTGCGTTGATGGAATTGCGATCTTCTGATGAGCGAACGTCCGCAGAATTCCGGCGCCCTTCCCGTCGAACGCAAAGTCGGCATGGGGGAATTGGATGTCCTGCAAGGAACCGGCATCTTGCGAACGCTGTTAGGCTCGTGCATCGGCCTGGTACTGCACGACCAAAAGAACCGAGTCGGAGGACTGGCCCACATCGTGCTGCCCGTAAGCAACGGTTCCGAAAGCGCAGCCGGAAAATATGCCGATACCGCGATTCCGGAGTTGATCCGCCGCATCGAGCACTCCGGGGGGCGAAGCCGCAACCTCGCGGCGAAAATTGCGGGCGGCGCGAACATGTTCGCCACGACAAATCTAAACGCGGTGGGCGAGCAGAATCTCGTCATGGTGGAATCGCTGCTGAAAACTGCGGGAATTCCTGTGCTGGGCCGTCATTGCGGAGGCCGTCAGGGTCGCCGGATGGCGTATGATGTCGAAACCGGAAAGGTGACGGTGGAAGTGGTGGGAGGCCCGCCGGTCGAGGTGTAATGTTTCGGCGAACGAAGTTTCCACGTTGCGAGCCATCATGAAACGACTGCTGATTGTGGACGATGCGTTGATCATGCGGATGAAAATTCGCGAGGTCGCGATGAAAGCCGGCTGGACCGTGGTCGCAGAAGCTTCCAACGGTCTGGAAGGCGTGCAATTGTTCGATCAACATCGTCCGGACCTGGTCACGCTGGACATGGTGATGCCCGAGATGGACGGCCTGTCGGCGCTGAAGGCCATTCGCGAGTGCCATCCCGAAGCCCGGGTGGTGATGGTGAGTGCGGTGAATCAAAAGGACAAGCTGCGGGAATGCATTGCCGCCGGGGCGTTGGATTTCGTCGTCAAGCCGTTTGATCCCGAACGCCTGCAAACGTTTTTCGAGCATTATCGCCAGGACGCATGACGCATGACGCCGTTTCGTATTGTCGTGGTCGACGATTCCGCCCTGTTTCGCACGCTGCTGCGCAACGTGCTGACGGAAATTCCGCAGTGCGAGGTCGTCGCCAGCGTGGGAGACGGCGCCCTGGCCCTGGAGAAAATCGTCGACCTGCAACCGGACCTGGTCACGCTGGACGTCGAAATGCCCGACATGAACGGCATCGACGTGCTCCGGGAATTGAAGCGGCTGAAGGTCAAAACCAAGGTGGTGATGATCAGCCGTTTTACGACCGCGGGCGCACAAGTCACGACGGATGCGCTGATCGAGGGCGCTTTCGACTTCATCGTCAAGCCGTCGGGAAAGAGCCCCGCGGAGAACAAATCGGCGTTGCAAACGGCTTTGACCGAGAAAATCTCGGCGCTACGCGAAGCGATGCCGGACGTCGCAGAGGAATCCGTACCGCGCGCCTCGCCTTCGAATCCGGCTGCCAGGGCGAACTATCAGGCCGTCATCATCGGCTGTTCCACCGGCGGCCCTGATGCTTTGGCACGCCTCATCCCGGACTTTCCCGCGGATTTTCCCGTCCCAGTGTTCGTTGTGCAGCACATGCCCGAGGGGTTCACGTCGTCGCTGGCGTTCCGGCTGAATGAAGCCAGCGCCCTGGAAGTGCTGGAAGCTTCAGACGGCATGAGAGTTCGCGCCGGACAGGTGGTCATCGCCCGGGGAGGCCGCCACTTGCAGTTGTTACGTCGTACAGCCGACAGAGTCTCGCTGCAGCTCACCGAAGACCCGCACGAACATCGTTGCCGGCCGGCCGTCGATTATACGTTGCGGTCGGCAATGGACGTTTTCCAGGGGCAGTTGCTGGTCGTCATCCTGACGGGCATGGGCCGCGACGGAACCGAGGGCTGCAAGCTCGTTCGTTCCCGGGGCGGGTACGTCCTGGCTCAGCACGCGGAAGGCTGCACGGTCTACGGAATGCCGAAATCGGTCGTGACGGCCGGCCAGGCGGATGAAGTCGTCAAGCTCTCCCACATGGCATCGGCCGTCGACCGCATCGTCCGCCGCAGCGCCAAAGGGTCGAACTGATTCCGATCCCTGCAATGGATTGCGCTCGCCGAGATGATCCCGGCGTCGCCGACGCCGGGCTTTGAACGAGAAGCCCTCGATGTGAAACGCGTGATTCACGCCTTGCGAATCTTCTCCCGCCCGACGGTGACGTTCTTCGTCACGTTTCGCGTATCCAGCACCAGTTTCGAGTGCTGGACGATGAAATTCGCGTCGTAAGCCGTGTGGTCGGTCGCGATCAGCACGCAGTCCTGGGCGCCGAGGTACTCCGGCGTGAGCGTCTGGCTTTTCATCGCCGGGAGGTCGGGGTAGTGCCGCATCTTCGGGAGTTCCGGGACGTGCGGGTCGTTGTATGTCAAATCCGCGCCGCGGGCTCGGAGCAGCTTCATCAACTCGAACGACGGGCTTTCTCTGGGGTCGTCGACGTCCTTCTTGTACGCCATGCCGAGCATCGCGATCTTGCTTCCCTTGATCGGCTTGGCGATGTCGTTGAGGAACTCGCCCAGGCGGTTGATAACATACGTCGGCATATGGATATTGATCTCGCCAGCCAGTTCGATGAACCGCGTTTGCTCGCCGTGCTTTCTCGCCAGCCACGTGAGATAGAACGGATCGATCGGAATGCAATGGCCGCCCAGTCCGGGGCCGGGATAGAAGGCCTGAAATCCGAACGGCTTCGTTTTCGCGGCGTCGATGACCTCCCAGACGTCGATGCCCAGCTTGTCGTAGAGCATCTTTAATTCGTTGACCAGGGCGATGTTCACGGCCCGGTACGTGTTTTCGAGGATCTTGCACGCCTCGGCAATTTCCATCGACGACACGCGGACCACTTTCACCACGGCATGCGCATACAGCGCGCAGGCGAGATCGCCGCTGACGGGGTCGTACCCGCCGACGACTTTTGGAATGGTCGCCGCCTGGAAATGCGGGTTGCCGGGATCCTCGCGCTCCGGACTGAAGGCGAGGTAGTAATCGCTGCCGGCTTTCATGCCGGTGGCGGCAAGGATCGGTAAGACGTTTTCTCGAGTGGTCGTTGGATGAGTCGTGCTTTCGAGAACGATGAGCTGCCCTTTGCGAAGCGTCTGCGCGATGGACCGGGCTGTCCCTTCGATGTAACTCAGATCCGGATCGCGGCTTTCATTCAAAGGGGTCGGCACGCAAATAATGATGGCGTCGGCCTCGGCCAGGCGCGACATATCGGCCGTCGGCTCGAATTGTTTCTCGCGAATGAGCTTGGTCATCGAACTGGCATCGATGTGCTTGATATAACTTTGCCCGGCGAGAAGTTTGTCGACCTTGGTCTGGTCGACATCGAAGCCCAGGCAGCGAAATCCGGCCGCCGTGAAGGCGCGGATGAGGGGCAGCCCAACGTAGCCCAGGCCAATGACACCGACCTTGGCAGATTTGGACGCGATTTTTTCCGCAAGTCCTTGCGTCGCACTCATATACCGACCTGGCTTTCTATTCCGGTTCCGCGGTCTGGACAAACTGCACAGATTGCAGAGTGGCGAATCATAGCAACGGCACAAAACCTCGGCAACAGGTGTTAGACCTCGCGTTATGATCGCCGCAAGCATCCCTGCGCGAGACGGCCTTCTCAAATCGGGTTGCGGGGCTCCCGTGCTGGGTCATCCGTGGTTCCTTGTGCTCTCAATTGGCAATCCACGGCCGGGCTTGGGTTCTCTCCATGATCCGACACCATGAGCTGCATTGCGATCGGGCCGCAAGCAGGCGGCTTTCATTAGCGGCCGTACGATTGGCGGCAAAAATTCGTCAAATCGGTGCCGAACTAACCGGTAAAACAGTTCACATAGGATGCGGCGACTTTATCGGCACGATTCCTGCCATCAGGGTTTTCCTATCCTTCACAATTTTACGCAGAACACGCTCCCTTCTTGCCTTGTGTTGACCGCCTGAACCCAGCCTACATTGACACGTTTGCGCACTCGCGGGTACATTCCTGCCGTCGGCTTTGGATTGTTCCTGGCCAAATGGTGACGCGTTGAAGAGTGATTTTTCGCGGGAGCACGGATGCCCCCCTTTGTTGGGAATCGCAGCAGGTTTTGCGGCACGCAGATCTCCTGCCGAATCATGGCGTTGTTTCTGATGTCCGGAATCGGCTGCTCAGGGTGCTACCAGCCTGCCGTCGTCCCTCCGACGGCATCGATCCCGCACCCCATGGTGCAGCCCTTGCCAGAGCCAATGAAAACTCCCAGTTCGCCCCCCTCGTCCATTCCATTGACTGTTCCCCCAAGGGAGACAGCACCTCCTGTCGTGCATACCTGGAAACCTGAAGTCGCTGCGCGCGACTGGAAATACGTTGTTTTGCACCACACGGCGACCGACTCGGGCAACGTGGAAAGCATCCATGAAGCCCACCTGAAGAACAAGGACAAAAGCGGCAAGCCCTGGCTGGGTATCGGCTATCACTTTGTGATCGGCAACGGCGACGGAATGCCCGACGGAGAAATCGAACCGACGTTCCGCTGGCGGGGACAGATGCACGGCGCGCATGCGGGCGTCGGCGAATACAATCAGCAGGGAATCGGCATCGTCTTGATCGGCAATTTTGAGAAACATCCCCCCTCGTCCGGTCAGACGCGGGCCGTGAAAGAATTGGTCAGTTCGCTGGCTGCCGATTACGGTATCACGGGCGACCGGGTCATAGGACATGGCGACGTCAAGGCCACGGAATGTCCGGGCCAGCATTTTCCACTCAATGAAATTCGCGGGAGCATCTCCGCCCGGATGTTCCGCGAGGACAGGCGTGCGAGCGCACCGGTTCCGTTCCTCCGGAACTAGCCCTTGAAGGAAATTGAATCATGAATTATCGATGGGACCCCGGCTTTCATTCGGACGAACCCGCTTCGGAGTCCGCGGCGACGAATCGCATCCTGCGCCTGGTCTCCGGGGCAACGCTGGCCGTTGCGGAAGCGGCTCCGCTCGATTTCGCGCCGACCAGGCTGGAGCACGTCGAAGCGGAACACCGTCTCTGTCTGCCGGAAGGTTATGAGCCGGGTTACGCCTATCCGCTGATCGTCTGGCTGCATGACGACGGGTCGGACGCCGAAGAAATCGACCAGATTCTTCCCAAAATCAGCGAACGGAATTACCTGGGCGTCGCGCTCCAGGGAAATGTTGTCGCGCCGGCCCGCTCCGGCTGGTCGTCGAAGAACGAGAGTTTGCCCCAGATTCTCGTTCAGTTGCACGAAGTCGTCGAGGCCGTCGCAGAGAGGTTCCCGATTCATCCGCACCGCAAGTACCTGGCCGGCTTCGGCTCCGGCGGCACGCTGGCCTGGGAAGTTCTGCTGCGCGAGCCCGGGCAGTGGGCCGGGGCCATCTGCCTGTCGGGAGATTTTCCGCAGATCGATCATCCGTTGGCCATGTTCCGCGAGTTGCAGCAGCGCCGCTTGCTCGTCTCCACGGGGCTGGATTGCCCGGCCGAGCACGTCACGGAACTCATCAACGCCGGCCGGCTCATGTATTCCGCCGGGATTCAGGTCGGCACGCGGATGTACGATTCCGGCCGCCGCGCCCCGACCGACAAGATGCTCCGCGACGTCGACCGCTGGATCATGGACAGCATCGCCACCGCGATTCACTAATAGCAATCGTTTTCCGCGCGCACGACCGTTCTCCGAGCGGGGGGCGTCAGCCCCTTGATTCGACGTTGAAGTTCGCTGACGGCTTAATCATGGGGTTCACGCCCCCCGCTCGGGGCATTCCGTTATTTCTTTGCAGGCGCGCCGGCGTCCTGCGGATAGATCAGCACGCGGTCGTGGACCAGCAGGACCAGGTCGGCCCGCTGGTCGCCCGTGACGTCGATCACCAGGGCTTCCCGGGGTTCGGTGTCCGGCGCATCATCCTTCGCGAAACTCTTCTGTTCAAACAGCCGGAAATACAGGGCATGCCTGAGCCCTTCCTCCGGGTGAAAGTCCAGCAGTTCGATGTAATGATTTCGCACGTCGGTGACGGCAAGATCAATCCGTCCGTCGCCGTTCAAGTCCCCGGCGACGACGTCCGTCGGATAAACTTTCTCCAATTGGCTTTCAAACGAGGCGATCTCCTGGATTACCGGCGCCGTGCCTCCGGAGTAGAGAATCATGATCTTCTCGGCGCTGAAGAGAGCCAAATCCGCTTTCCCATCGCCGTTCAAATCGGCCGTGCCAATCCCCTTGTAGGTAAAATCGACGAGGTCAATCTCCTTCCAGGGCGCGTAAACTGCGTTCGACTTCTTCCACAGCCTGAGTTTCTTGACCCCGGCATCGACCAGTGCGAGTTCCGGTTCCCCTTCACCGTCCAGATCCAGGGCCATCGCACCGACCAGGCTGGCGTTCGACTCCAGGACGTTGAATTGATCGCTGACCTGCCAGTGCAGTTGCGGCGTGAGGGTGAGCCAGCGGGCGAAGTTCTCCTGGGCGACGAGCAGCCCGGTCAGATCTCCCTGGCGCCAGACCGTCGCCGCCGAGGAATTGACCGCCGGCAAACCCAGGCCCGTGCTGCTGACTTCGTGAAACGTGCCGTCCGGTTCGCCTAAAAACGTCTGCGGCGGCTTGGATGTTCCCTGCGAGACCACGAAATCCGCCCGGCCATCGTGATTCAGGTCGACTTGCCGCAGCCGCTCCGGTGTCCCTTTCAGCCCCAAGGCCACCGTTTCCTTGCCGCCGAAATTGACTGGCAGCCATTCACCGTCCGGCTGTCCCTTGAGGCCCTGCAACTGGTATTCGGCGTCTTTCCCCTTTTTCGACTTCGACAGCAGCGCCAGTTTCATGGTCCCCGAGCCGTCAAAATCGGCGACGTCCATCGCCGCGACATCCGATTCGCTCGGAAGCGCCATCGGGAACGTCAGGCGTCCGTCGTCAAACCGGCTGACGCCGACGATCTTTTCCGGGCCGCTGTGAACGACCAGTTCCGCTTTACCGTCTCCGTCGAAATCCGCAGCGCGAAGGAGATCGATCCCGGCCAGCGCCGGAAATGGCGTTCCCAAATCGAGGCCGATCTTCGGCTGCTGTCGAAACAAGATCAATCGCGATGCGCCCGGATCGCTCACCACGAGATCGGTCAGCTTGTCGCCGTCGACGTCCGCCAGCACCCAGTCCCGGTCCTTGCTGCCCGATTGTTTCCCGAAGCCGTAGGCGATCATCCGCTCCGGCAATTCCTTGTCGGCAATCGGTTTCGACCGGACCTGAAACATTTTCAGCCGGCCCGTGCGGGAATCGATCGTGAGAATTTCATGGCCCGGCTTGCCATCGACGTCGCGCAACGTGACGGCCCGAGGCCGTTCCAGATCGAAGACATACTCCGGTCCGAGTTTTCCGTCGGCGGATTGCAGCCGGCAACAGAGAACGCGGCTCAATCCGTCGCCCGCCAGGTAGCACAGATCGTGGCGAGTATCTCCGTCGAGATCGGCGACCTGCACCAATCCCAGCTTGTCTGACGTGTTCAGCAGCTTAATCGGCGGCGATAACGTCCCTTTCTGCTTCTGATACAGAATCAGGATCTCCTGCCTGCCGAGCAGGACGAGATCATCGAGTCCGTTCTGATCGAGATCGCCGGCAGCCAGGCACCACGGGGCCAAGGCGACATCCGGGATGCGTTGCTGGGTCCGCTCTTTCCATTCCCCTTTTTCCGGCTGAAACCGCACGATCAACTTGTCCGGCAAGCCAAAATACGCGATGTCGGTCCGCCCGTCGCCATTGAAATCCCCTAACGACACCGCGGCGATTTCCTGATCGACGGCGAGTTTCCTTTGCTCGAACCGCTCGGCATCGCCGAGCTGATTCACCTTCGGATTCGCAATTCCCTTCAGCGCGGCGGCCATTTGCTCTGCCGACCGCTGCACCCACAGGTCGATCCGGTGGTGCATATTGTCGGCGATCACCAGGTCGGTCAGCCCGTCGTGATTGACGTCCCCGGCCAGCAAGCTGCCGGCGCGGTCGGTGACCTTGATGATTTCCAGATCGCGGAAGCCGTAGTAATCGGACAGCCCGGGTTTTTCGTCGGCGACGACAGGAGCGATGAAGAGCGCGAGGTACGTGAATGATAGAAGAACTCTCATCGGGAAAATCCAAAGAGTGCGAACTCGCCAGTGACCGGCGGGGGCGCGCGTTTGATGCGGGGGAATCAGTTAGTTGTGATCGTGGTGGTCGTCGTGATCATGGCCTTTCGGCGGGGCTTTGTTCCCCTTGGTGTTGATCACCGTGATGATGTCCTTCAGGTCGGCCGGCAGATGACGTTGATTCTCGTAGATGATCATCACCTTCTTCGACAGGATTTCCTGGCCGATCACTTTTCCCGTCCCCTGCTTGGTGACCACCGTCGATCCGATGGGGGGCAATTCGCGGCGGTATTCTTCGTAGGTGTCGTATTCGTAGCGCAAACAGCATTTCAGCCGGCCGCAGCGACCGGAGATTTTGTTCGGGTCGAGCGTCGCCTTCTGCATCTTGGCCATTTTCATGGAAACCGGCGGCATCTCCTTCAGATGCGTATTGCAGCAGACGGGCTGCCCGCAGTCGCCGTAATCCGCCAGCAGCTTCGCCTCGTCCCGGACGCCGATCTGCCGCATCTCCACTCGGATTTTGTGCCGGCCGGCAAGCGCCTTCACCAGCTCGCGGAAATCGACCCGTTGCTCGGAGACGTAATAGAACACCACCCGCTCGCCGCCGAACAGGTGTTCGACGTCCACAAGCTGCATCTGGAGCTTGCGTTCGGCAATGAGATCGCGGCAACTGAGGAATTCGCCCCGTTCCATCTGCCGGGCCCGGTCCCATTGCAGTTCGTCCTCAGGCGTCGGCACGCGGATCACGCGGCCATGCGGCTGCGAATCTCCGAGGTAGGTGCGGGTCTGGTCGGTCGCCGCGCACAACACGGTCGCCCATTCATGCCCGCGATCACTGCGGACGATGACGGCCGAATTGCGCGGCAGCGAGGGGAGATTGCGGGCCGTGAATTCGCCCAGGATTCGCGTGGAACCGTAGCGAACCACGTAGCCCTGTTCCGTAGCGGGTGCATCCATGACGGCGGTTTTTCGTGAAATTGCCGATCAGACATCGACGACAGCGTGAATTTCATGTTAGGATAGCCGTTCGGCGGCGGTAAAACCACCGTTGTTTCCCTGCCTGCGTAACCGATAGTTAAAATCAGGCCGTTAGTCCCGCCTGTTTCCTGCCGTCTTCCGCATCTCGCCGAAAGTCCGTGATGTCTGCTCGCCCATCCTGCCAACCGGGTCATTCGCCGCACCTGAGCCGCCGCAGCCTGCTGCAAGTCGGAGCGTCCAGCGCGCTCGGGGTGTCGGCTTTGGCGGCGCGGTCGAAAGCCGCCGATGCGGTTGAGATTGCACCCAAGGCGAAGTCGATCATCATCGTTTTTCTCACCGGCGCGGCGAGCCATCACGACACGTTCGACATGAAGCCCGACGCCCCCGCGGAAATCCGAGGCGAGTTCCAGCCGATTGCAACGTCGATCCCCGGCTACTCGATCTGCGAACACCTGCCGAAGCTCGCCTCGCTTGCCGACAAGTATTCCGTGATCCGTTCGTTCTCGCATGGCGACAACAACCATCTCTTCTCGACGCACTACGTCCTGACCGGGGCCAAGCAGCCCGGTGGGTTCTTCGACAAAACTGCTTCCCGCGATGACTGGCCCTGTTACGCCGCGGGCTGCGAGTTCCTCCGGCCCCGGGCCGACGGCATTCCCACCGGCGTGAACCTGCCGACGTTTCTGATCGAAGGTCCGCTCACGTGGCCGGGTCAGACCGCCGGGTTTCTCGGGCCGAAATATGACCCGTGGCAGCTCACGTCGGATCCGAACGATCCGAAATTCCAAGTCGAAAACCTCTCCTTCCCACAGGGGATTGATGTCTCGCGTTTGAGCAACCGGCACAGCCTGCTCTCGGAACTCGGACGCCAGCAGCGCGTTCTGTCCGACGCCGCCGAATCGCGCCGGCTGACGGCCAGCCAGGATCTGGCGTTCTCGCTCTTAACCTCTAGCCGGTTGTCGCAGGCGTTCGAAATGCAGCGCGAACCGGACGCCGTTCGCGAGCGGTATGGCCGGCACACTTACGGCCAGTCGCTGCTGCTGTCGCGCCGGCTGATCGACGCCGGCGTGCCGATCGTGCAGGTCAACATCGGCCGCGTGCAGAACTGGGACAATCACGGCGCAATTTTCTCGACGCTGAAAGACCGGCTGTTGCCGCCGCTCGACCGGGGTGTATCGGCCTTGCTGACCGACCTGGAAGAGTCGGGCCGGCTGCAAGACACGATGGTGATGATGTTCGGGGAATTCGGCCGCACGCCGAAGATTAATCCCGGCGCCGGCCGCGACCACTGGGGCCCGTGTTTCTTCGGCGTCTTCGCCGGCGGCGGCGTGAAGCCCGGCCAGGTCATCGGCGAATCCGACAAAGACGGCGCCTATCCGCTCACGAAGCCCTTCTCGCCCGACGATCTCGGCGCAACGGTCTACGAAGCGCTCGGCATCAACCCCAACGCCGTGGTCCACGACCGCCTCGGCCGGCCCGCGCACCTCAACACGGGCACGGCGATTTCGGCGTTGTATACGTAGGATTTGCCGAGCCTGCGAGGCGAACCGTCATTTCATCGGGTGGGACGTCTCTTCGATTCCTGCCACATCTGAAAGAACGGAAGCGGCGGGACTTGAAGACTCGTCCCGTCCTATGACTCTATCGCAGGGGCAGAGCGCCTCGATTCTTCGCTTGGCCAACGCACTAGCATTCGTCTCTCGACGCCGGACCATTCCATGCCCTTTTCGGCCGTTTGTGATTGGACGCTGGGCCGCAGCCTGCTGATTGTGCTGTTGGCGTGGCCGGTCTGTCATTGGCTGGAGCGCTGCGTCCGGGCGTCGTCACGGTCGACGTGGCTGCTGGTACTGCTTGCGTCCCCGTTTCTGCTGCCGGAATTATTGCTGGGGTATCTGTTCGCCCCCTTCGTCGCCGGGGTTCCGTGGCAGAGCGAACTGGCCTGTGCGGCCGTGTTGTTGCTGCGCGGCGTGCCGGTGGGGGTGATCGCCCTCCAGGGGACGCCCGCATCGCCGATCTCGCCGGCGGCGCTGCATCTCTCGAAGATGAGCTGCCGGACGGCATGGGATCGCTGGCATTTGTGGCGGTGTTATTTCCACGGGCCGGTGCGCCGGGCGTTGCCGTCGCTGGGACTCATGTTCCTGATCTCGTTTCAGGAGTTTGAAGCCGCGGCGTTTTTCGGCAGCGTGAGCTGGACCGACCGGCTGTTCACGGAACATGCCGTGGGCGGGATGTCGCTGCTGGAATCAACCCGGTTTCTCGTCCGTCCACTGGCGATTCAAATGGCCGCCCTGGGCCTCATCTTCTGGAGCCTTTCCGGACTGTCCCATGACAGAGCCCCCGGCGTCCATCACGAAGAGCCGTTGCCTTCCCGGCGGATTCGCAGGTTTTCCTGGGGATATGCCGGCATCGCTCTGGTGCTCGGCGTGGTCGGGCCGTTGGTGTTGCTCTCGACGCAACTGGCCGAAGGCTGGAATTGGTTGATGACCCAGAATTCCGCCTGGAAAAAACTGGGGACGGAAATTTGCACCGCGGGACTCATCGGCCTGGTCGCCGGGCTGGCGGCCTGGCACGCGGCCCGGTGGTTGCTGTCGCCGGGCCGTTCGCGGTGGATCTCAGGGGCTTGCCTTGTACCTGGGATGTGCGGTGGTTTGACCGTGAGCCTGTACGTGGTGTGGCTGTCGTCGCGGCCGTTGCTTCAAGGTTTGTCGATGACGCCCGTCGGCTGGGTGATCGCGTTGGCGATCTGGCTGCTTCCCCGGGCCGTCTTGTTGCAGCTTTGGTTGTCGCAGCAGACCGACCCTCTGGCCCTGCATCTGCTGGAACTGCTGCGGCAGAGTCCCGACAGACGGCAACGGCGCACCGCCTGGAAGTGGCAGTGGCGATGGCAGGTCGAACCGCAAATCGCGGCGTGCGGGCTGCTGTGTTACTGGGCCTATCTTGACCTGACGGCAGCCGCGCTGCTCGCTCCGCCCGGCATGGCGTCGATCATGGTCCGGCTTTACAATTTCATGCACTTCGGCCATTCGGCGGCGATGTCGACGGAAGCCGCGCTGGCGATGCTCGCGCCGCTGGCGCTGGGCGGATTGATCCTGGCTGCAGCCCGCACCGGCCGCTGGAGAAGGCCGTTATGAACGATCCGTTATGGCGGCTGATCGAGGTCACCGTGCCCGGCAGGCACGCGCCGCGGCTGGATCACATCTCCCTGGAGATTCCCCGAGGAATCACGGCGGTTCTCGGACCTTCCGGCGCGGGCAAAACGACGCTGCTCAGCGTGTTGGTCGGGTTCGAGCGGCCGGCCTCGGGGACTGTCGTTCGAACGCTGGCGATTACCGGAAATCGGTTGCCGGTCTTCTGGTCGCCGCCCGGTCACGGCTTGTGGCCGCATCTCACCGTGGCGGCCCATGTGACTTCGCTGCTCACCGGGCCTGAGACGCACTGCCGTCAAGCGGCCGACAAGTTGCTGCACGCATTTGACCTCGCGTCGTTGCACCGGGCTTTTCCGGGTACGTTATCTCAAGGAGAACGGGATCGGTTATCCTTGGCGCGTGCCTTGGCCAGCCAGGCGCAGGTTCTCGTCCTGGATGAACCCTTGATTCATGTTCAACCGAAAAAAGGCCGCAGCTATTGGGAATTCGTCCGCGACTGGTGTCAGAATACCGAGACGTCGATCGTCCTGGCGACGCACGATTCCCAACTGGGACATTGCGGTGCGAACCATGTGATTGACCTGGATCTCGGCCGTGTCGTGCGCGTTGGGAGTGTGGATGAATCGGAATCGCTCGCAAATCCCTGAGCAGCAAGGCTCGCTCGTGCCGCATCGGTCGGGTTGGCGCCGCGCAACACTCGCTTTCGGCGCGTTGTGGATCATGGCCCTGCCGGGTTGCCGCGCTTCGACGGATGCGAATTCGCTGCCCGTCCGCGGCGAAGAGTACTGGTCGATCCCGCCGGCCGGGGTGAAAATCCCGGCGCCGCGCGGCATCCTCGCCGGGCCGCAAGACGAAGTCTTCGTCCTGGACAACGCCGGCCGCGTGCTGGTCTATGGGCCGGACGGAAAGATCGTTCGCCAATGGTGGATGCCCGAGTATTCGGTCGGCAAGCCGGAAGGCCTGTGCGTTTTGCAGGACGGCCGCATCGCCGTTGCCGATACGCACTATCACCGCGTCGTCTTCTTCGATCACGACGGCAGGTTTTTGAACTCGTTTGGCAAACTCGGCCGCGAACCGGGGGAGTTCATTTACCCGGTGAAAGTTGTGCAGGACCCGCAAGGCGATCTCTACGTCTGCGAATACGGCGACAACGATCGCGTGCAGAAATTTCGGCCGGATGGCACGTTTCTGCTCCAATTCGGTTCCCCCGGGACGGAACCCGGCCAATTCCAGCGGCCGAGCGGCATCGCCTGGTTCGATCACCACCTCTATATCGTGGATGCGTTCAACAATCGGATTCAGGTCTACCGGGAAAATGGAGAGTTCGTGAGAGTGCTCGCCGCGGAGGCCCGCGAGACGCTGTACTATCCGTACGATATTGCCGCGACGCCGGAGGGTGATTTTTTCATCGCGGAATACGGCTCCGGACGGGTCTCAAAGTGGAACAAAGAGGGTCGCCTGTTGGGCCGCTATGGCGCACCGGGCACGGGGCGCAGTCAATTCGCCACGCCCTGGGGCATCACGGTGGATGCCCACGGGCGGGTCTTCGTCGCCGACACGGGAAATCGCCGAGTGGTGAGGCTCAAGTTCTAACGAGCACGACGCAGCGGCGTTCGTACGCGAGACGAACCGATACGGCACGACTACGCCGAGCGCCGTGCCCGCACAAAACCGTGAGGCATGGCCCAAAACGCTACTCGGCCGCTGGACGCTGTCGGCTCTGCTTCGTCTGCGAGCGCTGCTGCTTGTCGGCCAATCGCCGTCGCTTGGAACCCGCGGATGGTTTCGTCGGCCGGCGGACTTTCGGCGGCACGGCAACGAGGCGGATCATGGCGGCCAGTTTCGCGAGGCAGTCGGCCCGATTTTTGGGCTGATCACGGGTCTTTTCGCTGGTGACGATCAGCTCGCCGTCTTCCGTCAATCGGGAACCGTAGCGGTTCAGGAATCGGACCAGCACATCGGGCGGGAGGCTTGGGGTCTCGCGCGGCGACCAGCGGAGGATGACTTTCGAGTTCACCTTGTTGACGTTTTGTCCACCAGGACCGGAACTGCGCGCAACGCTCCAGGAGAACTCGCGGACGGGAATCCGCAGTTTCAGGGTGACATCGAGAAACGTTTCGCCAGCGGGCATAGAGGGACTTCAACATATCAGCCTGCGAACCCGCAAGCGAGCGCCGTGGACGCTTGCGGTTTCGCAGCGATTGCGGTTTCGCAGACTGGCAGTCTACCAAAACGCCGAAAGGTGTCGCATCCGAGAGGGAAGCGACACCTTCGAGAGATCAGCGTGGTCAATCAGAGCGAATTCTGCGAGACGCGTCCGGGGGAGGGGAGGACTCCCCCGGACTCGGCCTCACGTTCCCGGTTCAGCAGATCGCGATGTGTGCTGCATCGCGTTCAACCCACACCAGGTAGCTCGCTATTTTTGACTAGTGGCAGCAAGACGCGGTCGGAGCGGCACAGGTCGGCGCACACGCGGCCGGAGCGCAGCAGCTGGGAGCAGCCGGGGCGCAGCAGACCGGAGCGGCCGGAGCACAGCAGGTCGGAGCGCAGCAGCTCGTCTGGCAGCACTTGTTCTTCTTGCAGCCGCCGAGCTTGAAGCCCTTGAACCAGTTCTTCTTGCATTTCTTCGGCTTGCAGCAGCTGTTGCAAGGATCGCAGCAGGTCGTCGGAGCGCAGCAGACCGGAGCCGGAGCGCAGCAAACCGGAGCGGCCGGAGCGCAGCAGACCGGAGCCGCGGGAGCGCAGCAGCTGGGAGCCGAGTTGCAGCAGGCCGCGGGAGCGGCACAAGACGGGGCCGGAGCGCAGCAGCTCGGCGCGGGAGCGCAGCAGCTGTTGCAGCCATGACCATGACGGCCGAACAAGCCGGCGTCGGCACTGTTCAGGCTGGCGAGACAAACCAGCGCGGCGGTAATCCATGCGAATTTCATGACAGACTCTCCTGAAATGGCGTGACCAAGGGGAACGTGAAGGCCCTGACCTGGCGCCGCGAACCCTGTGTTCGTGCGTCCTGGCAGGTCCAATCCTTGACACTGGGAATTGCTTCTGACCAAAGATTTCGGATCAACTCGACCTGCGCGGCCAGAGAATCTGCAGCGATTGCGGATTCCGGGACGCCGTCCGGCGTCGGCACGGGTTGTAGCGATTGCACGCCCTCAGGCTTGCCTCTTCCTCTCGTCTTGCCCACGATCAGGGGACGTGAGATGGAAAAACTTGATGCAATTCGCACAGACAGAAATCTCTGTGCCACCGGCTTATGTCATCCAGCCTGATCGGATCGTCCTGTCGACGAAGTCGTGAGACTTCCTATCCCCGATTTCTCACGATGTCGGCTGCTCGGGCGAAATGTCATTCTTACAAGGTGCGGACCTGATGGGGTGGTTGACGTGGATCACGGCCGCAGCCAGTTGGGGCCTGGGGCTTCTCGCGGCGGAACGCTGTCGACTGGCCGTGCGGCACACCTCGCTGCGCACGGCTTGGCGCTGGCTGGTGGTCGCCGGGCTTGCCGTCTGTTTCATGGCGACGACCGACGGACTGATGAAACGCTGGCCGGAGCGGACTTCGGACTACGGCTGGTGTCTGACTTCCATTCTGTTGCTCTGCCCGCCGATGGCCGTGCTGGGGGCGCGTCGGCCCGGGGTGCAGGTCTGGTCGCTGTTCATTTTGCTGCCGATGGTTGCCGTGCTGAGCTGGCCGATCTGGACGCTGCTGGTGCAAGGTTCGGAATGGCGGGGCCTCTCGCTGGAAGTTCCGACGGTGCTCGGCTTCGTGCTGGTGCTGCTGATGGGGTCGGGCAATTATCTGGGAACGCGCTTTGCGATGTCGGCCTTGCTGTACTTCACGGGAGTTCTGGCGTTATTCCTGAGCTGCACGGGTTGGAGTCTCATTCCCCAGGCGGCGACGTCGGCCTGGAGGCTCAGCTCGATTCTTGCGCTGGCTGCCGCAGTCGTAGCGGGGATTGTTTTCCGACCGGACGTCACGGCGCGTCACCGAGTGAATCGGCTCTGGGACGATTTTCGGAATCAGTTCGGAATCGTCTGGGCGCTGCGCATGGTGGAGCGGATCAACGCGTTCGCTGTGCAAGAGCGATGGACAATCCGCATGTCGCTGGACGGATTCCCGGAAGAGTCGGGACGGCTGACGTCCAACGAGCTTGAGGTGGAGGCAGCCTGCCGATGGCTGTTCCGGCGATTTGTCGACGAGGAATGGATCGTGCGCAGGCTTAGGCCGGCTGCAGAAGAAACGCAGCCTGCGCTCGCATCGGAAGCTCCGCTTCGGTAGAAACATTCGATGATCCAGAATCTTCAACTTTACCTGCGTGTGCTGGCGGCGTTTTTTCGCAACGCCTGGAATCGCGAGGCGTCGTTTCAGTCCAACTTCCTGGTGACGCTGTTCACGCGGGGGTTCTGGTTCGGCGTGCAGATTTTCCTGATGGACGTCATCTACCGCCAGGTCCCGGCGATCATCGACTGGTCCCGCGAAGAGTATTTTGCCTTCATGGCGACCGGCATGATGATCAACGCGCTCGTCGAAGCGTTCTTCATGCCGAACTGTGCGCAGTTCAGCGAACTCATCCGGACCGGCAATCTCGATTTCGCGCTGCTGAAGCCGATCGACACGCAATTCCTGATTTCTTTCGAGAAGATGGACCTCGGCATGATCACGCAAATTGCGCTCGCCGGCAGCCTGCTTGGGTACGCGCTCTGGCAGCGCGGCACGCCGCCGTCGGTGATGACCGCGGCGTTTTACGTCGTGCTGCTCGGCGCGGCAGTCTGTTTCTTTTACAGCCTGATGCTGTCGTTGTCGGCGCTCAGCATCTTCTTCGGCCGCAACCAGGGCCTGCTCGACTTCTGGTTCTACATCACGATTTTCGCCCGGTATCCCAGCGGCATCTACAGCGGGTCGCCGACGGGGGAAGTCATCCGTTTCACGTTTTCCTACGTGCTGCCGATTCTGCTGGTCGTCACCGTGCCGGCGCGGGTGCTGCTCGGCAAACTGCTGGAACCGACCTGGCTGAGCGGGCTGACAGCGGCCTCGGGCCTGTTTTCGCTCGTCATCGCGCGGAAGGTTTTTCAATGGTCGCTCTCGCACTACCGCAGCGCGAGCAGTTGATCCCAAGCCCGGCGTCGGCGACGCCGGGAACTTCTTTGCCCATACCCTACACACCAGAATAATTCGACAAGAGCCGGACGTGAACGCCGTTTGCCGCCAGGTACTGTTTCGTGACACCGATCGGATAGGTGCCATAGTGAAAGATGCTGGCGGCGAGAGCCGCGCTGGCGTGGCCTTCGGTAAGGATGACCCTGAGATGTTCCGGGTTCCCCGCACCGCCGCTCGCCACCACGGGGATTTCCACGGCATCAGCGACGGCCCGGGTGATCGGCAAATCATAGCCGTCCTGCGTGCCGTCGGCGTCCATTGATGTCAGCACGATCTCGCCGGCCCCGAGCCGTTCGACTTCTTTCGCCCACGCGACGGCCTCCAGGCCGGTAGGCACGCGGCCGCCGTTGACGTGCACTTCCCAGACTTCCTTGCCGTCTCGCATCACGCGCTTCGGGTCGATGTTGACGACAATGCACTGCGAACCAAATCGGAGCGCCGATTCACGGATCAGCTCGGGCGTCTTCACGGCCGCGGAGTTGATCGAGACCTTGTCGCAGCCGGCGCTGAGCAACATGCGGATATCGTCGACGGTGCGGATGCCGCCGCCGACGGTGAGCGGCATGAAGCAGACTTCCGACGTTCTGCGCACCACGTCGAGAATGATGCCCCGCTGCTCGTGGCTCGCCGTGATGTCGAGGAAGACGAGTTCATCGGCCCCGTCAGATTCATACTGTGCGGCGATCTCGACCGGATCGCCGGCGTCGCGCAGGTTGAGAAAATTCACCCCTTTGACCACGCGCCCGGCGTGGACATCAAGACACGGAATAATGCGTTTGGCAAGCATGGGTTCACTCTTCCTCCGGCGATGCGAAGATTTCCTTCAGCGGGATCTTCAAGCCCGGCAGCACCGGGTCGCCTGCGAGTTCGCCGGGCGGCGCGATCACCTGGAATTGATCCGTCGCCTGATAGACCGTCACTGTCTGTGATCGCGGATCAATGTACCAGACGAGTTGCACGCCGGCCTGGAAGTAGTCGACGAGTTTCCGGTCCATCTCTTGTTTCGTGTTGCCTCGGCTCAAGACTTCAACGGCGAGTTCGGGAACAAGCGGCTGAATCCTTCCGCCGGGTCGAATTTTGGCGACTTTCATTCTCGCCTTGGAAACGAAAGACACATCCGGGATGCGAATCAATCCCGGCTTGAGTTTCATGAAGCCCGCCTCGCCAAAGACCTCTCCGAGCCGATTTGATCGGACAAATGATCCCAGGATGATGATGAGGCGCATTGCGGCCATCGACTCAAACTGTCCCATGGTTTTCTCCACCAGGATGCCGTCGACCAGTTCGCACAGGTGTTTTTCGCGGTCGTGAATTTCCAGCACGTCATCCTCGGTCGCAGTGCCCGGTTTGGGTTCACGGCGGATGCGGTGGTCCGGCATGGGGCCGAAGCGCTCGAATAAATCGCCGAGCGTGCAGCCGAGCGGCTCTTCGGTTTCGACTTCAGGTTCCAGGATCGTCGACATCTCACACTCCCCTTGGGAATGGCGAACGGGGCCCGAGATCATTATCGTCACGTCCCGGGAACAACAGCAAGAGGGGATGTCGTTCGCTTCTGCCGGAGAGGAACAATTGCGATGCCTGATTTGACGCGCGTGATCGCCTGCACGGCAGACTTTATCCGGCTGCGGCTGAAGGATGACGCCTCCGGGCATGACTGGTGGCATATCGACCGGGTGCGCCGGAATGCGGTCTTTCTGGCGAATGCCGAGGGAGCCGACGTTGCTCTCGCGGAACTGGCGGCGCTGTTGCACGACATCGCCGATTGGAAGTTTCACAACGGAGACGAGACGGCCGGGCCGAAAGCCGCGCGGGAATGGCTGATGAGCCAGGCCGTGGAAGAGGCGGTGATCGAACAGGTGTGCGGCATCATCTCAGGCGTGACATACAAAGGGGCGGGCGTAGCGACATCGATGGCAACGCTGGAAGGCCGCTGCGTGCAGGATGCCGACCGGCTGGACGCGCTCGGGGCGATCGGCATCGCCCGGGCGTTTGCCTTCGGCGGACACTTCGGCCGGGCGATGTACGCCCCGGAACATGCGCCGGAATTGCATGAGAATTTCGCGGCGTACAAGTCGAAGTCCGGGCCGACGATCAACCACTTTTACGAAAAGCTGCTGCTCTTAAAGGACCGGATGCAGACGGCAACGGGACGCCGGCTGGCGGAAGAAAGGCATGAGTTTCTGGAGACATTTCTACGGCAGTTCTTCGCAGAGTGGAACGGCCCGGCGTGAGAAGGCCGTTCGTTCGTCAAAGCCCGGCGTCGGCGACGCCGGGACCACGCGGCCCCGCGCGAATTAATGCGAGGGACTCGTTTGATTGGCGACCTGGACCAAGTCGAACAGGCTATCGACCATCGCGGCGGCGGCATCTCCGAGATGGGTCTCCAGCAGGATCGACAGCCGGCGCAGCGTTTCCCGTTTTTTGGAGATCGCTTCCGCCGCACGCCGCACGCCGTCTTCCGTCAGCGCGCCGCCGATGCCGAAGGTGCTGTAGAGTTCGTCCCAATCTTCCGGCGTGAAACCGGCGAAGGCTTGCGGAAACTGCTGCAAGACGACGTCCACATACGGATTGGTCTGACGGTCGAATTCCCCGGCGGTTGATGCACCGGTCTTGGGCGTCTCAGGCCGCAACTGGTCCAGGTCAATCTGCTGATCCACGTTCAAGTAGGTGACGGGGATTTCCAATGCCTCGGCCAGCCGGTGCAGCGTTGCCGCGCGCGGAGAAGGAATCGCTCCTCGTTCCATCTGAAAGAGAGTCGTGCGGGAGATACCGGACCGGGCCGACAACTCCGACTGGTTCCAGCCTTTCCGTAGCCGGGCCGACCGAATCCGTTTCCCGATCACCAGTTGTGGTGAATGGACTCCTGTAAGTAATACGTCTCGGCTCATGGAAACCAATCATTCCTAAACATTTCCAGAAAACCTGAACATTTCTGATATTTTCGTGTTGCGTAGTGTTCTGACTAATTATACACTTATTTCCAACGGCGGCAACGCACTTTCCTCTCGATTCACAACCAATTTACAGCAAACGTGTTGCGCCGCTGAAAACATGTGCGATCATTAAATTAGTCTCTTTTTGTTCCTGTTCTTGTTCAGGAGTCTCGTCATGGTTCGCGAAGTCCGCCTCCTTTGGGACAATCCTTCGATTGGCCCCTTGGATCTCGATCGTCTCCGGCGATTGGAATATGGCGTCGATCCTCGATCTGAGCCGCAGCCGTTGCCGCGTCAGAAGGCATCCCAGTCCCGCCGCGCCCCGGCGCCCGCTGAGCAGTCCACCGATCCAAACTCCAAGAAGAAGCGACGCAAGTCGGCGCCAATCGAAAGCAGGCATCCTGGCCGGCGGCGGAAAAAATCCTCGTGACGTGTGTCGCGGAACCCACCCTTGTGTCCTCAGGAGACGTCCCATGACGGAACTTCGCAAGCAGATTTCGCTCTTTGTGCCGTTGTCCGAATGGAAAGCCATCCGGCAAGAGGCGGCACGGAAACGGATTCCCATGACCGAACTGTGCCGGCAATGGATGAAACCGGATCTCGACAACCTGCGTCGCCATCTGGGACCGCAGCCTTCGGATGACGACGCCTGACGCGTCTTTCCCATCAGCCCTTGGTTCACCGTGACCGGCTTGACCGGTCGTATTTCGCTTCACTTTCAGGAGACATCCCCGATGAGCGTTCGTCCCCGGCTGGGTTATCCCAGCGACCTGTCCGAGACTCAATGGGCGCGGCTTCAACCTCTGCTCCCCGAGCCGCAAACCGTCGGCCGGCATCGCGTGGTGAATCCGCGCGAGGTGGCCAACGCCATTAACTATCGCTGGGAAACCGGCTGTGTCTGGCGAATGTTGCCACACGACTTTCCCCCGTGGGGCACCGTGTATGCGTATTTCCGGCACTGGCAACGTGCCGGCGTAATCCGTCACCTCAGGGAAATTCTACTGGAACCGCGGCCGAAATCTCAACCTCGGCCCGTGGTCGGAGCCCCGAGCGCCCAGCCCTCCTGGCCTTCCGCCGACTCTCCGCAAGATCGCACGTTGGCCCACCGCAACCCCGTCGAACCGCAGCGGCCCGTGACGGCGGACGAAGGATTTTCAGCCCCGATTCCGGAGAGCGAACACTTTCCGCAAGTCGCGCCGCGTGCAGCAAATTTCCTGGACTAACCCGGGATGGTATGCTGGCATTGTCGAACGATGTTAAGTGGCACAGACATTCCCGTCTGTGTCGTGTTACGTTGAAGGCTTGTCTGCGATGAGTAGTGACCTCTGTTTGCCGAAGTCCGGGGCGCTGTTGGGGGTGGACTACGGAACGCGGAGAATCGGCATCGCCGTCTGCAACGCCGACCAGACGATTGCCGTCCCCGTGGAAACCTGGATCACCCGCACGCCGGAACTCGATCGTAGGCATTTCCGAGAACTAGCGGCCGACTACCGCATCCGGGGGATCGTCATCGGCTTGCCGCTGATGAATCTGTCTGGTGACGAAGGCCGCCAGGCCGGGATCACGCGGAAATTCGGCGAATGGCTGCGGAAGGAAACGAACTTGCCGCTGATCTATTGGGATGAACGCTATTCCTCCGCCGCGGCCGAAATGGTGCTGTGGTCGCGTGGCGAAAGTCCGAACCATCGGAAATCCCAGTTGGACGGTCTCGCCGCACAGATCATTTTGCAGGCGTATCTCGACCGGCCTGTTTCGTGACAGTGAACAGAGTTCGGCAGATTTTGCCGATCTCCGGCGGCAAGAATCCTTCCGACGACGGGACGCGATCTCTGAAGCGGAAGTCTGATCCCGCGCTGAAGTCGCTGGCAAGAAATGACGATGATGCCGAGTGTGACGGCGTGCTGTCATGACGGGAGAGGTCATTCGCGCTGAATCTTCTCCTCAATCCCCCCCAGTTCTCCTGGTCGGGATGCCGCTCGACGCAGGACGCCGATTGACATCAGGGAAGGACCAGAGCGCATGGCGGGCCGAATTCGACTGATACTGACGTTGCACAATCACCAGCCGATCGGGAATTTTGACGGGGTGTTCGAGGCGGCATATCGAGACAGCTACGTGCCGTTTCTGGATGTGCTCGACGAATTTCCCGAGCTGCCGATCGTGCTGCACAACTCCGGCAGCCTGCTGGAGTGGCTGGCAAACCATCACCCGGAATACGTCGACCGGCTGAAATTGCTGGTTGGCGGCGGACGGGTGGAAATTCTCGGCGGCCCGTTTTACGAGCCGATCCTCGCGTGCCTGCCGCGCCGGGACCGGATCGGCCAGATGGTGTTGTACAAGCGCTACCTGGAGCAGACGCTGGAAACCAAGGTCCGCGGGATGTGGATTCCGGAGCGGGTCTGGGAACAGTCGTTTGCCGGCGACATCGCCGAAGCGGGCCTGGAATACACGCTGCTCGATGACTCGCATTTTCGCAGCGCGGGCCTTTCGGAGCAGGCGCTGCACGGGTACTACCTGACGGAAGACGGCGGGCGGATGCTGAAAGTGTTTGCTGGCAGCGAACGGCTGCGCTACCTGATTCCCTATGCCGATCCTCACGAAACCATCGAGTATTGCCGCAAGATCGCCGACGAACAGCCGAATGCCGTGCTGATCTTCGGCGACGACGGGGAGAAATTCGGCGTCTGGCCGGGATCGAAAGCGCACGTGTATCGTGACGGCTGGCTGCGACGATTCTTTCAAGCCTTGCGCGAGAACCAGGACTGGCTGCAAGTGACGACGATGGCGGAAGCCGTCGACCATGTCTCGCCGCTGGGCCGGACCTATCTCCCGGACGCCAGTTACCGGGAGATGACCGAATGGGCGTTGCCGGCCGGCGACCAGGTGGCGTACCAGCAGATGCGTCACGGGCTCGAGCATCACTCCGACTGGCCTCGATTGAGACAACACCTGCGGGCCGGCAGTTGGCGGAACTTCCTGGTGAAGTATCCCGAAGTCAACGAGATGTACGCCCGGATGCTGGAAGTCAGCCGGAAATTGGCCGACTGGGATCACGGCCCGGCGGAAAGGGATCAAGGCGAAGCGGACGCCGCGCGACGCGAATTGTATCGCGCACAATGCAACTGCCCGTATTGGCACGGCGCATTCGGCGGCCTGTATCTGCCGCATCTGCGCAATGCGATCTACCAGCAGCTCATCAAGGCCGATTCGCTGCTCGAAACGGCCCTGGACCGTCCGCGACAGTGGGTGCACATTGAAGCCGACGATTACAATCTCGATGCCCGCAAGGAAGTCCGCCTGGCCGGGCATAAGCTGATCGCCTACCTCTCGCCGGGCCGCGGCGGGCATTTGTATGAACTCGATCTGCGTGCGATCCCGCTAAATCTTCTGGCCACGCTCAACCGCCGGCCGGAAGCTTATCACGAACGCATCCGTCAAGGTGCGCAGCTGGCGCTGGCGACGGACTCCGGCGGCGGCGTCGATCCGCACGGCGGCATCCGCTTCAAGCAGCCGGGCCTCGATCAGAAACTTCACTACGACGACTGGCCCCGCAAGAGCCTGGTCGATCATTTCTTTCAGCCGGGGCTGTCTCCTGAGACGTTTCGCGCCGGTGAGGGCCGGCTGGGCGATTTCACGGAAGGCGTCTATCACGCGGTGCTGCGCCGGTCCGGCGACCATGTGGAAGCGAAGCTGTGGCGCGACGGCCGGCTGGGTCCATATGAGGTGCGGATCACCAAGACGGTTTCACTGACTTCCATGGCCGGCAGCACGCTGCTGATCCGTTACGAACTGGAACGCTTGCCGGCCGGATTGCCGATGCACTTCGGAGTGGAATTCAATTTTGCGGCGATGCCCGCCGGGGCGCCCGACCGTTATTTTTACGACGAACGGGGCAGCCGCTGCGGCCCGATGGAATCGTTATTGAATCGGCAGGACGTGAGCCGCCTCGGGCTGGTCGACGAGTGGCTGGGACTGGACGTGACGCTGGAACTCTCCGAACCGGCCGGTCTCTGGACGCAGCCGATCCAGACCGTCAGCCAGTCGGAAAGCGGCTTCGAGCTGGTCCATCAGAGCACGTCGGTGACGCCCCACTGGGAATTCACGGCCCCGGAAGACGGCCGCTGGAGCGTGCAGATCACGCTGGCGCTGGACACTTCGGCGGCCCAGGCCAGGCAGCTTGCGGAAAGCCCGCCGCGGCGCAGGCAACTGGCTCCCTGTTAGCGTTCGGCGAGATTTCTTCTGCCGCACTCCGGGCTCAAGCCGATCTCGGACACTCCGGCCCCAACCTGTCGAGTCCCTGGACTGACCGCTGGCAAACGGATGGATCCCGCGTGGAGAGCCAATTTCCTTGCAGTGCCGACGCTTTTTTCAGGCACTGCAAGCCGTAGGGTGGGTCGAGTGCTTTGACGAGGCCCACCGACTTCAGAATCGAAGCGAATCGGTGGGCCTCGCGAAGCGCTCGGACGCACCCTACTTAAAAAGGCGTTCGCCCTGGATTTCCGCACGGATTCGGTTGCATCCCCGCGGCGGATGGTGTATGCCTCCATGACACGTCCAGAATTTTGGTATCCTGGAAAAATCGCGGCGAGGGACAGACGAATGCCCGGTCGCTTGCCGCGCACCAGGCTGAGTCGCTGGCGCATCATTAACGAGGGCGCAGTCTCGTGCTGTGCCTTGGTCATGTCCGTGGAGAGCAGGGCGATGAGTTCCGACGGCTGGGGCCTCTCCCAGAAGATCTCGGTGCCGGTGAACCTCGTTCTGATCATCGAGGACGATCCGTCGTCGGCGGAACGGATGCGGAGCGCGCTGGAACGTCATCATGTGACGGTGCGCGTGGCGAAAGACGGCGGCCAGGCACAGGCCACGTTCAGCATGCACAAGCCCGATTTTGTGATTCTGGATTTAATTCTTCCCGGTGAGAGCGGGTTTGAAATCTGCGAACGGTTCAAGTCTTCGGATGCTTCGGTCCCCGTGCTGGTGATCACGGAAATGGACCGCGTGGATTCGCGCGAGCTGGCCAAGCGCGTCGGTGCCGACGGCTATCTGACCAAGCCAATCGACGCGGATCAACTGATCGAGACAGTCAGGGAAATCGCCGAGCGTGTGTGGAAGCAAACGCATTCCGATCAGGAATCCGACGAGACGCGGATTCGGTTCACCTGCACCTGCGGGAAAAAATTCAAAGTCAGTTCCACGCGCCGCGGGAAACGCCTGACGTGTCCGCAATGTGGTGAACCGGTGACCATTCCGCAACATTAGCGATGCCGTTCCCTCCGACGCCGTCGGCGGGCTTTATCGAGTCTCTGCGGCCCGCCGAGTTGGAAGGCGCCTTAAACCGGTGTTGATAAATCCGGGGATTGGCGATAGAGAATAGGACAGCCGTGAGTGTCGGCATCGGTTATGGAATCCAGCATGGCGGAATTGATCATCCAATCTGGCAAGCTGCAGGGGAAGCGCCTTGTCCTGCCGGAGAAGGAAGTTCTGATCGGTCGCGACGAGGAGTGTCACGTCCGTCTGGCGTCGTCGCTTGTCAGCCGAAGACATTGCGTGCTGCACGGGTCGCCGGAAGGCCTGTGGGTTCGCGATTTATCGAGTCAGAACGGCACGTTCGTGAACGACGTCCAGGTGACCGAGCCGGTGCTGTTGAAGCCGGGCGACGTGCTGCTGGTCGGCGCGACCCAGTTTCAGGTGCCGCCTCAAAAGCACGCAGCAGAACCCGCGGCCGCGGAACACGCTGCAGGAAAGACGAAGCCGGTCTCTGAAAAGATTTCCGACGCGGAGATCGCGAATTGGTTGTCCGATCTCGGTGAGAATTCCTCGGTCAAGCCGTCCGACACGACGATCATCAAGAACCCCGCACCGCCTGCAAACCTGGCGGGAGTCTCTTCCGTCCGGACCGCTCCCCCGACTCCGCTGCCGGCGGCGGCCGGCGGCGACGGAGCCCGGCGTGCTCCGCGAACCGTCAAAGAGCAAGCGGCGGAAATCATCCGCAAGCACTGGGCCGATGTGCGCGGCGAAGTGCCGTAAGCCGCAGGATGTCTGCGCCGGAACCGCCCTCGAAAGTTTCTCGCGGCGCTCGCTCTCGCGAGGGCTGCGGGTTACTGTGGCTGTCTGCCATACCAAGTCGGTCCCGGCGTTGCCAACGCCGGGCTTTGGGCGGATTCTCCAGACGAATGTACTATGCGGATTGTCGCCGGCCAGTTTCGCAGACGCCAGTTGCTCGCCAACCCTGGGGAGACGACGCGGCCGATCACCGACCGGGCGAAGGTCATGCTGTTCGATCGCCTGGGGGACTTTCTGCGCGGCCGGCGCGTCGGGGATTTTTTCGCAGGCACCGGGACGCTCGGGCTGGAAGCCCTGAGCCGCGGAGCAGACCGGGTCGTCCTCGCCGAGCAGGATCACAGCGCGTTCGAACTCTTGTGCGCGAACGTCGAGAAGCTCGGCGTGAAAGACCGCGCGTTGTGCTGGCGGATCAACGCACTGCGGTCTTCCTATAAGCCGAAGGGAGACCCGGCGTGGCATCCGTATGGCCTCGTTTTTTTTGACCCGCCGTATGCCATGACGCGAACCATCCGGGCCGGAGACGCGGTGTTCGAATCGCTGCGCCGGCTGTCGGCGCCGGACGTCACCGAGCCGGACGCGCTGCTGGTCGTCCGCACACCGCGAGACGCCGTCATTCAGTATCCCGACGGTTGGGAACTTTCAGAGCGATTCGATATTGCCAGCATGTCCATCGACGTGCTGAAGAAGCCCGCCGGAGGAATTGCTTCCGAGCGGGGGGCGTCAGCCCCTTGATTGTGCATGACAGAACAGGGACGCCGCAACCAGGGGGCTAACGCCCCCCGCTCGGAAGTCGGCGCACGCTGTTCCGCGCGGCGGGTTGGCGATATCGTGTTTGCGGCGACATCATCTTCTAGTCAGAAAGATCCTCGATGGCGATTTCCCCCGTGCGCGGTTCGGCGAAACTTTCGTTTGACACCCCGGCATACTGCCTCGACTTGAATCGTTTGGAAGCGAACATCCGGTACATGGCCGACACGGTCCGTGCCTTTGGGAAATCCTGGCGGCCCCATTCCAAGGGGCACAAGTCGCCGGCGATCGCCTGGCGAGAGCTTCACGCCGGTGCGTCGGGCATCACGTGCGCCAAAGTGTCGGAGGCCGAGGTGATGATCCACTCCGGCATCGAGGACGTGCTCATCGCCAACGTGATCGCCGGCGAGCCGAAGTGCGACCGGCTGGCAACGCTGTGCAAATCGGGCCGGCCCATCATCTGCTGCGATCATTATGCCCAGGCCGAGCCGATCGACGCGGCGTGCCGGCGCTGGGGAGTTCGCTGCCGGGCGCTGGTGGATGTGAACATCGGCATGAACCGCACGGGGATCAATCCGGGCCGCGACGCGCTCGAACTGGCCCAGGCCCTCGACAAGCTGAAAGGCCTGGAGCTTGTCGGAATCATGGGCTACGAGGGCCACTTGATGAAAGTTGCAGATCAGGTCGAAAAGCGCCGGCAGGTGTCGGACTCCCTCGCGATCCTGAAGATGACGCGTGACCAGTTCAATCAGCAGGGCTTGAGATGCGACATCGTCAGCGCGGGCGGATCGGGGTCGCTCGCCTTTTGCAAAGAGGCCGACGGCGTCACCGAGCTGCAATCCGGCGGCGGCATCTTTGGCGATCCGTTCTACGTGGACGTCTGTCGGCAGCCCGGCATTCAGCCGGCGCTGACGATCCTCGCCACGGTCACCAGCCGGCCGGCGCTCGAACGGGCCATCCTCGACGCAGGCCGAAAAACGGTGAACCCCGACATTCACCCGCCGCAGGTGAAAGGATTGCCCGACGCCGAGGTCGTGGCGCTCAGCGCCGAGCATTGCACGCTGAAGCTCGGGCCGGAATCGCAACGGCTGAAAATCGGCGACAAGGTGGAGCTGGTCGTCGGCTATGCCGATTTCACGACCGTTTTACACGAAGAGTTTCTCTGCTTCCGGGACGAGAAACTTGAAACGACCTGGCCGATCCTCGGCCGCGGGAAGTTGCAGTGAGGCGATTCGACACTGCGAACCCGCAAGCGCGAGGGGGCGGTCGCAGGCGGGTTCGCAGTTATTTCAACATCTCGATTCGGCGGTGAATGTCGATGTTCACGCTCTGATACCGCGTGGACAATTTGCCGGGGTTGAACATCTCGGCCCGGAGCGATTCCATGTCGTCCTGCCCGATGGCGTTAGTCAACACGGTTTGCAGATACTGCTTGCCGAGCCGCGAGGGCTGGAACCGTTCCGCGTCGTAGAATGACGGATGTACGAACCGGGGATGGATGCGGCCCCAGGGATCGCGGAGGCTGTTGGCCGGGAGCGAATCGAGTTGAAAGCCCCCTTGCTCGGACCATTGCAGCGTGGCGATCATATTGTTCTTGTGCTCAAACAGCAGGTCGACGGCCTTGCCGCCGAGTTGAGCAGCGTAGAATCGGTCGAACTGAATCGGGCGTCCTCCGCGCTGCGTGTGGCCGACTTTGCGGGTGAAAATCACCGAATCGGCGGATTCGTGTTTTCGGCGGCTGGCGAAATAGTCATCGCCGAAGCGGTCGGAAATCCGCTTCTTAAGAACTTCGGCGGCGCCTGAAAAAATTACGTTGCCGGCGGGATCGAAGCTTTTCGTTTGCGCGCCGAGCTGTTTGCCGTCCTCATCGCGAACGCCTTCACCCAGCACGATCACCACGTGCTTTTGCAGGTCATACAACGTGGCGATGCGATGTTCGAGCCGGTCCATGTCGACCGGCACTTCCGGGATGAGCACGATGTCCGGCTGGCCGTAGGACGACCCGAGCGCGATGAAGCCGGAATCGCGGCCCATCACTTCGATGATGGCGATGCGGCGATGACTTTCCGCCGTGGTCCGGAGCCGCTCGACGCCCTGCACCACGACGAACACGGCCGTGGCGAAGCCGGGCGTGGCGAAGTTGATAATCTCCTTCAACTCGATGTCTTCCCGGTTCGGCCGGCGCCAATCGACCGTCGACAGGCCGGAGGCGCTCTCGGCTTCGGTCCATTCGTTCGGTTCGTCGAGGTAGTTCAACCCGAGGTCGTTATCGATGGTCTTGGGTGCGAGTACGCAGGGGAACATCTCGGAAAGCGGCTGCATCCCGTTGATGGTTCCGTCGCCCCCGATGCAAACGAGGCCCTCGATCTTCAAGGATTTGAAACGGGACGTGACGTCGGCGATGAGTTGTTTTTCGTCCGGATTGATGTACGTGCGTGATGCGCCGATCAACGTGCCCCCGTGACACGGATCAAGCTCGGGGATCGTCGAGAACAGCGGGTTAAGCCGAACGTGCGGCAACCGGGGGTCGATGGCGCCGGAAAAACCGCGGAGGATACCCAGCACTTCCATTTCGAGCGCGTTGGCCCGTTCCACCGCGCCAAAGATGGTGGCGTTGAGCGCGGGCGTATCTCCGCCGGCGGTGAGGATTCCGATTCGCTTCATCTGGCCTGTTCCTTTGCCTTGGTGTTCCCGTGGAAGCCGGTCTTGAGCGATTGCGAAAAAACTCTTATATCACACCCGGTTGATTCCGCTAGCGGAGATTCTTCGTCGGCTGGGGAGCGGAGTGCATCCGTTGGATGGCGGTTGTGTCCGCGTTCAGACATTGATCGGAAGCTTTCTGTTTTCACCCGGAGGGTGCAAGATCTTCGCCCAGGACGTGAGTCCTGGGCGAAGATCTCGGATTCACACGAAAGCCCCGTGAGGGGCGAAAGACTCTTTCGCCTCACACGGGGCTGGATCAACGTCTCGCAAGGTTCCCAGGGCTCACGCCCTAGGCTAAGTTCTGGCGCCCTCCGGGCGAAATCCGACCATGGCCAGTCCACCTCAAGCTTGTGCAGACTCTGTTCAGGCCACCAGCCGGCGGATGTACCCAGGGGCAGTACGACGAAAGCACAGCGTCATGAAACAACTCGGGAACTGTTTGCTGACGGCGTTTCTTGCCAGCGGGTTCACCGTCTGGTGGGTGAACGGCTGGAGGGAACCGTCGCTGACGGCGCAGGAGCGCGCGCGCCGCGCCGTTTCCGGGCCGGTCGATCAATTCCTGGCGACGGAGTCGCGCGTGTACGACTCGGACGGAATGACGCCCGAGGAGTCGATCAATGTCGCCGTGTACGAGGCCGTGAACCGCGGGGTGGTCAACATCACGTCCAAGACGAAGGGCGACCGTTTTCTGATGATGGAGCTGCAATCGGAAGGGAGCGGCTCCGGCGCGGTTCTCGATCATGCCGGGAACATCCTGACGAACTTTCACGTCGTTCAAGATGCGAAGGAAATCCAGGTGACTCTGTTCAACGGCGAATCGTATGACGCCCAGGTCGTCGGGGCCGACCCGCTCAACGATCTCGCCGTCATTCGCATCGAGGCGCCGGAGGACGAACTCTTCCCGGTCACGCTGGGGGATTCGCGCGCGCTGAAAGTCGGCATGAGGGTGTTCGCGATCGGCAATCCGTTCGGCCTGGAGCGGACGTTGACGACGGGCATCATCTCCAGTTTGAACCGCTCGCTGCAGATTCGCGGAAGCTGGACGATCAAGTCGATCATCCAGATCGACGCCGCTATCAACCCCGGCAGTTCGGGCGGTCCGCTCCTTGATTCGCACGGCCGGCTGATCGGCATCAACACGGCGATCGCCACGACCACCGGGCAAAGCGCGGGCGTCGGGTTCGCCATTCCGTCCAGCCTGGTGCAACGGGTCGTCCCGCTTCTGATGAAGCATGGCCGGGTGATTCGTCCGGAGATCGGCATCACCCGCGTCTACCAGACGGAGAAGGGGCTGCTGATCGCCGAGATGCGGCCGAACGGCCCAGCGGAGAAAGCCGGCCTGCATGGCCCCAGGATCACCCGTTCGCGGCGAGGTCCGTTCGTGGTGGAGCGCGTGGACCGCAGTGCCGCAGACCTGATCATCGGCGCCGATGATCAGAAGATCGCCACTGCCGATGACTTTCTCAGTTACATTGATGAGAAGCGTCCCGGCGACGAAGTGGTGCTGACGATCATCCGCGACGGCAAGAAGCTGAAGGTCGTCGTCCCGTTGGCCAGCGCCGATTCGCAGACCGCGCTGAAAGAGTGATCATCCGCCCGCGTTATGCCGCTCACGCAGTGAGCGCTGGCTTCGTGCGCGGCTCGTCTTCCGGGTAAGATGGCGGGATGCGCATTGCCGAAATTTTCACGTCGATCCAGGGCGAAGGGCAGTATGCCGAGACGCCTTCGGTCTTTGTCCGCACCACGGGCTGCAACTTGCGGTGCTGGTTCTGCGACACTCCCTACACGTCGTGGCGGCCGGAAGGGGAGCACATTTCCTGGCAGGCCGTCGCTGCGCGGGTACTTCAAGAGGACGTCCAACACGTGGTGTTGACGGGTGGCGAACCCCTTTTGCAGCCGGACATCGTGCCTCTTTCGGAATCGCTGCGTGACGCCGGCCGCTTGGTCACGGTGGAGACGGCGGGGACCGTGTTTCGGCCGGTGGCCGCAGACCTGATGTCGATCAGCCCGAAGCTGTCCAATTCGCAGCCGTTGACGCCGACGGCCTGGCGAGACCGGCATCGTCTCGCGCAGGAGAACGACCCGGCGCTGCGGCGGCTGATCGAAGCATCGACCTACCAATTGAAATTCGTGGTGGATGAACGGGCCGACCTCGTCGAGATCGCCGGCTACCTGCAGCGCTTCCCGGAGATCGCCCCGGAGCATGTCTGGATGATGCCGCAGGGGATCACGGCGCAGGAACTCTCGGCGCGAATCGCGTGGTTGTCCCCCTGGGCGACGGAGCGCGGGTTTCGCGTCTCGCCGCGGAGGCACATCGAATTGTACGGGCATCGCCGGGGAGTGTGAATGCGAACGCGCAAGCGATTGACGCGGGTCGATCGCTTGCGGGTTCGCAGTGCAATTGCCCGGAACCTGTGTTCCCCCAGAGGCCCCAACCTGCTACAACCTCGCCGGATCACATCTAGGGAGGGACGTATGGCCAACGGAACGTTAGAAACGAAATCCGCAATGACGCTTCGGGGATCGGAACCGTCGGTACGTGACATCATTGCCGCCGCGCGGTCCCGGCAGCAGCCGGCGATGTCGCGGGCCGGAAGCGCCTGTGCGTGGTGGCTGTCGGCAGCGACAGGGCTGCTCTGGTGGGCGTCGTTTACTCCGGTGGACGCCGGCCCGCTGGCGTGGATCGCGCTGGCGCCCGTGCTGTTGCTGGTGAGGATTCCAAGACCGACGCAGGGAATGTACGTGGCCCTGTTCGTCACGGGGCTGATCTGCCAACTGATCACGCTGCAATGGATGCGGCTGGGCGACCCGACGATGTACATCGCCCTGGGCGCGCTGGCGGCTTACCTCGCCTGTTACCTTCCGGTGTTCGTGGCGCTGGCCCGTCATGCGCATCAGCGATGGTCGGTCCCGATGGTGTTCGCTGTCCCCGTGCTGTGGACCGGGCTGGAATACGCGCGGGCCCACCTCATCACCGGGTTCTCGTGGTACTACCTGGGACATTCGCAGTACCGCTGGCTGGAGCTGATTCAGATCAGCGACGCGGTCGGGGCGTACGGCGTGAGCTTCGTGGTGGCGATGGCAAACGCCGCGCTGGCCGGAGTGGTCCCCGTTTCCTGGCTGAGGAAGATGCGTCTCGTCACCGAAGAGACGGCCCTGCTGGCCAGTTCGACTTCCTTCCGAGGCGCGCTGACGCCGGTCGTTGTCACGGTGATGGTTTTCGCGGCGACGCTGGGCTATGGGGTATTACGCCGCAGCCAGGCGGCGTTTCAACCCGGACCAAGGGTCGCCTTGATCCAAGGCAACTTCACGGCCTCGTTGCGAGAGCCGCCGCATGATCAGCACAAGGTCCTGACGACGCATTTGCGAATGACGGCGTTCGCCGTGAGAGAGCAGCCGGATCTCATCGTCTGGCCGGAGGCCATGTATCCACTCGCCCTGCTGGAAGCCGCACCAGGCATGACCATCGAACAACTGATCGCGATGACTCCCGGAACGGACCCTGATCCGAAAATCTGGACGGAGGGCTACGCCCGGAAGGAATTGACGAAGGAAAGTCAGCGGTCGGGAGCGGCGCTTTTGTTCGGCATTCACGCGCTGCGTGCCGAGCCGACCGGCCTCCGGCAACTGAACTCGGCCGTGTTCGTCACGCCGGAAGAGGGGGTTGTCGGCCAGTACGACAAGCAACACCTGGTGCCGTTCGGTGAATACATCCCCTTGAAGAACTCGCTTCCCTGGCTGCAGGGGATGACCCCTTACCGGGGCGACATGGGCTTGCAGGCCGGCGCGCAGCCGATGGCGTTCGACTACAAGCGATGGCGGTTCTCGCCCGTGATCTGTTTTGAAGACACCGTGCCCCACCTGGTGCGCGACGCCGTCGCCAAAGGGACGCAGACCGAAACCGGGCGCAAGGTGGATGTCTTGGTCAACGTGACGAACGACGGCTGGTTTCACGGATCGAGCGAACTCGACCAGCACCTGATCACGGCGGCATTCCGTGCCGTCGAGTGCCGCACGCCGATGGTCAGGGCCGTTAACACAGGGATCTCGGCGATCATCGACGGCGACGGGGCGATCGTCGAACCGGAAGTGTTTCTCGACGGCGACTGGAAGAAGGACTCACCGGAACGGCCCCGCACGACCAGCCGCGATCCGAAGACCGGGAAGCGGCATCGCCAACTGACGGCGGCTCTCATTCACACGGTCCCGCTGGACCACCGCAAAAGCTTTTACGTTCGCTGGGGCGACTGGTTCGCCGGCAGCTGCGCGACGTGCGTGCTGGGGACGTTGTTGATGGCCGTCCGCCGCAAAGAGCCGCGCACGAAGTAAGCGGCGCTGATCTCAATGCATGTGGCCGCCGCCTTGCATCATTCGGGAGCGGGCCATGGCGTCTTCGGCTTCCTGAATTTTGCCGCACCGCTGGCAGATCACCGAAAGCTGGGTGAAGGAGAAGGAATCGTTCGGCTCCAGTTCCGTGACCTTGCGGGCATGAGCGACGGCGTCTTCCAACTTGCCAAGTTTCTGCAAGATCACCGCCAAGGCGGAATGGGTCAGCACGTGTCCCGGCTCGGCCGTCAGGATTTCCTGGAGCCTGGCCGCAGCCTCGTCGAGCTTCCCGGCGTCTTTGAGTTTGATTGCGGCATCATAACATTGGTCGGCGGTCATCGTAAGCATCTCTTCTTGTCAGGTGATTTTCAATCCGGGTAGCGTCAGCCGCGGGTTGTGCGCTCGATAGCGATGATGTCGCTACAGGGGGCTAACGCCCTCCGCTCGAGACTGAAGTCGGACTCGCGTTCCGGCGGCAGTTGTCACATACTGATTGTAGACCGGTAACGGTCGGGGGCCAACCATGGAAACTTCCCGCCGTCGACCATTGGTATCTACACTTCATTTTGGCGATCGTCGTCTTCTCTGGTCCCCTCGCCCCCGTTTCGGGGGACAGGGTCAAGGTGAGGGGGCGGTCGTTCCAAAACGGCATGACGCAAGACAACCCCCTCATCCGCCTTCGGCACCTTCTCCCCCAAGGCGGGGGAGAAGGGACCGTGTTTTCAGCGTGTGCTTGACTTGTGTAAATACCAATGGTCGCCGACGGCGGGCTTTGAGACGTGTCTTACGGATCGACTGTGATCGCGAAGCACCCCATCATGCCGACCGCCGCGCTGCCGGTTTCCCGAGCTGAAGGGATCTGGCTGGTTGTGGCGATGCTGGCCGGCGCGGTGCTGCGGCTGGGGAATCTTCATCAGGTCGCCGTCGAACATTTTGACGAAGCCGTTTACGCTTCGAACCTGATGTTCAGGCCGGAAGAGGGTGGCGAATATCCGTACCGGCAACTCTACGCCCCGCCTTTGCTCCCGTCGGCCATCGAGTGGACCACGATCTTCGGGCAAATGTTTCTCGGCAACGTTCCGTCGTGGTGGCCCATGCTGCCGACCTTGATCGCCGGGCTGGCGACCATTCCGTCGCTCTGGTGGATCGCCCGGCAATGGTTCTCGCCGCGCGCGGGAATCGTGGCGGCAATGCTCCTGGCGATGCATGGCTATCACGCAGCTTATTGCCGCACCGCGCTGACCGACGTTCCGCTGGCGCTGTTCGTGCTGTGGGCCGTCCATGGGTTCTGGATCGCTTTGCAGACTGCCCGCACGCGAGACGCCGTGATCGCCGGCGTCTTCACCAGCCTGGCGTGGTGGACGAAATACAACGGCTGGCTGCCGCTCGCCATCGTCGGCTCGGGCGGCGTCCTCTGGCAGCTTGTCACCCCCCGCGCGGAACGGGACTGGTCAAAGCTCGTCCGCGTCTGGCTGATCGGCGCGGCGACAGCCTTCGTCCTGTGGATTCCGGTCTTGTGGGACTGCCAGAAAGTCGGCGGGTATGCGGCGGTTGCGGAGAACCATCGCCGTTATGTGGACGGCTTCGAGAAGTGGCTTCCGAACCTTTGGCGAGCGATCGCAAACTTCGATGAATTCACCGGACCGCTGATGTCGACGGCAATGCTTTTCGTTCTTGTGGGATCGTGGTGGATTCCACGCAATGTGGCACAATGGAAAATCCCGCTGAGCTCCCGTTCGCAACTCGCCAACTTTCTGATAAGCGCCTGGTGGATCGGGCTGCTTGTCGTCACGCCGTGTTATTTCCCTTATTCACGACTCTGGATGCCCTGGGTCCTCAGCGTCTTATTCCTGGCGGTCACACCGGTATGGCTGCCCAACATCCCGGAACTGACACCGCGCATCCATCGCATCGCCCAGTGTGTATCGATTTTCAGCGCGCTGCTCGCGCTGGTCGGATTTCGCGTCATGGGATCAGATGTTTCCCGCTCACCCGCCGGATGGGAGAATCGTGCCGGCGCGCTCCGGGTCTCCCGAGAAATCCGTGGCCGAATCGCGGCTCCTGACGCGCCGGTCTTCGTGCTGTCCGAACCGGCCATCTGGTTTCATCTCCGTCAGCAGGGGCAACCGGCTGTCATTGCAAGCGGGCTGGAATTTCTCCAGCGGCCCGCGCCCGCGCCGGCGTATCTCGTCGTCGGCTCGCAGGCGGAACGAGACCCGCAGTTCGAGCACGAATGGCAGGCGGCCGAGTCGCGCTGGGAATTGGCCGGTGAGTTTTCGTTTCCGCCGAGCCGGATCGTGCTGCTCGATCAGTTCTCGCCGCGCGATCTCGCCGAACATCCCGAGCGCCGCACGCTGACGGTAAAACTTTATCGCGTCAGAAAATGAATCGCGGCAGTCGGTTCCAGCGTTCCACGTGAAACCCGGGCGCGGCTGTAAAAATTACAAAGCCCCGCGCCGAGAATCCGTCTCGGCCGACGTCGGCTTTTCCGGTCCCCTCGACTCTCGCGGACAGGCAGCCCGTTTCTCAACGACGGTTCCTCAATGACCGAAAACTGATCTTGGCAACATCATCTGACCAGAGCGAAAAGGAAGACTGGCGGATTCATCAAAACCGACAAAGTCGTTCCAGGCCCGCCAAATTCCGGCGCCGGCGCAGGGGCGACGCTTTTATTCAAGGGGGCGTTCATGGACGAACAAAACTCACCCGAACCGACACGCCGGCGATTGGGACGCGGCCTCAGCGCACTCTTAGGGTCGGGAGTTTCAGGCGATGCGGCCGACCGGGAAACGACTGGCGATAACTCTCAGATTCATGTCGAATTGATCGACCGCAACCCGTTCCAGCCCCGCCGCGATTTCGATCCGCAGGCGATCAACGAACTCGCCGACAGCATCCGTCAACACGGAATCTTGCAGCCGCTGCTGGTCCGGCCGCTGGGCGACGGCTACCAGTTGATCGTTGGCGAACGGCGGCTGATCGCGGCGAAAAAGGCCGGCCTGGAACTGGTCCCCTGCCAAGTCCTGCAACTCAGCGATCAGCAAGTCTATGAAGTCGCGCTCGAGGAAAACCTCAAGCGGCAGGATCTCAACGTCATGGAAAAGGCGCAAGCCTTCCAGGACTATATGAACCACTTTCAGTGCCCCATCGAAGACGTGGCTCGAAAATTCAGCCTGGACCGGTCAACCGTCAGCAACTTGCTGCGGCTGTTTGAACTCCCGGAAAAACTTCAGACCGATCTGCGGACCGGCGCTCTCAGCGCCGGACATGCACGGGCCTTGTTGACTCTGCCGGAGAGCGAGCAGCTCAAATTTGCGGAAATGATCCAGCGCAACGGCTTGTCCGTCCGCAAAGTCGAAGAACTGGCCCGTGACCGATCCGCCCGCAACGCCGCGCCCGAACCGGTCGCAGAGTCGACGGAAGAAGTCACGGTGCTGAAATTCGGCCGCACCGCCCACATCGATTCGCTGGAACAACAACTGCGAGACCTGTTCGGCACCAAAGTGCAGATCAAGCTCAAGAAAAAGGAAACCGGACAGATCGTCATCGACTTCCAATCGAACAACGACTTTGAACGGATCCTCGGCTTCCTGCGCCGAGCTGCATGACGCCGATCCCGAGTGCCCCCGCGCATCCGCCCGCGCCGTTCCCAGGCGAACCCTGTGATTCTTCCCCGAACCTTGATCCACGATTGACGGTCTAATCCCCGCCCCCCTACACTGGGAACCGCGCCGGGGCGGGATGTAGCTCAGCCTGGCTAGAGCGCCTGGTTTGGGACCAGGAAGTCGCAGG
>CAYMAO010000039.1:0-57500 GCA_964388415.1 uncultured Planctomycetaceae bacterium | reverse complement strand
GCTTGACCGGGGCGAACCGAGTCTTGCGACCGCCGTGTTGCTGCCGAAAGACGGTCGCCAGCTCGTGCTGCGGGAGCTGAGTTCCTCGCGGCTGAGCGTAGCCTATCGGGCTGCCGAGGCAACGGGAAACTGGTCCGCGGCAAAAGCACTCCGGCAAGAGTTGGGCGAACGGACGGATTCGGTCGCAATGGCGGCGCTGCAGCGCCCGCCGAAACGCGTACCGGAATCGCAAGTTCCGGCTGCTCCTAGGGAGAGGCTCACCGTTTTTGCGGACCGCGAGGATCAGGCAGCCTCCCGCGAAGCGATTCCCGTCTTGAATCCGCGTTGGACCACGGAATTGCCGGGACGGAACAGCAGCCCGCATCTGACCACCGTGCTCGAAGCTTGGCGCGGTCATCTGCAGGAAACGAACCTGACGCCCGTTGTGCCGAACCTGCCGCTGGTCGTTCGGGGCCAGCTAGTCCTGCGAAATTACGAGGGGATTTGCGGCATCGATCAGGCCAGCGGACGCAATTTATGGACGTTTCCTTGCGAATCGTCCCTTTCGACGTGGGTCGATGAGGCGGCCCGCAGCTTGAAATTTTTCAGCGACGCGGGCAGCCCCTTTCCGCCGGAGACGCTGCAATGGTGGTTCGGCAGCAACACGCAAATGGGGTATCTCTCGTCGGATGGAATTCGCATTTATCTGGTCGATTCGCTGGCCACGCCGACGGTACGGCAAGCCGGTCGGCAAGATCCCTTTCAATCGCGTCCCGACGAACCGCACCGCGTCGCGGAATCCTGCAAGTTGCTCGCCTTGAATTTGCCGACTCGTTCGGAGGAAGGGGATGTTGCGCCGCCGCAATTGGCATGGTCTTACGGTCAGTTGCCGCAGGCAGCCGGGAAAGAACAAACGGATCGGTACTTTTTGGGACCACCTCTGCCCAATGCGGGCCGGTTGTTGTGCCTCGCGGAGACCGACCGGGAAATTCGGCTGATGGCATTGCAGCCGGAAACCGGCGCGATCTTGTGGGAGCAGCCCGTGGCCGCCGCGGACCGGGCCGCCGTGTATGACGGCGAACGCGCCTTCCTCGCATGTCAGCCCGTCGTCTCGGGGGGAATGATTCTTTGTCCCACCCAGGTGGGCGTGTTGTCCGCCGTGGACGCCGTGACGGGATATTTCCGCTGGGCCTATTTCGACCACGACTTACCGCCGGAACCGGTGAAACGGCCGCGCGGGACGGTGACGGCCCGAGGCCGATCGGGATTCTCATCCAGCATCCTGGTCCATGGAAACCGTGTGGTTCATTTGCCGACATCCTCATCGTTCGTGCATTGCCTGGAGTTAGAGACTGGCCGATTGCTCTGGACGCAACCCCGTCGGCGGGCCTGCTCGATTGCCCAGATCACGGACGACGTCGTGGTGCTGTTGGAAGATCAGGCCTGCCGGGCCGTGAAACTCTCGGACGGAACGGATGTCTGGACCGAAACCGTGGGCCCCATCGCGGGGACAGGCCTCAGGCTGGGTAGGGAATATCTGGTTCCGCTGACGGAAGGGCGGTTCGCGCTTTTGGATACTGCCACGGGCCGCACGCAGTTCTGGCAGCCCTCGCGGTCGAACATTTCGCTGGGAAACCTGACGTCCTGCGGCGACGTCGTGCTCTCGGTCGGTCCTGAACAGATCACCGCCTTTCTCCAGGTGCAGTCGGCTCGGAGGCTGTTGACTTTTCAAGCGGCGGCCTTGGCCCCCGTCGACCGCCTGTCGCTTCAAGCAGATCTGAAGCTTGCGGAAGGAAATCTTGCCGAGGCCGAACCGTTCTTGGATGCCGCGCTTCGGGAGTCTTCTCCGCCAGAGCAAGAGGCCGAGTTGCAGCACGTGTTGCGCGCGCTGCTGTATCGGCGGCTGGCAGCCGATTCCGATCGGGCACGCCCCATTTTGTCTCGCCTGGAGCAACTGGCCCATACCTCCGAGGAGCGCGGCCGGTATCTGGCCCGTCAGGCGCAATTGGCCGTGACGGCGAAGGACTTGCCGCTCTTGCATCGGACATTGCTGGAATTTGCCCGGTTGCCTGTCGAGATCACGTTTCCCTCGGCGGAGGAAACGGGCTGGCGGCAATCGGCGGCGGCGTGTTGTCGTCAGATGCTGTCGGAAGCGAAACGCGACCACCCGGAATTCGTTCAGAGTTTTCATCAGGAATTGCAGGACCGATTGGCAAAACGCGGCGATCATCCCGAGGCATTGTCCGAAGGGCGTTTTGTGTTGCGGGTTTGCGGTGAGGATGCCTCCGTCGGCGCGCTGCGGTCGGGCCTGGCGAAGCGATTGGAAGAAGCCGGCCGCTGGCATGCCGCGGAACTCCTCTGGCTGCAAAATCGCCGAACGGAAGAACCGCGTCTGGCAGGCGAAGCGCAAGCCGGTTTTGTCCGGACGTGGAGCCGGGCCGGCTGGCCGCGCGATGCGGCGTCGGCGCTCGGGGAACTGACCGGGCCGTACGGCGATGTGCCTGTCGCGTCTGGAATCACGGGACGGGAATTCGCGGAGCAATTGACGGCGCAACACCCCGCGCGTCAATGGCAGGCGCGGAACGCCCCACCCGTCGGACGATTCCGCTCGGTTCTGATTCACGGTCCGACGGACCTCGAATTGCCAGGATGGGATGCCCTCCGGCGCCAGGGCAAGACTCCGCAGATGGAGGAGCGGAATCCGGGCCGGTATGGGGAGTTCGTGCGTCCCATTGCCCTTTCCGATCCCTTGTCCGGGCAAGTGCTGATCCGCGTGGCAGGCCAGCAATCGAAGCTGGTCGTGATCGACAAAACGACTTCGCAACCGCTGAGGGAATGGACGATTCCCATGCGACAGAGCCATCCCTGGCCGAACACCAATGCAGATCAGGGGCACTTTCTGCCGCTCGGCGTCCCGGGGGAACTCCGCGGCTACTCGCTGCTGCACCTGGGGGAAGATGGTCCGGTCTGGTCGCACCGCCCGCGCGCGTTGGAAGGCCGAAGGGCCATTCCGACCATCGGTCCGGGCGGACCGACCTTTGTGACGTTTCAGGCCCAGAACCTGTTGATCGTGTGCGATCCCTGGGATGGTTCCATTTTGTGGCAAAGGGACACGCTGGAACCGCAGAGCGGGCTGTATGCCGATCCGCGGAGCGGCATCGCTGGGGATGAACGGTGCCTAGTGGTTTTCGGACCGGATCGTTTCAGTTACGTCGTGTACGACACGTTGACCGGCCAATCGCTGCGCACCGGCCGCCTGGACCTGGAAGCGAGGCACGCCCGGTGGGCCTACGGCCGCAAACTGTTCACCGTCTCGCAGGGCCGCGGCCAATGGCAGGTCAAAGTCTGGGATTCGTGGGAAGACCGGTGGGAATTGGAAGAGTCGATGGGAGATCGCAACACGGCGATTCAGTGCACGGGGACTCCCGAAATCGCCTGGCTGACTCCCGAAGGCGACCTGCGAGTTTACAATATGGTCCAGTCGCGGCGCACCTTGAACGTTCGCCTGCCGCAGGAAGAGCTGGAAGGTTTCAACGCCCTCCGCATGTTTTCAGAGGGCGACCGCTGCTACGTCAACCTCTGGCGCAACCAGCAGGCGGCGCAGACGCGAGATTACAATTATCCGCTCCAGGATGCGCTCGCGCCGTGGGTCCCCCAGCTTCGCGACGACTTGTACGCGATTGACCGGCGGACGGGCCGCATTCTCTGGAAGCGCACGTTTCCCAACCGCACTGTGCTGCAGGTCGACGCGCCGGGATTGCCGTTTCTCGTGCTGGCCAGCATGATTCGCGATGCTCAGGACGGCAATCAACGGTCGCTGCTGGTCGAAGTCATCGATGCCGAGACGGGCGAACTGCTCGGCCGCAACGACCATCTCCCCTTGGACCGCGTGATCAACACGGAGTACGACGGAGTGGAAGGGATGCTGCGCATCGTCGGCCAGCACTCGGTCGTGGAACTGCAACTCCTGACCGATCCTGCCGGGGGAGTCCAGCGCGGCGGGCACGATTGACACGCTGGAATGAGTGCATGCCTCGCCTTGGTCACCGAGGAATCGCCTGGGGAATGTTTAACGATTCGGAGAACCTCTTTCGTCGGGAAAGCGCCGACGCGCTTGCAGACTCTAGGTTCGCCGGGCGGCAAATTCTGCCGAACGGCTCGTGAGGTTCCCGGTTTGCGGCAAGTTCTGCCGATTTCGGGCCGAATTCTTGTGGAACAAGCCTCATCCCACCGCGGGAAGGCGGCGCTGAATCTGGTTCTCTACCGGGAGTCTCACTGTCATGAAGCGTCTGATTCTGCTGGCGGTTGCTGCATTGATGTTGTCCACAGGCTCCACGGAAGCGGCCCGGAATCGGTATTCGTCCTATCGTTCCAACAACGGGAATGGCGGAGTCTTCTCCCGCATGATGGAACTCGAACGCCGGAAGAACGCCCGGCTGCGACAGATCTTCCTCGGCCGGTAATCTCTTACCATTTCCCAGAAAAAACAGCGACGAGTCGTCAACGCAAGTCTTTGCGATGCCACGAGCGAAAAAAGCCTGTGAGCGCTGTTATTTTCTGGGATTCGTTTTATGCGATGGACGCCTGAATTTGGCCCGGGGACTTCGATCCCCGGGTCGCTTCATTTCGGCAAGGCCGTCAGCCAGAGATGGGGCAGCCAGTCGTCGGTCAACGGAGACTTGAACCTTGCCAGGCGGTCCGTCGCGGGATCCCCCTCAGCGCGGCCCGTGATCCGGATCGGTCCAGTCCAACGCTCGGCACGGGTTGATTTCACCACCAGCTTCACCAGCTTGGACGAGTCTCCCTGCGGTTCGGAAACCAACGGTTCCGTTGTCACGCCGTCCGGCAAACCTTCCACGCTGATCTTCACCGGCAACGCGAAACCCAGGCGGCGCTCGACCGTGACAGGGATTTCCAACGGGGTTTCCCCCTTCACGACAAACGCCTCGGCTGCGGCTTGCAGCAGGCAGGCCGGCTGCGGTTCCATTAGGGACAGGGCATACCCAAACCCCGGTCCACCGTGAGCAAACCGGTCGGTCACCGCGACCACATATTCCCCGTCCTTTGGAGCCGTGAATTCCATGGCGATGTCGGAAACATCCTGCGGGGCGTCGTCCACCTCCGCCGTTTTCTGGCCGGCCGCATCATAAATGCGAACTACGGCATCCAGCTCCGATCCCAGTGAACGGGCCGTCAACCGCAACGACAGTTTCTGCCCGGCTTTGGCCGTGAACTTCCACGCGTCGACATCTTTCGCCGTGCCGATGACCCCTGTGACAGTTCCGGGCACAACGACGAGTTGCGGCTGAGCCAAAGGGTTCGGCTCTTGTTCCGTCACCACGGGGAGCGGCGTCGCCAGCACTTTTGCCGTCGATTCCCAACCGTCGGGAAACAACGCGTGAACTCCCAGGGCAAATGGCGGTGTTTGTATGTCGCCGGCATCCGACGGAAGATTCCATCCGCCGGGACGAACTTTCGCGGGCTGATTCCCGATCACGGCGCCCGGAGTCACGCGGTCCAGGAAAGAGCCCGTCGTCAGAAGCAGCCGATAAACGTAGCCAGGCGCTCCGGAAAATCGAACGTTTGTGTCGGGCACGACGGGAAACGCAAAGACTCGTACGAAATAGTCGCCGTCCTTGGGGGCAATGAAAACGATGCGCGGATCGAACCCGCGCTGATCGTCGTTTTGCTCCAGCACGAACCCCCGGGAATCGACGACTTGCAGCAACCCGTCCATGGGCGACCCGACCGCTTGTTTCGCCGCCAGCGCCGCCACGAGCGTCTTGCCGCGCTGCAAGGCGATTTGAAAGGTGTCGACTTCGCCCGCCTTTTCCAGCGTGCCGTTGACGACGACCGGAAGTTCGGCCAAACGTTGGGCCTTGGGAAGCGTCTCATTCGGTTCGATTTCGAGCATTTCCGGCGAGCCGCCGATTTGAAACGGCTTCAGCGCACTGGCGCCGTCGGCGTTGTGGAACCGCAGCCATGTCGTGCCGCGCGGGGCATCCGCCGCCAGCTTGAATTTGACGCCGTCTTTGCCGTCCGCACCGAGAAATTCAATGCCCGGCCGGTCAAACCAGGCTTGCACCGACGCCGTGTCGACTTTGCCTTGCAGTCGGACGCTGACCTCCGTGCCGCGACGCCCCCCGGCGGGGAACAGGGCCGTGATGTCCGGCGGCTCCGCCAAGAGCGAAGAACACGCTGCAACATACAGTATGCCCAGCAGCAACTGTCGCAGCATGGCGTGAAATCCCAGAACCAAAGACGAATACGGATCGCCGCGAAAAACACGATAAGGCACGAAAATGGGACTCCTGATATTTCTCAGGGTACTTGAGTCTCAGGTTGAACAAGGCGAAGCGAAGCCGGTTCGTCAGGATCAACCGGCCTCATTTTTGTGCCTTTTCGTGTTTTTCGTGGCGATCTCCCGCATTCGCTGTCACACGAACAGCTCGTCAATCGGACGCGGGGCGCTGACGAGGTGAGCCGGGCGGCCTTGCGGAGTGTAGAGGACCATGTCGGGATCGATCCCCAGCTTGCGGTAGATCGTCGACACAAAATTCTCCGGCGACAGCACGCGCTCCACGGCCGAATAACCCTGGCGGTCGGTCGCCCCGAGGCACAACCCGCCGGGAATTTTCGCCCCGGCCATTAGGACCGACATTGCCTGCGACCAGTGGTCGCGCCCGGCGCCGGGATTGATCTTCGGCGTGCGGCCGAATTCCCCGAGCACGGTCACGATTGTCGAATCCAGCAATCCCCGCTGGTCAAGATCGGCGATGAGCGCGGCGACTGTGGCGTCCAGCGTCGGCAGCCGCGTGCGGCATGTCTTGAACAGATCGGCGTGGTGATCCCAACCCCCTTCGTTGAGCACGATGAACGGCACCCCGGCTTCCGCCAGCCGGCGCGCCAAAAGCGCCCGTTGGCCGAACGAATTCCGGCCGTACATGTCGCGGACTTTCGGGTCTTCGGCGTGAATGTTGAACGCCGCCTGTGCCTGGGCGGACAGCATCAAGTCGCGGCTCTGGCCGTAGTATTCATCCAGGGCGCGCACGGGATCGGCTGCAGCGGCCTCGGGAATCCGCACGAGTTGATCGACGTTTCTCCGGACGGTCTGCCGGCGGTCAAAACGGTCCTGCTCGACACCGATGGGCAATGCGACATCCCGGACGCGGAACGAACCGCCGTTGGGATCATCGGGCACGACGAACGGGGCATATTGGGCGCCGAGAAAGTTCGGCCCGCCGGACCGAGTCATCGACGGCAGCGAAAAGTACGCCGGGAGGCCGTCCTGGCCGCCGCGCAAATGGGCCGTCACCGACCCCATGCTCGGGTGAAAGCTGACAAACGCGCCGCAGCCGACCGGAATTCGCGGCGGCGCACCGGTCATCATGTAGTGGTTGCCGGCCCCGTGATTGCCCTGCTCATGGCAGATGGACCGCAGGATCGAGAATTTGTCCGAGATGCCGGCCAGCTTGACCATGTGCTCCGAGAACATCATCCCGGGCGTTTTCGTGGCGATCTGGTCGAACTCGCCGCGGATTTCGGACGGAGCCATCGGCTTCGGATCGAACGTTTCGTAATGCGTCGGGCCGCCGTCCAGCCAGATCAGGATGCAGCTTTTTGCCACGGCGGATGAGCCGGCGCCGGCTTCCCCGGGAGCGCCGTTCGGCGCTGCGGCCAGGCCGCGAAATGCCGAGCCGCCCAGGAGCCCGCCCATCCCTACCTGGAGAAAACTCCGGCGGCGAACGCCGTCACAATTTCGCAATGTGCTCATGATCGATCCTCGAAAACCACGCTTCCGCGAAGCGTCGCGAATGAAACTCAATCCTTAAACACAAACTCCGGCGTATTGATCAGTGCCCACATCAGGTCTTCCGTCACCCGGCGGCGGTTGGCTCCTTCCGCCTGGTACAGACCCTGACCATACGCCATTTCCTCCGCGGTCGGCAAGCGGCCGTAGATGGATAAATAAAGTTCCGTCACCAGTACGTCTGGCGGCGCGTCCGAGGCGGCCAGCTTCACCGCCCGGCTTTCGTCGGACGCAATCCGCCCCTGCAACTGGTTGGAATTCATCAGGTGCAGGGCCTGCACAATTGTCGGCTCGGTATTGCGTTCGCAGGGAGGATCCTGGTTCGGGTCCTGCCGGCCGAATGCATCCAGAAACAACGAATCCGTGCGGACGGTCCACAATTCCTTGGAACGCGTCTGGGGAGGGACTCCGGCGAACTGCTCGGTCACCCCGATGATCTCCGCCAGCGTGTCGTACATCACTTCGGCGCGGAGCCTTTGGCGATAATGGCGGGAGAAATTCCGATGATCGGCCGCGTTCTGGCCGTTGGGCACGGAACTCAGCGAGTAGACGTGCGAATTGGCGATCCAGCGGATCAGCGATTTCAAATCGTACTTGTGCTGGCGAAGATGCGCGGCCAACGCGTCCAGCAATTCGGGATTCGTCGGTGGATTGGTGCCGCGCAGATCGTCCACCGGTTCCACCAGTCCGCGGCCCATCAGGTCTGCCCAGACGCGGTTGGCCGCCGTCTTGGCGAAGTACGGATTGGCATCCGCCGTCATCCAGGCTGCCAGGACTTCCCGCGGGTCATCCGCGGTTTCCAGCCCGGGCGCTTCGCCGAAGAGGGGTTTCGGCGTCATCACGGCCCCGGTGAGGGGGTGCATCACCGCGCCGTTCACGCCGGCGAATACAAATTCCTCGGAACCGGAGATCGGCGCCGAGATGCCCGTCCCTTTCCGGCCGATCTTTGCGAAATACGCCGCGAAACTGTAGAAATCGTCCTGGCCGTAAACTTCAAACGGATGATGATGGCACTTGGCGCATTCCAGCCGGATTCCCAGGAACAACTGGCTGACGAGCGTCGTCAATTCATCCGGCGCCCGGCGGTCGCGGTACAGCGTGACATTTCCCTGGCGGAACGTGCTCCCTTGAGCCGTGACCAGATCGCGCACGAACTGATCGAACGGCAGATTCTTACGGAAGCTGTCCCGAATCCAGGCGTCATAATTCAGCGTCGCCTTGATGCCCACGTGAAACGGATTCGGTCGCAGCAGGTCGGTCCATTTGCAGGCCCAATGCTCGGCGTATTCCGGCGACTCCAGCAGTTCGTCGATCAACCGGGTTCGCCGATCGGCCGACGCGTCCGCGAGGTAGCGGCGGGCCTCTTCGGCGGTCGGCCCGCGGCCGATGATGTCCAGGTACAGCCGCCGAAGCACCGCATGTTCGGCGGCAGGTTCTGACGGCGTGATCCCCAGCTTTTGCAGCCGCTTCCAGACGAGGCCGTCGATCTCGTTGCGCGCCGGAAGACCGACATAGTCCCGGGCAGCGGCCCGCTCCGGATGAGGGACCAGCACCGAACAGACGGCAATCTGCCCGAGATATCGGGCCATCACCGACGTGTCGCCGAGTATCGATCCCGCCGTGATCAGCCCCCGGCCGTCCACAGCACCCACGGCGCTCTCGTTCGACTGGTAGGCGGCGAGTCCTGTGACGTCTCTCAGGGAACCGTCGGCATACACCGCCTGCACGCGCAGCTGCTGTTGTCCGCCGCGGAGCAGAATCGCCTCCGTTGGCTGGATCACGATTTTCGTCAGGGCCGGCATCAACGGATTCGTCCGAGGCATCCCGGCCGTGATCCAGTCTTGCAGCACCCGGAATCCGCGGCTGTCCTTTTCCAGTCTGCGCCCGCCGCCATGCGGAACCGCGTTGACGGGCTTCAAGATCAGCAGGCTGGTTTCGGGAAGCGGTGCCGACGTCCGGCGGCCGCGGCTCTCCTTGGTCAGCGTATCGAAATCGAAATTCGAATCGAACCCCAGCAGCGACAGTTGAAACCCGTTCTGCCCGCGCTGCTTGCCATGACAGGCCCCGGCATTGCACGAAAACTTCGTGAGAATCGGCTGGACGTCCGCTTCAAAATCGATGGAAGCCGGCTGGCTGACGCCCGTCACCTGCACGGGAATCTCGCGGCGCTGGCCCCGAATCGTCAGCAGCAGCGAACCCTGTCCGTCAAGTTCCGAAGTCACTTGCCGCCGCTCATCCACGGACACGAGGCCCACGGGACCGTTCCAGGCCCATTTCAGTTCGCGGGTGACATCGGTCCGACGGCTGTCTTCCACCCAAGTCGCCTGAATCTGGGCCGTCGTCCGCCAGCCGGATAATTCAATCTTCTCCGGCGCGATGATGAGTTCCGCCGCGGACAGGTCGGCCGGCCAGAGCCAGCACAGCATGACCATTACGAGCGACGGCACAACAGGGCGGAAGGCAGGCATGGGGCAGGATCAATGACAGCAGGAGGGAACCGCGGCAACCGGCTAATGATCAACGCTTACCAATATATCTCAGTTTCATCGACGAATCCAGCGGAAAACGTGAACCTGGCCCCAGGTTCAGCCGTTCACGCAGTGAACGCTCACTTCGTGCGAGATTGAACGACTTCGCCTCATGCCTCGCCCAGTTCTTCCTGCAGGGCGCACCAGCGTTCTTCGGCTTCGGTCAATTGGGCCGTCAACGATTCGACTTCCTGGTGCAGGCGGAGTGCTTCCTGGGGGTCGCTCGATTGCATCAACTTCGCGTGGGCATCCCGTTTCTGGTCATCGAGCCGGGCGATCGTTTTTTCCAGCGTGGAGATTTCTTTGCGAAGCTCGCGCTCGTTGCGGGCTTTGGGGCGGTCCATTTTCCGGGAGGCCGGCATCACTGAAGCGGGCACTTTGGACATCTTCAGCGAGGCGGCCTCGCGTTCTTCGTCGTCGATTTCCTCGTTCACGGCATACAGATAGGCGTCGTAATCTCCGCCGTAGTTGGTGACCCGGCCGTCGCGGACTTCAATGACGTTGGTCGCCACTCGCTTCATAAAATGCCGGTCGTGGGCCGTGAAGATCACCGTCCCCTGGTAATCGATCAGCGCCTGGGCCAGCGCGTCGACCGTGTCGACATCCAGGTGGTTGCCCGGTTCGTCGAGGATCATCACGTTGTATTGACTGAGCAGCATTCCGGCGAGGCACAACCGGGCCCTTTCCCCGCCGGAGAGGACCGAGATTTTCTTATTGACGTGATCTCCCTTGAAGAGAAACGCCCCGGCAAGATCGAGAATCTGCTGCTCTTTCGTCCCGAGTGCCGCCAGAGAATTGAGATACTCGAGCACGGTCTTTGCATCGGGAAGCGTCGAGTAGACGTGCTGCGCATACACGCCGATCTGGCAACCGTACCCCCAGCGGATGTCCCCGGCGAGCGGAGCCAGCGAATTGACGATCGTCCGCAGAAACGTCGTCTTTCCCTGCCCGTTGTCGCCGACCACGGCCGCGCGCGAGCCGTGCTCGACTTCCAGTTCGATTCCGGAGGCGATCTTTCGCTCTGGGTAGCCGATCGCCAGATTCAGACAGCGCAGCGCCGGGCCTTGCCTGGGTTCGATCTGCGGGGCGCGAATGACGGCGGTCGCCTCGTCGGCGGCGATTTCGGTGATTTCCAGGCGTTCGAGCTGCTTCGCCTTGGACCGGGCCTGCGTGGCCGTGCTGGCGCGGGCCTTGTTCTTGGCGATGAACGTTTCGAGGTGTTTCCGCTTGGACAGCACGGCGGCGTTGGACCGTTCGAGATGTTCGCGCTGCTCTCGCTGAAACTCCAGGAACGCATCGATTTTCCCGGGAAACATCGTCAGTTTCCCTCGAGAAAGGTCGAGGGTATGGCTGCACGTCGCTCCGAGAAAGGCCCGGTCGTGCGATACGATCAGGCAGGCTTCCTTGTAGTGCCGGAGAAAGTGCTCGAGCAGAATTTGCGTCCGCAGATCGAGAAAATTCGTCGGTTCGTCGAGCAGCAGGAGGTTCGGTTCGTGCAGCAGCAGCGCCGCCAGCTTGACCCGCGTCTGCCAGCCGCCGGAAAGCTTGGAGATCGGGCCATTGAGATAATCGCCTTTGAGTTCAAATTCCCCGGCGACCTCACCGCACTTCCATTCCGGCTGGCCGCTGTCGCGGATCAGGTAATCGTGCGCGCTCTCGTCCGGCAGGAAATTGTCGTGCTGCCGGAGGTAGCCGAGCTTCAAATTCGGATGCCGGATAACCTGGCCGTGGTCGAGTTCTTCCTCTCCCAGCAGCACGCGCAGCAGGGTGCTTTTCCCGGCGCCGTTCTTGCCGACAAACCCGACTTTGACATCGTCCGTCAACGTCGCCTCCGCCTCGTCCAGCAGCACCTGGCTGCCGTAACTCTTGGCAGCGCTCTGAATCTGAATCAACACGGCCATCGCGAACGGTCTTTCTGAAACAGGACGAAATCGACCGGCAAGATACCAGATTTCTGCGCCGGATTCAGCGTCTCACGGCCGAAGTCCCAGGGTCCGACGTTCGTTCGTGTTCGCGAAGGAGATCGCACGCGGGTCGGAAATCTCAGCGCAACGCATCCAGGGCCGTCAGCCGCATCGCTGACAGCGACGGGATCAATCCGCCGAACAGGCCCATGCCCAGGGCCAGCAGCATCCCGCTGGACAGCACGGCAAGGTCGACCGTCAGCTTCAGCACAACGAACTTCCCGCCTCCCTGGCCGCTGCTGACGATGCTGGTGGCAGTCGCGCCGTCGGCCAGCATCCCCAACAAACAACCGAGCAAACCGCCGATCAGCGACAGCACCAGAGACTCCAAGAGAAAACTGACGAGAATCTGCCACCGCTTGTAGCCGAGCAATCGCAACACGCCGATGTCTTTCGTCCGCTGGCTGATGGCGGCAAACATCGTGTTCATCACGCCGAACACGCCGCCGATCGCCGTGAACACAGCGACGATGATGATGGCGACCAGGAACTGCACGTTCGTTTGCGATAACTCTTCAAAGTATTTCGTCTCGATGATCGGCGCGAGTTTCGCCTTGGTGTAATCGTCCTGAAAATAGTTCTTGAGCTTTTCCGCGGCGACGGCGTTTTCCGTCCGGGCGATCAGCGAGCTGTAGTTCTCCTTGCCGAACATCGGCCCGACCAGCGACTGCTTGGCCCAGACTTCGGAATCATACGACGACCCGGTCGACTGGAAGACGCCGGCAACGACCCAAACACGGTCGCTCAGGCTGAACGTGTCGCCCACATCGAGCCGATCGGAGTTCTTCGCCTTCGCCATGACATCCGGCCAGCGGTCCCGGCCGAGTTCCCTGGCAATGCCGGCCCCCAGCAGCACCTGCACGGCCGGTTGGGCATCTTCCGCGGAGCCGGGAATCTGGCCAACGCCCGCCGACGAAAACCAGTCGCTGCCTTCATTTAATTTCAGGCCATGCACGGCGGCGCTCATCACGGGGTCGTCGACGCCGCGGACTTGCAAAAACCGGCGTTTCTGGCGGCCGGGCGGAGGATTTTCGATCGGCTGATTGACGACGATGTACGTCTCCCGGCTGACCATCGGCCGGCCGTTGACTACGCGAATGCCTGGCTGATTTTCGATATCGCCGACGTCCGCCATCGCCAGGCTGCTGAACGCTTCGTCGGTGGCGCCGTCGGCAAGCAGGATGACATTCCCCGGCTGGCCGCTGGTCTTCGTCAACTGATACATCCCGTTGACGAACGCCAGCATCACGATCAACAGCCCGACGACCAGCACGAACGCCAGCACCGTCAAGACGGCCGTCCGCCAGCGCACGACCAGGTTGAGAATGTTGTAACTCAGCGGAACTTTCGAGACGGCTGCCAAGAGGCCCATCAGCAGCAGAAAGCCCAGCAGGCATTCCGGGCGATGGGCCCAGACGGCTTGCACGACGGTGGAGAGCAGGCTGAACATGTTACAGGATGTCTTCAGGTTGTAGGGTAGGTCGAGGGCTTGGACAAGGCCCACCGATTGGTTTGATATTTGCAATAGAATGAATGAGCAGACTAGCGAATCGGCGGGCCTCGCAGAGCCTCGACCCACCCTGCGATTACGCCGTTTTCGCAAACACATCGGCCACGCGCACCGTTCTCGCCGACCACGCCGGCATGATGCTGCCGACGAATGCCGTGCCTGATCCGATCGCCGCGCCCCACCACCAGGCGGCGGGAGAAACCAAGAACACCGGGAAAAACGCGATCGGGAATTTCAACCCGCCGAAGACGTAATTCACCAGCAAAAACGTGCCGCCCGCGCTGAAGACCCCCGACAGCGTGCCGATCAGCAGCGCCTCGAACAGCACAAGCGTCAGAATCTGCCAAGGCTGAAAACCGAGCACTTTCAACACGGCGAACTCCATGCGGCGTTCACGGACGCTGATGCTGATCGAATTGGAGATCACCAGCGACAGCGTAAACAGAATGGCCGGCGACAAGAGCCACCTCATGCCCCAGATCATGTCCCGATACGCTTCCAGAAACGTGCCGATGCCCGACGACGCCGTTTCGATTTTCACTGCCGTCGGCGATTTGAACGACGGGTTTGTCATGATCTGTTCGGAGACCTGCTGGAACATCGGCTGGTCCTCCATCCGCAGCCAGACGAGATTCAGCGACTTGTTCGCCATCGGATGCGTCTTCCCGGCGTGGGTCAGGGGATACGCATCCATCGCCGACAGAAGATAGTCGATGTTCATCGCCGCGGCGTTGTCGTATCGGCCGACTGGAAATTCGCCGACGATGTCGAACTCGAGGTCGATGTCCTTGTAGTTGAAGCTGTAAATCTTGATCCGGTCGCCCACTTTTTTGCCGATCGATTTCAGCCGGTCTTTCCCGACAATGAGCGCGCTGCGGCTTTGCTCCAGCTTTTTGACGTCGGCCTCCAATTGTGTCCGTTCCGGGCCTTTCAAGTCATCAAGGCCGTCCATCATGTCCAAGAGGCAGCGCGGCTTCAGCGCGAATGCAAACAAGATCGTGTTGTTCGACCGCTTGCGCGGGTCGGGGTCGGTCGCTCCGCCGTAGAAACTCCACGTCATGGAGTTTTCGGGTTTGACTCGGACGTGATTCGGCTGATGTGGCCCGCCTTCCGACAGCCCGGCGGCATAGGCAAAAGGCATCTGGCTGGGAATCTGCCAGCGTTCGGTGACGATCGCTTTCAGGTTCGCGGATTTCTCCGTCGTGACGTTGGACAGAAACGTCAGAATCGAAAAGACACAGGTGACGACCAGCACCATCACCATCGTCGCCAGCGACGTGAAAATCGTCCGGCCGAGATTCCGCCGCAGATTGTCGAAGACCAGCATCAGAAACCGCATGACTTGATTTCACCTTAGCGACGCTTCGCAGAAGCGTGGTATTCACTCCATGAGAAATCACAACGCTTCTCCGAAGCGTCGCTAAACATGCCCGACCAGGGGCGTCGGCTCGTCGACCAGCCGGCCTTTTTCCAGGTGCACGATGCGGTCAGCCCGCTGGGCGGCGCGCGGATCGTGCGTGACCATGATGATGGTTTTACCCAGCGACGTTTTCAGTTCGCACAGCAAGTCGAGAATCTCCGTCGCCGACTTGGCGTCCAGGTCGCCGGTCGGTTCATCGGCGACGATCAGAGCCGGGTCCGTCACGATGGCCCGGGCGATGCCGACGCGCTGCTGCTGTCCGCCGGAGAGCTGCCCCGGGCGATGATGTATGCGATCCGAAAGTCCAACGATGTCCAGCGCCGTCAGCACCTGCTGCCGGCGCTGAGCCGCGGTCAGGGGCAAGAGCAGCAGCGGCAATTCGACGTTGCGGTATGCCGTCAGGACCGGCAGCAGATGATAGAACTGAAACACGAACCCGATGTTCCGCGTCCGCCACGCCGCGAGCTGGCTTTCTGTCATGTGTGAGATGCACTGGTCGTCAACCCAGACTTCGCCTTCCGTCGGCTGATCGAGACCGGCGATCAAATTCAGCAGGGTCGTTTTTCCCGATCCGCTGGGGCCCATCAGCCCGACATATTCGCCGCGCACCACATTCAGGGACAAGTCGATCAACACCTCGACGGTTTCCGCCCCCCGGCGAAACGACTTATGGACTCCCTCGACGCGCACGCAGGCCGCGCCCGGCGAACCATTCGACATTGGCGATTCTCTCTCTCTTGGATTTGGTCCGCGCGAACTGCCTACGGTCGGTTCGGCACTCAACGAATGCCCGCCAGAAGATCATAGACAGGCCGCGTCCGCGTGACTACGTTGGAACGGGAACGATTCGATCGGCACTGATCCGTTGCAGTCTTCACTCGGCAGGCCAATCCGTCACCGTGGCGCGGAGCACTGCCAGAGTTTCCGTCCGGTCGTCCTCCGGCAGCTTGTAATTTTCGTGCAGTTCTTCCCTGCCGGTGAGCACGGCGTTCAATCGGACAAACAGCCGTTGTTTCAATTCCGGCGGCAGATTTTGCACCATGCGGCTGTGGAGCAACGGGCTGATGCGGCGCCGGAAGAGCCGCGTCTTCAGGTCAAGATCGTATAACGACCGGCCCTGAGCATCCTTCGGGCCTCGTTGGCCGTACCGTGCGGCAAACCGGGATTTCCCGAAGATCGGGTGATCGAGCGGCGCTTCGTCGGCGAGCAGCAGATAATGCAGCAGCATCGTTTCGACGCCGGACTTCACGTGAAACTGATGCTCGTAACTCAGCCGCGACAGCAGGTTCAAGCCCAGCATCTGATGATTGAACACCAGGTGGGCGGCAACGTCGCTGGTGTCCGTCGGATAACGGTCGATATCCAATTCATCGCTTAACGCCACGATCGCCCGGTGATAATTCGGATCGGCCTCAAACTCCCTGCGGTCTTCCGAACGGCTGAGGTTTCCCCGATGCTTCTGCACGGGAGAAATGCCCGTCACGTACCAGGATTTCCAACGCCGTTCGATCGGCATCGCGTGCGAAAGGATCTCGCCGAACGGCTGCTGACGGACTTCCTCCGACGGCAGAAACGACCGCAGCACGTGGCCAGGAACCGCGACGCCGGTCAAGGGAGAATTGCCGGGGACGTGATGGCAGCCCAGGCAGGTCTGGTTTGGGCTGCGATAGAATTCCAGGTCGGCGTCGCTCCGGTTGACCAGCGTGTAGAACAAGGCCCCCTTCTGCGAATCGTGCGACGTAATTTCCAGGAGAACCGCGCCGGGAAACCACGACACAGACACGTCGTCCGTAAAATAGACGGCCCGCGGCCGCTCTGGACGGATGACGTTTCGATGCGGCGACTGGCTGCTGAACGCCAGCAGTTGAGACTCCGTCGGGATCTGCAGTTCCCTTAAGATCGCCGGCAGATAGCCGAAACGCTCGTCGAACGGCATTTCGACCTGCTTATCCAAAATGCGCTGCTGCAAGTCGGCAATCGGATCGTGCGAGTCGGTCCCCCAGTAATCGACGGGCCGCTGACCGAACGGCAACGCCTCGGCGGCAGTCACCGCGCGCGGCTCTTCCGCGACCGCCGGAGACAGCCCGACGGCACAGACTGCGCACAACAGAAACGTTCGTCGTCCCATGCTCCCGGACCTCTGGCTGGTTCTTGTCTCTGGTCTCTCGACGCCCATCGATTGTAAACTTTACCAGTCACTCCAGGCACCCGGCGGCATCCAAGATTCCGATAAGAAATTTCTCGGGGCGACGGAACGCCAAGCACCTGGAATTTCGGTAGTGGGTCAGTTTAATGATGTAGGACACTTGCTCCGCAAGTGTGATTGGCACTTGCGGAGCAAGTGTCCTACATTGAAAGGCAAACTGCCCACTACCGGAATTTCGATCCCCGGCGAAGTTTGAGGTCGATGTTTGGCGTGACAACGCTAGAATAGATGAGACGTTACGCGACGAAAGCCGTGTTGCGCAGCTGGCGGAGAACCGGCAAAGAGCCGATATTCTACGGTCATGCCGCCAACGAAGTTCCGGGGCGGAATGTAGGTCTTCCCGGTCTCTTGGCGACGGGAACGGCATTTCCATTGCTGGCTGTCTGTGAGGAAAGCTTCCGTATGATGAGTCTTCAGTTCCGTACCGCAGGATGCGCGATGAACCCGACAAGTTACTCACGCTCGATTCGGCTCCTGGTTGTCGGCCTGTCGGCCGTGCTGGCGCTTCCCGGTCTGTGCCAGGCCCAGAAGACGGCCGGTTTTGAAGACCTGTTCTCCAACCCGTTGGGGGCGGGCGCGCCGGAAAAGCCGGAGTTCACGACGACTGTCACCCCGGAGTCGGCCGCGCCGGGAGACGTGGTCACGGTGTCGATTTCCGTGAAATTGCCGGAAGGGTATTACATCTACTCCACGACCGGCGCCTTCGGCGGGCGCACGAAGATCGTCACAAAGCCCGTGGGTCTGGAAGCGATCGACGAAGAATTCCACCCGGATCGAGAGCCGAAGATCGTTTTCGAGCCATTGTTAAAGGAGAAGGTCGGCAAGTTCTTCGACGACATCACCTGGACGCGTAAGTACCGCGTCACCGCCCAGACCGGCGAAGCGACGATCTCCGGCACGCTGACCGGCCAGTATTGCAGCGGCCCGGAGGCGAAAGTCCAGCAATGCGTTCCCATCGCCCCACCCTACAAATTCGACGGCACGGTGCAGGTCAGCGAGAACGCGGCGGTTGCCGAGAAACCGGCGTCCGACTTCGTGTACGCGCGGCACGTGCAGCCGATGGTCAAACTGGAAGCAGGGGGTGAAGCACCGGCGGGAATCGCCTGGGATTTTTCCTTATCGCCCACGGATGCCAAGCCGGGCGACAAAGTGACGTTCGCCGTGAAGGCCACGCTGCGCGACGGCTTTCACACGTTTTCCACGACGCAGGAAGGCCTGGGCGGCCAGCCGACGGCCATCGTCGTGAGCCAGGCAGACGGACTGACACCAGTCAGCGAAGAATTCCAGCCAGACCATCCATTTGAAATCGAAGAAGACCAAAAAGCGGGTACGCGAACCGAGGTCTACTATCACCAGGTGATCTGGACGCAAGAGTTTGAAGTGGCCGCGGATCGGCAGCCAGGGAACTACGGCGTCGGGGGCAAGGTCTCGTATCAGTTCTGCGATGACCGTACTTGCAAGACGGCCAAAGTGACGTTTGCGCTGGGAAGCGTGCCGGAACCGCCGCCGAAGCCAGAGGTCAAGACGACCATCGCCATGCCGGACGTCAATCAACCCGTCCCCGAGGTGGAACCGGTCGTCGCCCAAGGCAAACTGGGAGATAAGGGGTTGTTGTCGTTCATCATGTTGTGCCTGGGGGGCGGATTTCTGGCGCTCTTGACGCCTTGTTCGTTCCCGATGGTGCCGATCACCGTCAGCTTCTTCCTCAAACAAAGCGAATCCCAGCACAAGCGGACGTGGCTCTTGGCGCTCGTGTATTGCGGTTCGATCGTCGCGGCATTCACGATTCTCGGCGTGGGGATCGCCTTCGTGTTCGGGGCGGCCCAATTGAACGCCTTGGCGAACATCCCCTGGCTCAACCTGGTGATCGGCACCGTGTTCGTCGTGTTCTCGCTGAACATGCTCGGTGTGTTCGAGATCCAGATGCCGGGCTGGCTGCTGACCATGACGGCGAGCAAAGAAGCGGCCGGCAGTTATCTGGGTGCGGTCTTCATGGCGTTGACGTTCACGTTGACGTCGTTCACATGCACGTTCGCCATTGCCGGGTCGCTGCTGGTCGGTGCGGCTCAAGGCGAAATCTACTGGCCGATCATCGGGATGCTGGCGTTCGGAACGGCGTTTGCCGCGCCGTTCTTCGTCCTGGCGATGGTGCCGGGATTGCTCAAGAAATTGCCGAAAAGCGGGGGCTGGATGAACTCCGTCAAAGTCGTAATGGGCCTGTTGGAACTCGGGGCGGCGGTCAAGTTCTTCAGCATCGCCGACCCGGCCCAGGTGGTGTTCGATCATGTGCTGGTGATGCTGATCTGGCTGGTACTGGCGGTGATCACGGCGGCTTATTTGTTCGGCTGGTTCCGGTTGCCGCACGATACGCCGTCGCCGCAGATTTCTCCATTCCGGATGCTGCTGGGGACCGGGTTCTTCATTCTGGCCGGGCTGTTGCTCAGCGGAATTGCGCTGCCGGATCGCGGCGGATTTGCCGTGCGGCAAATCCTGGCGTTCGCGCCGGCCCGTTTTGAAGGAGGCAACGGCATCCTCGGCCCCAGCCTGAAACATCACGGGCTGGAGTTCGCGCTCTATCTCGACAACGCGATCCCCGTCGCCCAGAAGGAAAATCGTCCGCTGCTCGTCGATTTCACCGGCGTCAACTGCTCGAACTGCCGCGACATGGAACTGAAAATGGGCCGAGCCGAGTGGAAGCAACGGCTGGCAAAGTTCATCGGCGTGCAACTGTATGTCGACGTGCCGGAGATCCCGACCATCACAGACCCCGTCGAGGGGGAACGGCTGCTGCAGGAAAACATCAAGTTGCAGCACCAATGGTTTCGGGACGTCTCGATGCCGTCGTATGCCGTGGTCACCTCGGATGGCAAGCACGTGCTGGCGAAATACATCGGTGCCGAACCCGCCAGCGAAGCCGGCACGTTCGTCAAGTTCCTGGACGAGGGCTGGGCGAAGTGGGAGCAGCTTCAGGCCGGGAAAGCCGCCGGCGGGCCGGCGGCGATTCGGCTCGCCGGGGAGAAATAGCGAGCCGGCGGGGCATCCCGCCGATGGCATCCATTGGTACCTACACAAGTGGCAGAAAGCTAAAAATTCGGTCCCTTCTCCCCCGCCTCGGGGGAGAAGTTGGCCGAAGGCCGGATGAGGGGGTTGTCTTAAGGCATATCGTTTCGGAGCGCTCGCCCCCTCACCCTGACCCTCTCCCCCGAAACGGGGGCGAGGGGACCGGAGAAGAAGATGCTCGAGCGCCAAAACGATGTGTAGATACCAATGGATGGCATCGGCGGGCTTGGAAGCGATTACTTTTCCGTTGCCGGCTTTTCGGTGGACGATTTCTCTGCAGCCGGCTTCTCGGTGGATGTCTCCTCGGGATCTTTGCCTTCCGAACTGGGCGGCGATTCCGGCGTCTCGCCGGGGGTCTCGAAGCGCATCTCCGGGTATTCTAACTCGCCCAGGACCGGGGTCGCGGCGGCTTGCAGCACTTCCCGGGTGGTGTCGTTCTGGACGAATGCCACGAGATGCAGGGGCTTCAAGTCGACCGGCTTCGTCGGGAACCGGAGCCTTCGGCCGTGTTCGAACTGCACCAGGTAAGTCATCTGCTGAGATTTCAGAACGGCAAGGGGCATCGAGATGCTGTATTCCAGCACTTTATTCTTGTTGGCCGCTTTCCCGCCCACCCCGCCGAGCATGGTCCGGACGACCATATGATGCCTTCGGACGCCGTTCGGAGCGTGGAAATCGATCTTGTCCTCGGCGATGGCCAATCGCAAACGGACCTTGCTCATCAGGTCTTCCGGCACGCCGTTCACGGCGACTTTCACGTTGAGTTTCCCCTCGACGACTTCCGCGGTCGGCTCGATCGTCACCTCGGTTGACGTCTTCAGGAAGAAGTCGATGGGCGAGCGCAGCGTGTGGTAATTTTGTTCAATGAAGGCGGGATAAAACGGCCCGCCGAGCTTCTCGATCGGCGCCCCGTTCATGAAGACCGACGGCGTTCCCTGCAGGTTGTAGAATTTGCCCCGGCCTTCGCTGTCCGAACTGGTCAGCGGGTCCGGTCCCGGCAGATGCTGATGATAGGTCAGGAGAATGGCTTCCGTCTTCGGCACGTCGGCGAGCACGGTCTCGAGTGCAAGGTCCGTCGCCACGCACGGCTGACAGGCCGCACCGGTGAAGAATTCCACGAGAAGCGTCCGGTTGCCGGCGTCCGCAGCAGGTAGCTCTGTCGCGGCCTCGCGGATTTTCGCCTGGATGGCGGTCAGTTCCCGGTCATAGGCCTCCGCCAGTGCGGCTTCCAACCCGTCCGGCGAACCGTGCTTTTCCTTCCAGAGAGCGGCCAGCGCGGCATGAGGCAACTGATCATCGGCGGGAGCCCCCAGACGGGTGCCGAGCGCCATCTGTTCCAACCCGGGCAAAGCGACAAGCGTCAGGTAATACGAGATCGCCTCGTCGATTTGCTTCGTTTTCTGCATGTATTCGGCAAGCGAGAGCAGGAGTTCCGGCTGGTAGGGTTGGTCTTTCAGCAGACTTTGCAGGTCCGTGCTGGCGGCCGCCGCTGCGTCGTCGTCCTTGCCGCGGATGTTCACCAACCCGCGGGCGATGCGGGTGTTGACGCGGCCGGTCTTCAGTTTCAGCTCGATGAACGGAGATCCTTTCGGCGAATGCGCTTCGCCGGAGTCCAGAAATTCTTCCGCCAGGCTGATGAATTTGCGGGCTTTGCCCAGGGCGAGACCCGCATCGATTTCCATTTGCCCTTGCAGCCGGGTTCCCCAATACTCCGCCGCGGTCGAGAAGTCGGTCGACGCGGCCCGCACCTCCTCTTCCGAAAAATTCCATTTTTCAATTTGAGAGAACAGCGAGCCGTAAATATCCAGGGCCAGCGGAGATTTCGGCATCGATTTAGCCACTCTCCACAAACCGTGTGACGGGTCCGGCTCGCGCGAGGCCTTGTCAAACTCCTGCATGCCAGGCTCCGGCCGGAAATCGGCGTACTCTTCCAGCGACTCGACGTCGGTGGGAATCAACCGTGCGGGAATCGGCTGCGGGGGTTCGCCGATCGTTACATTGCCGAAGACCCGGCCATCCTTGAGCGTGCCTTCAAAGCTGATTTTCGCGGTCTTGATCTGGGCCTTGGGGTTGTCGACCTTCGCTTCCAGGCGGATCTGATTGTCGGTGATCTTGACATCCGTCGCGGTGATCTTGCCCATCAGCGGTTCGTTCGCCAGGTCCTCGATCGTCCACTTCCCCTGGTCGTCCTGGTTCAGGCGAAGCAGCCACAAAAAGCGGCTGGCCCGCATCATGGTCGGCGCGAACACCCAGGTCCCTTCCCACGAGTCGACCCCCTCGAGCACCGTCAGTTGCGGCCGCTCGGAACGCTGCTTGGCGGCATCTGCGCCGCCGGGTGTGCCGCTCTCATCGTGGGAGTGGCCGGCATGGTCATCTTGGGGCGCCTTGGCTTCCGGCGTTGAATTCTCACAGCCGCATGTCAAAAGACAGACGGCCAGCACGCTCCACATCACCTGCGCCCGAGGCATAGTGCACCTTGATTTGAAAAGACCCGGATCAGAAACGTCTCGCCGGGAAAACCGTTCGCGCCGCCGCGGGCAGATTCCGCGCAGACCGACGCCGCCGAAACGATGGATTCTAACTTGTCTACGCCAAGTCGGCGACACATCGGAGGCCGTTTCCGTTCAGAAGCCGGAATTTCATCGAGAACTGCCAGCCGCAGAAACGTCCGCCCCGTCTTCATGCCGCAGACCCGCAATCTGGCCCGTCGTGACGCGGGATTTCGAAAAGTCAGCGCGTCTGGTAAGGTCAGAGGGAATCGCCGCGAGATGATGTTTGAAGATGATTCCTCAGCTCAAAGCCGAACCATGCCCAGAGTCTTAGCCGCACACCGTTGTCCAGGGTGCGAAATCGGCAGGCCGCTTTGTTTTTGCGAGCTGATCCCGAAGCTCACGCTACGGACGCGCGTGATCATTCTGATGCACACGTCCGAGGAAGTGCTGCCCAGCAACACGGCGCGGCTGGCGGCGAAAGCGCTGACCAACAGCGAAATCCGCATCAACGGCCGAATCGGCGACCGGTTGTCGCCCGTCGGCCTCGTCGAATCGGGCCGGCAACCCCTGGTTCTCTATCCCAGTCCGCAGGCGGTTGAACTCAGCGCGGAATTTCTGTCGGAATTGAAGGGGCCGGTGAACCTGATCGTGCCCGACGGAAGATGGCGGCAAACGCAGAAATTCACGCGGCGCGAATCGGCTCTTTCGGGAATTCCCCACGTCAAAGTGCCGGCCGGTGCGCCGTCGCAATACCGCCTGCGGACTCAGCCGAATGACAGAAGTCTCTGCACGCTGGAAGCAATCGCACGAGCGCTGGGGATTCTCGAAAGCCGCGCTGCACAGGTTCAACTGGAAACCGTTCTGTCCGTGATGGTCGCGCGGACGCTGTGGGCCAGAGGTGTGCGGCCCGCGGACCATTTCCTGGAAGCGGGTCTTCCGTGCGAGACGTCCTTGCCATTCTGAGGCCGATTGAGTGCAGAGCGCCGGAAGCCTGGATCAGGCTTTGATTCTCCAGGCTTCGTCAGGATGGTCACGAAGAAAAAGCTTTGGCCGCGAGAGGCCCATTGCGCACAAAAGCGATTCTGAATCTTGCTAAAAAAATCTGCGTCAATCCGCGGCGACAGGCATTCTTCATGATCGTCCTTGGCCATACGATTTTCCCGGCCAGTTGTTCCACCACTGCTGGAAGAGATTCAATTGCGTCTCGGCAAAATGCTTCTGACCTGGCGAGAGCCGGTCGGATTCATTGAAGTGCAATTCATAGTCCGGATTGCCAAGCAGCACGAGCAGATACTTGTAGTACAGCACCAGGTCGGGCCCTTCATCGAAACGCGATAGCTCGGCGAGGCCGTCTTCCAATTCGCGGGCCAGCCGCCTGGCTTCGACATCGCCGGATGCCGCCAGTCTGCACAAAGCGACCAGGTGCAGCACTTCACGCGGCAGGCAGTTGCCGATTCCGGTGATCGCGCCGACGGCGCCGCAGCGAATGAAGCCGTGGCACACCTGCGTATCGACGCCCACCATCAGCAGGACGTCCCGGTCGGCGTGAGTGATGTGCTCGGCGGCATAGCTCAACGAATCCGCGCCGCCGAACTCCTTAAAGCCGACGAGATTCGGAAACTCGCGCCGGAGATCGAAGAACAGGTCGGCTTTGGTCTCGAACCCGTAAAAGGGACTGTTGTAAATCACGGCGGGCAGATCGGGAGCCGCGCCGAGAACACCGGCAAAGTGCGCCCGCTGCGCTGCCGGCGACGTACCGCGCGACAGCACGCGGGGAATGACCATCAGGCCCCGGGCTCCGACGCGCTGCGCATGAGCGGCGTGAGCGGCGGCCAGAGCAGGGTTCTGCGCACCGGTCCCGACGATGACCGGGACGCCGGCTTCGGCCAGCCGGCGTACGCCTTCCTGCCGCTGCGCATCGGTCAGCAACGGCCAGTCTCCCATCGAACCGCAATACACGACGCCATTCATGCCGGCCGAAATCAAGGACTGCCCCTGATTCACTAACGCGGCATAATTCGGCGTGCGGTCCGCCAGGCACGGCGTCATCAACGCGGGAACACAGCCCTGAAAAATGCTGGAGTTCAATGAGTTTCCTTTGGAAACGGAACAAATCAGGCACGAAGTCAAGTCTCAGAAGCCCGGATCAGGCTTGGATTCTCTGGGCTTCGTTCGCGAACGTTTAGAAGACTAAGCTTTAGCCACAAGAGGCACAAAACGCACAATAAATCTGGTTTCTGCGAGGAAATCTGCGGCAATAGCCTTCTCGCTACGTACTGTGACTGAACGATCGCAGCACGGAGCCGCTTGACTCCGAAATTTTTCGGACGGGACATTATTTCTTCGGTCGCACCCAGGTTTCGCCCCGTTTGTATTTCTGGGCGCGGTCAATCACTTCCGGGTCCTTGCTGAGCTGGATCACCTTGTCGAGCGCCTTATCGAACTCGGCTTTGTTCGGATCGCGGATTTCCCGGTGATGGGCCAGTTCTACGATTGTTTCGCAGGTCAACTGCGCAAACTCCGCTTTGTCGGTGTAAGGCAGCACGAAGCGCAGCGTTTCCACCGCGTACGCCGTGCGAGCCCGATTGATCACGGTCGCCTCCTCTTCCGGCGTCCGGGCGGCTTTCATCGCCTGCTGCATCCGCTGGAGACGTTCTTTGTCGGACCGGTTGTCGCGCGTCGACGAAATCTTCACATACCCTTGAAACGCCTGCTGACGTTCCGACGCGTTCTGGGCTTTCTCCGCGAGTTCCAGGAGTTTGTCCGCCGGGCTGGCGTCGGGCCATTTGCTGAGCGCGTCGATCCCGAGCGTTCGGCGGGCCGCATCGTCGCCGGAGGCAATTTCGCCAACATAGTTGATCAATCGCTTGCCTCCGACTCGTCCCACCAGCCCGAGAAGTTGATCCCGTTCGGCCGCGGCCGTCTGGTCGAGTGCGGCGATCAACGCCTCGGCACGCTGATTTTCGTCGGGAATGCGCGTGCAGACTGCGGCGACGCTTCTCTCGGCCGCATCGCGTTCGCCTCCCTTTTGCGCTTTCAGGACGCCGGGGATCATCTTGGAGAGTTGATCCGGGCTGCCGATCAGGCCGAGCGCATTCATGGCCGCCGAGCGAACCTGCGCCTCATTCTCGATGCTGGCTGCGATCAGCGCAGGCGTCTCGCTGACGGCACGGCGCGTGGCCAGGATTTCGATCAACGCGGCCCTGAGCGGCGGCGCGGCTTTCTGGGAATCGGCCGAAATCTGCTGGACCACGGCTTTCCCCCTCATGCGAACCAAGGCCGTTCGCGCGGCCTGCCGTTCCGCGCCGGTCCCCGCGGACAACGCTTTCTCCAGAGCCGGCAAATCTTCCGTGCTGCCGATCTCGCCCAGTGCCGCCAGCGCCGAGGCACGGACCGCTTCCTCCTGGCTGGACCCCAGCATCGCCGTGACCGCCGGCCGCGCAGCGGCATCGCCTCGGCCTCCTAACGCGGTGATGAGCGCCGCTTGAGCCGAGGGATCGAGCTTCGGCATCTGTGCTGCAAACGTGAGCGTATGAGCCTTTCCCGGTGCGGCATTTCGGATCTGTTCCAAGGCTGCGGCCCGGAATTCCCGGTCGGGATGGCCGAGCAATTTCACGATCTCGGCAACCAGATCGGCGCCGGCGTCTGCGGCCCGGACAGGTGCCGTTCCCCCTGCCAAGCATGTCGCCAGGCACAGCACGAACACCCAAGCCCGTCGAAATTTCCGTTGGCACATAGCGGTTCTCCTTCTCTACGGAGTCTCTGAATGGTGTCAGGAAAATGAATCGCCTCATGCCAGCTTGCTGGCACAGGCCAATACTCCCCGCGTGGCGGCCAGACGCACCAGGCGCGGCTGCTGGTCTCCCGACAGCAATTTGTAAATCGCCAAGGCTTCGGCCGACTTCTGTTCCGCGAGCAGCGATTCCGCGCAGCTCAATAAAGAGTCGACCAGTGCCGTCTGGCTTCCTTTTCCAGCCTGAAGGGTGTCTTGCAGCGCGCGAACCGCCGCGTGGCCGCCGATTGTGCCGAGCGCCAGCGTCGCCGCCCGGGCGACGGATGCATCGGCATCCGTCGCGAATCCCTTGAGCACGGTCACGGCACTCGCTTCCCTGCGCGCACCCAGGGAACTGATGGCGCCGATTTTCAATGTCGGACTCAGTTTGGGGAGCGCATCACGCAGCGCCGCCGCGGCTTCCGGGCCGGGGATGCGTTCCAAAGCGTGCCGGGCGAGATGAGCGTTGGCCTCGCTGGCCAGCAATCCCGCCAGAGCAGGAACCGCGGCCGCCGAACCGACCTGGGCCAGTTTACGGCAGACGTAATCTTTCGCGTCGCGGGAGAGGTCGCCCTTCAACGCGGCGATCAGGCGCTGTTCCAAATCTGCGCGAACCGCGGCGTCGCCATGCGCCGCCACGACGGCATCTTCTATGGCCGAGACTTCCGCCAGCGGAGTGCCGAAATCAAACTGTTTCAACGCGTCAAAGGCTTGAGCTAACATCGGAGAGTTCCTTGTTTGCCAGGCGGATTGTTCGAAGGAAATTTTGGCGCGAGTTGAACGGACGGTGCTGCAAAAGCGACGGCTACAGTTGCCACGGTTCACGGCGCGCCCGGTCGACCATCCGGTTCGCCTCGGCGTCGTCAACGAACTGCTGCGCGGCGGAGTCCCACTTGAGCGACCGCTTCAACTGGTAGGTGATATTCCCCAGATGTGCGAGGACGCACGTGTTGACGGCCCGTTCGATATCGCGGAACGGCGTCTCGCGGGTTTTCACGCAATGGATGAAGTCGCCGTAGATGCCGCCGGTCCCCTGGTACTGCGGCACGGGCTTCGGTTCCAGCGAATCGCCCGGTGTCCCCTCGATCTGCAGGTTCCCGGTATTTGGCCGATTGTGATAGATGGTCAGCCCGTTCGGATAATTGTAGGCCAGGAACTTGCCTTCCGGCGCCTCATGGTAGACGACTTCCTTCGGCTGCAGTTCGCGGACGTCGCAGATAAACGTCGCACCGCCGAAGTGATGCGCGCCCCAGTCGGTCATCCCGCCGCCGGAATAATCGCTGAACGACCGCCAACTGGCGCCGTTGATCGAAAAACTGCCGCTGCACCGTTTCGCGTTGTACGGCGCCCATGCCGCCGGACCAAGCCACAGGTCCCAGTCGATTTTTTCTTCCATCGTTTCGCCGGGCAGATTGCACAATTGGGGCAACGGACCGACGCTGACGTTGATCGACTTGATGGCGCCGAACTCCCCGGCCCATGCCGGTTCCACCAGCTTGCGGTAATCTTCCAGGACGCGCTGGCTGCCGCCGGAGACCACGCGGCCATACCGGCGGGCCGCGGCGATCATCAAAGGACCTTCGCGCAGGGTCAGCGTCTCGGGCTTCTGGCAATAAACGTCTTTGCCGTTCCGGCAGGCTTCGATGACCATCAGCGCATGCCAGTGATCGGGCGTGGCGATATGCACGGCGTCGATGTCCGGCCGGGCCAGCAGTTCGCGAAAATCGTTATAGGCCTGGCAATCCTGGTTCTTGTAGCGATCGTTGACCTGGGCCTTCGATTGCTCGCGATGGGCCTCGCGAACATCGCACAAGGCGACGTATTGTACGTCGCCGCGGTTCAGAAACGCTCCTTGATCGCCGCGCCCCATGTTGCCGATGCCGATCCCCCCCATCACGATCCGGTCGCTGGCCGCAGGGCGGTCGGCATTCCCCAAGGCCGACGAAGTGATGATGAACGGCACCCCGAATGCGGCTGCACTTGCCGTTTTCAGAAATTCCCGGCGAGTCGGTTTTGTGTGGGAATCGGCCTTGGCAACGGGATGTTTCATGGGACGCGTCCTCAGCGTGGGATCAGGGTTCGTCACACAGTTCCGGCTTCACCCGGAATCGTTCAGCCGCGTTGAATTATTCAGCGAGACTGACTATTGGCAACCATCGTACACTCTCCCCGCGGCCTGTTCCAGACTCGATGGTTTACGGATTGCGTTGAAAGATTCCGCCCCGGTTCCTGTTGCGGCGCCCTGCGAAACAGGAAAAGATGGTCCGAGAGCGCTCTTGAGCTTGTGATGGACCCTCGTGACTTTCAGTTTCGGACCGGTGTTGCATGGCGTTGTCGGCCCCGTCGGTGATCTATCTCGATCATCATGCGACCACCCCGGCGGATGCACGGGTGCTCGAGGCGATGTGGCCGTTCTTCCGCGAGAACTTCGCCAACGCCGACAGCCTGCACGCTCCGGGCCGCAAGGCACGCACGGCGGTGGAAGAGGCTCGGCAACACCTGGCTGACATGCTTCAGGCCGCGCCGCGCGAACTCATCTTCACCAGCGGCGCGACGGAAGCGAACAACCTGGCCCTGAAAGGCGTGCTGCTGGCCGCGCCGCCGGGCAGCCATTTGATCGTCAATGCGGCCGAACATGCCTCGGTGCTGGATGTGGCGTTGCGGCTGCGTCGCCGGGGAACCGCGGTCACGATTCTCCCCGTCGATCACCAGGGGCGGGTATCGCCCGACGACATCGCCAACGCCATCACGGAGGAGACCGTGCTGGTCTCCGTGATGCTGGCGAACAATGAAATCGGGACGATCCAGAATTTGCAGGCGATCGGGACCGTGTGCCGCGAAGCCGGTGTGCTGCTGCACACGGACGCCGTCGCAGCGCTGGGCCGGATTCCTGTGAACCTGGCGGAACTTCCGGTCGATCTGGCAAGTTTTTCAGCACACAAGATCTACGGCCCCAAAGGAATCGGAGCGCTGTTCCTGCGACGCGGCGATCACAGGATTCGCCTGGAGCCGCAGATCCACGGCGGCGGCCATGAGCAACGGATTCGAAGCGGGACGTTGCCTGTGCCGCTGATCGTCGGCTTCGGCAAGGCGTGCCGCATTCTGGCCACGGAATTCGCCGACGAGCCGCAATGTCTGCGCGATCTGGCCGGCCGTCTTCAGGCCGAACTGAGCGAGAGAATCCCAGGTCTCCGGTTCAACGGGCCAGAGTCCAACCGATTGCCCGGCAACGTCAATATCAGCATCGAAGGGGTCGATGGTCCGGCACTGTTGGCAGCCCTCGATCCCTACCTCGCCGTCAGTTCGGGCGCCGCCTGTTCCTCGGCGGCTCCCGAACCGAGCCATGTCTTGCGAGCCATCGGCCTTCCCGACGACTTGTGCCATGCCAGCCTGCGGTTCGGGCTGGGCCGCGACAACACCCTGGACGAAATCCTCCGTGCCGTGGAAATCATCGCGGCCGCCGTCGCCCGCCTGAGATCCTTGCGGAAAGACGTTCTATGAAAGATTCGCCCGTGAGGGCGGGGCGCGACCCAGGCTGTGAAACTGGTTGGGAGGAAATATACTGACGACTTGAGAGAATCCGCCGAAGCAGCCTGAGTTTTGGCGTCTTGCACGAACAATGCTGATACAACCCGCAGAGTCGAGGTAACCCGTCTTAAGCGGATTTCCAGGGGGTTCCTCAGGCGAATTGCCGAATGGAACGTGATGGACCGTTGAGAACGCGGGGCGATCGCGGACTGGCGTTAGCGGGCGTGCAGACATTATGGGGTCGATCAAGACAAGCACCGGGCTTTCCAGCGGGATTGATACGGCTGCGCTCATCAAGGCCATCCTGGTCAATAATTCGAATGCCGTCTCCAAACTGCAGAGTCGCTTGCAGACGGTTCAGGCCGCTCAAACCGGGTTGACGCAAATCCAGGCGGGTTTGCTTTCGATCACGGTGTCTGGCCAGCAACTCGGGAATGCGTCCACCTTTCAGGCGCTTCAGGTCGATAATTCCGACCCGGCGCAACTGGCGGTATCAACGAATTCCGCCGCTGCCGCGGGGACTCAGACGTTTCAAGCCGTGCAGCTTGCGACCAATCATCGGTCGATCTCGCGGGGCATTGCCGATGCGGGGACAGCGCTGGGCCTGACGGGCGACCTTGTCATCGGGACCGGCGGCCGGCTGTCTCGACCGGCTTCGCTGGACCTGTTGAACGGCGGCGCGGGAGTTCGCCGCGGTTCCGTGAGGATCACGGATCGCAGCGGGGCCACGGCCACGGTGGACTTGAAGAATGCATTGACCGTCGATGACGTGCTGAAAGCGATCAACGATCAGTCGGGAATTTCGGTGCGTGCCGCGTCGCTCGGGGGCCGGATCGTCCTCGAAGACAGAACCGGGCAGTCCGCCGCGAATCTTTCCGTCGCCGATGTCAACGGCGGTCACGCGGCGGTCGATCTCGGAATCTCGGACTCCGTCCCGGCCAGCACGCTGACCGGGGCCGATATCTACCAGATTTCCGAGGATGTGCCGCTGTCCGTCATCAACGACGGCAACGCCCTGCGCGTGAATTCGGTTGACGACGATCTGTCGATTGCGCTGCGCGACGGGTCGGTGTTGGAAGTCGACCTCGACTCGGCCCGCTCGGTGGGTGACATCGTACAGAAAATCAATAGCGACTCAGGCAACGGCGGAAAGTTGACGGCTGCGCTGGACAACGGCCGCTTGAAGCTGACGGATCACACGGTCGGCGCGGGAACGTTGTCTGCCAGCAGTCTGGAAGGGAGCAATGCGGCAAGGGTACTCGGGTTGGACGCGCCCGCCAGCGCCGACGTCCTGACGGGCCGGTCGTTGGTCGGCGGGCTGAACTCCGTGCTGCTGCGAAATCTCCGCGGCGGGCAGGGGATCACGACCCCGGGGGAAATTTCGTTGACGGATCGGTCCGGCGCGACGGCGACGGTCGATCTCTCGAAGGCGGAATCGCTGGACGACGTGCTCGCCGCCATCAATACGGCGACAACGGCCGGCAATGTGGCGCTGAAGTTGCGCGCCCAGTTAGACTCCCGCGGCACCGGCATTCTGGTGACCGATACTTCAGGGCTATCCGCCAGCAACTTGATCATCGCGGATGTGGGCGCCGGAACGGTCGCCGCGGATTTGAACATCGATGTGGACGGCGCGGTTGAAAGCATTGCGTCGGGATCGCTGGGGCTGCGGTCGGTCAATGAAGCGACGTCTTTGAGCCGATACGCCCCGAGCGGCGGCAGCGTCTCGGCCGGAAGTTTTTCGATCACCAACTCGGCCGGCGCTACGGCCGTGGTCAACATCGGCGCGGCGACGAAAACCGTGGGCGACGTCCTCGACAAGATCAACGCGGCCGGCATCGATGTGACCGCGCATTTGAACGAAACGGGCGACGGCTTTGTGCTGGTCGATCAATCCGGCGGGGCCGGGACGCTGAGAGTTCAGGACATCGGCGGGACTCCGGCCGTCGGCCTGAGACTGACGGGCAATGCGACGACGGGAGTCGACGGCAAGCAGCGGATTACCAGCCGGCTTGCCCAGGTGGTCCATGTCACGGCCGAAGACACTTTGACCACGCTCTCGACCAAGATTAATTCTACCGGAGGATTGGTGCGGTCGTCGGTGGTCGATTCCGGCGCGGCGATCAACCCTTACCGCTTGTCGTTCACGTCGAACGTGGCCGGCCGTTCCGGACGTTTGATTGTCGATGACGGGGCTCTCGGGCTGAATTTTTCGGATCAGTCGGTAGGCCAGGACGCCGTACTTCGTATTGGAGACGATCCCGAGACGGCGTTCTTAAAGTCGTCCAGCTCCAACACGTTTACCGGCGCCGTGACGGGGTACAACGTCACGCTGCTCAAGCCGGGAGCCACTCCGGCCGTGGTGACCGGAAGTCCGGACACGGACGCCATCGGACAGGCGCTGAATTCGTTCGTCACCAATTACAACAAGCTGGTGGACCAGATCGGCACGCTGACAAAGTTCGATCCCGCGACGGCGGCGCGCGGTCCGCTTCAGGGCAATGCGACTGTGCAGCAGATTCCGTCCCGGGTCCTGGCGCTGGTGAATCGTTTGACGGGCACGCCCGATGCGCCGATACGTTCGCTGGCCGACGTTGGCGTCGTGGTCTCGACCAGCGGGAAGCTCAAATTCGATCCGTTCAAGTTCCAGCAGGCGGCCACGGACCATTCGCAAGATGTTGCCAAGTTATTCACGGACAGCAAGCAGGGTTTCGGCGTCAAGTTGAACGCCGTGCTGGAGGACCTGAACGACACCGAGACGGGGACGCTGCCGTCGGCCATCAAGGCGGACGAGACGACCGCGCAGCAGTTGCAGGATCAGATCGACCGCGTCAATTCGACTTTGTCGGCGCGGCAGGCGTTTCTCGAACTGCAATTCGCCAACATGGAAACGCTGCTCAGCGGGCTGAAGACTCAACAGGATGCTTTGACGGCGCTGACCAACCTCGCGAGCACGTCATCGAAATCGAATAATTAGCCGTGGTAATGCAAGATCAACCACGAAGAACACGAAAAGCACGAAGGAAAACCAAATTGTTTCTACGAGTCTCCACGGCGAGCCTTGATGTTGCTCTCCGACAGTTGTCGAACGTTATTTGATTCTTGCTATGAACCTTCGTGAACTTCGTGTCCTTCGTGGTGAATAATTCGGGTTAGCGCCACGCCGAGGAATCAGCCGGCTTGATCTGGGGCATCTGGCCGGCAACGGAATGACTTGCGAACTTCAACCGGGAAGAGGAGCCAACATGCCGGCGGTCGATGACTATCTCGAAAATCAGGTCTTGACGGCGTCGCCGCATCGTCTGCACTTGCTGGTGGTGGAGGGTGCGATCCGCTTCGCCCGGCGAGGTCAATCAGAGATGCAGGCCGAACGCTGGGAGGCCATGGACCAGGCGCTGGGGCGCTCCCGGGACTGCGTGACGGAACTGATCGGCGGGCTTGACGTGAATGCCTGGCCCCCGATGGCCGAACAGCTCAAGTCGCTGTTTGTGTTCATCTATCGGAATCTGGCGTTGGCGGAACTGGAACGAAATCCCCAGCGAATCGAAGACGCCTGCCGGTTGTTGCAACTGCATCGCGAAACCTGGCTGGAGCTGGGCGTCACGCTGCAATCGACACCGGTTGCGGCGCTTTCTGACAAGATTCCTGCTCCCCACAGCACCAGCCGCTCCTGGGTGACGTAACCCCTGGGACACGATCCCATGCGGCAGCCCCAACCGTCAGGGAGCGGGTTTCCAACCGTGCGCGGGTCGCCACTCGGCCGTCGTTCTGATTACAATGTTCCCGGTGGGTGTTCTTCCAGACCTTTTTCCGGGAATGGCCGCGTGACCGCGTCGTCGGAACAGACAGTTTGTGTCAGCCTCGGTTCCCGAACCTATGAGATCCTGATCGGGTCGGGGGTGTTGTCTCGTGCCGCGGACTCTGTCTGGCGGTGGCAGATACAACACCTGGGCAAGCCGCCGGCGCACCCCTTGGGGCTGATCGTGACGGATGCCCATGTCGCCGCGACGCCGCATGTCGCCGCGGTGACGCAAAGCCTGACGGCTGCCGGGTGGCGCTGTGAAACGTGCGTGATCCCGGCGGGAGAATCGTCGAAGTCCCTCGAGGTCATCGGCACCATTTATGACCGGCTGATCGATTGGAAGGCCGACCGCAAGACCACCGTGTTTGCCGTCGGCGGCGGCGTCGTGGGTGATGCGGCCGGGTTTGTCGCTGCCACTTATGCCCGCGGCGTGCCGTTCATTCAATTTCCGACCACGCTGCTGGCCGACGTCGACAGTTCAGTGGGGGGAAAAGTCGGCGTGAACCATCCGCGCGCCAAGAACATGATCGGGGCGTTCTACCAGCCGTTCGGCGTGTTGATCGACACCCAGGCGTTGACGACGCTGCCGGATCGCGAATACCGCAGCGGCCTGGCGGAAGTCGTGAAATACGGCGTGATCCTGGACGCCGAGTTCTTCGCCGAGTTGGAACGGAACGTCGCCGGCCTGAACGGCCGCGATCCGGCCGTGCTGACCCGGGTGATCTCGCGGTGTTGCCGGTTGAAAGCCGACATCGTCGAGAAAGATGAATTCGAGCGAACCGGGCTGCGGTCAGCCCTCAATTATGGACATACGTTTGCGCATGCCTTCGAGGCGCTTGCCGGATATGGCGAGCTGCTGCATGGAGAGGCGGTTTCGATCGGGATGATATGTGCCAGCCGCCTGGCGGAGCGGCGCGGCCTCATCGGCCCGGACGTGACGGAACGTCAGCTTCACTTGCTGCAAGCCTTGAGGTTGCCGACGGAAGTTCCCGAAGCCTTGCTGAAGGAACCCGGAGAAATTGTCGCCCGGATGCAGCTCGACAAGAAAACCGAGGCCGGGATCTTGCGATTTGTGCTGCCGGTTCGGATGGGCTATGTCGAGTTGATCGCCGGGATCCCGGACGTCGATATCGTGGCTGCGCTGCGGTAATCACCTGAAAATTGCGGAATCTATTGAAACTCGTTTGACAGGCTCGGCCCGATCGCTGTAATAATTGAACGCTGTAAATAGGGTGTGCCGTACAGGGATGTCATCGCCGGTCTCATTCGTCAGCCCCGGGCACACAACATGGCCCTCGCCGATCCGCTCGGCGAGGGTTTGTTGCTTCGTGGGGCCGATTTCCCGCTCAAAGCCCGGCGACGGCGTCATCGGGATCACGGCTTCTGCGACTTCCGCAGCCTGATGAGAGTTTCCCGGACGGCCTGTCGATCGCCAACGACAACGAAGTTCCGGTACCGATAGTCGCCCGCCGGGACGCCGTCGGCATTCCGCAATCGAAAGACGATGTTCCACTTCACGACTTTCTCCGCCGCGAAACGGAAGCGGCCATATCCGGCCGTTTCATACCCCGGCGACGGCTGGTCGGGCGAATCGCAGCCCATCGCGTAGTGGCCGTCCGGCGTGCTGAAGACGACTGGTTTCGCCTGTTCGCCCGGGCCGTCATCGAGCTTGCCGAGTTCGCCGGACTTCGGATCGAATGTCTCAAACCGCGAGAACTCCATCGGCATGTACCCGGTCACCGCTTCAAACTGGGCGTAGGTGTGCCGTTCTCCCTCCGGCACGGTGAATGTCACGTCATACGAAATCACGTTTGGCAGATCCCGGTAACCGATCTCGACGCGCTTTTTCAGGAGATGATGAGACAGCGCTGCGGGATTGCGGGCCGGATGGCCCTGTGATTTTTCCCCCGGCCTGAGCCAGAAGGCCATTTGCGATTTTGTCTCCAGGAATCGGCCTTTTGCGGACAGGCTCAGCAGCCGGCTGGTGGACGTCTCGCCGGCGCCGTCCGACATCGAGCCGGCCTCCGTCGGGTTGAAGACTTCCGGGACGAACGGACCGCCTGCATCAAAGTTCGACGCCGACTGCATCTGCCGTCCGTGATCGGCACTGTCGAGAAATTCCTTCCCGTTCCAGGTGAGCGAATGAATGGCCCCGGCCACGCGCGACGTCGTGGTGATGACGATTTCCGACCCCAGCGCCGGCCCGCGGATCACGCTGTCGCCCTGGGGCCGGTCGGCGGCAGCAATGACCGAACTGCAAAGCGCAATCAACAGCATCACTTCTTCGCCCAGTAATCGAACACCACGACTTTCTCCACGCGGGGCTTCACCAGGTCGACGAACTTCTGGTGTTCCGGGTGCGGCAGGTAGGCGTCGCGGTCTTTTTCGCTTTTGAACGTGACGAGAAATCCGTGCGTCAGGCCGAGCGACAGGTTCTCCACGCTGACGTCGGTCCCCCATTCAAAATCGACGATTTCCTTGATTTTCTTCGGCAACGCCGCAAAGGCGTCGGCCACTTCCTGCGCCTGCTCCTTGGTGACATCGCTCTTGAACTGGAACAGCACGACATGGCGCAACAATTTTGGCTCCTCGTTCTTCTCCGCCGCTGGGACGGACAGGATGCACATTCCGGCCGCTGCGCAGAGGGCGAACAGTCCGGTCAGAAATCCTTGTCGGTTGATCGTGGTCATGAAATCTCCTCAGTGGTGTGAAAGACGCAATCGCCCCTTCCTGACGGGCAGGGCTGTCGGCGGAAATTATTCCTTCGGGAGTTGTTCGAGCGTTTCCAGGATCGACATGGCATGAACGGCGATCCCCAGGCCGAAGCGGTGCCGGGTTTCGCCGGTCTGGTAGACGGTGCGAAAACCTTCGTTGAGAAAATGCTGGCTGCTGAGAAGGCCCAGGATGACCAGCGGCCTGGGGCCTCCGTCGGCGGGTTTGTCGCCGAGCCAATAGATCGGGCCGCCGCTGTCGCCTTCAAACGTGTTGGCATCGATGAGAAACAGCCGCAGCTTGGCCGTCGGTTTCAAAGGAAAGCCGGCCAGCGAACCGAGCCGCGTCGTGGGATGCCCCTGCGGGTTCGGGTCGAACTGCATGGCGTGCGGGTATCCGACCAGCCGGACCGGGTCGCCCGGCTCGAGTGCCTGCTGTTTCCAGGTCTCCTCGGTGGCGAGGATCTCGACGGGCAGCGTCTTCGGCTTCAAGTCGTCCGGCGGCTGGATGAGCAGGGCCGCGGCATCGGCTTGCGGATGCTTGGTCCAGACGGGTTGCTGGCCGTTGCGGATTCGAACCGGCAACGGAGCCGGCTCGATCTCGTCGTCGGCCTTTTGCCGCCGCAGCGTCAACCGGGCCTCTTCGCCCTTGAAGTTCTCCAGCACATGGGCCGCGGTGATGAGCAGTATCTGCGTTCCCAGTCCGTTGGCCTTCGGGCGCTCCAACAGAAAGCATGTTGCTGCGGTCTGGCCGTCGGTGACTTTGTGGGTCGCCTCGACAATCCTTTGGCCGCGCTCGGCGGCAACCAGAGACGATGGCACACAGAACGCGATCATCATGATCCAGAGAGTTGCCGTCGGTCGGCTCATTATTTTGTATCCTCGAAGAGATGGCTGCTGTCGTGCCCGGCGAGTTTCGCCAACTGAATTGTCGCCGCAAAGGCGTGTTGAAGTTCAGTCAGACTCAATTTCTTGCCGGCCGGCGTGACGGCATCCCGAAGGATCAGCGACGTCTTGGGGACCAGCGCCGCGAGATGAGGAATGTCCCCGACGTCCCTGAGAATTCCCGGCGCCATGATGCCGACGCGCTGGCCCTCGTACGGCACATCGCTGACATAGCTGGACGGCATCCCGACTGTGCGAACGGAGTTCACGCGCTTTTCTGCATCCACGGCGGCGACACACAGCGCCACGACGCCAGCCGGTCCCTGGGCATGAATTTCCACGGCGCCGATCTCGGCCGCTTTGGATTCGTGAAGCGCGTCGATCAGCCGCATCACATCGTACGTCCATAGGCCGAGCAGCGGCCGGCCGATCCACAGCGACCATTGGGCCGTGTTGTGGTCCGGCGCGCGGCCGACTTTGTCCGCAGGCCACGCGTGAACGCCGGTGGCGCGGAGGTCGATGGTGACGTAGTTCACCTTCGCCTCGTGCAGCGACTTTCCAAAATCGCTCTGTTGAACAGCGGCCGCACCGTCCAGATTCAAAACGATCACGGTTTTTGCCGGCTTGGCTTGAGGATGTGTCCAAGCTGTTGTCAGTTGGATGCCCGGTTCCGGCTCGAATTTCAGCAGCGTGACATGCTTGTCATCCGTTGGCATCTTCTGCAAGTTCAGCGGAGATTTCTCGGGAAAGCCGCCGAATGTTTTCTCCACCAGCGTCTTCCGCATCTGCGCGGAATTCTTCTCCCAGTCTGCCTTGGTCGCGGGCACCTTCCAGTCGGCGACGATTTTTCTTCCTTCGCGCGCGGCGAATTGCGGCAACGTCAGCCAGTCGTCGGGCCGGGAACCGTTGGGGAAGCAGCGGATTTTTTCGGGATCAAACGTCTCGAATTTGGACTCAGGAATCGGGGAGCCGTCTCCTTCCCCTTTGAGGTGATACGCCATCCAGCCGTACATGGCCTCCCGCATCGGACGGCTGTAATCGTGATGCCAGAAGTAGACGTTGTGCCTCAGGTGGGCCGGCTGGCCCATCACGGCGAAGACGCTGTCGGCTTTTCCCAGGGATTTGCGTGCCTCGCCGACGGAGAATTGAATGCCGTCTTTCGAAGCGTTGATCACCATCAGCCCGCGCGGGGCCGCCAGGCCGAGCACGCCCCACTCTTCGGTGGTCCGCAGGGCATTCGGCACGACTTCGCACATGCAGCACGCCGTCGTCAGGTAGGCATCATATGTGCCGACCGAACACGTGGGGATGACGGCTCCAAAGCGCTCGTCATAACAGCCGGCGTACATCGACTGGTTGCCGCCGCCGCTGGCTCCGGTGATGCCGATCTTCTCCGCGACCACTTCCGATCGCGATTGCAGATAATCCACTGCCCGCAAGTTTTCGTAAACTTGAATTCCCGACAGCGGCCGGCCGATGGGGAACAGCGTTGTGCCGACCATCTCTCCGTGATACTCGCCGAGGTTCTTCGTGATCCCGCGTTCTCCGGCACCGAAGGCATCGACAGCGAGAACGAAGAAGCCGGCCTTTGTCGCGCCGATGGACCGGGCCTGCAGCACGGGGTCTTGCTTGGCCCCGCGCCAATGTCCGTGGACTTGAAGAATCGCCGGAAACGGGCCTTTGCCGTCGGGGATGTAAGCAAACGCCGTCATCCAGACGCCGGGCATTGTCTGGAAGATCAACTTCTGGAAACGATAGCCGTCGCGCTGTTCTTCGCCGAGGATTTTCGGCTCCAGCGGGCATTTTTCGTCAGGAAAGTCCCAGGACTCTTCGAGGCTGCGGCGAATGATGTCTTTTCGCTTCAGCCATTCGTCCTTCGTCTTCGGCAACTGATCGGCGGCCCGCATGTTCACGGCTTGAGCGCGGACAAAATTCTGGAACTGCTGCTGCTCCGGCGTCGGGTCGGCGGCGGAGAGGCTGGGGTTCGCTGAGAACAGACACGCCGTGGTGAAGAGCCACAATAGAGACAACAGTTTCATGGGGACTCCGGCTGAAGAGGTGTGGGGGTAGGGGAGTATGGGGGTGCGGGGGTGGAAAAGACTCGACCCACCCTGCCTGGGATAAATCGCTTCGCTCACGTTCCCGACAGCTTCAGCAGCCGGGCCGATTCTTTCAGCAGGAAGTCGACGTCACGGAAGGGTTCGTGGCCTATGTCCCACCAGCGGAGGCGGCCCTGTGCGTCGATCAGGAACGTGCCATGCAGCGGCTGATTTTCAAAATCATCATGGCAGCGGAACTCTTTGAACACGGCGAACGAGGCGTCGGAAAACAGCGGGTAGGGAAACGTTTTCGGGGCGTAGTTCTTGATGGAGATATTCAGCCCTTCGGGGTCGTCAGTGCCGATGCCGACGAGGCTCACCCCCTGTTTTTCAAAGTCAGCGTGCCGGTCGGCGAAGGCCGTCAACTGCTGCGTGCAGTGGAGGCAGCCATGACCGAGATAGAAAATGACGATCACCGGTTTGCCGGCGAACTCGGTGGACGAGTGCATGGCGGCTTGCGGATCGACGGCGTTCCAGGCTCGGGCGGCCGGCGGACTCCAGGTGTACGGTCCGAGCGAGTCCAAAGGAGGCCGTTCGCCGGTATCGGCCGCGGGAGGTGATTTGACGCGCCAGTCCACGGGCCAGCCGAGTTCTGCCGCAATTGTTGCCAGCCTCGCAAAGACGGGGACATCGATGTCGATCTCCCCGGAGAGGGTGCGCAGCTTTTCCAGTTCCGGCTTGGCTTCGTCTTTGAGCCCGGCCAGCCACAGCAGTTCTCCGCCCGTCGCCAAGGCCCGGACCTGGTTTTTGCGGCTTTTCAGCGTCTCGCGAATCTTTTTCAGGGCTTCGTCTTTTTCGCCGGCAAGCAACTGCACGCGAGCCAGGAAGAACGGATCGACCTTGTCGGAGTCTCCCTGTTTGAGATCCTGCACTGCAGCGGCGAATTCCTGCCGTTGAAAGGCGCGCACGCCGCGGACTTCGGCCGCCAGTTTTTCGATCTTCTTGCGCTGTTCTTCGAGGTCTTTGCGTTTCTGGATGTGTGGGCCTTTCTCCGGGAAGAGGGCCGACGCAGGGTGCTCGTCGTTCCCTTCCTGCGGCGGCTTGAGCGCGGCCAACTCCCGGTCTATGAGTTGCACTTCCTCGGCGATTTTTCCCAGCCAGGGCTCTCCGGCGGCGAGGTCGTTCTGGCGAAATGCGGCCAAGCCCAGCCAGCGGGCCTGTTCCGCGCGCTCAGCACGATCGGCCGGCGGATCGAGATACGCCGATTGAGCCAGCGAACTCAGCTCCGCCCAGAGTTCGAAATCTTCCAGCGCGTCGAACAACCTGCTTTTCCCGAGATGCGAAGATCCCCGGCTTTTTCCCGGATTGTACTTGGGATGCCGGGGGAGTTCGATCAGATTCTTCGCCAACCGGACGGCGTCCCGGGCACGGCCGATATGGTCCAGGTTGCGGATCATCCATTCCTGGTTGTGAGCGTAATTGTGAATCTGGTCGGGCAGAATGACGTCCTGCATCATGTAGGCATGGTCGACCCGGCCGGAGGCTTCCTGTTGCCAGACGGCGTCCGAGTAGCGCTCGAGATCGGAGAAAATGTGCCCTCCCATGTGCCACATGTGGGCGATGTGCGGGGCGGCCTGACCGCTCCTGGCTGCTGAGGGAACGGCCTTTTCCGCCCGTTCGGAGTCCCACAGATGAATTCGGTAATGATGGGCCGGGTGCATCGGCTCGGCAGAGAAGACTTCGCCCAGCAGCGCATCGACGGCGAGATAGCTGGTCAACGGCAGCCCTTCGTCGTCGCGGCCGATCCACAACGCCAGCACCATCAGCGCTTTGGCTTCGACTTCGTTGGGAAAGTCGTAAAGTAATTTCTCGAGCGTCTTGATGTACTTCTTCTGCTTCTCTTTTTTCTTGGCTTTCTCATCGGTGTAATAATCGGACAACGCCATGATGTAGCGCTGCTCGCGGGGAGAGACTTTGTCTTTCCGTTTGACGGCTTCGGCGATGAACTTTTTCGCGCGGGATTCGTTGTTCGTGTTGGCCAGCGCCATCCCCCAGAATGCCATCGCGCAGTCCGTGTCGAGCGTCGCCGCCTGGCGGAACGAGCGCTCGGATTCAAAGTACCAGAAGCCGTGCAGTTGCCCGAGACCCTGGTCGAAGAAGGCCTTGACGTCCGGAGACTTGGCGGTGATCTCCATCAGGACTTTGCCCGTGCCCCCCATCAGCCGGGCCTTTTGGCGCGGACCTTCATTAAAGGCTTCGCCATGCACGGAATGCCCCGCCGGGCGAGCCGGAGCGGCAGCGTCCTGGGCCGAGAGGCTGGCCGGGAACAGCGAAAACGCTGAGAATCCCCACAACAGGGCGCGACGCAAGAGAGTCATAGCGGCCACTTTCAGCAGGCGGGCTTCATCGGGGCCGTTTCATCATACCGCCCGGGTCTGGTTGCCGGCCAGCCTGTGCCTTGCGAAGGGCCATTTTGACGGTATTCGGTTCTTTTCACGGATTGCCGCATCAGGTAGACTGAAGATCGATCAACCGCGGTTGATTTTCTGGGCGCATGGTCAGGTTGTTTGGGAAGCGGTTGTTCCCGCGTTCGGCTGTCGGGAAATCTTTCATGAATCGTTGCACGCGATATTCGGCGCTGGGCGGATTACGACAGGGCCATTGCAGATTTGAAGACCAGAAAGCCGTAGGGTGGGTCGAGTCTTCAAGGCCCACCGATTCGCTTACCGAAAATCGAATTGGTGGGCCTCGCAAAGCCTCGACCACACCCTACGTGAAAAAAGCGATTCTCCTGGCGCTGTTGGCCGGTTTGTTGACGGGCCGGATCGTCGGGGAAGAGTTGCCGCAGAGGATTGATGCGCTGATTCGCGCAGTGGAACCGGGGATCCCCGCGGGAGAGGTCTGCGACGATGCCGCGTTTGTGCGAAGGATTTATCTCGATCTTGCAGGCCGGATCCCGACTCACGGAGAAGCCTCTCGATTTTTGGCAGATGCGGCAGCGGACAAGCGAAGCAAACTGATTGACGGGCTGCTTGCCGGGCCGGAGTATCCGGCGCGGATGCACGACCTGTTCCACGCGATGCTGATGGAGCGCCGGGGCGACCATGCCGAGTGGTCGACGTTTCTGAAAACCTCGTTCGCTGCGAACAAGCCCTGGGACCAGCTCGTCCGGGAGATACTCGACCCGGATCCGTCCCAGGAGTCTCTTCGCGGGGCGGCGTTTTTTCACACGCGAAGGCTGGAGAAAGTCGGCCAGCAGGAGACCGATTACCCCGGTCTGACCCGCGACGTGGCTCGGCTGTTTCTGGGCATGGACCTGCAATGCGCGCAGTGCCACAACCATCTGCAGATCGCCGCGTATCAGCAGGCCGATTTTCAAGGGCTGTTCATTGTCTTTCAGAATTCGTTCATCCGTTCGGACGTGAAGTTTCCGGCAGTCGGCGAGAAAGTGCTGACGAAGAAGCTGGACTTCATGTCGGTGTTTGAAAAAGTGCCGATGGCGACCGCTCCGCGCGTTCCGGGCCGGCCGGAGATCGAGATCGCGCTGTTCGAGAAGGGCCAGGAGTTTCTGATGCCGCCGGACCCGAAAGCGAACTTTCTGGGCACGCCGAAGTTTCGCGCGCTGCAGGCCGTGGCGAAAGAATTGCCGATCGCGGAAAACCGGGCGTTCGTGGTGAACATCGCCAACCGGCTGTGGTTCGTGATGCTGGGGCAGGGTTTGGTGAACCCGTTGGACCAGATTCACAGCGGCAATGCACCGACGCATCCGGCCGTGCTGGACCTGTTGTGCGAAGAGTTGATTGCCCGAAAGTTTGACCTGAAATCTGTGCTCCGGGATCTGGCGCTGACGGAAACCTATCAGCGGACGTCCGTCGTGCCGGAAGGGACGGAACGCCCGGCTTTGCCCAGCTATCGCCTGTCACGAGAAAAACGCTTGTCAGCCGAGCAACTGATGCAGAGCCTCTTGGCGGCGACCGGCCCGCGCGAACAGACGGCTCCGTTGGCGCTTCCTCCAAATGCCGACGGGACTCCGGCCGATCCGGAAAAATTCCGGGCGGCGTTCGTCAAGGCATTCGGGAATGTGCCCCAGGACCCGGAGATTGAATTCTCGCCTTCGCTGAAGTCGTCGCTGTTTGTGATGAACGACTCGCTGGTGTTGAATTGCCTGAATGCTCGGCCGGACAACCTGTTGGACCGGCTGTCGAAACTGACGGCTGCGAGCGAAGTGGCCGACGAATTGTCTTTGTGCCTGCTCGCGCGGAAGCCCACGGCTGAGGAGCAGGCGCTGGTTGCCGAATACCTGGCGAAAAACCCGGAGCGCCGTTCAGCGGCGCTGACGAACCTGGCGTGGGCGCTCTTGGCCTCGACGGAGTTTTGTTTGAACCATTGACCGAGTCCATTCCCGCCGTCGCCGACGGCGGGCTTTGACTGGAATCATCCATGCAACGGCATCCCCTCTGCAAATCGCACGAACATCGGCTGTCACGACGACAATGGCTCGGCGGGGCAGCCTTCGGCGTCGGCGCTGCGGCATGTGGTCTCGGCGGCGCCGTTCCGAAGCTCTTCGCCGACGAATTGAAGAAGCAGCACAAGCAGATCCTGTTCGTCTGGCTGGACGGCGGCATCAGCCAGTTGGAAAGCTGGGACCCGAAGCCGAACACCGAATTCGGCGGCCCGTTCCGTGCCATCCCGACGTCGGTGCCCGGCATCCATGTGAGCGAATTGCTGCCGCACACGGCCAAGCAGATGCACCATCTCGCCATCGTCCGTAGTTTGTGCACGCAGGACGACGCCCATTCATCCGGGGTCGACCGCATTCAACGGGGCGATCCCAAAAACCGGGGCGTCGTCTATCCGTTTTTCGGATCGGCCGTGACGAAACTGCTCGGCCCGAACGACAGCGGCCTGCCGCCGTATGTCTGGATCAAACCTCTCAGCGGCGGGTTCATGCACAAAGACGCCGGCTTTCTCGGCCCGCAATACGGCTCGCTGGCCTTCGGCGACGGCAAACCGCCGGAGAATCTGCTCAGGAATCCGTCGGTGACGGAGCAGGACCTGAAAGAGCGCACCGAACTGCGCGATCTGGCCGATCAGCGGTATGCCCGCTCAAGGAAAACCGCGTCGGTGGAAGCCAATTCGTTCGTCTTTCGCATGGGCCAGGAACTGATGAAACGCCAGGAACTGTTTGATCCGGCCGGCGTTTCCCCCCGCGATGTCGCCCGGTATGGCACGCATGATCTCGGCCGGCACATGCTGCTGGCCCGGCGAATGCTCGAAGCCGGGGTGCAGTTTGTCAAAGTCAATTCCTATGGCTGGGACACGCACGGCGACAACTTCAACGGCAGCCAGAACCTCGTGCAGAAATTCGATCAGCCGTTCGCCGCGATGATCGAAGACCTCGCGGAGTCCGGCCGGTTGGAGCACACGCTGGTGATCACTTTGAGCGAATTCGGCCGCACCCCCCGCGTCAACGGACATCTCGGCCGCGATCACTGGCCGGAAGCCTGGTCGGCGGTGATGGCCGGCACCGGGATCAAGCGCGGCGTCGCCGTCGGCTCGACGAACGACAACGGAACTTACGTCTCCAGCGAGCCGTATGATATCGGCCACATGTTTCATACCTGGTTCACGGCCCTGGGAATCGATTCGCAAGGAACCGAATACGATAATCACGGCCAGCCGCTGCCGATTGCTCACGAACTGTGCCAGCCCGTCAAAGAACTCCTCGCCTGATTGGCTCCCATGCAGACAACCTTCCCCCCGCCCAAGCCGGTGACGGTGATTTCCACCTCGCGGCAGCAGTCGTTGCTCCGTTTCAGTCCAAACGGGCAGTTTCTGTTTGCCGGCGGCCGCGACGGCAAGATTTCCCGCTGGGATCTTTCGCAAACCGTCGATCCGCCCGCCGATGCCCTGGAACCGGCCCGCGGTAAGACCGACAAACCGTTGGAACTTCGGTTCGCGGAATTGCCGGCCCTGGCCGGACACGACGGTTGGATTTCGCATTTCGCCTTTCATCCGCAGAAGCCGTGGTGTTTTTCGGCAGACACCTGGGGCCGGCTGATCTGCTGGAATCTTGCTCAAGAACCGGTTGTGCCGGCCTGGAATCTTCCCGCGGCCCACGACGGCTGGCTGCGGCAGGTCGCCCTGAGTGCCGACGGCGAACGGCTGGCCACTTGCGGCAAGGACATGGCCATTCGCATCTGGTCGGCCGCGGACGGCAAGTTGCTGCACGAATTTCGCGACCAGGCCGACGAGGTCTTTTCGGTGGCCTTTCATCCGGACGGGAAGTCGCTGGTCGCCGGGGATTTGAAGGGCGTCGTCAAGCAATGGGATCTGGCCGAGAACAAAGTCTCCCGCGAGTTCGACGCGAAAATTCTCTATTTCCTCTCTTATATTCAAGACGTTGGCGGCGTACGCGTCCTGGCGTTTGATCCCGAAGGGAAATCGCTCGCCGTTGCGGGGGCGCAGCCCACGAGCGGCGCCTTCGTGCAGGCCATGCCCACGCTGAAGTTCTTCAATTGGGCGACCGGCCAGGAAACGCAATCGCTGAAGCTGGGCGAGAACACCGAAGGCTTCGTGCATGACATGGCGTTTCACCCGGACGGGTATTGGATCGGCGTGACGAGCGGCCAACCCGGCCGCGGGAGTTATTTCTTTCAGCGGCCCGGCGAGGAGAAGCCGTTCTTCACGCTTGCGCTGCCGAATTGCCATTCCGTGGCCCTGCATCCCGACGGCAAACGGTTCGCGGTCGCCGCCAACGCCGGAACTTATGGCCAAAGCCGTTCGATGGCCCGGCAAGGGAACTACCCCGGCAACACGTCGCCGATTCACCTGCTCGAGTTGACTCCGGCGATGGCATGAAGCACGCGCTTACAATCGTTCTTCCGTGTTGAGTCTCCTCCAAGCCCGGCGTCGGCGACGCCGGGACTATCCCTGATACTGCCGCATCAAAGACAGCGCCGCCTGGTTGTGGAATTCGATGTCGGACTGCAGCCGGGAACTGTCGCTGCCGTAACCGAGCCTTCGGGCGAGAAATTCGAATTCCTCATGCGATCGGGGCGGAACGGTCAGGTCCTGGGCGTTGCCGCGAACCATCCGCAGCGCATCGATCAGCCTGCGGAAAAACCAGTAGGCGGCCTGAAGTTGGTCATGAGCGGCGTCGGACAAATAGCCGGCAGCGCACAAAGCCGCCGCGGCAGAGGCCGTGGAGGGGACGCGCAGTTCGGCCGCCGCCTGGCCATGCCGGATCTGCAGCGACTGCACGAGGTATTCCAGATCGACCAGCCCGCCGGGACTGAGTTTCGCGTGAAACGTTCCCGCCGTGACGAACTGCCGGACTTGGCGCTCTCGAAGCGCCTGCATGGCCCGGTGATCGAAGGGCTGACCCGTGTAGATCAGCCGGTCGCGGAGTTCGGCGAGATTCCTGCCGAAATCCTCATTGCCGGCGATGGGCCGTAATTTGACGAGCGCCTGGCGTTCATACGGCCAGGCCGGGCCGCCGGGGCCGAAGTACTGTTCCAAGGCGGACTTTGACGCCGCCAGGTTGCCGGCGCGGCCGTGCGGCCGCAATCGCAGATCGATTTGAAAAATCCCTTCCTGCCGGGCGTGGATACTGGCCGTCACCTGCTCCACGAGTTTGATAAAAAAGTCGGCATTGGAGACCGGGTCTCCGCCGTCAGTCTGGCTGTCGTCTTCGTAGACGAACAGAAGTTCGATATCCGATGCGAATCCCAGCTCGCGCCCGCCGCATTTGCCGAGCGCTGCCACGGCAAAGCGGCATGGAGCCCCGGATGCGAGTCGCGGCACGCCGTGCCGGGGCGTCAGTTCGTCCCAACCCATCGCGCAGGCCCGGGCGATCACGACTTCTGCGATGTCGGCGAGTTCTTCCGCGAACTGCCGGAACTCAGAGATCTTGCCCAGAATGTGCCGCATGTCGACGCGAAACATTTCTCGGTCTTTGAACGCGTTCAATACGTGGCGGCGTTCGTCGCGATGTTCGGCCGGTCCGAGTTCGGCAGACAACGCGACTTCAAGTTCCTCCTTGGACTTCGCCGATTCCAGCCCCGCGAGGTCTTTCAGCAACGGAAACAGATTGGCATATTGCAGCCGGAGCAGGTCGTTCCACAGGAAGTCGCTGACGCCCAGAATGCGGGCCAAGGCTTCCAGCACGTCGGGCCGGTCCAGCGAGGCGAGTTCGTCCACCCAGTTCGGCTGGTGAAACAACTCGGCAATAAAGCCGCGAAAATGCAGAAGGGCAGCTTCGGGGTTCGGAGCGCTTGGCAACAGGTGCGTGAACTGCTTGATCAGCACGATGGCCGCCCGCAATTCCTGCCAGCGCGCGGGCGACGTGATTTTGCCGCCCCTCCGGGCGTCGGCGACCAGCAGCGTATCCTCCGCGATTGATCCGTGCGTGCGAATCAGCATCGCCTTGATGTCGATCTCGCAAAGAGCCAGGGCATTGGTGAGTTCGTAGAGAAATCCCAGTGAATCTTCGGCCCGGAGCTGCAGCACTGTGCAACGGTCGGACGAATCATTGTCGAATTCAATGTGCAGCGGAGACAGCCTGCGGGGCGGCTCGGAAAGATCGGCCAGCGCCGACGCCACGCGCTTCGCCAGTGAACCCTGGGCGGCCCCTTCTTCGCCGGTGCGGGCCAGCACAAAGAGTTCGTTCAGGTCGGTTTCATAATTGATCCAGACTTCCCCCGCCAGAAGCGGGTAGGGGGGGCGGATGGTAAATCGATTGACGAAAATCGACGGAGTTTCAGCCGTGGTTTGTCCCGTGAATGAAGAAGTTTCTGCCGGGATGCCGTACGAAGTCGTGACCAGGCCATCGAGAATGTCGAAACCGTAGACGAACAGAAGACCGCATGTCATCGACAGATCGCCGGGACGATCATCGCCGACGATCGTGAGACTCCAGTTCTCGCCGGCCGGTTCGACCGCCGTGCGGACTGGATGAGCAGGCGACGTCTCCTTGAGCAGCCTGCGATGCCGGGCCTGGTCTGCGTCCGTGAAGACTTCGTCATAGCCTGGGATGCCGCGGCAGGCGGGCCGCGCCGCCGACGCAACAGGCAACAGCCGCGGAGCAGCAGAAGGACTTTCCGCGAGATATTTTCGATAAATGGCCCGAATCGTGACGACGTGGCGTTCGTAGTATGCGACAAACGTTTCGGCGTCGGGGTAGTCGAGCCGGCGGGCCAGGTAATTCAATTCGTGCTTGTCGACGGGGACTGCGTGCCGCTGCTGATTGTGCATCAGTTGCAGCGCATGTTCGACGGTCCGCAGGAAAATGTAGCCGTCGGTGAGTTGACGGTATTCGTCGGCGTGCAGGCAATCGAAATCGGCCAGACGGACCAACGCTTCCAGCGTGTTGGGCGTGCGAATCGCAGGCAGCGCGGCGCCGTGCAGCAATTGCAGAAGTTGCACGACGAATTCGATATCCCGAAGCGACCCCTCGCCTGATTTGACGTCGCCCCAGGCGTGACCCTGCCGGCGAACTTCCGCCTCGATCCGCTGTTTCGAGTGCCGGATGCCGGCCCGGACTGCGTCCGGATCTTCGGGACCAAACAGAATCGGTTCCGCCGCGCGCAGAAACGCCTGGCCCAGCGCGGCATGGCCCGCCGCCACGCGGGCCTTCAACAGGGCCTGCCGCTCCCAAGGCGCGGCCTGCTGATGCAGATAACTCAGGTAGGCGTCCGGCGACGTCACCAGCGGGCCGGAATTCCCCCAGGGACGCAGCCTCAAGTCGACGCGGTACAGGAACCCTTCCTCCGTGTTGTCATGCAGCGATTTGACGAAACGCTGCGCGAAACGATGTGTTTCGGAATCGGGCCGGTCCGACAGGAGGATCAGGTCGATATCCGAACTGTAGTTGAGCTCGCGTCCGCCGAGCTTGCCCAGTGACAGCACGGACAACGTCTCGGGAGGAATATTTTCTTCGGCCGCCGAAAGCTCCAGGCAGACTTGAATGATCGCTTCGGCCAATCGAGAAAGCTGCCCGGTGACGGCACGCAGATCGAGCAGGCTGAACGTGTCGGCCGCGCCGATCCGCAGCAACTCCCGGCGTTGATATCGCCGAAGCCGGGGAAGCCGCTCAGCAGAGGAATCTGCATCGACGGCCGAGCGTCGGGCATCTTCGAGGAACTCGGCGTGAGACTTGATATCCGCCAACCGCTTCTGCTGAGTCAATTCGCGCAGCAGTTCCGGCTGCTTGATCAGCGTCTCGGTCAGGTGCTGGCTGCCGACAAACAGCTTGACGAGAATCTCCAGCGCCCGGGGGTGATCGAGGAGATACCGCGACCACGCCTGGGGATCTCCAGTCCCTTCCAGAAGCCGCTCGAAGTTGGCCAGCGCCGATTCCGGGACCGGCGTCTCGGCGAGCGCCCTCGCAAACGCCAGGCAGCATCCGCGGATTGTGCCAGAGTCCGTCGCGCCGACCGTCAGCCGCACCAGTCGGCGAACAGCCGCCTTAGAATCGTCGATGCCGGCCGACTGCAACGCAGCCGCCAAGTCGTCGCCGAAAACGTCGGTCGTGGTCCGCGGAGGAGGCATCAATGGCTCGCACAACATGGCGACGCACTCGTCGTCACCGACCGAAGGTATCGACACATTGCAATTGCAATCAATCGTCTTCTCTTCTGGTCCCCTCGCCCCCGTTTCGGGGGAGAGGGTCAGGGTGAGGGGGCCGAACGCTCCGAGACCCCATGCCTTAAGACAACCCCCTCATCCGCCTTCGGCACCTTCTGCCCCAAGGCGGGGGAGAAGGGACTTTATTTTCACTCGGCTGATTGATTCACGGAGAAACCCCGGCTAATCAAAGGTGAGCCGGGAATGCTTAACCCCGCCGATGTGTGAACGGGCCGATCACCGTGCCGGGGAGCAGCACAAGCGGCCCCTGCAAGACCGCATGAGGCCCGATGCGGCAATTGGCGCCGATCTTGACGGGGCCGGTGATCGATGTGAAAGGATGGATCACCGCATCGGGATCGATCTCGACCTGCGGGTCGATCATCGTCGTTTCCGGGCAGTCGATCGTCACGCCGTGCAGCATCAATCGCTGCATCACGGAATGCTGAATCGACCGGGTGACCTCCGCCAACTGCACCCGGGTGTTGACGCCGAGCGATTCGATCTGTTCAAAGCAATTCAGGGCGGCGACCTGTTGGCCCGCGTCCAGCATGAGCCGGGGACAATCGGTGAGATAGTACTCCCGCTGGACGTTCTCCGGCCGAAGCTTGTCGAGCGCGGCGAGCAACTGCTGGGCATCGAACGCATAGCAGCCGGTGTTGATTTCCGTGATCATCTTTTCTTGAGGCGTGGCGTCTTTCTCCTCGACGATTTTGACGAAGTGGTGCTCGTGATCGCGGACGATGCGCCCCAGGCCGTGGTTGGCCTTGGTCACCGCCGTGCCGATCACGCAGGCCGCCTTCCGTTCCCGTTGCAGATCGAGGAGCGAGGCCAGCGACTCGCGCCGCAATAACGGCGTGTCGCCGGCGAGGATCAGCACCGGGCCGTGATGTTCCTCCAGGTAGCGCCGGCACATCATCACGGCATGGCCGGTGCCCAGTTGTTCGGATTGCAGAGCGAACCGGACGTCTGCATGGTGCGCCAAGGCCTGCTGAACGAGTTCGGCCTGGTGCCCGACCACTGCGACCAGCCGATTGACGCCGGCTTGCCGGGCGGATTCGAGCACGTATTCCATCATCGGCCGGCCGCAGACCGGATGCAGCACTTTGGGCAGCGCCGACTTCATCCGCGTACTTTTTCCCGCGGCAAGAATCACGGCCATCACGGATGTCATCGGAAAATCTCCTGAGATTTCATCGCGGCTGAATCGGGGAAAGCAATGATTACGAGACGCTGCCGCAAGCGTCCCACGTCTTACCAGATTTTCTATCGAGAATCGATAGCACGCTTCGAAGGATCAGGGCGAACGCCTTTTTCAAGTAGGGTGCGGTCGAGCGTTTCGCAAGGCCCACCGATTCGCCGTAATTCTGAAGACGGTGGGCCTCGCGAAGCGCTCGACCCACCCTACGGCTTGCCCTGCTTCAAAAAGGCGTTGGCCCTGTCGCAGGATGATCTCTGAAAGAGGATCACAGGAAAGCCCGCGGACGCGCAGGCTCGGCATTGCGGCAGATTCCTCTGGACAGGCGTGCTGCCCTCATCTAGCATCCCGTGCCCTGGTCGGGGGCTGTCCGACGGAGGGGCACTCCGCGCGGGAACAGGGAGTTCGGCGAGCATGTTGTTCAATTCGTATCCGTTTCTGCTGGTGTTCCTGCCGATCACGCTCGGCGGGGCGGTGCTCTTGAACCGCTGGGCGCCGCGAAACGTGTATCTGGCCTGGCTTGTCGGGATGAGTATTGTTTTTTACGGATGGGGCGATCCCGGCCTGCTCGTGCTGATCGTCGGGTCGATCCTGGGCAATTCTCTCTGCGGCCGTGCTCTGCTGATCCCAGGTCAGTCCGGCCGGAAGCTGATTCTCTCGGCCGGAATTCTGGGGAATCTGGGACTCATCGGTTACTACAAGTACGCCGGGTTCGCGATGCAGAATCTCGCCTCCGTATTTCCCGGAGACTGGACGATTCCGTCGATTGCGCTCCCCTTGGGCATTTCGTTCTACACGTTTCAGCAGATTGCCTACCTGGTGGATGCCTACCGGGGCGAAGTCCGTCAGCACAGCCTGTTGAACTACAGCCTGTTGAACTACAGCCTGTTCGTGATCTTCTTTCCGCAGTTGATCGCGGGACCGATCGTCCATCACCGGGACATGCTGGACCAGTTCCGCCGGCCGAAGCGGTTTCCGATCACGCTGACCAACCTTTCCATCGGATTGACGATCTTCACGATCGGGCTGGCGAAAAAGGTGCTTCTGGCGGATGGCGTCGCGCCGTTCGCGACGGCCGTGTTCACTGCAGCAGAGCAGGGGCGGCCGCTGTCGCTGATGGAAGCCTGGATGGGAACCCTGTGTTACTCTCTCCAGTTGTATTTCGATTTCTCCGGCTATTCAGACATGGCCATCGGACTGTCGCGGCTGTTTGCGATCAAGCTGCCTTTGAATTTTGATTCCCCGTACAAGGCAGCCGATATCATCGATTTCTGGCGGCGCTGGCACATGACGCTGTCGCTGTTTCTGAGAGACTATCTCTACTTCCCCCTCGGCGGAAACCGCTGCGGCCCGGTCCGAAGGCATGTCAACCTGCTGCTGACGATGCTCCTCGGCGGACTCTGGCACGGCGCCGGCTGGACGTTCGTGTTATGGGGCGGCGCGCACGGCGTGATGCTTATCGCAAATCATGCCTTTCGAGCCGGGATGAAAGCCGCTGGATTGTCGATCCCCGATGTCCTGGCGACTCGTTGCCTGTGCCGCGCCGTCACCCTGGTCTGCGTTAGCGGGGCGTGGGTGTTATTCCGCGCAAACAGCCTCGCCGGCGCCAGCCGCATGTATGCCGGGTTGTGCGGCGTCGGTTCATCGAGTCTGTCAGGAGCTGAAAATTTCGCCGGTCAACATCTCGACGCGTTCCATGCCGTCTTGTGGGTGCTTGCCGGCCTGATCATCGTCTGGGGCCTGCCGAACACGCAGCAGTTGATGGGCCGCGTGCGTCCGGCGCTCAGGTATCGTCATCGCATCGTGCCGGTCGATTGGTACGGCCGTTTCTCGCGGCATTTGCAATGGCGTCCGCACCCCGTCGTCGCCGCCTGGTACGCGGTGATGTTCGTCGCCGCCTTTTGCTCGCTGGCGGAACTGAGCGAGTTTATTTATTTCCACTTTTGAGAGCAGCGAGCACGGACTTCGTCCGCGGCTGAACGGATCTCGTTGAGCCACGGACGAAGTCCGCGATCACGTTAACTTCACCCGCACGAGTTTCTTTTTGCCGACTTTCAGGAGCAACTCATTCGTCACAGGAATAAGTTGATCGTGTGCCGTGATCGTCTGCAGATCGTCCCCGAAGTACGCGCCGCCGCCTTGGATCAACCGTCGCGCTTCGCTGCCGGACGGGACTAGCCCCGTGAGTTTCAACAGGATCGCAGCCGGCAGGCAGCCGTCTTTGAGCTGACCGGCCGTTATCAGCACCGTGGGAATGTCCGTCGGCAGCGCGCCGCCGGAGACTTCCTGCTGCCAGCGCGCAACGGCTTCAGCTCCTGATCCAGCCGAATGATATTGGTCGATCACAATGGCTCCGAGTCGCAGCTTGGCCTCTTTCGGATGGCCGGCAAGCTGCATCTCGACATCGGTCAGCGGGATGTCCGTCAACAGTTCGAAGTACATCTTCATCACGCTGTCCGGCAATTGCATGAATTTCTTCATCATCTCGTACGGCGTTTCGCTGATGCCGATGTAGTTGCCCAGGCTCTTGCCCATCCGCCGGACGCCATCCAGACCGACGAGAATCGGCGACATCACGCCGATCTGCTGCGGCAACGTGCCGTCGGCAAGTCGGCGCGATTTCACGGCGGCGTTCATCCATTTCTCGGCCAGCTTGCAGACCGCCGGCGAGCCTTGCAGATCGCGGGCCAGCATAAAGCTGTAGAGCTGTTCGGTGCCGCCCAGTTCGATATCCGCCGCGATGCACACCGAATCAAACGCCTGCATCACCGGGTACAGGCATTCGTGCAGGAAGATCGGCGTCTGCGCGGCGTAACGCTTGGAGAAGTCGTCCCGCGTCAATAATTGGGCGACCGTCACCTGCCCGCACAGCCGGAGCAATTCGCCGAACGCCATGCCGGTGAACCAGTCGCCGTTGCGATGGACCTCAGCGATGGACAGATCGACAACCTTGCCGACCTGCTCGAAGTAATCTCTCGCATTCCGTTCGACGTCTTCGGCAGTGAGCCGTTTTTTGCGGGCTTCATCGCGGCCGCTGGGATCGCCGACCATCGCCGTCGCATTGCCGATGATGATCACCGCCTGGTGGCCGAGTTCCTGGAACTGCCGCATTTTCCGCAAGGGGACCGTGTGCCCGAGATGAACATCGATGCCGGTCGGATCGATGCCATACTTGATCCGCAGCGGCTGGCCCGTGCGAAGGCTCCACTCCAGTTTCCTGGCGAGTTCCTCTTCCGGCACAATTTTTTCGACGCCGCGACGAATGACGGCGATCTGGTCGGCAACGGGGGGGAAACTGGGCATGTTGGCCTATGAGCCGAGTAAAATGATGAAGGTTGAATTATGAAGGATGAACCCGATGAAATCCACGGCAGCAATTGTGTTCTCGATGTCCCAATTACGATCGGAGCATCACGCAATCAACCAGTCCCAGCGTCGGCGACGCCGGGATCGGCAGAAAACGTTTCACACTTCCTATCATGGCGGGCTGTCGTGTGAGTTTTCCTCCGACGGCGATAACAATTGCAGCGCCAGGAATGTCGCATTAAACAGGGCATGAATCACCACGCAAGACCAGTAGCGACGAGTCTGGTAATAGACATATCCCAGGATCAACGACAGCGGCACCAAAGGGAGCGCATCGCGCCAGCCGTGCACGAGGGCGAAGAGGACCGCTGTGAGCCCGATCGCCGCCGGGCCGGGCAGCCGTTCGCTCAACCAGCCTTGCAAGACGACGCGGAACAGCATTTCCTCGGCCAAAGGGGCGGCGATAACAGCCGAGAGGATGATCCACGCGATGAGTTCCGCGCGGGGCGACTCCCTTAACGCCTGGAGTAAGGCGTGCTGCGTTTCCACGCTGCGCCACGCGCGGCTGGCGACCAGCAGCAATGCCGTCGGCCAGACGGCGGCGAGAAAGGCGCCCCCGCCGATGACCAGTTGCCGACCCCAACCCTGGCACGAAAACCCCGCGTCCGCCAGCTTATGATCGCCGCCGTCCGTCAAGAGGATCGGCAACAGCGCAGCGATCAGCAGATTGACGGCCGCCATGAATTGGATGCCGGGAAGAGAAATCGTCGGTGATTCGTCCGCTGCGACAGCCAGCCGGTTGCCAATGAGAAACAATATCCAGCCGAACACGCCGAGAATCACCGCTTGCGGCACGGTCGCAGGCGATTCCGTGTTTCGTTCCAGCGGCGGCAGCCCCGCACGGGCGCGGTCCGCAATTCTGGCCCAGACCAGCGTGCTGCCGACGAGCCAGGTTGTCACGAGCAGAAATTGCGCGTCGCCGGTCCAGGAGTCATTCATCGAGCGGCGGATTCCCTCAAGGGGTGCGGAAGGGTACGATGCGGGATGCCTTGAAGACAATCCGCAAATCTCGGCGGGAAAACAATTGGTATTGCCGCAAAAAGGTGCAAAAGACGCAAAATAAGAACTTGGCCATGAAGAGCCATCAAAACTGTCCCGACGACTTTCTCCGCCTCTTTTTTGCGTCTTTTGAGCCTTTTTGCGGCCGATCAATCTCGTTTTGTCTTATTGACCATTCTACACCGATGGCCGCGTCAACTGGGTTGGAGATTCTCTTACGATGTCCGTTGTTCCAAATGTTCTCGCCAAGATTCTGGAGCACAAACGGGGCGAAATCGCCGCGGCGAAAGTCGTCCGGCCCGCGGAGCAGTTACAGGCGGAACTTGCCTCCGCGGCGCCGGTACGGGATTTTGTCGCGGCGCTGCGTGCTGCGCCGGACATCGGCCTGATCGCTGAAGTGAAGAAGGCATCGCCTTCCGCCGGGATTATCCGCGCAGACTTCGACCCAGTCGAGATCGCGAAGATCTACCAATCTTCAGGGGCGTCGTGCCTGAGCGTGCTGACCGACGAGCACTTCTTTCAAGGGCGTCTTGAATACCTGAAAGGCATACGAAAAGTCGCGAGCGTGCCCCTGTTGCGCAAGGACTTTCTCATCGACCGTTACCAGGTGCTTGAGGCGCGCGCCGCGGGGGCGGACTGCGTCCTGCTGATCGCGGAATGCCTGGACGATTGCACGCTCCGGGATTTGTATTTCTTTGCCTCGGAACTCGGCATGGATGCACTCATCGAAATCTATGACCCCGAAAATCTCGACCGCGTGCTCAAACTCGATCCGCCGCTGGTCGGCGTCAACAACCGCGACCTGCGGACGTTCGTCGTCGAACTCGACCACACGCTCCAGATTGTCCCCAAGGTGCCGCAATCGACGCTGCTCGTGAGCGAGAGCGGCATCAAAACCCGGGCCGACATCGAGCGATTGAAAGAGGCAGGCGTGGGGGCGATCCTCGTCGGTGAATCGCTGATGCGGTCGGCAGACATCGGTGCAGCCGTGAGGGAATTGGTTCGGAATTTTGACCGCGGCGACGCGGGCCGGTGATTTCGCGCGAAAAGATTACCGGATTTCCTGTCGGGCTGCGGCCGGCGCTGGGCATTTACACTCAGGGAGTGCCCCCCAGGAGTTGGTTTCGTTAGGATGAACAACGGACGGGAACCGGACTTTCGGGGCATCCATGAAGCAGGCTGTCGAGCCGCTGAAGGGGATCCGGGGCATGTCGGAACGTAAACTGAACAAAGATGCTGTGTCGCGGCAGTCTCCCGCAGTCCCGGCAACGGTTTCGCAAACGCAGGCGTCAATTCAAACCAGCCGGACGGGCCATCCCATGGCGTCGCCGAAGAATTCTGCCGAGCCTCCGATGCCGCAAGCGTTCGGCCGCTACAACATTGAAATGGAACTCGGCAAGGGGGCGATGGGGGTTGTCTACCTCGCTCGGGATACGCAGCTCGACAGGCAGGTCGCGCTCAAGATTCCGAAGAAGTCGGTCCTGGAAGAGACCGACGCGCTGGAACGTTTCTATCGTGAAGCGAAAACCACCAGCCAGATTCGCCATCCGAATATCTGCCCGGTCTACGACGTTGGCGCCATCGACGGCACCCATTACCTCACGA
>CAYMAO010000038.1:0-63525 GCA_964388415.1 uncultured Planctomycetaceae bacterium | reverse complement strand
GGAACTACATCACGAACAGCGGCTACCGCTACAGTTAGGCGCAACGCGCTCTAGTGTAACCGATCCGGGCCTGAAAGCAGTCCGCAACGTTGCTCCGTAGCTGGCGAGTAAGGTTCCAAGTGTAACCGATCCGGGCCTGAAAGCAGTCCGCAACGGCCGAGTGATGGTCAATGGAGACGACCTAGTGTAACCGATCCGGGCCTGAAAGCAGTCCGCAACCCTCGCCTCTCCAGCGTCTGGTCTTGTGCCAGTGTAACCGATCCGGGCCTGAAAGCAGTCCGCAACCCGCACCTCTCCAGTGTCTGCGCTTGTGCAGTGTAACCGATCCGGGCCTGAAAGCAGTCCGCAACCTGGATGCGTTTGAATCGGATGGGGTGGTAGTGTAACCGATCCGGGCCTGAAAGCAGTCCGCAACTGTGCTGACCGTGATACCGATGATGATGAAGTGTAACCGATCCGGGCCTGAAAGCAGTCCGCAACGGGCCGGATGATCTGGTGTCGGTGGTCGTGAGTGTAACCGATCCGGGCCTGAAAGCAGTCCGCAACCGAAGATCGCTTCAAGACCAGATCGCATGGAGTGTAACCGATCCGGGCCTGAAAGCAGTCCGCAACTGGCACCGAAGGCGTTATCCCACTCGCCAAAGTGTAACCGATCCGGGCCTGAAAGCAGTCCGCAACGCAGGATTTCATGGACGCCGGAGGAATCACAGTGTAACCGATCCGGGCCTGAAAGCAGTCCGCAACTGTGCACTGCGGCGGACGCCAGCACACCGAGTGTAACCGATCCGGGCCTGAAAGCAGTCCGCAACAGCAATGCCTTGTGTGCCTGATTCAACAACAGTGTAACCGATCCGGGCCTGAAAGCAGTCCGCAACCCCGGTGGGATGCGGGCCGTCAGCACAGCTAGTGTAACCGATCCGGGCCTGAAAGCAGTCCGCAACCCCGGCGTGTAGCGTGTGCGCCGCGTTAACAGTGTAACCGATCCGGGCCTGAAAGCAGTCCGCAACTGTGCCGCATGTGATCGCGAGCCTTCGTCAAGTGTAACCGATCCGGGCCTGAAAGCAGTCCGCAACTCGGCTTCACGCGGTCTCACCGGCAACCTAAGTGTAACCGATCCGGGCCTGAAAGCAGTCCGCAACTGCCCAGCGAATCCCCGTCACCGCTCGCGGAGTGTAACCGATCCGGGCCTGAAAGCAGTCCGCAACGCAGGATATCGGCAGCCAGATGGTCGATAAAGTGTAACCGATCCGGGCCTGAAAGCAGTCCGCAACCCATTCTGAGTTACAACTACTTCCTCACCTAGTGTAACCGATCCGGGCCTGAAAGCAGTCCGCAACTCCACCGATGCAACTCGCAGAACAGATTCAGTGTAACCGATCCGGGCCTGAAAGCAGTCCGCAACGCCATTCCGGCAGGATAGCCGAGTGACTGGAGTGTAACCGATCCGGGCCTGAAAGCAGTCCGCAACACCGGCTGACCGATCAATGTCGATTCTTCAGTGTAACCGATCCGGGCCTGAAAGCAGTCCGCAACCCCGGCGGGTAGCGTGTGCGCCGCGTTAACAGTGTAACCGATCCGGGCCTGAAAGCAGTCCGCAACCCTGATCCACGAACACCGCTGATAAGCTGTAGTGTAACCGATCCGGGCCTGAAAGCAGTCCGCAACGGAGAACATGATCTCCAACCCGGAGCGATCAGTGTAACCGATCCGGGCCTGAAAGCAGTCCGCAACATGGGGAATGTGGTGGGGAATCTGCATCGCAGTGTAACCGATCCGGGCCTGAAAGCAGTCCGCAACCCAGATGTTGGCAGCGGCTGGGAAAGCAGAAGTGTAACCGATCCGGGCCTGAAAGCAGTCCGCAACTCATGGGGCGGTGGAACGGGCGGAAGATTGAGTGTAACCGATCCGGGCCTGAAAGCAGTCCGCAACCTGGTGACGCCGTCCCGCACCTGGATCGCCAGTGTAACCGATCCGGGCCTGAAAGCAGTCCGCAACGGCAGAACCCGCTTCCGAGTGAGGCCGCGAAGTGTAACCGATCCGGGCCTGAAAGCAGTCCGCAACTCAGAGAGCCGTAACAGGCACTCATCCCGCAGTGTAACCGATCCGGGCCTGAAAGCAGTCCGCAACGGCCGGGTGATGGTCAATGGAGATGACCTCAGTGTAACCGATCCGGGCCTGAAAGCAGTCCGCAACATCTCAACGGAGATGTCCTCAGTGATCGTGAGTGTAACCGATCCGGGCCTGAAAGCAGTCCGCAACACCGAGTTGGTGCCAACACGAGTTGATTTGAGTGTAACCGATCCGGGCCTGAAAGCAGTCCGCAACTCGGACGCCACGTCACCGCCGCAGGCGGCAAGTGTAACCGATCCGGGCCTGAAAGCAGTCCGCAACAGCCGCGACGAGTTCCGCCCACGTCCCCGGAGTGTAACCGATCCGGGCCTGAAAGCAGTCCGCAACTGATGGTTGCAGAGCAGCGATTCTACTTCGAGTGTAACCGATCCGGGCCTGAAAGCAGTCCGCAACTGCCGATGTGTTGTGTGAACTTGCGAATCGAGTGTAACCGATCCGGGCCTGAAAGCAGTCCGCAACCATATCCATCATGGAGATTGCATCCCGCAAGTGTAACCGATCCGGGCCTGAAAGCAGTCCGCAACTCTCAGCCAACGCATGTCGGAATGCGTCTCAGTGTAACCGATCCGGGCCTGAAAGCAGTCCGCAACCTGGTTGTGCCGCGGGCGCTCTTCAACAGTAGTGTAACCGATCCGGGCCTGAAAGCAGTCCGCAACACAGCGGAGATTCCAATGATCGGCCCGCCGAGTGTAACCGATCCGGGCCTGAAAGCAGTCCGCAACTCATTAAAATGCGAGGGCCATCCGACCGAAAGTGTAACCGATCCGGGCCTGAAAGCAGTCCGCAACTACGGACTGTTGTATCGATGATGCGGAAATAGTGTAACCGATCCGGGCCTGAAAGCAGTCCGCAACTCCATCGCTGCGCCACGCTTCGCGATGGAAGTGTAACCGATCCGGGCCTGAAAGCAGTCCGCAACTCTCGCCCTCGGTGGCCACAGGCGAGACGGAGTGTAACCGATCCGGGCCTGAAAGCAGTCCGCAACCCCGGCGGGTAGCGTGTGCGCCGCGTTAACAGTGTAACCGATCCGGGCCTGAAAGCAGTCCGCAACTTTCAGCCATCAGTCATGAAGACGGCAGACAGTGTAACCGATCCGGGCCTGAAAGCAGTCCGCAACCCTGATGTCTTCGTAGGTCTTGACGATTGCAGTGTAACCGATCCGGGCCTGAAAGCAGTCCGCAACGCGGCCGGATGCAGCCGGAGAACAGCAGCGAGTGTAACCGATCCGGGCCTGAAAGCAGTCCGCAACACCGTTGCCGAGTGCTGCCATGCGGCGAGCAGTGTAACCGATCCGGGCCTGAAAGCAGTCCGCAACTGCTGAAGGACCGAGAACAGCAAACGCTCCAGTGTAACCGATCCGGGCCTGAAAGCAGTCCGCAACATGCTGGAGTCGTCATCAACGAACTTGAGCAGTGTAACCGATCCGGGCCTGAAAGCAGTCCGCAACCACGATCCTCAGGCGGACACGCCGCTTGCAAGTGTAACCGATCCGGGCCTGAAAGCAGTCCGCAACTGCGGAACTGGATGCGATCCCGGCATCGGAAGTGTAACCGATCCGGGCCTGAAAGCAGTCCGCAACTCAATCGAGATGGGTTCCCGCCGTGAGGTGAGTGTAACCGATCCGGGCAGGGCCGACGCATTAAAATCTGGACGTAACGTGGGATTTGCGAGTATCTTCTGGCAAAACCGCCGGTGTGAGCCTGGAAGGATCGGGCTGAGGCGGGGTTCTTCGCCAGGGACGGCTCGATCATGCCTGCAGCGGAACGCAATTTTATTGTCGGGCAGGATGTGTGGCGCGGTCGGTCCGCGTCCGGCGGGAGTGGCATTCGATCTGCCTGGAAAATCTACTAAATTGCGATTCTCAACGCTCAGCCAGCGCTACACAACTCTTTCGCCAAGGTGCTTCATCGTTGCGGATGTCTCTGCTGTTGATCCCTCTTCTTTGGCGAAAGTGGGCTGGGCCGGTTTTGCACTCGACACCGAACGGGGTTCTGAGGTCACTCACTTTCCGCCCATTTGGCCGACGAGCCAAACTGGCGATGTCACGCTTCTCGGTCCATATAATATCCGACCGGCGCGGGGCTGCGGATGCAAGTATCGTTTGGGCCAGGGCGGGATGCTCCGATTGCGCGGAGTTCGAAACGTGGTTTTCTCGGATGAATTAACACAAAGCGTCTGCCTGCCCGACGACATCACATGGAATCTCGACAATTGACGGGAGACCCCGCAACCATGAATACACAACCAACGTCCAACTGGAAAGTCATACTTTCCCTGTGTGGTCTCTCTTTGCTGGGCGCGCTGCTGTTCTCGCAGGGGCCATTCTGGGGGCGCAAGGACCAGGCGGTTTCCGTCGCGGCCGGCGGGATGCCGCAACCGCAGCCGTCGCAACAGGCGAATCCCCAGCAGACGGCGGCAGCGCCATCAGGCAATGACAATCGCCCGCGGGAGGTGCCGGATGAACTCCAGGACGACCCGCAGATTAAGGAAGTCCTGCGCCAGATGGGGGAATGGACGGGTGATCCCATCGAGACGACCAATTCCTTCGTGTTCATGGACGGGCATTATCTGCACCCGCCATACATCTTTCGCCGCCAGGGCGCGACCGTCTGGCTGAATGACCGGATTCTTCAGAAAGACTTGCTAGTCCATGGCGTTTATCAAAGCCGACAATCAGCGATCCCTGACAAACTACAGAAGCGAGCACCGGAGCCAGTTGATGGCGAGGCTTCGCGTCAGGGACTGAGCCCTCGTGAGCTTTGGGCTCTGAAGCAATACATCCTCTGGTTTTATTCACAGAACGATTTCCAAACGGCAACGACGAAAACCGTCGAGGCTCTCAAGTCGTTCCCTTACATCAAAGACGTTGATGTGAAGTCTCGGTATTTTTCCGAAATTGAACCTGAGCGTGAAATCCATGTTGCATTCTGGCTGACGACCATCAGCGACGAGATTATTGCGGCCGAATTCGGTTATGAAGTTGTGAACCTTCAGCCCACGTCTGAAAAGGCGGTGGCCCAAATCGACAATGGCATTCGTAGCTTAAACGCACGCTTAGTTCGCGAAGGTCTTGTCTGGATCGAGCATGTGAAACATGCCGGCGTTGAAATTTGGAGTCCGCATTCTATCCAATTTCGTCGTGGTCAGATGGGGCCGATCGTCTTGGTGCACGACATCCAGAGTTCCGCTGCGCCGCTCCGGCGCAAATACGCGGAACTGGTCAAGCTGTTCCCCGAGGAATTTGAATCGCTCCGTTGTCTGGTCAGGCAGTTCGTCAAGGACGAGCGGTTCACAGCCCGGATTGATGCGCTGTCCCAGGAGCACCGTTTGCCGCGCTGGACCTACATCCCCGACCCTCCTAAGGTGATTCCCGCGGAATTGAAACATGACACGCGGCTGACTCCGCAAGGGACGGTCAAGGAAGCGTTGGCAGCCTTGGAACGCGGTGAAGTCGCGCGGTATGTTCGGGAGTTTAAAAAACCACCCGAATGGGTCACCGTGAATGACGAGTACATTCAAAAGTTATCGCAATCGGAAGATTTGAAGAAAATAGAGATTCGCTTGCGGAGCGCCGTGACCAAGCAACCGGTTTTCGACGACCTGGAGGACAAGGCCTATTTCCTGTTTGACGACCCGCAGGACCCGGCCCATGATTTCGGCAAGCTGCGACTGCGGAAGGACGGCCACCTCTGGCGGATTGGTTTTTGATCACATCTGATCGCGATTCGTCATGTTGTCGATTGACGGCGCAATCAATTCATTTTCGGCATTGGCGTGAAGTTGCCAAGTCTGCCTCGATCAACGTGAGAATGGCGTCCTGAATATGCGTGCCAAGTTGATCCCAAAGTTTGGCGACCATGTCGCCATCCAATCGTTCCGTTGTGCCATTTGGCGCCGGATGTTGACAGGTATTGTCGCCGGCGCACTCCCCATCCGCTGCGCAGTCTTTGCGACCGCTCCGTAACCGTTTTCGCCCATTGTCGTTGGGTAAACCAACCAACTGTCTACGGAACCGAAGGTTGCTGGTTCGAGCCCAGCGGGGTGTAGTTTCTAAAGCGTTGCCAGCAAGGCTTTTAGCTTTCTGGCTTCCGCTTCAGACAACTGCGGGGACGGTTCTGTTCCCCCCATGATTCCCCCCACAAATGCGTTGGATTTGCGCGAGGATAACTTCTCGTTCAATTCCGTTCCGGCCGCTTGTGCGGAACGGTGGGCACCATAGTGGCGCTGGGTGGTGTCGAAATCGGCGTGTCGCAGGACCACCGTCAGCGTTTCGGCGCTCGCGCCGGTATTGATCAGCCGCAGAGCACAGCCCCGCCGCAGATCGTGAGCGCTGGCATACTTCACTCGGATTCCGTTCCGGTCGTCGGCCGGACGAACCACCACGTCGGCAGCCTTGCCGATCCGTGAAATCACTCGGCCGACCCATTCCGTGGTCAGCCGCTCGATCTCCGGCGTCTCCACGGGCATAGAGACGCAGCGATGAGAACGCCGGCGGTTGGTTGCCGCGCGCCGGATTTTTCCTGTTGCTCCCCTTTCCGCCCCAGACGGCTGCTGCGTGACGGATGCGAATCTCGACCAAATTCAACGGGCTGCTACGGGGTTGGAAAGTCAGGCGAGACTGTTATGCTGGTTCACTGTGCTGAATCTGGCTGAGCCTGACGCTCGCGCCGGTTGGGTTTCGAAGCCCGTTTCCCCTGAACCCCGATTCCATGAAGCAACTCGTCCCCCTGGTGATCGCCAGCACATTCGGCCTCTTGATGATCGCGGGCTACTTCGTCCCTCCGGTCGCGTTCCTGCAGGACAAGGCCCAGGAATGGTTCCTGATCGTGTCGGCGATCGCATTCTTCATCGGAGGCGCGAATCTCGTCCTCTATCATTTGCGGAAAATCTCGGACCACGAAGCGGGCTGGGGTTACTCGGTCATCACTTTGGCGGCGTTTTTCATCACGGCGGCCGTCGGGACGTTGAAGCTCGGCGTCCCTGCGGCGGACGGGTCGCCCGATTACCCCTGGTCCGGCCGGTATCTCGAAGACGGCGGCGCGTTCTGGTGGCTGTATGAATACATCATGCAGCCGATCACGTCGACGATGTTTGCGCTCCTGGCGTTTTACGTCGCTTCGGCGGCCTTTCGGGCGTTTCGCGCAAAGAATGCGGAAGCGCTGGTGCTGCTGGCGACGGCGTTCATCGTATTGCTCAGCCAGACGGAAGAGCCGCTCAGGGCGCTTGTCTTCCAGACGCCGCCGCTCAGAGAGCATCTCTGGCTGACGGAACCGGCTCAATGGATTCAAAACGTGTTCAACAAGGCCGGCCAGCGTGCGATTGTGATCGGGATTGCGATGGGCGTCGCCGCGACGTCGCTGCGGGTTCTGCTGTGCCGCGACCGGTCGTATCTTGGGGAAGGCTGAAAGGGGCGGCGAAACCGCAAGCGAGCGGCGGTGACGTGGCAACAGATTTCGACTGATCACGGCCAACGAAATTACGGCTGATCACAGACAACGGAAAACGGATCGCTGACTACTTTGAAACTCATGTGGCAATCGCTGAATCGACTGGATCGGCGCTGGATTTTTCTGGCGATGCTCGTCGCCGTGGTGGCGCCGATGTTGTCGGGCTTCACCTCGCCTGCCGCCCCGTCGGACCGGACGAAGGACGTGTTTGACCGGCTGGAAGCGCTGCCTGGCGGTTCGCAGATTGCGCTCGCGATCGATTACGACCCGTCCTCGGAAGCCGAACTGCACCCGATGACCATCGCGCTGGTCCGCCACTGCTGCGTCAAGCGGCACAAGATGTATTTTCTCACTCTTTGGCCGACCGCGCTGCCGGTGATCGACCGAGCGGTGAGGCAGGTCATTCTCAAAGAGTTCGCCGAATTGAATCTTCGTTATGGGGAAGATTATGTGCTTCTGGGGTATCAGCCGGGCGAACAGGTGGCGATTCAAGTGCTGATGAAGGACATCCGCGCCAGCAAGCAGCGCGACGACCGGGGCCAGTCGCTCGACAACCTGGAGATGATGAAGGACGTCCGCGGGCTCAAGGATTTGGACCTCCTGGTGAATGTTTCGGCCGGCTATCCCGGCGCGAAGGAGTGGATTCAGTACGCCGGCACGACCACCGGATTGCCGATTTCCGCCGGATCGGTGGGGGTGCAGGTGCCGAACCTGCTTCCGTATCTGGATACGCCAACGTCTCCTGGCCCGCTGAAAGGGATGATCGGGGCCTTGCGCGGTGCGGTGGAGTACGAGACGCTGCTGACGGCCCGGTATCCGAAGGAAGTCCCGGCGCAGGGGAATATCGGCCAGCGGCGAATGGGCCCGCAATTGTGGGCGCACCTGCTGATCGTGCTGCTCATCGGCTTCGGGAATTTTCTGCAGTATCAGTTGCGGCGGTCAGGAGGTCCGGGATGAAACGTGAATCCGCACTCTGGCTGGGAATCCTGCTGCTTGCCGTTGCGGGGATCGCCCTGAAGGCTGCCACCGCGCCGCATGGCGTGGGGACCGTGTTCGTGACGGCCGTCAAGCCAGTTGACGACGGCCAGCCCCTGAATCCGTCGCGGACGGTTCGCTACCAGGTCTCCGCGCCGGAAGCGGACGGTGCGATGCTCAGCCTCCAGCGCACGATCGGCGTCTGGGTGGCGGCGATTTTCACACTGGGGGTGCTGTCGTACCTCTATCGAGACAACCCGCTCTATAAACTGGTGGAAGCCGTCGTGGTCGGCGTGTCGGCGGGCTATAGTTTCGTCGTTGGGTTCTGGGACGCCCTGGTGGCCAAGCTGTTATTGAGACTGGCGCCGGCGGTCGCCCACAAATGGGCGATTCCGCTCAGCGCCAATGAAACGGCTGCCGACGCGGATGTGACGTATGTCGTGCCGCTGGCACTCGGGATTCTCTTGTTTTTCCGTTTTCTGCCGAAGCTGGGCTGGCTGGCGAGTTGGCCCTTGGCGTTTGTGGTGGGAATGACGGCCGGGCTGAAGCTCATCGTGTTTCTCGAAGCTGATTTCGTCGGGCAGATATTCAACACGATGATCCCTTTGGTGGTGTTCACGCTGGATCAGAAGACCAAGACGCCGGCGTTCAACCTTTCCGAGTCGATCAAGAACACCCTGTTCGTACTGGGCGTCCTTTCAAGTTTGACGTATTTTTATTTTTCGGTCGAACATCGCGGCGCGATCCGGCAGGTGGCGCGGTGCGGCGTCTGGGTCCTGATGATCACCTTCGGTTCGTCGTTCGCCTTCACGGTGATGGGACGCATCACCCTGCTGACCGTCCGCATGGAATTCTTGCTGGGCCGCTGGCTCCGGCTGATTGACGTCTCCGGATAAGGGTTCGGCCGGACGGCCCCGGGGGGTGCATCCGCTGGTTGGTGGTCTGAACATGGGACTGAACAGGTTTACGTGGGAGTGATCGGCATCGGATTTCGCCCGGAGGGCGGCAGAGAATAGCCCAGGACGTGAGTCCTGGGTCGCGATCTCGAATTCACGCGAAAGCCCCGTCAGGGGCGAAAGAGTCTGTCGCCCCTGACGGGGCTGGTTCATCCTTCACTCGATTCCCAGGACTTACGTCCTGGGCTAAGTTCTGGCGCCCTCCGGGCGAAAACAGAAAACCTCCGATCAATCACTGAACGCAGGCACAACCACCAACCAGCGGATGCACCCGGCCCCGGGTAATTTTTCGCTGCTGGCTTGCCGCGAAATGCCGATCCCTATACACTGGCGAACTTCGGCAGCGTTCCGTTGATTTGTTCCCGCTCCGCAGAAACAGGCAGGCCGTCCCATGAAAAAGGGCATTCACCCGGAATACCGGGAAGTGGTGTTCGTCGATTCGTCCACCGGAACCAAGTTCCTCACCCGGTCCACCATCAAGACCGAGAAGTCGGTCGAACACGAGGGGAAGAAATACCCCATGGTGACGGTCGACATCAGTGCAGCGTCGCATCCGTTCTTCACCGGGAAGCAGAAATTCATCGATACGGCCGGACGCGTCGAGAAGTTCCAGCGCAAATACAAATGGGGCAAGACCGACGCCCAGAAGGAAGAAGAAGCGAAAGCCGAAGGACAGGCCTAGCGGGGAAGGAAGGTCAAGGGCTGAGAGCTAAGGGCTAAGGGCCGGACAATGCGGTTCGGCTGCTTCTGGTTCGGCCCTTAGCTCTCAGCCCTTAGCACTAAGCCCTTCTCTACGGCTGACCCATGTTCCCCACGCTGCAGGCGAAACTGGCCCGTTTCGAAGAGATCGAGCGACTGCTCGAGAATCCGGACGTCCTCGCCAACACCAGCCAGATGCTGGAACTCCAGAAAGAGCACGGCGGATTGGGCAAAGTGGCCCGGTCGGTTCGCGAGTTCAACCAGCTCGAATCCGACATCGCTGCGGCGAAGGAAATGCTCGAAGCGTCGACCGACGCCGGCGACAGGGATTATGCCCAGTCCGAGTTGTCCGAACTGCAGGCGCGCTACGACGTCTTGAAGACCGATCTCGAAGACATGGTGACGGCGGGCGATTCGCTGACCCGCGGCAGCTGCATTGTCGAAATTCGGGCTGGAAGCGGCGGCGACGAAGCGGCCCTGTTCGCCCGCGATTTGTTCGACATGTATACCAAATGGGTCGAACGCCGGGGCTGGAGATTTGAAGTCCTCGAAATCACCGTGACGGAACTGGCCGGGTTGAAGGACGTCGTCTTTTCCGTCACGGGGGAAGGAGCCTTTCATCATCTGCAATTCGAAAGCGGCGGTCACCGGGTGCAGCGCGTGCCCGAAACGGAAGCCCAGGGCCGGGTCCACACCAGCGCCGCCACGGTGGCCGTGATGCCGGAGGCGGTGGAAACCGAAGTGGAAATCCGCGATGAAGACCTGGAGATCGACACGATGCGGGCCAGCGGCCCCGGCGGGCAAAAAGTCAACAAGACCGAATCCGCGGTGCGCATCACCCATAAACCGACGGGCCTGATGGTCCGCATTCAGGATGAAAAAAGCCAGCACAAAAATAAGGCCAAGGCGATGCGAGTCCTCAGGACCAAGCTGATGGAACTCCGGCAGGCGCAGGATCATCAAGTCCGGTCCGAACAGCGCCGCACCCTGATCGGCTCCGGCGACCGGTCGGACCGCATCCGCACTTACAACTTCCCGCAGAACCGGCTCACCGATCACCGCATCGGCCTCACTCTGCACAAGCTCGATCAGATCATCCAGGGCGACCTCGACGACGTCGTCAATGCCATGGTCCAGTTCGACCGGGAAGAACGCCTACGTGGCGGACCAGGGGCCGGCTGATACCAGTCGATGCGTACATTCCAATGGCCCGGCCGTCTACGGCGACCCGTTCCAGCCGCCTTATACCAATCCCAACAATTAACAGCGCGCCAGATTTTACCAAAGCCCAGCGTTGGCAACGCCGGGACCTATTTGGGGAGCGCTGTCAATTGTTGGGATTGGTCTTACACGAACGGCACCGGGGCGAAGTTTCCGCCGAGGACGGCCTCCGACGAGACGCCAAGCCAATTCTCCAGCCACGCGGCGTACACCTGGCGGAAATCGGTCGTGAATTTCAGATCGCCATCGGTCAGATCGGTCAGGCTGGGCATCGCGCCGTAGAAACCGCCTTTTCCTTCCTTCGTCACGGCGAACAGCATCGAAGCGGCTCCGTGATCGGTCCCGAGGCTGCCGTTCTCTTCGACGCGGCGGCCGAACTCCGAAAACGTCGCCGTCATCACCCGGTCGCCGAGTCCGTGGCCTTCGAGGTCCGCCTGAAACGCCGCGATCGCCCCGGACAACTCCGCAAGCAGCGCGGCATGACCGGGCTGTTGCTGCGAATGCGTATCGAAGCCCTCCAGCGAGACGAAGAAAATCCGCGTCGGCACATCGGCCGCGATGAACTGTGCGACGAGTTTCAACTGCCGCGCCAGATGCGTGCCGGGATATTCGGCAGACGGCTGGTACGCTTTCGTCAAGCCGGCCAGGCGATCGGCGGCGGCGAACGCCGTGTTCGAGGCCTGCCGGAGAAACTCCAACTCGCCGCGCGCCGGCGTGCTGGCCGACTTCGTCAACAGGGCACGCTGCAACCTGCGATTGGCGACCGACGGATCGCCCTCGGCGAGCTTCCAGTCTTCGATGCGCCTGAGCGTCGGGACCGGAATCGTGCCGGACGCCAGGGCGAGAGGCAACCGCTCCACGCCGAGCGCCAAGCCTTCCGTGGCCTGTTTTCCTTGCTGAAACTGCCACTCGAGCGCGCGGCCCAGCCAGCCGTCGCGGGGAGTTTCTCCGTCCGGCTGCGCCGAATGCCAGATATCCATCGAACGAAAATGCGACCGGTCCGGGTGCGGATAGCCGACCCCCTGCACGACGGCCAGCCGTCCCTGATCGAAGAGATTCTGCAACCCGCCGAGGCTTGGATGGAGGCCGAAACGGTCGTTGAGTTTCAGAACCGCGCCCTTTGGAATGCCGATCCCCGGCCGGCGCCGATGATATTCGTCGTCGCCATACGGGATGACCGTGTTCAACCCGTCGTTGCCGCCGGCAAGCTGAATCAGCACCAGCACGCGCTGATCGGGGCCAGGAACCGCGTCGTTTGCCAACGCCTGCGACAACACCCACGGCGGCAACCCGCCCAACGACAGCACGCCCGTCGATCCGAACACTTGGAGAAACTGCCGGCGCGTAGAGGAATGAGACATCGGACAACCTCGGCAGAATGGATGTTCACGGGTTAAGCGGCTCAACGAGTGAATTTTGACGCCGGACGATTTCTCAATGCAACTGATATTCCGGCAACGTCATCACAGCCGAGACGAGGCTGCGAAGTTTGTGCGTTGCGTCGCCGTCTGTCTCTCTCCACAACACTTCCAGTTCGGCGGCCAGGTCGGGTCGAGCCGTGCGGCCGCAGAGACAAACGGCGATGCTGCGCGGAATCAGCGCGTCCGGATCGGACGCGGCGCCGAGCCGACGGGTGAAATCCGGGACGCCGTACTTTTCACCGTAACACAAACCGGTGACAAAATTCGCCCGCAAGAGCAGCGTCGACGTATTGATCCACAGCCGGCCGCCATCCCAGCCTTTCACCGACGGCGGCTCGAAGACGCTCTGCCCCAGATCGGCCAGCAATTCCACGACAGGCGGCCACCGCACGCTGACCTCCAGCGCCCGGAGCGAACCGAGCACAAAATCCAAGGGCGACTTGATCAACGCCTGCCGATGCGACGGATCAAAAAACATCTCTGACGAAAAGAGATCCCTTAAGACCGGAGCGAAGCGAAACTCATGCCGTTGAATCGATGCGGCGACGGTGTCAACATGATCCACCGAAGGGGCCGGCACGACAAAGGTGCGCAGCAACTTGGAGGCGAGAAACTTCGGGCAAGCCGGATGCGCGAGGCAGAGATCAATCAGGTCGTTGCCGTCGAAACGGCCCGTCTTGCCGAAGACGGTCTTTTCGCCGGGGTCGTGCTGGAGCTCGTTGAACCAGAATTCTCCGTCGCGGACATGCCAGCCGGTGAAAGCGCGGGCCGCTTCCTGGACGTCGCGTTCGGAATAGTTGCCTTGGCCCAGGCTGAAGAGTTCCATCACCTCGCGGGCGAAATTTTCATTGGGATGGCGTTTGCGGTTGGCATTGCCGTCGAGCCAGATCAGCATGGCCGGATCGCGGGCCATCTCGTGCAGCAGGATGCGAAAGTCTCCAAGGGCTTGTGCACGCTGCGCATTAGTCTGCCGAGTCATGCGGCCGACGTGATTGACCTTGGCGTTGGACGTGGCGAACAGGTTGTGCCAGAACAGCGTCATTTTTTCGACGAGAGGATTCGCCGAAAAACGCATGCGATACAGCCACCACGCTTTCAAGTCGGCGCTGTTCGCCGTGGCGAGGGCCGTTTCTCTCAGCGCCTGGTCGGCTGCCTGAAATTCGGCGGATTCCGGCTGCGGAGACAGCAGGCGTTCAAGCGTCGCCGACGGCCCTTCGCGGACAACGCGGTCCAACTCGGGAGGGGTGAACCCGAATTGTACCCGTGTCAAAAGGTGGGCCGCGTCTCCGGCCGTCCAGGGCAAATCCGGATCGCGCGGGGTCAGCAACTGCTCACGAACGGCGGCCATGTCGAACGCTCCGGCCAGATCTCGGGAAAGAGTCACAGGCAACTCTTCCTACCCGGCAAAGAGGACCGCCGGTTTCAAAATCGCCGAAATTCGTGAGCCTGCGCCGGGAATGCCCTTCAATACCGGCCTGCATTACGGCTTCGCCTTGGCCTTGGCTTCCAGTTCTTCGAGCTTCTTCGCCGTCGCGGCAATTTCCTCGGAGATCTTCTTCACCGCTTCGGCGTCGGCAAACTTCGGGTCGGCAGCCAGACGCTGCAGACGCTGCTGCGACTGCTGAAGCAGACGCTTCGCAATCTGAAGGTCCTGCCCCTGTCCCACGGGAAGGGGGACCGGCGCTTCAGGAATGGCCTGGACTGGCACAGCCTGGGCTTGAACCTGAATTTGAATCGGGACCGCATTGCCGATCACGATCCCGTTGACCTGGTTCTGCGCCTGCGGCTGTCCCTTGCCCGCAAGCTTGTCATAAATCTTGACGATCTCGGGATGGTTCTTCTTCAACTCGCCATAAGTTTCCGCGGTGAATTCCTCGGTCACATCCTTGCCGTCGACGGTCTTCGTCAACGTCAGCTTGATCTTCATTCCGTTTTCATCGCGGATCACCACGCGCTGGCCGTCATGCTCGCCGACGATCTTCCTGGGGCCGGCAATCTGCGGCTGCTGGCCGCCGAAGCCGCCGACGATGCGTCCCGGCAAATTCTGCACTTGCAGATTGACATTGCCGCCGAAGCCGATGGCTCCGTCGCGGTACTGCTTGACGAGCTGGGCGATTTCAGGGTGGACTTTTCTCAAGGCGTCAAAATGCGGCGCATCGTACCGCTCGGTTCGGGTGCCGTGCTCGAGGTCGCGCTGCACCGTAATCTCCAACTGCTTGCCTTGCTGGTCGCGCATGACGATCTTGCGGCCGGGTTCCGTCGCTTCCACTTTGCGAGCACCATTGATGTTCGTCATCTGCACGTTGACGTTCGCCGGAACGCCCGGTTTCGCCCCGGGATTCGCCGGCTTTTCCACGAAGGCGGCATGCGCCTCGGGGAACTGCTCCTTCAACTCGGCGAGCGATTTCGCCTTGACCGCCGTTTTCACGTCGTCTGTGACGATCTCGCCGACGAATTCTCCGGCCACGGTCTGAGTTACCGTCGTCTTCTTGCCGTCCTGCTTGACGATGACGGTCACTTCCTGCTTGACCTCGGCTTCTTCGTCCGCATCGTCGTCGTCGTCATCGGCGTCCTTGGCGATCTCGGCTTCGGCGGTCGCCTCGACCTGGATTATCAAGCCGACGTTTTTCTCCTGGCCCAAAACCCACGCCGGCGCACCTGCCACGAACATCAGTACGCTCAACCAGCACAATCCGTGACGGAACAACATGGCAAGTCTCCCGTGTGTGAGTCCTGGATCTCAAAGTGGAAATTTCAAATCCGTGGGGCCCAGGTCTTCCGACCCCGCCGTCAGTCGAGCCGCTTCACGCGGATATTTTTGAAATGGACCGTGCTGCCGGGATCGTGGGCCTGCAGCGCAAACGTTCCTTCGTCGATTTTGCGGGTGAAATCGTCGCCGGCTTTTTGATCGGCCGGTTCGGTGTAATTGACGAGGACCTTGTCATTCACCTTGATCGTGATCTTGTTCCCTTTGACGATGACCGTCTCGGTGAACCATTCGTCGTCTTTGGCGGGGACTTCCAAAACCTTCACGACGGCGTACAGGCTGCCGGTCTTTTGCGGGTCCTTGCCGGCGGCATTGTTCACCTGGGCTTCAAACCCGTACTTCGGCCAGCCAGCTTCCTGGAACTTCGAGTGGAAATAAATCCCGCCGTTGCTCTCGGGCTTGGTCAGCACGTCCACCCGGAGTTCAAAGTTCTTGAACGGCTTGTCATCACCCACATAGAACAAATGGCTGCGCGGCCCGTTGGCGACGAACGCCCCGTCCACGATCTTCCAACTGTCCGGGTTCTCGCTGATTTTCCAGCCTTTGAACGTCTTGCCGTCGTCCAGCCGAGTGAAGCCCTCTTCGGTCTTATCGGCGGCGGGGGCGAATGCGGCCAGCGAGAGGGAGGCCGACAAGACACATGCGATCCGAATCCAGCGTTTCATGAAGTCGATCCTCAGAGTATGACACCAGGGACGTTTCCGAAAACCGCCAACCCATCGACGGCGATTTTCCGCCTAGTTTGACGGATCATTCCGGGGAAGTAAACGCCGAACCGGGAGGATTGCGCTGTACGCACCGCGTTCGACGAACCGGACACCTGGCAGCGATAGAAACGGACCTGCGCCGCTGGGCTGGCTGTCTACTTGTTCGGCCGGACGATTTTCGGCGCAGGGGGGCTCGCGGGCTTCGAACCGGCGTTCGCTGTTTTGGAAGGCCTGGCCATTCCGGCTTCCGAACCGGCCGTGGTATTGCCGACCTGGCGGATGGCGGATGCCTTGCCGGCCGGTTCGCCGCGGCGCGGGGCGGCTTTGGGATCGGCCAAGGCGGCTTCCTGCGGCAGCATCATCTTGTAGGACTTGAGATTCGGGTGAAACGGATCCTTGCGGAAGATCTGCGGAACAACGCTCACATTGTTGATGTGAATTTCCTTGAACGAATAGACCGTCTCCAGGTTTTCCGACGGATCGAGCAGTTTTACGGCCATGGGCACAAACCGCTTCCGGTCCAGGATGATCGTGGCTTCCTTGAAGTTCTCGTGATCCATCACCCGCCGGGGCTTCGCCGTGATCCATACGACTTTGTCGGTGTTTTTCTTGGGGGCCGTGAACGAGAGCTGGAATCGACGTTTCGCTTCATCCGCCTTCATGCCGAACAGGAACGGCAGCGGACCGTGAATGATGTTCTTGCCTTGCAGCTCCGGGGGGAGCGGAAAGGCTTCGAACGTTTTTTCTTCCTCATCGATCGTCAAGACTTCCTTGCCGGTGCAGATCCATTTCGTCTGCTTGTCGGCCTCGACGCGATACGGGTTGCCGGTCTTCGGATTCTCGCGTTTCGCGGCCTGGTTCTTACCCAGCTTGTAGGGTTCCAGGTCGATCCGGCCTTTGTCGGGCCCTTCGTAGTAGAATTGTCCCTGGGCGTATTTTTCGACTTCAAACACCTTGTTGTAGACGATCCGCTCGTGCTCGCCGCTCAACCGCTCGAACTTGGACGAAACTCGCTCCCACTCTTGCAGCAGTTTCTCCAATTCCGGCTCCAGAGGTTCGATACGCAATTCCTGCGACGGGGGCCGCTGCGGCTTCTGCGGCTTGTCGCTGCCGGACGCCGGCTGAATCTTCGACTCGGACGGAGGCGCGGCGGGCTTCGATTTCGGCGCCGGGGCGGTGGGCCGGGTTTTGGTGCCGGTTTGAGCCCAGCCAGGGGAAGTGCACAGCCCGAAGGCGGCGACACAGAAGAACGCGACTCGGCAAGCGGGGAGCGATAACATCGAGGTGATCGTCCTTGATCGTGCGTCGGGGCCGTTTCTGAGACCGAAAAACCAGTCATCTCTGTGCAAACCCCGGCGACAGACAATTGTCCTCACCACGGCCCGCATCCAGGGGGCGGGAATATAACGGCAGCCGCCAATCGAAGCCAGATCGATTTGAGCGGAAGATAGTAGCTCCGGGCAATTTGCGAAGACTAAACGGTCCGGCACTTCGCGATTTGCATGATCTGCAGAGCGACTTCAGCCGTTTCTCATTGTAAGTTGGGAGTCGTCAACTCGATCTGTCTGAGTTAACGAGAACGGACCGCTCCCCGACAGGAGTCCCTCCATGGCCGCCTTGAAGCTCAGCCGCGAACCGTCGATCCACCGCGCCCTGCGCGGGCTGGTCGCCGGGCTGTTCGGCATTTTATGGACGGTCTGCGCCTGGCACCTGACGGCGGAAACGCACGTCCCGTATGTCGGCACGGTCTTTCCATTGATCGGCGTCGCGATCACGCTGTCCGCCTGGGGGCAGGCCGCGTTTCATTTCGTGCATCTCGCGCGGGCGCAGCAATTCGCCGAGTACGACTTCGTCGCGCTGGAGGACCGGCCGGCCCCGATGCCCGTTGCGACGAAGTCCTGCCAGAAGTGCCGCGCAGATTTGCAGCCGACGTTCCGCTACTGCCCGATGTGCGGGACGAAGGTGTGAATGGACCGTGCTCGCTTCGCGAGTGCAGAAAAAAACTTGCGGAGAAAGTGTGCTACATGGTGCGGCAGCCGAGCGTCAGCAGCACATTCGCCCACAGGGCCTGGTCGCCCGTCTGGATCGTCAAGACGTGGTCGCGGGACATGACGGCGTCATAGAACTGCCATTTGTCGATCGGCTTCAACTCCAAAGGCAAACCTGCGGCCGTGACAATCCGGCGATAATCGGCCCAGACCGGCGGCTCGCCGTGGATGGCATAGGAATCATCGGCCGGCACGCCCATCGTGTTGATTTCATCCACCGGCACTGCCGCCAGCAGCGTCTCCAGCACCTGGGCGACGGTCACGATCCCCGGCGCCAGATTGAGGCTGATCAACTGGGCATTCGGGCCAAGCATCGTCGACGCCGGATAGTTCCCATCGGCAATGAGCACCTTGGCATGATGCCCTGCGCGGGCCAGGATCGCGGAGATTTCGGGATGGATCAGACGGTGTTTGAGCATGGGAGACTACGAGTTGAGGGCTTAGGGTTCTCGTCAAAATAACTTGCCTGATTTTCTGGGATCTGTTTCAATCCTGCGATGCAGGATGCAGCCGCTACGCAACGGATTGCGGAAAAGTTCGAGTCGTTGTCGAGCATGATGAACGAACGGATGCGACGCGTGTGGGCGGCCTCCGAAGCGCGAGCTTATGGCTGGGGCGGCATTCATGCCGTGAGTCTGGCGACGGGGATGTCTCCTCATACCATCCGCAAAGGGTTGGTGGAGTTGATCGATCGGTCGGAAACGGGGGACGCTGGTCTGGTCCAGCGGTTGCGAGTCGTTGGCGGCGGACGCAAGTCGGCCACGGAAGCCGATGTCGAGTTGGCCGTTGCCCTGGAGCGTCTGGTCGATCCTGTCACGCGGGGCGATCCGCAGTCGCCGCTTCGCTGGACCTGCAAGAGCACCACGCAACTTGCCGGGGAATTGACGCGGCAGGGACACCCTGTCAGTCCGAGCACGGTGGGGCGGTTGCTGAAGGCGGCCGGTTTCAGTTTGCAGTCGAATCGCAAGACGAAAGAAGGCGGGAACCATCCGGATCGGAATGCCCAGTTTGAACACATCAACGCCACGGTGCAGTCCTTCCAAAAACGCGGCCAGCCCGTGATCTCGGTCGACACGAAAAAGAAGGAATTGATCGGGAATTTCAAGAATGGCGGCCGCGAATGGCATCCTCAGGGCGAACCGGACGAAGTGCTGGTTCACGACTTCATGGACAAAACTTTGGGCAAGGCGATTCCGTACGGCGTCTACGACGTCAATGAAAACGAAGGCTGGGTGAGCGTCGGTATGGATCACGACACGGCACGATTCGCCGCCGAAGCCATTCGTCGCTGGTGGAAGAAAATGGGATCGAAACGGCATCGCGGCGCCAAGCAACTGCTGATCACGGCGGATGGCGGCGGCAGCAACAGCAGCCGTTGCCGCTTGTGGAAGGTGGCGTTGCAGGAGTTGGCGACTTGGCTGGGAATTCCGGTTCACGTCTGCCACTTTCCGCCGGGGACGAGCAAATGGAACAAAATCGAACATCGCATGTTCTGCCATATCACCCAAAATTGGCGCGGCCGTCCGTTGGTCAGTCATGACGTGATCATCAACCTCATCGCCAACACGAGTACCGAGCAAGGCCTGCGCATCAAAGCCGAACTGGACAAGGCCGCCTATCCGCTGAAGACAAAAATCACCGACCAGGAACTGGCCACCGTGAAAATCAAGCACCACAAATTCCACGGCGAATGGAACTACTCCATCCAACCAACAAAGTAAAAATCAGGCAAGTTATTTTGACGAGGCTCCTTAGGGTTGAGAGTTGAGGGTCGGAAAGAATATGGATGACAGCATTCTCTGACACTCAACCCTGAACTCTCAACCCTCGACCTGATTTACTGTAACGCCTCCAGATGTCTCGCGAAATGCTCCTGGAGAATGTCCGCGTAGGTCGCCGGGTGCTCTCTCAAAATTTGCTTCACTTGCGGGCCCAGCGACGCGTCCGTCAGGACCGAGCCGAACGTGCAGTGCAGGATCTGCCGGCCGGGGGCGGTGAAACCCTTGCCGTGAGGAACGTCGCTCCAGCGTTCCAGGTAGACGGCTTCCACGGTCTCCACTGAGGAAATCTGTTCCAGGGGAGGAACGGTCTCCAGCGTGGCAGAGACATGATAGGTCGCCTTGTCGGCGTTGTAGCGCTGCCGGGCGAAGCGAATGATCTCGTAGAACAGTTTGGCGTCATGACGGAGAACGCACCGCAGGGCTTCGAGATAGCTGGTGCCGGCGGTCTTCACGTGGAACAGCCCGTTCGTCGCCTTGGCCAGAAGGCCGTACATCGAGAGCTTGTCCGACCCGGAATGCAGGCTCAGCTTGTACGGGCCGAGCAGTTTCGCGACCGCGGCGTGGTCGCCCAGCGACTTTTCGAGAGCCGCCAGATCGCCTTTGAAGTCGACTCCTTTCTCGAAATCGCCGAGGAACCGCGGCGCCAGGCTCACCAGCTTCATGCCTTGTGACAGGCATTGATCGGCGATGATGTAATGCTCGGCAAGCGTGGTCGGCTGATCGGTTTCATCGACGCTCAGCTCGATTTCGCACGGTCGACTGTTCGCCGTCTGAACCTGTTGAATGTGATCCGACAACGACACGGCCTGGTTGATGGCCCGGCCGTACTTCACCGCGGCCCGCAGGCACGCCACCACATCCAGGTCGATGTCAGTCCCCGTGGAAAGTCTGACCTTGCGCCCCTGGTAACGGTCAATCCACGGGATTTCCCCGGCGATGGCCGTGAATTTCTCCCGGAGTTCCGCCAAGGAATAATTGTCCGCTTGCTGATCGACGAATCCTGACGGGTCGATCGTAAAGAACGTAAACCCGACAGCAGCGGTCGCCTCGACGTCGGCCGGCGTCTTGAGGTGATCGGCATCCGCCCCGATCGGCGCCGTCCAACCGGCCGCCGCCGCACCGGACATCGCATCCTCCATCACCTGCCTTGGCGTGCGGCCGGTGCGGGTCATCTCGCGGATCGACTGCTGCGGAAAGATCGGCGCGATTCCGCCGCCGGCGGCGCGCATCGCCGCCACATGGCCCGGCGTGGCGAGTCCCAGGCGATCTCCAAAACCAAAACTCGGCTGCAACCCGAGCAACGTACAGAATCGCGTCATGTTGTGCTCAATGTGAGGGAGGAAGAGTTGTGGGGGCAGGTCATTGGTCATTGGTCATTGGTCATTGGGCATTGGGCATTGGGCATTGGGCATTGGGGAATGGGCATTGGGGAATGGGGAATGGGGAATGGGGAATGGCTGCCCCTTAACCCGTAACCCTTGCCCCTCAACCGTCCTCACCCGCCCATGCGTTGTTCGGTCCAGGGGTCGCCATGGTTGTGGTAGCCCATTTGTTCCCAGAGGCCGGGTTCGTCGTGGTCGAGGAACGTCAGCGAACGGAGCCACTTGGCGCTTTTCCAGGCGTAGAGTTTCGGCACGATCAGCCGTACCGGGCCGCCGTGGTCGAAACTCAGCGGTTCGCCGTCGTGACGATCGCAAATCAACACATCGGACTGGCGGAATTCGTCATAGGGCATGTTCGTGGTCCAGCCGTCGTCATAGCCCTGCGCGATAACGTACTTCGTTTCCGGCTTCACGCCGGCCATTTCAATGATCGTGGATACCGCGACGCCTTCCCACACGTTGCCCAGCCGAGACCAGGTCGTGACGCAATGAAAGTCAGCAAAAACTTTCACGCGGGGGAGCTGCTGAAACGAATCCCAAGTGAAATTCAAAGGGCGTTCGATCAGCCCCCTAACCTGAAACCGCCAGCGGTCGGTTGTGATTTCGGGGATGCGGCCGTATTGCAAGACGGGCCATTTGCGCGTCCGAGTCTGACCGGGCGGAATCCGCTCGGCCCGGAGGGTATCCGGGCTGATCAGGACGTCGGCCGGCAGGTCCGTCGGCCGGGGCGGCTCGCCGGGCTGGTATTTTTCAATGTCGGGCGAAGTCATCGAACGCCTCCTCGCAACGTCACGGACCGTCGGTCACGGATTTTACGCCAACGCCGGGCATTCGGCGAGTCGGCCGACAAAACTCGCTGAATCTTCTGATGCTGGCCGCGGACAGGAATTTCTCTCGGGCGCTCGGCTTCTCGGAGAATCGTTACAACCGGCGGAATCGTCCGGCCGGGCCAATCGCTGAAGCCTGTCGGATCGGAATTTACGATTCAATGCGCCCCGGGCTGATGCGTTTTCTCCACAGACGGCCGCACGGCACGATGCGAATAACCTAAGGTTTCAGGAAGTGGAATCCCAGCGATTGCAGCCCCCTTGTTCGCGGAAATGAACCGATGCCGATCAAAATGCCCCCGCCGAATACCCCGCCAGGCGGCCAGCGCGTACCGGAAGAATTGTCGATTCCGACCGACGACTCCACTGCCGGCTGGCTGCTGCAGTCGATTTTCGATGAGCAAGCCGGGCTGGAGAACCTCGCCCAAGACGACGCTCCGTCAATGAGCGGATTGACTTCTTCCCCCCTGGGCGACGCCTTTTTCCCGAAGCAAATTCAGACCTTGCGCGAAGCCGGTTTGCCGGATCAGCTGGTGATGGGCCTGGTCTTGAAATACTTGCTGCACGTCGGAAAGACGTCCGGCCGCGACATCGCCCGACAAGTTCGGCTGCCGTTCCGTGCGCTCGATGAACTCTTGAACCGCCTGCGCGACGAACAGATCATTTCCTATGTTCGGGCCTCCGGCGTCGGGGACTTCCAATATCTGCTCACCGATCAGGGGCGAATTCAAGCCCGGCAATTGCAGGAACGGTCCAGCTACTATGGCACCGCGCCGGTGCCGCTCCTGGATTACGTGCAATCGGTCAAACAGCAGGCGCTGTCACGGGTGCACGTCACGTATGAGCAAGTCACCGAGGCGTTTTCCGATCTGACGTTATCACCGCTGATGGTTCGCCGCGTCGGGCAGGCGCTCTCCAGCAGTTCCACCATGCTGCTGTTCGGCAATCCCGGCAACGGCAAGACCAGCATTGCCGAACGGATGATCCGGCCCTGCGGCGACGCCATCTGGATTCCCCGGGCGCTGAATGTCGACGGCGAAATCATCCGCCTGTTTGATCCCGCGATCCACAAAGTGATGCCGACGCCAACTCCCGTGCCGCACGACGAACGCTGGGTGCGCATCGAGCGGCCGATCCTGATCGTCGGCGGCGAACTCACGCTGTCGGCGCTGGAACTGGCGTATAACTCGTCGTCGCACACCTATGAAGCGCCAGTTCAGATGAAAAGCAATTGCGGCGTGCTGCTGATCGACGACTTCGGCCGGCAGAAGGTCGACCCGGAGCATTTGCTGAACCGCTGGATCGTTCCCTTGGAAAAACGCGTGGACTACCTCGACCTCAGCAACGGCAAGCGAATTTGCGTGCCGTTCGAGCAGATGCTCGTCTTCTCCACGAACCTCCGGCCGGCGGACGTCGTCGACGAGGCGTTCCTCAGGCGAATCACCTACAAGGTGGAAGCGCCCGACCCGACGGAAGAGCAGTTTCGCATCGTCTTCCGGCAAGTGGCCGAGCGGCTGAAGATCACCGTGACGGAAGCCGACGTCGATGATCTGATCCACCGGCATTACCGCCTCGCCAATCGCCCCCTGCGATTTTGTCATGCCCGCGATCTGCTGCAGCAGGCGGCGACAGCGTGCGACTTCGCCTGTCAACCTCGTCAAATGAACCGACAGTTGATCGACGAAGCCGTGCAGAACTACTTCTGCGTGTCGTGATTCTCGGAGACCAGCCGCTTTTCCGGAATTTCGCGAGTGTCGATTGCGCTTGCCCCTACGGTCCCGGCGTCGCCGACGCCGGGCTTTATGGTGGTTCCTGCGATGCGCAGCCATCCATCACTCGCACCCGCACGCCGGGCTTACGTGGCTCGCAGGGGCGCGTTCGCCAGGGTGGAACGCTGTGTGCGCCGAATCTCGTGCCGATCAATTCCAGGTGACTGGGTTGTGAAATGCCCGGCATTCGTGGAATATGAAGGGGCACGAAAGGCTCTGCCCCGAGGACACCGATGGTCGTCGAAAGACTGAGTAAAACCTGGTTCAATCTCGTTCATGGACGAAATATTGTCTACAACCAGTGCTGGGAAGACCCCCGGCTGGACCGTGTGGCACTGGAACTGACGCCCCAAGACCGTGTGGTCGTCATCACTTCGGCGGGCTGCAACGCGCTCGACTACGCCCTCGCCGGCGCCGGGCATGTCCACGCCGTGGACATGAACCCCCGGCAGAATGCGCTGTTGGAACTCAAGCTGGCGGCGGCCCGTCAGCTCGACTACGAAGACTTTTTCCAGATGTTCGGCGCCGGCCGCTTTCCCCAGTTCGACACCGTCTTCAAGCAGAAACTGCGCAGCCATCTGCCCGAAGAACATCGGACGTACTGGGATAAACACGGCGATCTGTTCATCAATTCGGGCCGTCGAAAATCGTTTTACTTCCGCGGGACGTCCGGCACGTTCGCCTGGCTGGTCAACTATTACATCGACAAGATCGCCAAACGCCGCGATTCCGTGAACGCCCTGCTCGCCGCCGACAGCGTGGCCCAGCAAAGGGACATTTTCGAGCAATACAAGATGTCCGAGGCCCTTTGGAAGCCGTTCATCAAGTGGGCCATGAAACGTGACATGACCTTGGCGCTGCTCGGCGTGCCCCGGTCTCAGCGCCGGCAGATCGACGACGGCTATCCCGGCGGAATTCTGCAGTTCGTCGTCGACCGCGTGGAAACGGTCTTCACCAAGCTGTCGCTCAAAGACAACTATTTCTGGCGCGTCTACCTCACCGGGCACTACACGCCGGAGTGCTGTCCGGAATATCTCAAGCCGGAAAACTTTCAGCGGTTGAAGGACGGCGTCGCCGATCACGTCACGACGCACACGGCGTCGGTTCTCGCGTTTCTCAAAGAACAAAACGAGCCGATGACGCGCTTCGTTCTGCTGGATCACATGGATTGGCTGACCCGCGACAAGACCAAACGCATTCTCGCCGACGAATGGCAGGCGATCGTCGACGCGGCAGCGCCCACGGCCCGCGTGCTGTGGCGCAGCGCCGGCCTCAGCGGCGAATTCATCAACCCGATCAAGGTCACCGTCAACGGCCAGAAGCGGACCCTGGGCGACATCCTGCACTATCACCGCGATCTCGCCGGCGAACTCCACGCCAAGGACCGGGTCCATACCTACGGCAGTTTCTGCATCGCGGATGTGAGGGTGAATGGTTGAGGGGTAAGGGTCGAGGGTTGAGAGTAAGCAAGCATTGTCAGTTGGTGGGAATGAATCTGCAATGGCCGCTCCGTCACAAGTTCCTGATATCCAACCCTCAACCCTCAACCCTCAACCCTCAACCTTCACGACCGACCTGCGCATTCTCTGGCACATGGTCACGTCCGGAGGCCGCGGCAAGACGCACGAAGAACGGCTCGAGAATTTTTATTCCGGCCAGGCCGTTGGTTATGACGCCTTCCGCAAGCGGATGCTGCATGGACGGGCCGAACTCTTCACGGCCTTGCCAGCAGTGCCCGGCGGCGTGTGGGTTGATCTCGGCGCCGGCACGGGCGAGAACGCCGAGCACTGGGGCGACAAGCTCTCTCAGTTTTCCAAAGCGTACCTGGTCGATCTGTCCTCCTCGCTGCTGCAAATTGCCGATCAAAGGATTCAGGCCCGCGGCTGGACGAACGTCGTTACGGCCCATGCAGACGCCACGAAATTCGTTCCGGCCGAAGGACAAGCCGACGTCGTCACCCTGTCGTATTCGCTGACGATGATCCCCGATTGGTTTCTCGCCGTCGACCAGGCGTTCCAGATGCTGAAGCCGGGCGGCATCCTCGGCGTCGTCGATTTTTTCGTGGCGAGAAAGTATCCGGCGGAGCGGCTGGTCAAACATCGCTGGACGACGCGCACCGTCTGGCCGGCGTGGTTCGCCAGTGACAACGTGTTTTTGAATCCCGACCATATTCCCTATTTACAAAGCCATTTTGATACCGTCACGCTGGAGCAGCGCAGGGGAAAGATTCCCTATTTGCCGATCGTTCGAGCACCGTATTACTGGTTCATCGGACGTAAGCCGGTTCGCGACGCTTCGTAGAAGCGTTCTTGCCCCGCCCCCACCACGGAGGCCCCGATGTCGAAAATCTTCTACAGCATGGCTGGCGAAGGCCGCGGTCATGCCGTCCGGGTTCGGACGCTCGTAGAGCATCTCAAGCGCGACCATGAACTGCACCTGTTCGCGCCGGAAGAAGCGTTCGATTTTCTGCAGCGGTTCTATGGCCCCGATTCGCCTGACCCCTCCGTCCGGCTGGTTCGCATCCCCGGACTGCGATTCAAGTACACCGGCGGAAAACTCAACTTGCTGGGGTCGATTCGCCGCGGACTGAAGTACGCCTGCTGGGAATTACCCCGGCTCGTCGCCGACTTTCAGGATAGAATTCTTGCCGAACGGCCCGATCTCGTGCTCTCCGATTTTGAGCCGTCCTTGCCCCGGGCCGCGCAGCGGGAACGGATTCCATTTCTGAGCCTCGACCATCAGCACGTGCTCGTCGCCTGCGATCTCTCGTCGCTGCCAAAGGAACTGCAATGGTACGCCTGGTGGATGGGCTGGGCCATCCGCTGGCATTACGCCGGTCGCTGCCACGGCGTGATGACGGCGTTTTACCAGCCCCCCGTTAAAGCCGGTTTTGAGCGACTTCGGCTGGTCGGGCCGATCATCCGCCCGGAAGTCGCCGCCGCTCGAACGTCCGTCGGCGATTACCTGCTTTCCTATCTCAGGAAGAATTCGCCGGAGCGCGTGCTCGACATTCTGGCGACGTCGCCGTGGCCCGTCAGAATTTACGGCCTGGGCGAACGGCCCGCGCGCGGCCGACTGACGTTTCATCCCATCCACGAGCAGGTCTTCGTCAACGATCTCGCCGGCTGCCGGGCCGTCGTCTGCGCCGCCGGCAACCAGCTCCTGGGCGAATCGCTGTTCCTCGGCAAGCCGGTCCTGGCCATCCCGGAAGAGATTCACCACGAGCAAAGGATCAACGCCCATTTTCTTCGCGCGATGGGCGCCGGCGACTCGGCAACGCTGGAACAGTTCGATGCCCCGACCCTCGAACGGTTCCTCGCCCGCTGGGATGATTACCGCGCCGCCATCGAAAAACTCCGCGGCCGGCTGGATGGCACGCTCGACTCGATGCAATTCCTCAACGAGGAATTGCATCGAGTCGTCCCCCGGCAACAGCTCAAGGCGGCCGGCTGAGTTTTTATTCTATACTCCCTGCGTCAATGAAAGAGATATTTCTCGTTGCGTCGTCGATCTGAGCGGGGGGCGTCAGCCCCCTGATTGGGCGTCATCAGGGGGCTGACGCCCCCCGCTCAGGAATCGCTCGATAGTCTCATTCATGACAGCCAGAGGTATCACGCCGAATCCCGAACGCCTATCCCAGTTCCTTCACCGCCGCCGCGACCTCGGCGACGTGCCCGTCGACTTTCACCTTCGGCCACGCGCGGGCGATCTTGCCTTCCTTGTCGATCAGAAATGTCGCTCGTTGAATGCCCATCGAGGTCTTGCCGTACATGTTCTTCTCGACCCATACGCCGTACTTCTCGGCGACCGCGTGATCCTCGTCGGACAAGAGCGGAAACGGCAGCGAAAACTTCGCGGCGAACTTCTCATGCGATGCGACCGTATCGCCGCTGACGCCCAGGATGACCGTGTCCTTCGCGGCGAACGTCTTCAAATCATCCCGAAACCCGCACGCCTCGGTCGTGCACCCGGGCGTGTCGTCCCGCGGGTAGAAGTAGAGGACCACGTTTTTGGCATTCGCCCCGGAAAACTCCTTGAGCGAGATTTTCTTTCCCGTCGAAGAGGGGAGACTGAATGCCGGGGCTTTTTTACCAACTTCTGGCGTCGACATAACATCTCCTAACACGACAGCACTAAGACGAATCCCACAGGCAGCGGACGACGTTGTGTTTTGTCAGGCGGAATCGCCGTAGTTTACGCCATCTCTTGCGGGTGTGGCAAACTCGGGCGCTGCGGTTTCTGTGCGATGCACTACGGAATGCATCACCTGCTGACGTTACAGGGTTCCGAAAAGCCGCTCATGCAGCTTGCGACTGGCGTCGGCCTGGGGATGGCCGGGTTGACCGAGGCGGTCCAGAATTTCGGGCTGCACGAAGAGATACTCCGGCCCCGGCGCGCGGCATTCTTGCGCTGCGTCCGACAGCAGGCAGACTTCGTCGGGGCCGAGCCGATGAGCCTGGCATAATTGCTCAAAAAGAGAGAGCGTCGGGGCCGCCGCAGCCGGCCGTGACGCCCGGTACCACTCCCAGAGAATTAAAGAGATCCAGATGCCGGCGATTGCCGCGGCGAATGTGAGCAGCAGCAGGTTTTCGCGGTTCGAACTGGTACGGTTCAGATAGCGCGCGGCCGATTCCCAGTAATTCCCGGCCGCCAGAATGACAAGATCGTTTCCCACGGGCGGATTTCCTTTGGAATCAGGAGAGCGCACCGGCCAGCAGCGGGTCGAACTGCTCCGCCGATTGTTGCCGCCAGGCGATCAAGGCGTGCACCGCCGTCTCGCGGACGCGCGGATGCGGATCAGCCGTGAGCCGCTCGAGCACAATGAGAACTTCGGGAACGATGACCGATTCCAGCAGTTCGGCCGTCATCCGGCGAAGCTGGAAGTCGCCATCGTCGGCGAGCAACAACAGCGGTTGCAAGAGCGTGTCTTCAAACCCAAGTTTCACGATCGCCTGGGCCGCGCGGATCCTCCGCGGACGGATCGAGCCGGCAAGTTCCCTTTCCAGTTTCGCATCGGCATCGGCGTCGATCTTGCGCAGCAATTGTCCGACGCGCACCGCGGTCGACGGGTCTAGCACGTCGAGCATTCCCAGCACGCGCTCCAGGTTGAAATCGGAAAGCTCCTGACGCGCCGCCTGGCGCACTTCCGCCAACGGGCTATCGAGACGATTCAGCAGCAGCGCGAAAGTTTCAGGTACGGCATGTTGCCGCAATTGCGTCACGGCCCAGGCCTGCACGTGCTCATCTTCGGCGTTCAGGCTGTCGACCAGTACATCTTTTAAGACGTGTTCGTTAAGAAGCGCGGTCCGTTCCGCAGCCGCCATGCGTCCGGCCGGCCCTCCGTTCCGAAGGATCCAGTCCTGCGTTGCAGCCTTCCACTCTTGCGAGACTTTTGTGCTGAATACGAACGACAACATCGCGGGCTGCAGGGCGGCCGGGATCAGTTCCCAGGGGGGCTCGTCGACTTCCAGCCAGGCAAGGTGTTCGATCTGCTTCAGGTTCTGGTCCAGGGTCGAATTCGTTTTGACCGAGCAGTATCGGAATAACTCGCACAGAAATTCGACATCGGTCCGCGTGCAGACGGCCTCGAAGGCTATCGGATGCGGGTAGCTCTGCCGGAGGGAATCCAGCACGTGCCCCATGATCCGGGGATGCCGGCTGGTCAGCAGCAAACGGCCGGCCCGCTCGCGGCAATCCGGCGTCGCCTGCCAGAGGACGAACTTCACTGCCGAATGCTGCGATGGCCCCAGAACCAGGATGCTTTCGATGACCGGGTCTTTGGCGGCCAGCGCCTCGAATCGCTTCACGGCTTCTTCGAGATGCGTGAGTGCTCTGTCGCGGCGCGACGTGATCGCGGCCCTCCCCTGGTCGGCCACGGACGTGCTGCGCAATTCCTCTTCCAGCAGCACGACCAGATCCTGAAGGCATTGCACGGCGGCGTCTTGCACGGGGCTGTTCTCCCGACAGAGCAGTTCCGTCAGCCGAGGAATCTGTTCCACCGCCTGCAGCCAGCGCACTGCGTTCAACCCGGCCTGGATTTCGTCGGGCTGGGAGTGCAGCAGCATCTGCCGGAGCAGGCCGTCGAAACGCTCGGCGCGGGATCTCAGGACCTGCTGCACATCCGCAGGCAATCGGGGGAATCGCGACAAAATTTCTTTCTGCCCATATGTGCCTTGACGATCGACCAGCGCCGCCGCGGCCGGCAGGGAAATTGACGCGAACGTCGACTCGACCGCCGCCAGCAAGACATTCGCCGACTCCGGGGAAGTCGCGGCCGTCAGCACGGCAAAGGTTTTTGTCAGCGGACCGGTCACGATCGGCATCGTCCCGAGAAGATCAGAGCACACAGGACTGCCGAACTCCCCTGCGGGCAGGACGGCCTGTGCCTGAATTATCGATTCCCCGGGCGGCAGGCATGACTTTCCCGAGGCCGAGCGGTACGACCGTTACCGCAATGCCGGACAGACCGAATTCGCCGGTTGTCACGCGGACCCCACCTGAGAAGCTGTGCCGGTTATGACGATTTTTCCAGATGTGTCAGCGTCCGAGGCAGCCCGTCAGAAAATCAAACGACGATTGCAGCCTGTCCGGCGCTTCATGGCTGTGGCGGCTGAGTTCCACGTGCACGCCCCCGGAATATCCCATCGTGTTCAGCGTCTGCATCACCGGGGGGAAGTCGATCGTCCCTTCGCCGAACGGCAGATGTTCGTGGATGCCGTGCAGCATGTCTTCGATATGCACATTCCTCAAGCGGTCTCTCCACTGGAGCAGAACGTCCGGAATGGGGACGGTCTCGACGCAATGCACATGGCCGACGTCGATCGTCAGGCCAAAACAAGGGCCGTCGCAGTGATCGAGCAGCTCGCGGAAATCATCCATCGATTCGATCAACATGCCGGGCTCCGGCTCGAACGCCAGCGCGACGCGCTGCTTCTCCGCATGAAGCATCACCCGGCGAAGCCCCGTCGACAACCGGTACATGGCGTCCTTCCACGACGTCTGATCGCGCACGGTTCCCGACCAGAACGAAACGGCGTCGGAACCCAATTCGCCGGCGAGATCGACGCACTGGCAGAGAAATTCGATTCGCAGATCTCGCTCCGCCGGCGTCGGGCTGACGAGCGTCGGCTCGTGTTTTCGGCGCGGGTTGAGCAGGTATCTCGCCCCGGTTTCAATCACCGACGACATCCCGAGCTGTTCCAGCTTCTTCCTCATGCGGCTCGTTTCATAGGCGAGCGATTTCGAGAACGGATTCAGCCACTGGTGATCCACCGTGATCGCCACGGACCGATAGCCGATCTCGGCCATCAACTCCAAGGCCTGATCCCACCGATGATGGGCCAGTCCGTTCGTGTTGTAGCCGAGTTTCATGATGAGGAATCTTATCGCGAGTTCCGCCGCTCACGGAGTGAGCGTTCGCTGCGCGAACGGCTAAACTGGATCGCTACTTTTTCTCCGGCGGCGGCAGCGACTTGATGAACGCCAGCACGTCGGCCACCTGCTGCTTCGTCAGGTCTTTATCCAGGCCTTCCGGCATCAGAGACAATCCGGTGGAGGTCAGCGACTCCAGGTTCTCGCGCTGCAGCACGTCTTCCTTCGCCTCGGCCCGTTTCAGCGTCACGCTGGCGGCGTTTTCGGCGGCAACAATGCCAGTGAACACCTTGCCGTCCGCCGTCTCGGCCGTGTAATTCACGAACGCCGGCTGGGCCTCGCGGTTCGGGTCCATCAGCGCGATCAGCAGATCGTCCAGAGACTTATTCTGCGTGGACGCAAGGTCCGGCCCCACGGCGTGGCCTTCGACACCCGCGCGATGACAGACCGAACACGTCTTTGCGTAGACCAGCTTGCCGCGCCCGGCGTCGGCCTCCAGCTTCAAGGCCGCCTGGTAGTTATCCACGATCGATTTGCGATTGCCTCCGACGGCGTCCAGCACGCTACGCGCGAGCGTTCGAACGCTTTCCTGCGGATGATTCACCAGCAACTGCTTTTTATCCCGTTCGATCTCTGACGTCTTGACATCCCCCGCCGTGACAGCCGACAAGAGTTGCCTGGCCCCGACTTCCGATTGGACCAGCACGTCGACAACGTCGCGGCGCACCGCCGGGCCGAAACCGCGCCAATTCGCCAGGAAGATTTCCGAAGTGCGCTGCGCCGGATGAGCCGCCAGCGACTTCACGGCCGCCTGCTGCAACGCCGGCGGCGTCTGCGGCGAGAACAACGCGGGCAGTGCGGCGAGCGCGGTGGCGGAATCGGCAAACGCCAGCATCCGCGCGCCGACATCCCGGCCGCCGAAGCCCTGCGGTTCGCCGACCGCTTCCTGTGCCGCGGCGGCAAACGTCGACTTCAGCCGGGCACGAACCGAATCGCTGGCTTGCTTGTCTTCCGCCAGGTGGATCAGCGACTGGCCTCGCCGGCGAAGTCCCTCGCCCAGAGATTCCAAGAGCGCCGTTTGCCGCGGCGTCCGTTCTTTCGCGTTGACGACGCCGTCCAGCAGTTGGATCGAGGCCGGGACATCTCCCTGCGCCGCAACCTGCCGAACCAGTTCCATCAGCAAGGGAAGCGTCGGTTCGTCGGAACTGGCGAGAAGGTCCAATGCCAGCGCCGCAGCGTGGCGATGGACCGACGACAACCACGCCGTCTTCAGCGCCGAATCTTTCGCGGCCTCGCTCGTTAACTTCTTCAAGACGGCCTGCGCTTCCGGCGCCGACAATTGCCCCAATGAAAACGTCAACTGCCAGCGAACACGGAGTGAACTGTCATCGGCGAGTTTCCCTAGCGCGGCGAACAGAAGCGGATCCTTGTCGGCCAAAGATTCAGCCAAACGCAAGCTGTGTTCGCGGACATGCGAGTCCGCGTGTTTCAGCCCGACGAGCAAATCGTCGGCTTGCAACTTCTCCAAGCCGCCCAGGCCGTACAGCGCCAGGACAACCGTCACCGGTTTTGCATTCGATCTCAGCAGCTTCCGGAGCGGGTCCACGGCCTCTCGGTCTTGACGTTCCCAGATCAGTCGATGGGCCGTGTCGCGGGACCAGCCGTCGGGCGAGGACAACGCCGCCACGAGTTCGGCGGTTTTCATCGTTCCCAGTTTCGGAGTTTTTGGCCGCTGCCAGTTCGGCGGGGCGATGCGGTAAATCCGGCCGCGGTCGTTGCCGCTTTCGAGGTCCAGAAACGCCTTGATGTCTTCCGGAATCGACGCCGGGTGCTCAATCGTTTCGCGGCACATATCGAGGACGTACAGCGTGCCGTCCGGTGCGTTGACGAAGTTCGCCGGGCGGAACCAGTTGTCGCTGGATGTCAAAAATTCGACGTCCGGCTCGGTTCGTTCGGCGGTGAAACTGATGCCGTCTTCCGTCAGTTTTTTGCGATGAACGAGATTCGCGCCGACGTCGCCGATGAAGGCGTTCCCGTAAAACTCTGGCGGATAAGCCCCGCCGCGGTAGATCGTCACGCCGGTCGCCGAAGTGAAGTAGCCGGTCGCGAACTGTTCGGTCTTGGAAGCGGTCGCGACGAATTTTGGATCCGCGACGCGGCGGGCGGTGCGGACGACGCGCCACGGTTCGGCCCCGCTGGTGCGAAAGACGGTCGCCGCGGCCCCTTCCTTCGCGATCGACTTCCGGATGCCGGGGTCTGCGAGTTGCGGATTTCGGTCGAGATAATGCAGCGGCCAGACGACGTGCTCGATGTGGTTGCTGTTATTGCATACGAATCGTTCCCCGAAGTCGTCCACGCCGTGCCCGTACTGATCGCCGCCGGAACACAGTTCGAAATCCAGCGACTTCGGATTGAACCGGACATCGCGACGGCCCGGGGTAAACAACGGATTTTCTCCAACTTTCAGGCTCCCCCCGACGAGACCCGAGATGAACGTGATGCGATGATCGAGGCCCCACCGCAGTCCGTTCGCCAGACCCTGCACGTTGTTCTGATTGAACCCCGAGAGAACGGCTTTCCTGATATCGGCCACGCCATCGCCGGTGGTGTCTTTGAGGTACCACAAGTTCGGCGAAGAAATGACAAAGACGCCGCCGTCGAAACAGCAGACCGATTGCGGCCAGCGCAGCTCGTCGGCGAACAGCGTGCTTTTGTCCATCCGGCCGTCGTCGTCGGTGTCTTCCAGCAGGCGGATGCGGCCCCACGTCACGGGATTTTTCTGGCGATTCTTTTCCGGCCGCTGTTCCGGGAGCCACGGATAGTCGTGCATTTCCACGACGTACATCCGTCCGTGTTCATCGAATGCCGCGTCGATCGGGTCGGTCACCAGCGGTTCGGCCGCGACGAGTTCCAGGTGAAATCCCCGCTGCACCGTGATGGATTTGATCGCCTCCTCGACCGTCTTGCCGGGAATGCGCGGCAGCAACTCTTCGAGCGGTTTCTCACCGGGAATTTTCCCCTGGGCGGACGCAACAGACGGAAGCCAGCATGCCCATGTCGCGAGACAGGCAAGCATCCACGCGTTGTGACGAAACGACAAGCGACGCAGCAGCATGAGGCAGTTCCTGGTCGGATTCTATGAGCACCAGCCCGCCGCGCCAGCAAGGGACGTTCTTCTCGGACGATCAAGAAACCCCTTGCTGGCGCGGCGGGCTGGTGAAACCGTTGCCTTGCTCAACACCGATGTCAGTTTATCGCCGCCAAATGTCAATTGGTATCGAATGCCACCTGATGCGCCGGAAAGACGGGGCCTTCCACGCAGACGCGGCGATAGTCCCAGGTGCCGTCGTCCTGGCGGATGCTGGTGACGCAACTGAAGCAGGCGCCGAAGCCGCAGGCCATCGGCGTTTCCAGCGAGAGCCAGCAGGGAATTGTCGCGGCGGCGGCAATACGGGCCGTGGCGTGCATCATCGGCTCGGGACCGCAGCAGAAAATCTGATCAGGACAGCGCGGCCCCTCGATCAGTTCCTGCAAAAGCTGCGTCACGAACCCGTGATGCCCGACGGAACCGTCATCGGTCGCAAGCCTGACCTCGATCCCTTCCGATTCGAACTCTTGCACGCCGGCCAGAAAGTCCCGACTGCGGACGCCATAACACAGCGTGATCTGCGACGGCGTTTGCAATGCCGTGCGTGCGGGCCGGCCATAGCTTCGTCTTTTCAGCGCCTCGCGAATCACAGCAAGAAACGGGGTCTGGCCGATGCCGCCGGCGACCAAGGCCAGATGCCCCGGACCGGGCAGGGGAAAACCGTTGCCAAGCGAGCCCCAAAGATCTGTCGCATCACCCGGTTTCAACTGCGACAGCAGCGACGTCATTTTGCCGACGACCACATACCCGAAATCGATCCCGGCCGGATTTCCGGCAGCATCGGTCCAGATGTCATACAAAGCGAACGGCCGGCCTAGCAGTGGATCGGTCCGGCCGGGAATGCGGATCATGAAAAACTGCCCGGGCAGGATTTTCGCCGCCATCTCCGGACAAGCCAGCCGCATCCGCCAGGTGTTGCGGGCCATCGGAACATTTTCGACGACCGGGGCCGTCACCTGAGCCGCACTCGGGACAAACCCCGGCAATTCGGTCATCCATGCTGTGACCGTCGGATCGCTGCACGCCGTCATGGTGTTCGTCTCCGTCCCACCTTCCCAGTCCGCGCGGACTTCTTCTTCGGAGCCCATTTCTTATGCTCCGCGGAGGATACGGTTCCCTTGTTCGCCACAGGTTTCTTTGCGGTTCGGTTCGGCGTGGGTCTCCCAACCCCGCCGGTTGATTTCTGACTCGCCTGACCGGCTCCAATCGCAGTCTTCTTGTGCGGCCGTTTGCCGTCGGCGAAATCGCGCAGGGCTTGCACTTCCGTCGGCGACAAAGGGCGAAACTCGCCGGGTTCGAGATTCCCCAGCACGAGCGGACCGAAGGCCACCCGGATGAGCGCCATCACCTTATGGCCGACGCGGGCGAGCAACCGGCGAATCTCACGGTTCTGGCCTTCCGTCAGCGTGAGTTCCAGAATCGTGCTTTGCCCCTTCGTCCCCAGCCGGCGGACATCGCGCACCTTGAATTTGCCCTCGGTGAAATAATGCCCCTGCTTCAACTCTTCCAGGATCGGCGCCGTGGGATGCCCGGCGACCAGCACGCGGTACTTGCGCTCGACTTGAAACTTCGGATGCGCCAGCCGATGGGCCAGTTCGCCGTCGTTGGTGACGAGCAGCAGCCCTTCCGAGTTTTCATCGAGACGGCCCACGGTGAACAACCGGCCGAAATCTTGCGGCAAGAGGTCAATGGCCTTCCGGCGGCCCGCGGGATCGTTCGCCGTGCAGACGACGTTCTTCGGCTTGAACAGCAGGAAATAGCGTTTGCGTTCGACTTTGACCGCTTCGCCGTCGACGAAGATTTTCGCCATCGCCGGATCGACCTTGGTCCCGAGTTCGGTGACGATCTTGCGATCCACCGTCACCCGGCCTTCGGTGATGAGCTCCTCGCAATGCCTGCGAGACCCTAGCCCCGCTGCCGCGAGGACTTTTTGCAGGCGTTCGCCTTCTGAGCGGGGGGCCTCAGCCCCCTGTGGACGCGGGGTGATTTCATCATGTGTCTTCATTCGGCCCAGTGTAGCGAAAACCGCCGGCGTAATGAAGACGGTGCGAATCCCGGTTTGAGCATTGGTAAACCGGGATTCGTCTGATCGTGATCACACCGGACGAGTCCCGGTTACGCCAAGCCGGAACCGGGATTCAACGGCGCACCAGTTAGCCGCGATGCTCTGGGAGCGGAGCGAGTTCGATGCACAACGAAAAACGGGCGACCCAGGGGGCGCCCGTTCTTGTGGGATCATCATCTCGACCCGACCGTGAGGAAGGGTTTGGACCTGGGAATCACTTCGAGTCACGGCGGCGGCGAATGGCGCCGCCAATCAGGCCGAACGCGCCCAGACCGACCAGCGTCATTGTGCCGGGTTCCGGCACGGAGGACGGCGGAGACAGCGAGACATTGTCGCCTTCCACGGTGAACGAGAAGGTTTGACCAAGCGGATCCTCACTGGCGGTGGTCATGGCAATCACAAAGAACGGCGAATTGACGGGGGCCAGAATGCTGAAGCTCTGGGAGACACTGGAGCCGATGTCGCCCAGGTACGTCGGTCCATTGTTGACGAACGTCGTGTCGTAGAACGTCCCCGAAAATGCGGCAAAATGGGTGTCGACGCTGCTGACGGTTGCGTCGATGGTCACCACGTCCGCCGGACCATTGTTATAGAACTGGAATAGTTCATAGGAAAAGGTACTGCCAGCGTTAAAACCCCCAGGAAATGGCTTCGGCGCGTTCCCATCACTGGGAGTGGCATCACGAAAAATTCGTCCGAGTTGGGTGGGTTCCGTACCGTCCCAGGAACCGGCAAACGGCCCCAACATCGCCGCCGAACTCACCACTGGATTGACGAACATCGCCAAAACCAGCACGCTTAATTTCATAGCCCGCAACATACTCCAATCTCCTTTTCAGAACACAAAACAGGATTTTCATTCTCCCGACAACAAGCCGGAGGGAAATGACTTATTCCATGAATGTAACAATTTGGCAAGGGGGGGGGCAATGGGTGGTTGATGGGATTCGACAAAAAACGACGAAAATTCCGAAAGGCCCGGCAGGGCATTCCCGTCTGCGACAGCTCCGACCGTCAGGGATGGGTTCGGACCGGTCGCTGACGCGCGCGGCTCTTCTGGCATGATCCTCTTCTGTGTTGATCCGGCCCGATGTAGCGGATTCGGCCGGCATAATTGAAAACGGTGCAAATCCGTGTCGGCAAGAAGCGCGTGTTTTGACGCGAGATCGCAGCTCGTGATATCATGGGCGACGAGGACTTGGGATGCTTGGACAATCTCTCAAACACGATCTACAGGATTTCGTTCAGTTCGCCACACGCCGCATAGAAGGAGGCGTCGGCAATGAATCCGTCGAAGACCTTGTGCTGCAGTGGCGACGCGATTCCGAATACGCCGCGGCAGTCGCGGATGTTCGTCAAGGCTTGGCGGATGATGTCCGAGGCCAGTCTGAGTCGGTGCCGGTGGTGTTTGATGACATCCGTCGTCGGTTGGAAATCGACGAGTGACTCGCCCGGTGAAGATTTTGCCGCGCGCCAAGCAGCAGATGTACGACGCGGCGCTCTGATGGGCCGACAATCGTTCTCTGACGGAAGCCGTTCACTGGCTGGAGGGAATGGAATCAGCAATCCAAAGTTTGGCGGAGGGAGCCGAGCGATTTCCGCTCGCCGCCGAGTCGGCGGAGTTTGAGTTCCCGCTCCGTCAGATGACTTTTGGCATCTCCCGCCGACCGACCCATCGGGTGCTCTATTCCCTCCAGGATGACCGTGTGCTCGTTTATGCCGTGCGTCATCTTGCCCAGGATGATTTGACTCCTGGTGACCTCGAATAGTGCAACGCGACGTGTGATTGCTCACAAAAAGACAGCGCTCCGCTGACTTCGTGCGCGGCTCGCAAAAATTACTTCTTCGGTCGATACACGTGCGTCGCCTGGCCGAAGACGGCCTCAGCGGCTTCCATCAACGTTTCCGACAGCGTCGGATGGGCGTGGATGCTGCCGGCCAGATCGCGGGCCACGGCGGCGGTCTCCACGGCAAGCACTGCCTCGGCAATCATTTCTCCAGCTCCGACGCCGACGATTCCGACGCCCAGCACGCGTTCCGTCTGCGGATCAATAATCAGTTTCGTCAGCCCCTCGTTGCGGCCCAGCGTGGTGGCGCGCCCGGACGCCGCCCAAGGGTAGCGGACGACTTTCACGTCGCGATTCTGCGCCTTCGCTTCCGGTTCCTGCAGGCCGCACCAGGCGACTTCGGGGTCGGTGAAGACGACGGCAGGGATCGCGATGTTATCAAACACCGTCGGCTTGCCGAGCAGGGCTTCGACGGCGACCTTCGCTTCTTTCGTCGCCTTATGGGCCAGCATCGGTTCCCCGGCGACGTCGCCGATCGCAAAGATGTGCGGCACGTTGGTCCGCCGCTGCGGATCGATCGCGATGAAGCCCTTCTCATTGACTGTCACGCCGGTCGTCTCCAACCCGAAGCCCTTGCTGTTGGGCCGACGGCCGATGGAGATCAGTACGCGGTCGAACGTCTGCTTCGGTTCGACGCCTTCGCCGGTGAGTGATGCGACGATGCCGCCGCGCGTCGCCTGCAGGCCGTCGACTTTCGTATTAAGATGCATCGCCGCGAAACTGTGTTCGAGTCGCTTCTGCAACGGACGGACGAGATCGCGGTCGGCCCCCGGCAACAAACCGGCGGTCAATTCGACGACGGTGACCTTCGATCCCAGTGCCGCGTAAACGCTGCCCATTTCCAGGCCGATGTAACCGCCGCCGACCACCAGCAGAGAGCCGGGAATATCGGCAAGTTCGAGCGCGCCGGTCGAATCCATCACGCGCGGATCGCCGATGTTGAACGCCGGCGGCATCGTCGGTGACGATCCCGTAGCGATCACGCAGTTCTCGAAGCGGACTTTGTCCGAGGTGCCGTCGGCCTTTTTCACATCCAGCGTGTGATCATCCAGAAATGTTCCGCGGCCGGGAATCAACGTGACGCCGCGGAGTTTGCACAACTCGCCGATCCCGCCTGCCATCTTGCCGATGACCGAGGACTTCCATTCCCGCATTTTGGCGAGATCGATCTTCGGCCGCGTGAAATTGAGGCCCCAATCAGAGGCTTCCTTGGATTCATTGATCAGTTTGGCGACGTGCAGCAGCGCCTTGGACGGGATGCAGCCGCGGTTCAGGCAGACGCCGCCGGGTTTGGCGCCCTCGTCGATCAAGACGACTTTGAGGCCATGATCAGCGGCTTCAAACGCCGCCGGATAACCGCCCGGCCCGCCGCCGAGTACCACCACTTCCGCCTGCAAGTCAGCCATGCTTCACCAGTTTCCCGCTGTCACTCTCAGAGAACTCAAGAAGCCCAGGGATGGCGATCCCCGGGCTTCCACGATTGAACTTTATCGCACGAAGGGAGTCAAATCACAAGCGCCGTCACGGCCGGAGATGTCGGGATCAGACTTCGATCAATAACCGGAACGAATCCGTCAACAAGCCGCAGACTTTGGCGACAAACCGGGCGGCGTCCGCCCCGTTGACCACCCTGTGGTCATACGAGAGCGACAACGGCAGCATCTGGCGTTCCGACACCTGGCCGTTCACGAGCTGCAACTGTTTCTGCGTCCGCGACAGGCCCAGGATGGCGACTTCCGGATAATTGATAATGGGCGTAAACGCCGTCCCGCCGATGCCGCCGAGATTCGTGATCGTAAATGTGCCGCCCTGCATGTCCTTCAGCTCCAGCTTGCGACTACGGGCCTTCTCGGCAAGGAGGGCGAGTTCCGCGGCAATCTGCAGCACGGTCTTTTGATCGACATCGCGAATGACCGGCACGACCAGGCCGGTGGGCGTGTCGACCGCCACGCCGATGTGATAGTACTTCTTGAGCACGACTTCCGCTTTCGCGGCGTCGTAGCTGGAATTGAACATCGGAAATTCTTTCAGGCAGGCGACGACGGCCTTCAGGGCGATGGACGTCATCGTCACCTTCGGCGTGTCCTTGGCGTTTTCGGTGAACCGCCTGCGAACTCCTTCGACTTCGGTGACATCGGCCAGATCATGTTGCGTGACATGGGGAATGATCTGCCAGGCGAGGCTGAGATTATTCGCCGACGTTCTCTGGAGTTTTGAAAACGCCAGACGTTCCGTCGCGCCGAATTGCGAGAAATCGGGGAGCGGAGGAATGGCGATTCCGCCGCCGCTGCCGGCGGAGCCATTGTTCTGGGCGTAAGCGCGGGCGACGTCTTCAGAGGTGATGCGGCCGCCGGGACCGGTGCCTCGCAGACGCTGGAGGGCGACGCCCAATTCGCGGGCCAGTCGGCGCGTTGCCGGGCCGGCGGGAATCGGCAACCCGGTGTCGATGAGGGCTGTCGCGGCCGGCGGCGCCGGTTTGGCTGGCGGCGAAACCGCAAGCGTGGGTGATGATGTCGCTTGCGGTATCGCAGGCTCCGGCGCTTTCGCGCCGTTCGAACCCGTCGGCGCGCCGATGGCGTCGATCATCATCACCGGTTGCCCCGGCTTGACCGTGTCGCCCGTTTTCACCAGCAGCTTGGTGATCTTGCCGGCGTGCGGGCACGGCAGTTCCATCACGGCCTTGTCGGTTTCGAGTTCCATCACGATCTGGCCCGGGGTGAGAACATCGCCTTCCGCGACCAGAATCTCCGCGATATCAGCGGTTTCGACGCCTTCAGCAAGTTGAGGGAGTTTGAATTCCATGAATCAACCAAATGGGAGAGTGTTTGAAGTGGAAGTAAGGAAGACAAATCAGTCATTGGTCCGAAGGGTGGTTGCTTTTCACCAAGGACTTAGGACCAAGGACTGCTTACGCCATCACCGGGTCAACTTTGTCCGGGTCGAGACCGAGGTCATTCAACGCCTGCGGCAATTTCTTCGCATCGTAGCGGCCTTCCTTCGCGAGAGCCGACAGAGCCGCGAACGCCACGCATTCGCCATCGACTTCAAAATGCCGGCGGAGTTCAGCGCGGGACGCGCTGCGACCGAAACCGTCGCAGCCCAGGACGACGTAGTGTCCGGGAACATACTGGCGAATCTGCTCGGCGACCAGGCGGACGTTGTCGCTGGAGGAAATGAACGGACCTTTGATCCCCGCCAGTTGTTGCTGCAAATGGCTCGGCTTCTCCGGCTGATCGGGATGCAGCGTGTTCCAGCGTTGTGCCGCCTGCGCGTCACGGCACAATTCGTTGTAACTGGTGACGCTCCAAACATCCGCCGCGATGCCGAACTTTTCGGCGAGAATCGTCTGGCCGCGCAATACTTCCCGCATCAGGGCTCCGCTGCCGAGGAGTTGTGGACGGGTGGCACGCGCCTGTTGTGTCGCCGAAGGGTCCAGCGGATAGAGGCCCTTCAGAATCCCGTTCAAGACGCCGTCACCGGGCGGCATCGCCGGCATGGCGTAGGATTCGTTGTAAACCGAGAGATAATAGAAGACGTCTTCCCCTTCGGCGTACATTCTTCGCAAGCCGTCGTGGACGATGGCGGCGACCTCGTAGCCGTAGGCCGGATCATACGCCAGCAAATTCGGCACGCTGCTGGCGAAGAGCTGGCTGTGGCCGTCTTCGTGCTGAAGGCCTTCGCCGTTGAGCGTTGTCCGGCCGGAGGTGCCGCCGCACAAGAAGCCTTTGCAGCGGGAATCGGCGGCGAGCCAGATCAGATCGCCGACGCGCTGGAAGCCGAACATCGAGTAATAGATATAGAACGGCACCATCGGCAGGTTGAGATTCGCGTAGCTGGTTCCCGCCGCCACGAAGGACGACATGGCCCCGGCTTCGTTGATCCCTTCCATCAGCACCTGGCCGTCGCGAGATTCCTTGTAGGAGAGCATCTCGCCCGCATCCACCGGAGTGTAAAGCTGGCCTTTGCTGGAATAGATGCCGAACCGCGAGAAGAGCGTCTGCAAGCCGAATGTCTGGGCTTCATCGGGAATGATCGGGACGATGCGCTTGCCGAACTGCTTGTCCTTCATCAGCGCCTTCATCACTTCGCCGAGCACCATCGTCGTCGAGCGGTCTTTGTTCGCTTCGCCGTTGGCGTTCACGAAATCCGCCAACGTCGGCAGGACGAATCGTTCGGCGGTCGGTTTCCGCCCGGGAAGATATCCGCCCAGTGCCTGGCGGCGTTCCTGCAGATACTTCATCTCCGGGGAATTCGCGTCGGGGCGATAGAATTTCGCGGCCTTTGCGTCGTCGTCGCTGAGGGGCAGGCCGGCATGACGGCAAATCCTGAGCAGGCTTTCCTCGCGCAGATGTTTGGTCTGATGCGCTGTATTTTTGCCCGCCGCTTCTTCGCCCAATCCATGTCCCTTGACCGTCTTGGCGAGAATGACGGTCGGCGCGCCGCGGAATTCGACCGCCGCCTTGTAGGCCGCGTAAATCTTCGTGACATCGTGGCCGCCGCGGCGGAGGCCTTGCAACTGCTCGTCGCTGAGGTGCTCGACCAGCTTCAGCAATTCGGGAGATTTGCCGAAGAAATCATTTCGGATGTATTCGCCGGTTTCGACCGCGTATTTCTGATACTGGCCGTCGACAACTTCTTCCATCCGGCGCACGAGGACGCCGGTCTGGTCGGCTTCGAGCAGCGGATCCCAATCGGCACTCCAGACGACCTTGACGACGTTCCAGCCGGCGCCGCGGAAGATGCCCTCAAGTTCCTGAATGATCTTCCCGTTGCCGCGCACCGGGCCGTCGAGCCGCTGCAGGTTGCAGTTGACGACCCAGGTGACGTTATCGAGTTGCTCCCGGGCGCCGAGGGTGATGGCTCCCAGCGATTCCGGCTCATCGATTTCGCCGTCGCCCAGAAACGCCCAGACGCGGGTCTTCGAAGTCTCCATCAAGCCGCGATGCTGCAGATACCGCAGAAACCGGGCGTGATAAAGCGAGCAGATCGGTCCGAGACCCATCGAAACCGTCGGAAACTGCCAGAAATCGGGCATCAGCCAGGGATGCGGATAGGACGACAATCCTTGCCCGCGCGGAATTTCCCTGCGGAAGTTCTTGAGATTCTCTTCCGTCAGCCGGCCTTCGAGGAAGGCCCGGGAATACATGCCGGGGGACGCGTGCCCCTGAAAGTAAACCATGTCGCCGGGGTGATCGGCCGTTCGCGCGTGGAAGAAATGATTCTGAGCCGTCTCGACCAATGCGGCCGACGAGGCGAAGGTTGCGATGTGTCCGCCGACTCCGGAACCGGAATGAAAGGCCTGCTGGACCATCGCCATGGCGTTCCATCGCACGAGACTTCGCAGCCTTCGTTCGAGTTCCTGATCGCCGGGATAAGCGGGTTCGTGCTCCGGGGCGATCGTGTTAACGTAGGGCGTCGTCATCGCCGGCACCAGATTGACCGACTGGCTTTGTGCCCGGGCATAGAGCTGGGTCAAGAGTTGGCGGACGGACTCTGGCCCTTGGCGCAAGAGGAGATCGTCGAGCGATTCGAGCCATTCCTCGACTTCACCGGGGTCCAGCGGAACCGCCGGAACGTCGGACGATTCTGCTGACGCGTCGGACGAAACTGCCGCCGAGGCGGGGCGCCACGTGGCTTGCGGTGCAACAGTAATGGTGGCCATCGTTCACAGGCCCTTAACTACAAGAGACTTCGGTCCAAACGTGCGGTCACACGGTCGCAGGGGCCATCCGCTGTGCGGACGCACCCTCCCCGACGTGCGCGCCCCGGTATTCTAACAATTGCCTGACGGCCTGCCCAGCGACGTTCCCGCGTGGTTCACGGCCAGCGCCAAGCCCCCATTTTGAAGGGGATGAATAGAATGGGGTGAGTTTTGGTTCGAGGAGTTTCCTGGTCACGGAGGGCTCACATGTCATCCGCCTGCGGGCGGGTTTTGTCGCAAGCCATTGATCTGCGCGGGCGGCAGTGTTCCGGGGTCGCTTGCGGCGAAGCGGATCCGGGACCATGGGGGTTGCATCGAAAAATGGCGTCCACTGGGTTCGCGATGTCGTGCTCGATGAGGATCGATTCACGATTGTCAAAGGTCACTCGCCCCAAGACTGGGCAACCGCCGCGCTGGGGATTCTCCGAACCCTGAAATTCGACGACTTCGCCGCCACCCTCCGCAGCTTCACCCGAAAATCTCAACGCCTCTTCGCTATCCTGGGCTATGTGAATTAGGCGTCGGCCCTGCAGGCGGGCGAAATCGCAGGTCTAGCACGAAGTCCGATGGTCCAATTCAGATTCGATCCAGGCAATCGATCCAGCGGGCGATTTCTTCGAGGTCTTCCTCGGCGGGATATTTGTGCGCCAGGCCGGGGATGGGCGTCAGCACGGCCGGGAATTTCGCCCGGCGGATGCCCTCGATGGTGGCTTTCACCGGGGCGAAGAGCGGGTCCTGGTCGCCGCACACGAAGTAGAATTGCTGGCGGAGTTCGGGTTCGTTTTCCGGCAGCGCGCCGACAAGAGGCTGCGAGGCCATCGCCACGCCGCGGAACAGGTCGCGGTGTTTAAACGCCAGATGCCAGGCAAACGGTCCGCCGTTGGAATAGCTGTGCAGCAGAATTCGTTGCGGATCGATGCGGTACTTCTCTTTCGCCCATTCGACGCAGTCTTTGACATATTCCGCTTCCAACGGAGTCCACCCGCCGACTTTTTCCGCTTTGGGGCCGAGCAGAATCAGCCCGCGACGGTCGCACAGCGTTTTCCAACTCCGATAGACCGATGCTTCCATCGTGTCGCCGCCGGGATGAATCCACACCACCAGCCCATAGTTGCCGTTCGGGGTGTACTTCTCCGGGACATAGGCCCAGAACTCGCGATTATGGGCGGCGAGCGTCTCCGTCAACCGGCCCGTTTTCGGCGCGGCTTGGCCCGCGGGCGGTTCGCCGGCCGGAGGCAGGAGTTCGGACGAAAGTTCCTCGGGCACCGTGTCCGGATACGAACCCAGCGTGATCTCCGCCGACAGTTCCATGTCTTCATGCCGCCAGGCAAGCCGCAATTTTTCCGTCGGCCGCAGCCGGCTGACGATATCGGCCAACTGCCGCGCACCGGTCAGCGGAATGTCATTTGCTTTGAGAATTCGATCGCGCGGCTGCACGCCGGCTTTCTCCGCTGGGCTGTTGGCAAACACCGTGCGGATCGGCACGCCCGGCACCGCGGGGTCGAGCAACTGCCGCTGCGGCAATACGCCGAGGAACGCGCACTCAAACGGCGTCAATTCCCCGACGAGCGTCACGTCCATCGCCTGTTTTTCTTTGTCTCGCTCGACGACCACGCGGACGCCGTCGCCGGCGTACTTGCGGCCCAGGACGTGCTTGAGCTGCGAGAGTCTTGCCACCGGTTGGCTTTCCAATTCGACGATGCGATCACCCGATTTCATGCCGGCTTTGGAAGCCGGCGAATCAAACCGCACGCGGTCGATGACGGTTTCGTCTTTGCTTCCGAGCGGCGCCGGCTTGAACGTGATGCCCATCAGGCCGGGCAGCAAATCTTTTCCCTGTTTGAGCCGGTCGAGCACGGCATAAACGTCTTCCATGGGGACGGCGAACCCGATGCCGCCGTCGTACCATTCTACGCCGGCGGTTTCACCGGCGGCTTGCGGCGACAAGGGGACGTTGATGCCCATCACGCGGCCTTCGATGTCCACGAGCGGTCCGCCGTAGTTCACGGGGGAAATTTTCGCATCGGTCTGAATGGCCTTGCCCCAGATGCGGTTGATCGCACTGACGATGCCCAGCGAAACATTCGGCGCCGCCAGATCATACGTGCGTCCCAGGGCGATGGCCCACGCCCCGACTTTGACGCTGTCTTTCGGAGCCGGGCGGGCGGGCGACAGATTTTCTGCTTCAATCTTCAGCAGCGTCAGCATCCGCTGCTTGTCGTGGGCGATGAGCTTGGCGGGAAAACGCCGCTCATCGGGCAAGGTGACCAGAATCGAGGCGGGCTTCGAGGCGAAATTGAACGTGCTGGAGATGACGAACCCGTCCGCGGAGACGACGATCCCCGTGGTCGGCCCGGTGCCAAAGAGGACGTTCTGCGCCTGGTCCAGGCCGCCCACGGTTTCGATGCGGACCAAGCTCGGCTCGACCAGAACAACGGCCTCACGAAGAGCCTGCTCTTCCAGCGCTTCGAGGGACTTCTCCTGGGCAATGACCGTAGCGGCCGACAGCAGTGCAATCGCGCATAACGCCGCCAGAAGCGGCGAGGGAGTGCGCGAGTGTAAGAGGGATGAGGTGGAATTCATCATTCAACGTCCTTACGCGGGATCGGCAGTTCGACGGTGATCAGTTTGTCGGCCCTGCGGACGACGAGACGGAGATTGCCGCCGCTTTCCAGGCGGCCAAGCTCTTCCTTCAGCAAGCGCACCGACTGAATCAATTCATCGCCGACGAACAGCACCAGGTCGTTCGGTTTCAGTCCGGCATCGGCGGCGGGCGATCCCGGCACGACGCGGTCGATGAACGCCGGCGTCCGGTAGACCACGTCCGGCACCATCACAATGCCGAAGTCGCCGGCCCGATAGCGCGCGGCAAGGTCGCCCGACGGGTCGTCCAGTTCTTTCGACCGTTTCGGCGTGAACTTCCCGGAAATGATCTCTTCGATGGCCTGCCTCAGTTCCCCGATGGGAATCACGTAATTCACCCAGGTGTTCGTCTGTGAGTTGCGAAGCTCCTTGCCGATCATCCCCAGCAAACGGCCGTCCCAGGTGGTGAGGACGCCGCCGCCGGAACCGGGGTTATTCGTGATGGCGTCGACGACATAGACCGGGCCGTGATACGGGGCTTCAAACACGCCGCGGCGCGTCACCAGCGTTGTCTTGGCGGCGATAACGCCGTGCAGCACCGAGACCTGTTCATCGCCGACGGCCACTTTGAACATGTTGCTGAAGCCGAGCACGCGGGTTCCAGGCGGGGACGCCGCCGCTTCAGCCAGGTCGAAATACGGCAGGCTGTCAGCGGAAATTTTCAGCACGGCGAGATCGAGTTGCGGTTCGGCCCCCAGGACTTTCGCTTCCAGGCGGCGGCCGTCGGCAAGCACGACGTTCACGGTATCGCCGTCGAGCACGTGGCTCCAGACCGTGACGATATGCCCCTCGGATGAGACCAGAAACCCGGTGCTGTACGCATAAAGCTGCTTAATCCCGCCGGCTCCGAAAATCTTCACCACCTTCGGCGACGCGGCTTCAATCGTTTCACGCGATGACTGCGCCGCCGCCGGCTGGCCGGAAAACAGGAAGACGCAAATCAAAGGCAGGATTGGGCCGCAAAAAGCCCAAAGAAACTCAAAAAGAGGCATTGCGATGAAGCGTGTCCCGAGAATCTTCATTCCTGTATTCCGTTTTCTTTTTGTGCCCTTTTGTGCTTTTCGTGGCCAATCCATGCCTTTGCTTGACGGATTCGCTGTGATCCGTGGCGACGTCATGGCTTGTCTCCCGGGACGACATCAAGGGCTTCGACCAGGAACGTGGCGAATTCGCGGTCGCCGCTGCGGGTCAGGATCTTCGTCGGAAAGGGACGGCCGGAGACGGCGCCCCGTTCCAGGAACCGGACCTCAGCGGGATCGACATCCGACCCCAGGGAACTGTCGAAGCCGGCGAGGGCCTTGTCCGACCGGCGGAAATACCATCGCGTCTCGATGCCGTCTTTCCGAGAAACGAGCACGTCCACCAGTTCGTCGCGGCCGTCCAGCGCTTCGCTGCCGAGATAATAGAAATCACTAAACGCTTCCCGGCCCTGGGTCAGCAGTAATCGGTATTGATGCAGGCCGATCAAGAGGCCGCCTGTGCCGGCGGGTTCATCCACGGGTTCGGCGTCATCTCCCAGAGGCTGCAGGTACGGCGATTTCGGCAGAATGAGGCCGATGCCCGTGTCGGCCAGTGTCAGCGTGAAGTCATCGCCGGCTGCCGTTTTGCCGGTCAACTTCCAGCGGCCCGGCACTGACTTCCATGGTTCAAACTCGGCAAGTCCGCCGAGCACGCGATCCTGTTCCAGAGTGTTGAAGTAATAATTCGCGTAACCATCCTTCTTAACCAGCATGTGCTTGTACGCTTCGGGAATCACCGGACCGGGACGCAACGGCATCGCAGGAGGGGCCGGCTTCGGCGTCTTGTCCGGCGAGGGCTTGTCCTTCTCGGCATCGGCGGGCTTGTCCGCGTCGTCGTCCTTCTTGTCACCCTCTTTTTGGTCGCCGCCGTCATCCGGGGAATCCTTCTTTTCAGGATCGTCACCGGGTTGTTTCGGTTGAGGCATCGGGCCGGGTTTCTTGGGGGCCAATTCCGACTGCCGATGCAACGCCCGGAGTTCCACCAGGATTTCGCGCTTCACACCGTCCCTGCGGTAGACCAGCGGCAGCGTCCAGCCTTTCGGAAAAATGCCCAGCACGTTTTTGAACTGGTTGACGCTGCCAATCGACCGTCCGGCAAACGTGACGATTTCATCTCCTTCGCGGAGGCCGCGCCGCCAGGCATCCGACGTTTCCAGAATATTGTCGATCACCACGGTGCGGTCCGAACTGGTGCGGACGGTCGCCCCCAGCGTGGCATGATCAACGATGCGGCCGCTCTTTAACTGATCAAGAAACAGTTTGATCTGGTTGATCGAGATCGCATAACCGGCCCCGGAGTTCACGCGGCCGCGCTTATCAAACGACCCGCGGCCGTTGATGCCGACCAGTTCGCCGGCCCCGTTGAACAAAGGGCCGCCCGAGTTCCCGGGGTTGATCGAGGTATCGACTTGAATACAGTCGGTGTATTCGAGGATCGTGCCGGCCGGATACTGATAACGGTGCACGCCGCTGACGATGCCGTAGGTCACGGTCGGCGAGAAATCGGTCGCCAAGAGGAACGGGTTGCCGAGGGCGAACGTCCAATCGCCGACTTGCAGCTGGTCGCTATCGCCGAAGATGGCTTGGGGAAAATCGTCGCGTCCCAGCAGCTTCAGCAGCGCGACGTCACCGGTGGGATCGATCCCGACAATGACGGCGTCGTACAGGTTGCCGTCGTTCAGGCCGCACTTCATGAAGTCGCCGGCGCCGCTGGTGACGTGGAAATTCGACAGGGCGTAACCGTCTGGGCTGATCAGCACGCCCGAGCCGCCTCCCTGGCCGTCGCCGGAGAAGATCGCGACGACGCTGGCCGCCACGCGGGCCACCACTTCGATGCGGTTCTGCTGCGCGGCGATGACGACGGGATCGGCGGCAAAGACCGGTCCGGCCGCGAGGCAGCTCAGCGCGGCGAACAATGCCAGGGCATTCGCAAGCCCTGGGAAGGTACACCCCCTCACCCTGACCCTCTCCCCCGAAACGGGGGCGAGGGGACCGGAAAGATCGATCACACTGGCTCTCAGTATCGAATTCATCGGGCTGGTTCCTATTTCACGACTCTGGCATCGGCGAGATGCAGGCGGTCGCCGATGTGGTCCATGTCGGGGCCGAAGTCGACGAGGATCTCCAGTTCCACCACGCCTTTGACGTCCAAGTCCAGCGGGACGGGATTTTCGCGCGGCTTGCAGACGCCGGAGTATAGTTCCTTCCGATCACCGGAAATCCGGACTCTGACGGCGCCCCATTTCGGGTTGGTGAATTCGTCGTCGATCCCCATCATCGCCTGAAACCGGCGGAACTCGCCTCCCAATCGGTAGACCATTTCCGTCTTCGAGTGGATCGCCAGGCCGCGGGCATAGGTCTTGCTGTTCAGCCGCAGCGGCCGGCCGTCGAGATTGCGATCCCGGCGGTATTCTCCGTAGGAAATCGCGCCCTGCGGGAATTCAAAAAACGGCGTGAATTTCACTGAACGGGGTTCCAACGTCGAAAGATAAACGACTTTCCCCAGGCTGAAGTCGGCGCCGGCCAGTTCGGCGACGGGGATGGACCAGGTCGGGCCGGTCGGCGACTCGAGTTGCCATTGCTGGCCGTCGCCGGTCAACGCCTTGACCGACACGCGGTCGCCGTTGGCCAATTCCGCTCGGGCAGCAATTTTCGCACTTGACGGCTTTCGGGCATAAATGACGCCGAACGCTTTCTCCCGCTTGACGGAGATTTCATCGCCGTCGAGGAGGAACTTGATCGCCGCGGCGTCGATCTGTCCGACCACGCCATCGAGGTGATCAAGGACTTCCGTCTTCTGAACGACGACCATGTCTTCCTTGGTTCCCTTTTCGGTCAACTGCGTCCAGAGCGGATCGAGTTTCGCCTGCGCAGGCGTGAAGCGGATGCTGCGAACTGCCGCCAAAGGGATGCGAACGTTTCCCAGCACGGCGTGCTGCCCGTGCAGTTCCTGGCCGGTGGTTTTCAGTTCGGAAAGCTGCAGTTGCGAGCCGTCGACCAGGTGCACGCGGACGAGCGCTGAGTCATCGGCCACCGGAGGTCGTTCTCCCGTGACCCGCACTTCGAGAAGGTCGGCCGTCGGGATGACGACGGCCGGGCCGGATTCCGGCTGCAGCGACACCTCTTTGGAGGTCATTTTCTGCAGGGCGCCGGTCTGCCGCTCTCCGTTCAGCAGCGTGACTTCCACCGGCACGGCGGCCAGCGCCACGAGGCCCATCATCGCGAGCAAATTCATGCGGCCTCCTGTTTTCGTTTCGTAGGGTTTGCCGAGTCTTCGAGGCGAACCGAAACGGTCACAATGTCATGGTTCGCCTCGAAGACTCGGCAAACCCTACGTCTGATTTCTACGTGTTATTTGTCTGACGCCGGACGGCTGGCGAGTTTCTTGAAGTACGTTTCAATCGCCTGGCGGTAATGCGAGGGGAAGTTGCGGTTGATCAGGTTCTTGGCCTTGGCCTGTTCTTTCTCCGGGAGATCGCCCCAGTTTCCTTCCTTGGAGAGTTTCTTCGGATCGGTCAGACCGGGCGCGGTCGCCCCTTTCACCTGGCTGTCGTTGGCGGGACTGCCGCTTTGATTGGAGTTGTTCTGCCCGGCCCCGCCGCCGCCCCCCCCGCCGCCGCCTTGCGACTCCATCTTCTTAATCAGTTCGTCCAGGTTGGCGATGATCCGTTCCTGCACGCCCTGCACCTTTTCCCCGGCGCGGCCCAGTTCGAGCCGGCGCTCCGAATCGGACATCATCTTCGCGATCTCCCCCAGCGACTTTTCCTGCAGGTTCTGCAGATCGGCCTGCATCAGCGCGGCGGTGGCCGCGTAGCGGATTGGCACACTTTCGGTATGCTTCAACAGCAGATCGAGCGACTCCAGCGCCGGCTTGATCTCCAACACGCCTTGCGAGGCGACAGCCCGATGGAAAAACACGCTCGCCGGATCGACCGACTCGCGAACGTCCACCGCCGTGAGCGCCGTCAGCGCTTCGTCGAACATCCGCCGTTCGACCAGCAGCCGGCCGTGAAAGAGGCCGACATTGGCATTGAAGAAGACGTTTTTGGAGTCTTTCAGGAATGCGGCATCCAGCGCCGCGGTCGCCGTTCCGGCCTGCACCAGGCCGGCAACGCCTGGATGCAGCAGACCAAACGAATCGATGACCTTGTCCAGCAGTTCCTCGGACGAAGGGCCATCCCCTTCCCAGGTCCAGAGCTTCTGGAGAGACTCTTGTTTTGCGGCGTCCACGCCCGGCTGTTCCGCAGCCCAGACGAGTACCTTGCTGCGAACCTCGTCGACCTTGGGCGACGCATAAACTTCCTCCGCCGCAGAGAGTTGCGAACTTGCAATCCCCAGCAAGGCCAGGCCGCTCAGCAGCGTTTTCAAAATCGCAGGCATGAGAATCTCCTGTCGGGAATGATAACTCTTGCGATGACTTCTCGATGAGACGACGGCGACGTCAGTGATCCGCGAAACGCAAGCGAGCTGGCATTTCGCGATCCACTCTCCTATTAACGATTTCGGCCGGTGGACAGATCGTATGTGGCCTTTTGAATTTTCTCCTGACGGCGAGCTTGTTCCCGGAGTTGTTTGACGACGTCGGGATCCTGGGCCTGTTCGCCGTCGACTTCCCGGCCCAGCACTTTCGTGCGGCGATTGACGCGATGCTGCAGCGCCCGAAGCGTCTTCAGTTCCGCCAACTGGTCGACCAGCGCGGGGCCTTGCGGCTGTCCGTCTTGCGGCGGCGGCGGATTGCCCTTCTTGTCTTTGCTCTTCTCCATTTCCTTTTGCAGCGCCTCGATCAGTTCTTCCAGCGCTTCAATGATATCTCGCTCGATGCCCTGTGTCAGGTCGGCGACGTCAAACCGCTCCAGCCTTTGGACGACGGTCAGCATGTCGTCCCGCATCTGTTCGACGGCTTCCGGGAACGCGACCGACGAACCCTCTTCCTTGAGCAGCGTCAGGGCCTTCGCCGCCAGCAGGGAAATTTCCTCTTCCGCGCGGGCCAGTTCGACCGAGCGGTTGCGATGCCGGTCGGTCCGCTGGGCTTCGGGAACCGCGTGCAGACCGACGGTGCCGTTGTAGACGACCATCTGCCGGGCCAGCATGTCTCGGAACCGGGCTTCCAGCGCGGCGAGCAGCATGTCGCGTTCTTCTTCGCGAAGCTGGCGGAGAATCTCTTCGAGCTTTTCCTTCGCCTTCATCAGTTCGGCGATGGCCTTGTCCTGTTCGTCCGACGCCTTGCCATGATTCTTCTTTTTCAACTCTTCGATGGCCCGTTCCATCTCTTCCTTGGCCTTCTGGATGTCATCCCGGCCGGGAGTCTTCGCCCGTTGCGACGGAGCGTCATCCTGCTGATTGTCGGCCTGTTTCTGTTCAGGCTTCTGATCATCGCCGTCGCTGGGAGGAGACTCGCTGGGTTTGCCGGGCGGACTTTTCGACGGCTTGCCCGGCTTGCTTTTGGACGGTTTGCCCTTCGGGCCGTCTTTCGGATCCGACGGTTCGCCGGCAGGAGACGCTTCGGCGTCATCCTTCGGCATGTCGTCTTCTTTGGGTTGATCCCCGTCTTTCGGTTTGTCTCCGTCTTTGGGCTTATCTCCGTCCTTTGGCTTCCCGCCATCCTTCGGCTTGCCGCCGTCTTTGGGCTTGCCGCCGTCTTTGGGTTCACCCCCTTCTTTGGGCGGGGAGTCGCTGCCGTCCTTGGGTTCGCCGGCGTCGCCGTCTTTCGGATCTTTGGGCTCGCCCTCTTTCGACGCGTCGCCGTCCTTCGGGTCTTTCTGCTCGCCAGCGGGTTTCTTCTTGTCGTCGCCCGGCTTCTTGTCGCCGTCCTTGCCTGGTTTGCCGGCATTGGCCTTGGCCGCTTTCGCCGCGGCTTTGGCGGCGTCCTGGCCGTCGATCTTGTTGATCAGTTTCTCGGCGTCATCGGTGATTTTTTCCTGGCGTTTTTCGAGACCCTTCGGGTTCTCTTTCCGTTCGGTGTCGGAACGGACATCGGTCTGCTTGTCGATCAAACGGGTGACGTCTTTGATGAGGTCCTGAATGCGGGCTTTTTCCTTTTCGATCTCATCCTTGCGGTCTTCGCTCTGCAGTAGTTCCAAGAGCCCCTGCATGAGAACGATGACGTGTTCCTGCTCATCGACCGCGTCGCCCAACTGCTCCTGTTTCAGCAGATTGACGAGGTGCTGGAACTGGTCCGGCAGCCGATTTTCCTTGCTCTTCCCGATGGCCCGGACGAGCAGGTCGGCCCGCTCGGGATCGGTCTTGCGGAGATACTCGGCGACCTGGAGCATGGTGTTTTCGAAGCGCTGATAGCGCATTGCCACACCCTCTTGCAGCGAGGGGAGCGATTGCTGTTTTTCCTCGTCGCCAGCCGCGGGACTGTCCGGGGATGCGCCCTCTTGAGCCGCAGCTTCCGGGGGAGACTTCGCTTCCGATGCGGCCTCTTGGGCGTGCAGGGACAATCGTCCCAGAGCGGAGAGCGTCAGTACAATGGCCCAAATCATAATCCAGCGTCGCATCGGAAACTCCTGATGGAGGGCTCACTGCGTGAGCGGCTGAACTGAAAAAACGTGTCGATTACTCCAGCGCCTTGATCGCGTTCTCTTTGCGCCTTGTCTTGGTTTTATCGATCAAATTCTGCTGATCCGTAATCATTTGCTTCAAGTTTTCCAGCAACTTATGAAAATGCTCTAATTCCTGCATCTCGTGCAAGATCTGTTCCAGCTTTTCGATCAAAATCCCGGATTCTTCGATGGCCGCATCCGCCGAGGGGGCCGGATCGGTCCCCTGTTCGTTCGCCAGCCGGAACAGGCCCAGGGTGCTGTCGAGGTCAGGATAGTCATTCTCGTTGATCCGCTGAAGCGGGGCGATGATTTTCAGGTCGATCCGGTCGAGCATCTGCGGCGTTTCGGCGGCGTTGTTGACCAGTTCTTCGCGAATGTCGCGGAAGGCCGACTCAATCGCAGCCGTTTCCGTTGCGTTCTTCCGGAGCGAATGCAGGCTTCGTTCGGCACAGGCGGCAATCCCCTGCTGAGAAGTCTGAAGTTCCTCGGTGATTTTCGCCGTCGCCTCTTTGCCCCGCAAATCCTGCACCTGGTCGATCTTCTGCCGATGGAGTTCCAGGTCCTTTTTCGTGTCTTTGACCTCGACGATGATCTGCTCGAATCGCTTGCGGAGATTCAGTTCCTTGGCGAACAAGATCGACAGCAGTTCCTCCACCGGAACGATGGTGAATTCATACTTCTGACCGCGGGTCTCATGCGGGCCGTTCTTGTCGTCCGCGTCGCTGGCCCAGACGGTCAGCAGCAGTTTCTGGCGAATCGACAGATCGAGCGGCAGAACGTCGAACCGCTCGAACGGTTCGTCGTCGCCGCGCGCCAGCCGGTATTCCTTCTGCCGGGCCGCCGCCTGCGAGAAGTCGCGCGGCTGCCAATCGTCTTCGCCGTCGATCTTGAATTCAAAACGTGCCGAGGCGACACCGTAGTCGTCGGTGATCAGCCCCGTCATGGGAATTCTTGCCTTCCGAGTGATCGAGTCGCCGATTCCTCTGCGTTCCGTCTCGATGCGCGGCGGTTCATCCTCGATGCCGTTGATCGTCAACCGGCCCGGTTCGGTGCTGGAGATGCCATCGGCGTCTTCCAGGTGAATCCGCAGATTGGCATCCGGGGGAAGTACAAACGGCAAGGAAAGTTTTCCGGATTCCGCGGCAGCGGCCAACTGGGCCGACAGCCGCTCGACGCCGTACTTCGGCATCACGAACGGAACGGCAAACGAGCGCTGCCCGTCCGCCCAGATCGCCGCGAGGGCGTCCGCCGGCCAGGGGATGCGGTGCTGCGGCTTGCCATCGGGCGACTTCAGCGTCACGAAGCCTGCCTGGGAGACAGCCGCCGAGCTGGCGTCGGTTTTGCGGCCGAATTCCAGTTCGAAGCGTTCCCCCTGCGATTCGCCTTCCAGCCGGAACGCCCGAAGCGGTTTGTTCGCTTGGATTGTGAGCAGGAAATCGGTCTCTATCGGCACGGAAATTTGCACCCCCTGCACGGGGAGACTGGTGCGCACCGGGCCATCGGCTCCCTGGGCATTCAGGCCCGTGTAATCCGGATAGCGGGCTTCCAAACTGACGGCGTCCACGTGAGGAGGCTCGACCGCTTCCACGCGATAGGGCACCGCGTTGGTATAGTCGTTGCCAGACACCCAGATGTCGACGTCCTCCAGGAGCCCGGCGATCGTGTGCACAAACGGCTGATCGCCCGAGCGCTGCAGAAACGGCTGCCCCGATCCGCGGCCGTTTTTCATCCGGTAATGAAGCTTCACCCTGTCTGGCCAGACGGTTCCGTCCGCGGCTTCCACGAGCAGCGTCAGGTCGGCCCCTTTGGGATGCCGATAGCGGTTGTTCTCAAACTCCCGGACCCGGTCGCCCGGCTGGAGCAAGACCTTGACCTTCAGCACCGTCTGCCGTTGCCAGTACGTTTCGTCGAGACCGAGAAACGCGTGCACCCAGCGGTCCATCGCGGCGGAATCGAAGACCATCAGGCCGAGTATCGAAGCGACCAGAACCGTCGCCATGACCACGGCCCGGCGGAGCGGCCCCCAATCGAAGACCGACGAGAGATCGAGTTTTTCCGCCAGCTGTGCCGCGTCACGGACCGTTTGAGAGAGCATCGGCGCGGCAAACGGCCCTTCGGCCGATTCGCGGCCTTCTGCGGCTTCCACGGCGGTGATCAGCCGGTCGTCCAATTGCGGAAAACGCCGTTCCAGGACCAGCGCCAGCGCCTTGGTCCTGAGCGTGCGAACCATCCGGAAAATCACCCAGACGAGAATCGCCGCCGCCAAAGCCGCGATGGTTCCGATCAGGCAGAAGGCCCGAAACCCGCGCGGCAGGTCCAATCTGCTGAGCTGGAAATAGACCCAGTCGGTCAGAAAACTGCCCCAAAAAATCAGCCCGAGCACCACGACGACGAGCGCCAGTCCTTCCCAGAGCACGTACTGCCGGATGCGAGACCGCAACCGGTTCAGCACGGCGGAAATTTCGGAAGGCAATCTCGGCGATGACATGCGATGCTCTCCCGCTACGAAAGCTTCAACAATTTCCTGGTCAGCCACTCAGCCGACAACAGCCCGACCAGCAAATACAGCACCCAGTCGCGGTCCCACAAGGTTCTCAGACGTTCGTCGACCTTGAAAGGTTCCCCGCGATGAGGCAGCAGGCTCGGCAGGCCGGCTTCGGCCTCTTTGAGCGGCAGGTACGTGCCGCCCGTCATTTCCGCCAGTTGACTCAGTAGTTGCACATTCTGCCGCACGTTTTCATCTTCCAGCTTCGGCAGGACCACGGTGATTTCGTCGGTCATCTGCTCGCGCGATTCCGGGATCGGCAATTCTAAACGGTAAACGCCCGGCAGGCTGGCCCGGAAATCGCCCACATATTCGCCGGGACGCGCCGGGTCTTTCGCCAGCGAGCGCGGCGGAACCAAAGGTTTCCCGGAGGGGTCGTAAACTTCCATCCGGACAGCGTCCAGATCGAGCGGCTGGAACTGCGAGTTCAGCAGCCGCGAGCGGACCCTCACCGTTTGGCCCAGCGAGACGCGCCGCGATTCAGGAATCAGCAATCCGTGCTTGGTGCCCCGCTTGAGCCGCCCCTGCACGACTTCTCGAATCGTCTTGATCCAGACGCGGTCGTAATCTTCATCGCTGGAAGACCGCAGCCGCCACATCTCGGCGCTGCCCAGGTAAAACGACCGGCCCTGGCCGTAGAATTGGGCGGCCATCAGGATCGGAATCTCGCCTTGTGCGCGCGGATCGGAGAACCGCGCGAACACCGTCGCCCCGGCCTTCGCGTTCGACGTCGGGTAGCATCGATAGAAGCCCGGAAATTCCTTCCACCGCGCGGCCGACGAAATCGGATCGTCGGTCAACTGCAGAAACCCGGCCGTTTTCCCCTCGGTGGTGAATTCAATCGGCCACGGCTGGCTGGTGTCGGCGTCGAACCGCGTCGCCGTGAAATAGGAACTCAACACGACCGGATAGAGTTCTTTCAGCGGCTGAAACCGGTCCGACGGGTTGTCTGACGTCAAGGGGCCGTCGAGCGCGGCGAACTGCGGCGTGTAGACGTCGCCCGCCACGAGAATCAACCCGCCGGCTTCGTTGGCGACCCAGTCGTTCAGCAGTTGCGGCGCGTCTTCCGGCAGCAATTCCCAATCGGGATCGAAGCAGATCACCACATCGTATTCGTAAAGTTCTTCGCGCGATGCCGGGAACGCCAGGAGCAGGCTGTCCGATTCCTGGCTGGTACCGACCGACGCCGTCTGCAGGTACACGTCCACGTCCATCGACTTATGGCGATGGAGCAGGTTCCGGACGAATTGATAGTCGCGCATCGGGCCGCCGGCCATCAGCAGCACCCGGGTCGGCCGGTCGAACGCGCTGACGGAAAACGTCTGGGCGTTGTCCTGCTCGTCGAATTCCAGCACGCGGGTCGACGGTCTGGCCCGAACCGTGTATTGCACTTTGCCCGTCTGATCTGGGCTGCGGGGAAACTTGACTTCCACCGGCACGCCGTCCTCAAGCACGGTGACTTGTTTCTGTTCCAGGACGACCGGTTCGCCTTCGCCTCCTTCGGCCCGCATCAGCAATTCGACGTCGGCATCGCGGCCGGCCAAGCCCTGCCCCTGGATGTACGCCGTGATTTCATACGCGTCCCCCTTCTGGACTTCCGACGGTGATTGAATGTCGGAGACCAGCAGGTTGACCGGCGGCTCGGTTCCGCCGGTCCCAACCGTCAGCAGTTTCGCTTTCGCCGCGATGGCCCGTTCGCCCGCCATGACGGGGTCCAGGCCGGCATTGGAGGCGCCGTCCGTGACGACGACAATCCCTGACAGCGTCCGTCCTGCGGCCTGGCGGACGAGCTCCGTCAGCGATTCGCCGAGCCGGGATTCCAGTCCTCGGGGCCTGAGGAGTTCGTTCCAGTCGACCGGAGTTTGCGGGTCCTGGGTTGACGGCTGGGCACCGGCCGGACCGGGCTGACCATTGGGACCGCCGGCCGTGGAAGAATAGACGCGGTGCGGACCGCTGAGGGCTGAATCGAACGTGAAGACGCTGACTTCGTGCTGCTGCCGGAGCGTTTCCAGCAGCTTCGTTTGTCCCATCAAGGCGACAACGGCTTCGGTCCGCGAACTGCGGTTGCCATCGGGGACCGAGCCGCCGATCATCGTCGATTCCGACGGATGCCGCATCGATAAGGACGTATCCAGCAGCACGGCGACGCGCGACGGCCGGAAGGCGTCTTTCTGTGTCCGGTCATGCGGGTTCAAGGCAATGATGAGCAAGCCGGCCAGCGCCGCGAGCCGCAGAGCAGCCAGCCACACCCGCCAGCCCAGCGACAATTCGACCGTGTCGCGGCGATAGAGCCAGATCACCCATGCGGCGACGGCCAGGCTGCCGCCCACGAGCAACACCCAGCCGAGGGGCGAATCGGGCCAGTCGAATTCGCGCACCGTGAACGAGGCGCCTTGCGCGAGTAACAGGCCCGTCGGATCGAAAATTCCGCTGGTCATCATTCCGCGATCAATTCCGTGAACTGTCTTCACAAAACCCGCCGTCGGCGACGGCGGGATCCCGGCGATGCCATCGCCGGGCTTTGGCAATCAACAACTCTCAACTTCAAACGCTCAATGCGCCATCCTCATGCCATCGCCGTTGCCGTCTGGGGATGATAACTCAGGCGATAGGCCAGCAATTGTTCACAAATCAGCAATGCCAGGAGAATCCACAGCAGCCCCCGGCGGATCTCCGATCCGGCTTCCTGGCCTTGCACCCAGTCCAACTGCCCGGGTTCATGAATGCGGACGTTGGCGTTATCGCCCAGCCGCTTGCGCAGGTCGGACGTGGTCGCCAGGCCGAGTTCGCTCTCCTGCAACGGGACATTGAACGCCAGCAGCCGCTCTTCCGGGATCTGGTTCAGATCGAGCAGCCGGACGCCGTACACGCCCGGCTCATCCGTGTCGCGGAATAATGCCGTCAGCCGCAAATCATTCTTGCCCTGGGGCAGCGTGCTGGAATCCGGCGAGGTCTCTGCGGAGCCCGATGTTTGTTCCGGCGACGCCTGCAGGCGGGTGACGCGGGGCCCGTCGGCCGTCGGCACGCTGATTTCCACGTTGTCGTTGTATTGACTCGGATCGAGCGCCAACTGAATCGGTTCGCCGACCAGCCGAAGTTCCAGGTTCCGCTGATTCCGGGCGACCGTCTTCAGCAGATCGAGCTGCACCACCACGAAACTCGGATTCACGGGCCAATCGTTCCATTTTGGGTTGCCGGTCGTCAGGCATGTGATGATGCGGCCTTTGCCCAGCGTGTGCTCCAGCATGAGCGGGTCTTTGTTCCGGAGCCGGGCAATCGTGCGGACGGCGTCGCCGCGCTGCTGATCGTCTTTCGCCCAGCCGTCGGCGACGCCAAAATACGTCGAGACTTTGACGCTCTTCAAAAACGGATTCTCGTCGCCGGCCAGCACCGCAAAAATCGGATGATCGCCGGGTTCCAGGTCGGCCCCAGGGCTGGTGATGTCGACCGGCAATTCCTTCGGCGCCGGACCCAGCGGCGCCGGAAAGAGCCCGTCCCCGTTCCGATAGAGCGCATCGGAGTAGAACGCCGGGCGGATGGAATCCCCCAGGTACCACACCAGCCCGCCGCCATCGCGAACGTATTTCTCCAGGAGCGACACCGTATCGGCCGGCAATTCCGGCACGTTGAGCAGGTAGATGCACCGATACGCATCCAGCGGCCGGCGACGCAGAAAATCGACGTTCTCCGCGGTCGCTGCAACGCCCGTGCTGACGGGGTCGGCGGCCAGCGCGTCGCCGATGTAAGCGGCTTGCTCTCCCGACGGATCGCCATCGATCAGCAGCACCGGAATCGTCGGCGAGACGTCGACGGCGAGATACCGCGTATTGTCGTCCAACAGCGCGTCGGCCTCCAGCGCGGCCGCCAGGCGATGTTTGCCCGCCGTGGCCAGCCGCAAATCGACTTCGTGCACCACTTCCGTCTGCGGTTCGACCGATTCAAACAGCACGCTGACCGGCACCCGGTTCCCGTCGTCGGAAAGAACGACCCGGACGTCTTTCGCTGCCGCCTCGCCGAAATTCTTCACACCGATCGTCAACCGCAACGGCACGCCCGCCGCGGCGACTTGCGTGGCGCCGCTCAACTGGCTGACGGCCAGGTTCGGATGAGCATGAGGGATCGTTTTGACCAGGTTCACGGAGACGCCCGCCTTCGTCAGCTCTTCAACGGCGGCGGAGAGCGCCCGTTGATCTTTCCAGTCGTGCTCTCGAAAATCGGACACGACGTGCAATTGCCGAATGGTCCCTTTGTCTTCCAGCAGATACTTGTGGACCGCCTGAAGTCCCGCGGCCAGATCCAGGGACCGATACGTGGCCTTGAACACCTGCGGCTCCAGCCGGGAGGCCATCTCCTGCTGGAAGGCTTCCGTCAGATCGCGTTCGGAAACGAACGGCTGTTCCGGCCGCGACAACTGCAGCAGTGAAAACTTCTGCGTCTCCGGCCTCCGGGCCCCTTCGGCGATCAGTTCCTTCACGACCTTGACGGCTTCCTGAAAACCGTTGGTCTCGCCCCAGCGGTCCTGCATCGAGCCGCTGTCGTCCAGCAGCACGACATGGTGCATCTTCGTCCCGCGGAAGATCGACAATTGCGACGGATCGAGAATCAGCCGGGCGATCAGCAGCAGCAGCGCGGCGACAATCAGGATCCGCAGCAACAGCAGCAACAGTTGTTCGAGCAGAAGCCGGCGGCGGTTTTTCTGCTGGCTCTGCAGCAGGAACTCCATCGCGGCAAACCTTACCCGGCGAAACCGCATCCGGTTGATGAGATGGATGATGATCGGCGACGCAACGAGAGCGGCCCCTCCTGCGACGAAGGTCGGATTGAAAAAATGACTGGCGAGCCAGGCGTCCATGGTGAATGTTGTCAGCCGTCAGTTAATAGTTGTCAGTAAAACGCTTGCGCTTCGCCGATCCCAACGCCTGCCATCTTGATTTCGACTCGTTCCTTCAATTCCTCACGGACCGGCGCATTCCCAATCGGTGCGTCAAATAATGCCTTAACACCGCGTCCAGATGTTCGCTGGTGCGGATCGTTTGAAAATCGATTTGCTGCCGGGCGCAGTGCCGGCGAACTTCTTCGAGGTAGGTCTTCAGCGCAGCGAGATAGCCTTCCCGGAGCGACCGGGGATCGCAGATGAGGTCGCCGGCTTCTTCCATCCCTTCGAATTTCGTGGTCCCCGCGTAGTTAAAGTCGAGTTCTTCATCGTCCATGACATGAAAGACCATGACTTCCTGGTTTCGGGTCCGCAGCAGGTTCAAGCCTTTGAACAGCCCCGGCCGGGGAACAAACAGGTCGGACACCACGACGATCATGCCTCGCTTGTGGTTTTCCTCCGCGACTTTGGCGAGGACATCGTAGATGTCGGTCTTGCGTTCGGGAGTGTCGCGCCCCAGTCCGGCAAGAATGGCCTGGAGGTGATTCTGCTTGCTGCTGACTTCGACGCGCTGCCGGATGCCGGAGTCGAACGTCGTCAGCCCGACGGAATCATGCTGCCTTAACAAGAGGTATCCCAGCACCGCGGCGATCTGGCAGCCGTATTCGTATTTCGAGATTTTACCCGACCCGAACAGCATCGACTCGCTGAGGTCAACCAGCAGCGTCGTCCGGAGGTTCGTCTCTTCTTCATATTGCTTGATGTAATACCGGTCGGTCTTCGACCAGACTTTCCAGTCGATGCGGCGGACGTCGTCGCCGGCGGCGTATTCGCGGTGCTGGGCGAACTCGATCGATTGCCCGAAGTACGGACTGCGATGCTGTCCGCTCAGGAACCCTTCGACCACGTTGCGAGCCAGGATCTCCAGCCGGGAAATCCGGGCGATCGCCTCAGGCGGCAAAAATCTTTTGGAATCGCGGATCACGGGTCAGTTCGCCTTCTTTCGACGGGGTCGTCTTGATAAGTTCGTCGATCACGCGATCTGACGTGATGCCGTCGCTCTCCGCCGCGAAATTCGTCACGATGCGGTGACGCAGAACCGGCGCGGCGAGCGCTTGAATGTCGTCCGTCGAAATGTATGTTCGGCCGAGCAGAAGCGCCCGGGCCTTGGCCCCCAGCAGCAGGAACTGCACCGCCCGGGGGCCGGCGCCCCAGCTCAGTTGCTCGTTGATGAAATCCGGCGCACCCGGTTCGCCGACCCTGGTCTGACGAACCAGCGCCAACGTGTAATCGACCACGTGATCCGTCACCGGCACCTGGCGGACCAGCTTTTGCAGGTTGAGAATCTCCTCCGCGGAGAGGACTTTGTCGATGTCGTCGGACTGTATCGATGTCGTCCGCTTGGCGATTTCCCGTTCCTCTTCAAACGATGGATACTTGACGAACACCTTGAACATGAACCGATCCTGCTGCGCTTCCGGCAGCGAATACGTTCCTTCCTGCTCGATGGGGTTCTGCGTCGCCAGCACGAAGAACGGGTCCGACAGAACGTGACGGGTCTGCCCGACCGTCACTTGCCGCTCCTGCATCGATTCCAAGAGCGCGGCCTGCGTCTTCGGCGGCGTGCGGTTGATTTCG